>CAIQHB010000047.1 GCA_903871465.1 uncultured Methanosarcinales archaeon
GAAATAATCGTCTTGCCTTTTCATTAAAAAATGGTTTGATTAAGTTATACCTACGTTTTATATCGCTCAATTGATCCATACAACTTAATAGAGTATTTCTAATATAAAAAATTACCTAGTTTATTTCGTTACAATTACTAAGGCCCGCTAAGGGGCTATGCAGGAGGCAAAGCACCAATCGGTTACAAGGCGCTAGTAACGTAGGCGACAAAGCCCTTACCTTGGATGAAGAGAAGGCCAGCACGGTCAAACGGGTCTTTGAGCTGCGTGAAGCGAAGCCCGATGCTTCATTAAAGAAGATTGCTGATACTGCTGATTGTTGAGGGTTTCACGACCAAGGAAGGCAAGCTATTCTATCCCATGCAGGTTAAACGGATCTTGGACAGAAAGACGTTCTATGAAGGCACCTATAGGTATTCCGAGGTTAAAGCTGAAGGGCAACACCAGACGATTCTTTAGTCGTGAGATACTTAACACTTGCCTATTATATCTTTTTCTAATTGTGGAACGATTTCTCTATATCTTTTAAGATCGATTCTGCTTCTTTGAATGCAGCCTTATAGTAGTGAGGAGGACCGTCGCATCGAGCACACTCATATGCAATTAATGCTTGCTTCTTAGCCTCCGAAAACTCGTTGGATTTTATAGCCAGTTGAGCCAAAAAGTTATGAATTTCAGCTTGTTTAAGTCGAAGCTCGCAGCGTTCAGCTATAAATAGAGCCTCTTCAGCACTGAATTTAGCTTGATGAAGGTCTCCCTTTTCCATATACAAAATGGACCAAGCGATTAATATATCCGGTTCTTTTTCTAGCATATTAGTTTTATGACAAGACCTCGTAACTTCCTGCAAGTATTTTTCTGCTTCTTCAATATCTTCCATTTTTTTAGAACTTTGACTAAGATAGGTCGCTAATAGAGCTAAAGATAACGATAATTTTACCTCAATTAATACAGGTTCATGTTCGCGAAACTCGGTTTTCGCTGTCTGTAACGCCTTCCGTGCTGTTCTTAAAGAAAGACTTATGTATTTGGGTTTTTCCTTGCTTGCGATGAGGTTTACAAATGTACGATAGAGAAAGATATTGGTATCACCCAGACGTTTTGCCTTTTTCTTCCCTAATTCGATATTAAAGCTATTTGCGATTTCAAGTTCTTTGTTTGCTTTAGCAAAATCACCATAATAGGCTAATATCCGGCTTAATAAAAGTCTGGCAAAAGATTCGCTATGGATATCCTTCAAGCTTTTACTGATGTCAATTTTTAGATGCAAACTTTCTTCTGCAGCGGTGAGCTCACCTAAGCCTAATTGTATTTCAGAAAGATTGGCAAGAGCAGTAGCTTTATTTTTTTCGTTTTGTGCGAAAGGCAAAGCAATTTTAAAAATTGATTCCGCATGCTTCAGCTGACCTACACGACCGTAGCATAATGCAAGGCTATTTAGAACTGATCCTTGATTATTCCTCTCTATTATTCTTGGAGGTGAATCTTCGCCATTCGGAAATAGTCCTTTCAATAGTTTGATGATAATTTGAGAGGCTCCTAGTTTATAATAAAGTACAGTGTTTAATTTTTCTGAGTAGATACTAAATGCTTCATCGTAAAGACCGGCCTTAACCGTATGGTGATATAGTTCGATTGTGTCTTTGAGATCATCTATGCTTCTCACTGTGGTGGGATTAGCCGCTGATAAATAAAAATTTCGAAGTTGACTATGTGTATTTTCTTTGTCTATCAATCTTTTATACGCATATTCTCGTACAACAGGATGCAAATTATACAGACCATGTTCTTGGTCAAATGTGATAAGATTCCGTTCAATAAGTTCTCGCAGAGCTTCCTTTAATAGATTGTCGTCATCAAATGGATTAATTATTTTAATAGCATCATAATTCATTAATGATCTAAACGCAGCAACTCGACTCAAAAGTTCTTTAATTTTGGGTTCAAGTTGATTATACGCTAATTCTAAAATATGATGCTCACGCTGCATTAGGTCCGGTATTGGATCGTAATAATTTGCTGCATTAATGTCTCTCGGATTTACTGGATCATGAATTATCATGCCCACTAAAATTTGTAAAGCAAGGGGGTGATATGCATAATTATCACAAATCCTGCCAATTTCATCTTTTGAACCGTTTATATTCATGGATTGGACATATCGTATTGCGTCCTCCGGATCGAGTCCAGTGAGCTCTAACGTCTCACAACTAGAAACGTTGTCTAATTCAAAGGGTAAATGTCGACTCGTTATGAGGATACGGCTTCTAAAATTGCCTGAAGCTACCCATCGCAAAAACGTACCTGCATTATAGTCAGTACATCTACGAAAGTCGCTTTGATGGAAGCCTTCAGTTATATCCTCTTGATAGGCTGCGTTTAAACTTGAGTAAGATCGTAATTCACGTTCAAATCCGTCAAGAATAATTAAGAACCTTTTCTCACGAAGAACGTCAACCAGCTTCTTTATTCTTTCTTGAACTGAATGGGCTTTGCTTATTTCTTCCTTTTTGCATGTATATATCAATGCTTCGTCAATAAATTTATTAAAAAAAGATTCCCGTTCATAAAATGACCACCAAAATATGCCATCGAGTCGGGCCTCTTTCGGCAAGCGACAAGCTTTCAGGTCTTGGTCTTCGTCCACTAACATTCCTGGCAAGGTTCTTCCCATTATGTCTCGATGTAGCCAAGCCCAAGCCAGTGAAGTCTTACCCATCCCACCAATAGCTATTAGCGAAAAGATTTGTTCCCTGCTTCCAGTTAGCCACTTAGTTAGTAGTTTTCGCTCCTTCACACGACCAACAAACTTACCCTTCATAGGATAAGGATTCCCAAAATATGGCTCGATCGAGATCTCTTTGATGTCATTTGTAGCAGGTACGAGATATGATGATTCACTCGCACGATGTGGAAGTTGGAACGGATAAGTACCGTCTTTCACATTGCGGAAGCTTGTTGCATCCAGTGTCCAAAATCCTCCTCGATTATCACTATATATTCTAAAATATATCGTACCATTCTGTTCTTCGAGATTTAGCTTAACAAAATTATATGAATTGCTATAATTGCGAGACTCGTAACTTGCCCCAGCGGGAATTATCACCGCTTTGCTATCTGGAGTTGTCAATTCCAGAATACCTTGCCGATGCATATGACCACTTAAAATAAAATAGCAATTATCTATAAGGAGCGCATCTACATGACCGTGTTCAAAATCTCGAAGCCATTCAAATGGATGATGAAGTAGGGCCACCCTAAAATCTACATCCGTTGAATCATCAAGCGCCTGGCGGATTTGCCTTTCACCCAATTGAAGTTTTCCACAATCATCATCAGACGATGATAACCACGACGAATTAAGACCAAGGATTCCTATTTTCGACCCTGCTACATTTATTGTCTTTACATAGAAATATTCGTTTTCATCAAAATGTATCTCCTGGCCATCAAAATATTCGTTTATAAAATTTTGGTAGTTATGAAAACGCCCAAGAATAAAACTACGTGCTTTTTCATTTCCGAGAGATTCATTTGTTTTACTTCGATCTGTAAGAACGTTACTAGCACCTAATGAAAGAGACGTCAAACTATTTCGATCTACGTCATGGTTACCTGGAACGATGTATAAGCGATCTTTTGGAACACGTGTCGTCTTCAGCAGATCATCAAAGAACTCCTTGGCCAACTTGTACTCTTCTGGTTTACTGCTAAATGATATGTCCCCTGTGACAACAATAAAATCAGGCTGTAAATCATTCTTTTGTATGCAATTATTTATATCTTTTAATAGTTCATCTAAAACAATCTTTTCATCATACACTTGCTGAGTATTAAGATGGATATCTGAGATATGAAGCCATGTGATCTTGCTCATAAACCCTCTTTCGAAGCAAAAATCAGAATGGTCTGAATAGAAATAACCTTATCGCTCAGTTGTAGCAGATTTAAAGCAAATTGAGGCCAATCATAACTCGCAGGAGTTCAAGGGTTCGAATCCCTTTCCTCGCATAAAATCAATTCGCTATAAAGCGATCCTTTTGAGAATACTTCCTATATCGCTTACGAGTAAATAAGTATCGAATTTTTCATTCTCACCGCCTCCTGCTCGTGACCATCCTGGAGGAGACCACCACAGTACCTGATCGTGGGGTACATGACACAGGCCACAGAAAAAGCAGACCTCTATAGGGGCGACCATCCTGCAATATGCACAGGCGCTGGACCCCACCTGCAGAAGATGACCGAGCTTGCCGACCGGGGGTTCTGCATCTACAGCGAGCAAGCTCCGGACAAAGGCAGAAGGCCGAGGCGAAGATGCCGGGAGCACGGAGAACGCAAGAGGCATATTCACGTGGTGGCCCTGGAGGCTCCAGCGCAGAAAAGCAACTCTCTCCGGCAGCGCCCGCAGAACGTGGCTCTCGAGGCCGCGCAAGTCCTCCGGTGCCCCTATCTCCAGCACACGTGTAAAATGCTCCTTCGCCTTCTCTATTATCTCCCAGCTCCATGGAGGCGAAGGCGAGACCGTAGACGATCTGCGGGTCCATGGTCTCGATCGATCGTTAAAAGGGAGACGCATTAACCGGCCCGGAGAGCCGGAGATTGTTCACGCTCACAATGCCGGTTGCCGTTCCGGAAGGATAATTCAGATATACGTTGTCCTGATAATCGTATATGCCATTGCCGGTAGCATCGAAGTATCTGATCCGCGTCGTATCTGATTCCGGTCCCAGAAATCTCGCAAGGGCAGGCGATGAAAGCATCTTATTCTGATCGGTATCAGAATTCACGACCTTAGTTCCGGCGTCCTCACCAGTGTCGTTAATGCTCAATCTGACGTCATTTGTGCAGATCAATGACGTCTCATGAGCGTATTTTGCATCATATTTTTGTGCTATATCATCTAGGAAACGATCATGCGTCTCGAAGGGATCGATTCTCGTATACCAGGTGTTGAGAACGTGATAGTAATCTGCCTTTACGCCGTGGACCTTCTCCATCATCAATCCCCGCCATACGCCGGCCATCTGGGGAATATTGTCAATTACATAATCTGTGACCAGCATTCTATAACCATCCGTAAACTCAATGCAGCTAGTTCGAGGGATGGAAATTCCACCGCGGTAAGGGATCTGCTCTCTAAAATCGCTCTCCGTTGCCTCAGTCGCTTCTTCGTCTGGATGCCATTGACCGCTCGAGTCCGTAGCCTGGACCTGTCCTGTTCCCATACAATCTCCGCCGCAATAAAATTGATGCAGATACACCGGGTCTTCAAGATCGTAAGCCTTGCTGCCATGTATATTCAGATAGTTAATGGTTGCAGGCAGCAACGTCAACGGCTTATTCATATCTATGTCTTGAAATGTGACCTGTGATCCTGGTGAACGATTGTCCATAGTAGTAAGACGCACATCGTTGGCAGCTATCATGCCAAAAGAGAAGCGAGACATATGCAGGTATACTGGATCACTTTCATCGTATCCGGGTGTCCCAATATCCCAATAACCTACCGTAGTTCCTTCAAACGTATTAGAGAGCGGCCTTCCTATATCTCCATCTGCTGGCATGACCTTTGTTCCAAAGGCATACTCTGAACTGATTGCCGGGTTCAGCATCAAGATTATTAGACTTGCCAATAAGAAGACCTTTATCAATCTCAAGCCTCTTGCGCATCTTCAAATGTATTTCTGAATTGGTTATAGGTATAACATCTATAAATTCTTTTCGTAGTTTAGAAACTGTGCTTTTATCTCGGATTTCCAGACCGTGTATGTGTTTAGCTAACTTAAAAAGGTCCTCATGAGGGAAAAACGATTGCGATTGTTCCGATTGAAGCCGGGAATTCAAGTCCTGACCATGGGCGAGAAGCATATATGCCGTCAAGTTTATCGGATTGGCCGGAATGACTAAAGGACTAAGTGAGGTGAAATAAAATATGCAACAAGGAGAAGGAAATGAGAGAGAAAAAGTGAGCAAGAAGGATCAGAAAGCGAAGAAGCTTGATGGAGAAAAGGGGCAGAAGCCAAAACGCGGCAAGAAATAGATGCATCCTGAGGATCTCCATACCCAGGAAGAATGGCATGGACTACTTTTGGCCGCTCAAAAGGACCCGGGGGTCGTAACGCCCTTTCAGCTCGCTTGTAACCATCTGAGAGGAGAACCGCCACAGCTTCCTGATAGTGGACATGCCCGCCGCTCTACGGGGGATGCCAGGGAGATGGTGTGGATGTGGAAACGTGGCCCGGGCTTTGAAGCAGACATCCCGGGAAGCGACCATCCTGCCCCGCTCGCCCGGCTATTGAGCGTGAACATCTTATGCATGAATTTAAGTGGAAAAAGTATTTCATGAAGATAATCGTCTACACTAAAATTGATAGATATGAAAAACTGGAATTTGCTAATGGTAGTAATCTTGCTGTTGACGGCAACGGTTTCCTTCATGCAGTTGGCTCTGGCAAAAGAAGGATCGATAGGTTTGGCAAATGAATCACTAATAACCTCATCCAATAAGACAGAACTCGTCTCATTTGTTGAGTCTGCTTTGGCCTATGCCCAGGAGAACGGCAAAGATAAAGCACTTGTTGAGTTCAGCAATAAGACAGGCTCATTTGTCCGCGGAGACCTCTACATCTACGCATACGACTTCAATGGAACTTGCCTTGCGCATCCATTCAAACCCGATTGGATCGGTAAGAACAAGCTGGATGTAACAGATTCCAATGGCGTCCCATCTCTCAGGAACACCCTCAATGTTGCCAGGGAAGGGAAAGGATTCACCTACTTCATCTTCCCGAACCCTGCTCACGGTAACCGAGATGAGTTCAAGATCGCTTATGCTATGAAAGTGGATGAAAATTGGTTCCTAGGCTCCGGAATCTACATATCATGCGCTTGATCGGGCGGCTATATCCTTTTTGATGGGCGGGCCGCGGGCGCGCGGACGGCCTTCTGCAGGGCCCCCCTACAGCGTTTAGTTTAGGGTTTTACTCGAAGGCCGCCAGGGATGACGGCGAGCGATTCCTTTCATTTGCCATTCATTTATTCTGTGAGCAATCAAGGGGTTCTGTTGCATTAGGGTGCGTTGCATTAGGGTGCGTTGCATTGGGGTGTGTTGCAGAAAAACGGTGGCTAGAGGGTATTGGTTTTCATTGATGCTACCCCAAATGCACAGTAAACCCCGAGAGACATGGAGACGATCTTGATAACCGTTCTGCGGGAAATCGTCTTCTGCATCCTCTTTTAAAATAATGCCATTCAGTACACGACGGCACCCAACGCATCCATGCTCGTGGCCGCAATATGGCCAATATACTGAAGGGATCTCCTTCGCGCTCTATTTCTGCAAATCAAATAGCCAAAAATGTTGGTTCTTGGTCGCAAACATCTTTAGTACCTGTGATAGTACACATCTCTATAGACCCGCAAATTGTTCACCCCTAACACATTTCAGAAAGTTCTTATCTGATGCGAGATAATCTCCATTAGTATATCTTTGAAAGATTAATGGTTATTGAAGTTGATACGCGACAGAGAACAGGAAAATATGGGGAAGGCTATTGCTGAGATAGGAACAACTAATACTTGCGTTACTGGAGCAATAATAAGCATAAAAGAGGACCCTAAAATGAAATATTTGTTAATTGCATTAATGTGGGCAGGATACTGTTTACTTCATAGTTTCTTGATCAGTATCAAATTTACAGATCTAATGACTCGTTGGTTAAAGGATTATTATGCATTTTATAGAATTTTTTATATATCCATTTCATTGGTTTTACTTATTCCATTAATCAATTATACAGCACAATTAGACAATAATATAATTATAATTTATGGGCAAACTTTGAACATTGTACGATATATACTTATTTCGGGTTCTTTGTTAATGTTCTTTTGGGCTTTCTTCTTCAACTATGATTCTTTATCATTTTTTGGCATTCGCCAAGCACTAAACTTTGGGAAAATAAGGAAAATAGATCCATCTGAGGAAGTTAAAAGAAATGGATTATTGGGAATAATAAGGCATCCTATGTATTTTTCGTTAATGATATATTTATGGTGCCAAACCTTCAGGATGTCTGACATAGTTGTAAACATAGTGTTGACGATTTATATCATTATGGCAACGAGGCTTGAAGAAAAGAAACTTGTATTAGAATTTGGTGATACTTACGTCAAATATCAACAGGAAGTGCCAATGTTCATTCCATTTAGTAAAATAAAGGTTAAGTAGTTTACATTTTTAAAATATGGGAGACAAGGTGCGGGCATATCCAAAAAGTGCACATGAAAACAGTTCTTTAGATATCGTTTTTCGTCCGTCATTTATGAGTCGGAGACTCATGGCTCAAATAGTCCCCTTCGACCACAGGCTCACCACCAGCACCTGAGAAGAGTATCCTAGCCTGCTGGAAGAACTGGGGAGATCTCCTTTCGTTTTGAATCATTGATTGTGGCTGCAATGATAATGATATGCATAACAGTAAAAATGTGCGGATATCCCTTTCCACGCATAAATAATTTTTTATAAATGCCTTCCGCCCCTCAAACTCCCAGTGTTCTTTAGCCACAATGGGTTTATCATAATACAGCCAAATACCCTGCAACAATGAAAGAAATGAAATTGAGCGCGATCTATCAAGCAGACGGTAAAACGCTGGAATATGCAGAGCTGGGACTGAATCCGTATACCGGTTGTTCCCATAATTGCAGTTACTGCTACAACAAAAGGGAGGGTCGACCCCAAGGGCCATACGATCAACCAGCAAAGAAGGCAAGTATAAAGAATATCCAGCATGATCTTTTGATGCTGGAACGTGATCATGATAGGAGACCGGTTTATATATCGTTCATGGGCGATCCCTACGATATAGGCAGAGCCAATAACAGCCATATACGCGACATTCTTATGGCCTTCCGTGCCTATGACCATCCCTTTCAGATATTGACCAAAGGCGGCATGTTGGCAGCAAGAGACTTCGATCTCTACGGGCACGACGATAGTTTTGGTGTGACTTTGACCTTCGATAACGATGCCGATTCAAGACGATTTGAACCTGGGGCTGCATTGCCGAAAGATCGTATCGCAGCACTGTTGGAGGCTCACAACCGCAATATCCATACATGGGTTTCATGCGAGCCGGTCCTATATCCCGCTCAGACACTGAAGCTTATCGAAATGACCCACAAGTTCGTGGATTTGTTTTGGGTCGGGAAGCTAACCCATTACCCTAAGATGGAGGAGAAAATAGACTGGCCGAAGTTCCGCAGCGAGGTTGAAGCGTTGCTTCAGAAATGCGGCAAGGAGAAAGGAACAGGCTACAAGCTGTTGCACCAGTTGATTGAAGCAAGGTGAGAAGCATTTCGTTCCGCGATTGGCACGTTCGCGTTCGCTCCAAAATTAAGTCTCATCCAAAAAAAGGGGCGCGGCTAGAGCCAAAAGCTCTTCTTTGCACTTCTAGCTCGCCTTCCCTTTGTCCAGATCTTCAAGCTGGTTTACTCTGAGCAACACAATGTCCATGGCGTCTTCGAAGAGCTTCCTGTTGATCTCCAGTCCAAAATACTTTTTCAGCTTCTCAGAAGGTGTCATGGTAGTGCCTGCCGATAGGTATTCGATGTAGTTCTTGTTGAATTCTACTGGGTCCTCCTTGTACATCTTGAAGAGTGACAGGGTTATGGCCTCAGACAGAGCATAGTTGAAAGTGTAATAGTTATCGGTGAAATAGATGTGACTCACGTAGGTCCACCTGGGCTCGCTCTTTGGGTAGTAAGCAACCTTATCGCTCTTGTACTCATCCTCCAGGCTCGTCCAAAGGACGTTCAGATCAGAACCGCTCACATTGCCCTTCTGGCTGACAAGCTGGTGGGCCTTGTGTTCGAACTCCGTGATCATGGTCTGGAAGGTGAATAGATTGGCATAACCGCTGATATGATCGGACAGAACCGCAATCGCGGTATCATTATCGTAGTTCTTGACAGCATAATCGAGGAAGAGTTCCTCATCGAAAGTGGAAGGGATCTCCATCTCGTATGTGGTGCCTCCGCAATAGAGATAATCCACCGATTGCCCCATAAGGTAGAAGTCGATAGCATGGCCCATCTCATGGGCTATTGTGGATTTGTCATTGATCAGCCCGTTATAGTTCAGGAACACGAGTGCAGGACGCTTGAGTGCACATAGATCCTGGGCATATTCTATAGACTGCTTTCCTTGATCCGGATTCGGATAAACATCCACGGAGCTGCTTGTGACGGTCTTTCTAAATGCCTGGTCGAATGCCGGGCCCATATAAGCAAGCGAAGCCTCGATCTCTTTTAGTGCCTCAATGTAGCTGGTTTTCTGGTCAGGGTTCTTCATGAGCTGAAGGAATAGGTCGTAGGGTGCCAGACGATCCACGCCCATCCTGGCCCTTCGGAACTCATAATATCCGTCGAAATCTCCTTTTCGATCCTTAAATACCTGGTTCATGTCATCGATCTGCGATTCATTAAGGTAAGAGCCGAACATTGTGGCATTGTAGGCATCGGAAAAGTTAAGCTGCCGGGCGTACTCATCGTCCAGCTTTGATTTATTGGTATAGACGGCTCCCATCTCGTCCGATTCATTGAAGAGATGGTGATACCGCTTGTCATAGCATTTCTTCCGGTCGTTTCTGTTCGTATTCGTCCTAAGAAGATCATAATAGGACGAGGAGTTGACGGCAAACGTCTCACCGTTGCCAAGAGTTATATTCCCGGCCTGGGTGACATTGTTGGTGATTAATTTTTCGGCGTTTGTATCCAGCTTCATGAGCTGGTTGGACAGATCTGCCAGATATGCGGCCTGGGTTTCATTCTTGGGACGGTGATCCGCAAAGCGAATGTACCCGGCCTCAAGGTAGGGGCGGTATTTTTCCAGCTCCGGTTTCTCTCGGAAGAGTCTCTCCCACTCAGACCTAGTCAGCGACTTCAGCTTCACATCGGCAAAGGATGTGGCCTTGGTGTATTCTGTGGACAGATTCTGGACATCAGAGAGGAAGGCCTGGAAGAACTCATCATTGACGTTCAGGCTGTTTTCGGCATTGGCATACGCATATAGAACGCCCATCGATTTGGAGACGTTTTCATCACTCGTAATGTAATCAAGCAGCACATACCCTGTCAGGTTATCAAACTTGGGCCGGAAGGTCTGGTTCATCTGCTCGATGGATAGGTTCAGCCTCTGATATTCTCTCTTCGCAGCGTCTTTGTCCTTGTAGAGAAATGATAGGTCCCAGGAGGTGGTGACATTGCGGACATCAAGGCTCTGAGAAGTATCGTTTTCTGACGCATTCAAAGACGGAGCGGCATCTGCCGAAAAAGCAAGGATCGTTGCTGCAACGACAGACATGACGGCAAACACGCCGACAAGTGCGATGTAATTCATCTTCTTACTCCCCTTTTGCATTTGATTTAGATCATGATGGACCCTGAATGGGCGTACGTGAGATAATAGGAGTTTCTTCTTAAAACCTTTTGGCTAGAGATGGCGAAGAGCCAATCATACTACAGCGACAGGATGGATGATGACGCCTTCTCTGGCTCTCGGTCCCTCAGCTTCTTGAGCTCGGATCTTATTTGCTCGATCATCTCTTTTTTATAAACATTTCTGTTATCTATCTTATCTGTATAAATCCCCAAGCGTCCCAGGTACATGCGGACAGATTGAGCGGCTACTCCCAATTTATTCCCAATCTCTTTGGGCGTGGGCTCGTATCCCTCCTCAAGATCCTTAATTACCAGTTCAAGGGCGGATATGATGATGAGAACCTGTCCACTGCGCGCTAACAGTGCATGGTCCATTATTCCATGATCGACTTTGCCATGCTCTGCCAGGAGATCTTCTACCAGCTTCAGCACCCCTTCGCGGTGAACTATTATCTCCTCCCGGACGATATTTCTTATCCATTCTTCTTCGGTTGAGGCATGCCCTCTTAACAGATCTATAGCCGCACCAACGATCTCCGAACGCGACCGACCAGTGCGTTTCGCTTCTTCATCAAGCCAGGATAACCTCTTATCTGTGAAATAGATTGAGACGGACTGCTTTACAGCCATAGTAATTGGTTAGTGGGTCCTACTATATAAATAAAGGTAGAAGAAGATATGTTAGAACAGAGTGTATTAGACGCAAGTCTTTTATAACGGATGGAACCTTTATAAACGTAGCAAATTGAATCGAAATTGAATCGAGATCAATCCGGATATTTTAGACTGCATGAAGTTTAATCATCTATCGATGCAGAGATAGATTTCAAGATCCCTTCGGAGAAAGAAAAATAATCAGGAATATAAAGGATGATATATCAATGAAAGATGAGAGCGGGAAACAGGGCAAAAAAGGCAAGATCAAAGTAAGCAAGAACGGACCGTATATCGTTTCAGGCGAAACACCTCTGGCCGAGCATGAAATAGAATACGATGTTGATGGAAACCCATGCAAATGGCAAGAAGGAAAGAGATTTCCATCCCAGGAGAGTTATGCCCTGTGCCGATGCGGAGAATCCAAGAAAAAACCGTTCTGCGATGGCACACATGCAAGAATCAATTTCAACGGAACCGAGGTGGCAAGCACAGAGCCGTATCTCAATCAGTGCGAGTCGATCGAGGGACCTGCTCTGAAGTTGACTGATGCTCAGCATTTATGTGCTTCCGCTCGTTTCTGCCATCGAGCAGGAGGGACCTGGAACCTTACAATGCAATCAGATGACCCCGAGGCCAAGAGAATTGCCGTAGAAGAAGCGGGAGATTGTCCATCGGGCCGTCTGGTTGCCTGGGACAAGAAGACAGGTGAAAAAGTCGAACCGGAATTCGAGCCCTCCATCGGAGTAGTAGAAGAAGATAGCCAGGCCGGCAAAATCGGGCCGCTTCGAGTGTGCGGCGAGATTCCAATTGAATCCGCCGATGGCGCAGCCTATGAGGTTCGCAATCGTGTCACGCTCTGTCGCTGTGGCAAGTCCCTCAACAAGCCTTTCTGCGATAGCAGCCACCTGGAAAGGTAGTGCCGATCCAGGAAAAACAATATCCCTATTGAAACCTAACATGACAACAGATTGAATAAAAGGTGTATTATGAAGAGTTCGATTAAATATGGATTGGCGCTATTCTCAGTGCTGATAGCTGTCTCTTTGGGAGCGGCTTATGGCGTTGAGCAAATGGCTTCCAACAACAGCAGCAATGCAATGCCGTTGAACAATACAACAATAGCTGCCGGCAACCATAGCAATCTGTCTCAGTTCGAAGCAGAGGCGAATGCCGTTGTCGACCACATTGCCACGTTCGACAACCTGGACTACGTTGTATTCACCCAGCAACAGTGGGAGAGGCTGCATGAGAGCCACTCCAAGGACGTAGTTGTTCACTGGCCCGACGGACATCAGACTGTGGGCATCGAGAAACACATCGAGGATCTAAAAGCTATGTTTGTCTATGCCCCGGATACTCGGATAAAGGTCCACACCGTGAAGTTCGGTTCGGGCGACTGGACGGCCGTTATTGGGATAATGGAGGGGACCTTCACTAAACCTATGCCCACGGCAGATGGCAAGACTATCCAGCCGACGGGAAAGCCTTTCAAGATCACCATGTGCACTATTGGCCATTGGAAAGATGGAGTAATGAATGAAGAGTATTTGTTCTGGGATAATCTCACTTTCATGAAGCAGATCGGCCTTGCTTAGTGGACAGAATAAGTAAGTGAAAGTGAATTTGTTGCCTGTTGCAAGGTATTGGGGGAGCACCATCTGCCCAGATGAGGCCGCTTTCCCGAGACGGCAACAGCCTATGGAAGCAGAAAGAGTGGAGCCTCGTCTGCAAGGGGGATACCCTCAATAGCAAGCGATGTATCACCTCTATCATTTATTTGAATAGCACAAGATCTGTTCGCACTATTCTTCGCAATCTATTTTGCTATGATGATAGATCGCTCCAATGAAGTGTACAAAACATGGGAGACATATAGCGCCTGGAAGGGCAAAACTCATAACATAAGGCGTTTGTTGGCCGCATCGATGTTGAAGCCTTGATGCAAATGGTTCAGGGCAACTATTCCTCTGGCCAGGTTGGTTGAATCTGATGCGGCGATCCCGCAGCAACCCAATCCGACGACATTCCAGCCATCCGGCACAGAAATGGAGACTTCAATCGCGCAGCCAAACAAAATACATCAGTTTTTTCAATATTGGTCATGGTTTTCAAAAAGAGTTTGAACTTGCATAGACCAGTCTATCAAAAGAAATATATATCTAATGTGAATAAGACCTACATATGGGGAGGGCATCTCGTTCGACATAAGACAATTCCCTTCTAAGATGCCCATTCCATAATATAATGATTAGCAATGCCGGTCTGACTTAAATCGGACGGATTAGAGGTTGCCCTTGAGCAACATGTAAACGAAGTAGACTACAGTTACGAATATTGCCAATCCAGCCAGGAACCATACGGTCCTCCAGAGGGCAACAACGATTATGATTGCCAGAACCAGCAAAAGCAAGTTCTTGATACTTCTCTCAATAGCCATGTGTTGAATTGCGTCGTCTTGCAATAAAATCGTTTCGACAGAGTGATCGCCGTACTGCCTGCCATCTTGTCGCTATGGCAGCAGGTTCCCCCAATGAAGACGCCCGCAAGAAACGATAACTATTAACAGATTACTCTCTGATTAACGGAAGGTGATAAGCACGGACACTATCGATTTTGCGATCATGAAAGCAATTGCCGACCTTAAGGTTCCCTGCCCGAGAGCAGATAGGATCAATTCTCTCGTAAAACTTGATCCGGAAGAGCTTGGGGCACGCCTGGGGGTCCTGGAGATGCAAGGATATGTGAAGAACCAATGCGAGATGAATAAAGTGGATAGCCTCCCGAACGGCATGTATGCGGCAGGGCTGACTAATCTGGGGAAGCGGGCATTGGCAGGGCCAAGATGGTAAGAACATGGTAAGAACGATTCTAATGTAGACCGATTGGAATCACCACCGGCATCTAAAATGCGAAGAAAATATCAAGAAACGTGGGCGCGCGTTCGATGCCGCGCCACGCTTGTGAATTCTCCATCAAGTTACCGTGTACTGTATCCAGAGCCTTTCCGGACCTGCATCCCATTGCAGTCTCTTCTGGAAGGATTCCCATTCCTTATCAGTCGCCTCCATTGGTTTGCTTATTGATCCGCTCTCAGGAATTCGGTCGCTGCGCAGCACCCTGCCCCTGGCCATCTCCATGAGCCTTGCGGTCAGTTTCTCATCAGGATGATCCCATCCCATCACATCTTTAGCCCATTTTTCATCAACAGGAATCAATGCAACCAGTTCGATGCTCGCCATCATCTCCAGCCCTTTCTCCCGCAATGTTGCGTTCCGGCTTCCGTGATGCCCTACCTTGTAGAGCACTGTTCTCGCGATCAGGTCGGCTCCAGTTACCCTCCCTTTTGCCCCGTCCGTTGCCGCTCCTGCCGTCCCCGTCTCAACACTCTGCTGCCACGTTAGCTTCTGCCAGGATAGCCAGTTGCCCACCTGAGCATCCCCTGCGAAGAGGAGAACTTTAGGGGGATTCGTTTCCGTCAGCTCAAAAGCCAGCACGAGGCTGGTGTTATTGGTCATGCTATTAATGCTCAAAGCGATCTGGCCGGCCGCCTCCAGCCAATCCGACTCGATCCACCTCCACTCTTGATCCATCTTTTCGCCTCTGGAAAAACCGTAATGCTTTGCAAAAAAACTGCCGAATTTCGGATGCCCCTTCGCTTTATTCTCAGGGATTACGAGATCTTTGTCGAAGGGATTGGAGCGATTGAATAGATCATCATCCCCGGATAAGGCCGCACCCGTTGCGGCCGATGCTGCAGCCATAAAAGCCATATCGCCGTCTATCGCGGCATGACTGAGATATGTCTCATTCAGCCCTTCGAGCTTCTTGAGAGACTCGATATCCTTGGGCGGGCCAAGGACATAGCACTTGACGCCTTTTACGCCCGGCAGGGAGAAGGGCGCCTCGCCCGGCCTGCGATAATCCTCGGGTCTCTCCAGCTTTTTGTCGACCCAGGATCGTATAGCACTCAGAGCATTGGCATTACGACCTGATGAGACGGACGTGGTGCTCGCTAATGCCGCATTTTCATCAGCATGGTCCGGGCTTTGGCCGGAGTTTTGATTGGATTCCAAACCCGGCTCAAAATCGAGAATTCCCTCCAGTCGCTCTCCGAGTGGATTACCGGCCAGCTTCAGCCGCGATACAGCAGCGTTCAGGGCTCGAATCTTTACGCCGTATTGCGCCTTGAGCTGTTTTGCCACCGGGTCGCTGGGGTCCTCGGTCCAGGCCAGCCAGAGATTGTCGATCTTCATCTTTCCGAATGAGGACTCACCTTGCAGGAAGCCCGATATATGGTCTGTATGCTCATGGGTGACAGCTATCACGTGCAGATGATTGTTGGTGGCTTTTGCGATATCCGAAGCCACAAGCATCAGCCTCTCCTTGCCTCCTGTCCACTTTTGATGAACACCGCAGTCGATGAGCACATAACGCGCCTCACCGGTATCTGACCGGAATGCGAGAAGGAAGCAGTCACCAAAGCCGGTATTGTACATTCGAACAGCAACACCCTTCGCCGGTGGAACCAATGTCGTATCGGTTGCTGTTGGGGCTATAATCTCCTTCGCCGGCATCACATCTCCTCCTCCCGCCGCAGCCGATGTAGGCTGGCAATGGGCTCCAAAATCAAACCCTGCTCGCCATTGAATTGAGAAAATTCTTTGCCGGGATCGCCCAGATACGTGGCTTGCAAAGACGGACCGGACCCGCTCTGAAGATATTTACGCATCCGTTCGATGCGATTCTGGCTTGATAGGTCCTTGTAAATGCAGTACCTGACCCTTGCCGTTTCCAGGTCAACCAGGAGAGTGCAACCGCCTCGGAAGACGAAGTCGGGCTCCATTGGTGCCAATTCGCCGCTCTCAACCTTCCTTTGTTTTTCCGCGTCATAGTATCCACGACGGCGCTGAGTCATTTCTATGACAAGCTCGGTGACGGTCTGGCCGCCTGGCCCGATGCGGCGTGCCGGGCGAATAGAGTGAACCTCCAGCTCAGGTAGACCATCTTTATCCCGATAGACGGCATCCGTCTTATTCTTATCCAGTTTGTCCATCTGCAGGTGGGCTGCTTCAGCCGCGGCAAGGGCTCCGGGGTCCATGAACCATTGGTGCAGAGTTCTCCGGCATTCCCTGGTTTGAAGGAAGACCTTTTCAGGATCTGATCCCCGGTTCCAGCGAGGGAACAGCTTTTGCAGGCCATCCGGTCCGTGGAATAGCAACTCGAATTCCTTTTGCTCAATCTCCGTCGGTTCATGCCAGAGCAGGCTCTCCACAGACAGGTTCCGGACATCGTGCGGATAGATGCCGCGCCTCCGGAAGGCATCGATGATGGCGAGCCGGTAGTTCTGGGAATCGTACGTGACCAGGCTTTCGTCTGCCGTGATCAGAGCCCGCAGATAGTCGCCAAAATCCGTATCCACAGGCGGACAGTAGTCCAGAGCCCGAATGCAGATATTCAGGATGTGTCCGGACGTCTTGGCAGCCTCCTCGGCCAGTCGCTCCACCAGGTCGGAGCTGATTTCGCCGGGGTTAAGGATGCCGGTTCCCGCGGTTGCCAGCCGCAGAAGATCCTGTATCCGCGACTTGTAGATGGTTAGAAAGGCATCGAAGACCGCGGCCACAAAGATCGCGCCACGGTCGTGCGGCTCGTTCGCCTGCAGGATATCTCCGGGATCGGGCAGCTTTGCCGTCCACTTCTTCGTCTGGGGATCGATGTCGCCTATGGCGCTTCGCAGGGCACCATACTGTCCAAGGGCCTGCCCAAACTGGAATGCCAGCTCCCCCAAGAAGCTCTGGTCCTGAAGATTTCCTCTGGTGCGGGCAATCTGGTTCTTTAAAACGCCCGGGTAGGTGAAGTGCTGGAAGAGGGCCACAACATCGGCCAATGCCTCATGCAGAGCCAGAACATCCATATTGGACGGCTCCATGAACCTGGGGTGGAGGCCGTCTATCAGGGCATGAGTAGTCTCGTGGGCCACAATGTCATGAGAGAGACAGGCGAAGACCGTCTCCCCTGGCATGTCCTGACTGTACTTTGTGGACGATGCAGGAAAATAGCCAAACAAGAGCGCCTTTTTTGCGGAGCTGTAGTAGGCATTGGCTTCCCGCAGTGCATGAGGATAGATTCTGAGACGCTCCACGTACTCCTCCTCATATATTCCATTAACCAGGGTGTGCCGGCTGGACCAGAGAGCCCGGCGGCCCAGGGCCTGCTCGAAATGGTCTATGGTCTTCCTGGCAACAGCATAGACCATCTGCTGGTGAAACTGCGGGTTTCCTTCTGATGGAGGGAGACCATCCTGAGCGAGCAGCTTCGGTTCATTCAGGTTGACAGGGGCATAGAAAGCCTGGCTGGCAGGATCGTAGTCCACGACTTCAAGATAACTGTCGGTCGGCCCATAGTCCACATCGTCCTCCCAGGGGACCTCGATAGTTACCAGGTTGACCTCATAGGTCTCCAACTGCCGGCTCAGTATAGGGTCAAAGGCAAAGGCGCGCAACCTCCGGCAAGGCGGAATTGGCGTTTTAACAACATCCAATTGCGGCATCATGGAGGAGGGCCGCTTTTCGCAAGATTCGGGCATCAAACAATTCACCAACCGATAACTTGATCAGGTATATGTTTGAACTGTTATAAAAACATATTTTGCAGGATGTGGTAACAGCAGGGCGAGGCCATCACATTTGGTTTTCAACCCAACTCGAAG
Source organism: uncultured Methanosarcinales archaeon (assembly GCA_903871465.1). Lineage (GTDB taxonomy): Archaea > Halobacteriota > Methanosarcinia > Methanotrichales > Methanotrichaceae > Methanothrix. The sequence goes on from CAIQHB010000047.1 coordinate 18,809, forward strand.
CTCGTTACGCCATAGATTCTATCCATCGGTAGGCCTGGGTCTTCCCTGGTGTACATGCGCACAGTCTCGAATACGGGATGCATATGGTGACGTTTGGCCAGATCCAGTGCAGCAGAGTTTTGCTCAGGCGTATCCAGGAAGACCGGCGCACCCTGGGGGGCATGGCCGCAAAGAGCAGAGAACAGATCATCAGCCGCCTTCTTATCATTGGCGAAAAGCGGCCCTATTTTGTGGCCTTGATGGCATTCCCTGAGGACACCGTAACCCACCAGTTCACCCTTGTTCAGGGCTCCGATGGCGATCCCTCCCGGCTGCCTGATCCATGATTTGGTGAATGCGTGCCTGGGGGCAGGAAAGAACTGGTCGTCATAGGCTAGTAGATCTTCCATGGGCACTTCTGAGAGGTATTTTATCCCCTCAGCTCCGCGTTTTTGCCCTATCCCAGTTCCCTGGTGGCGCACGCTCCTGTAACATGGCTGGAAACCCTTCCGCTCATACTGCGTCTGCTGCGCAAGGACTCCATCAAGCCCGATATTCCTGCCTTCTAAGTGCTTCATCCCCACGTTCCAGATCTCTGTGCCCAATCCCCGCCCTCTGAACGGAGGTTGGACTATGTAAAACCCCAGGAATCCAAAAGAGTCTCCGTAGGCTACTACCGAGATGCTTGCTACTGGTTTGCCTTCGAATATCCCCACGAAGAAGCCTTCCGGATCTGCTGCAAAAAAGGTCTCAGCATCGTGAATACCGGGATTCCATCCTTCGGAACCGGCCCAGGATATGGCGAGATCAAATTCGCGCCGGGTCATCTTTCTGACCATGTACCCTTCTATTGACATTTCCGGCACCTCCTAAAATGTTATGATTGAGACCTCGATCTTGGCGGGCAAGAATTGAGGATCTTACAGTTCGATCTTCGCAAGCTCAGATTGTAGGTTCTGAGTTAGCCCTTTATTTAGGCGTTTTCATGGCAAGTATATCGACGGAGCCTGCAAGTTATCCATATCCAGTTATGCAACTAATCGGAGCTGGAGTCAGCCCCTGTATCCCGCTCCTTGGCTTGGGAAGGGCGGCATTGGAACCGTTTGAATTGTTTTGAGGTGCCTATTCGAGACCCAAAGATGATGATCGCCCTAATCAGTTTGTTTTTTGCCACAAATTTCAAATAGATCCCGCATAGATCTTCATCAAAAAATGTAAAGAATAAAGAGGGAAGTGGTGCGAAGTATGAAGATTGGTACATATTTAGTCATATTTCTTGTAGCCTTTGTATGTATGCCATCATTGGCAATGGCATTTGAACCTAATGCAGTCGATACAAATCCCGAGCTATCCGGTCAAGGCGTTGTAGATCCTCTGCCTTCCTGGAACGAGGGATCGACAAAAATCGCCATCCTCAGTTTTGTGGCAAATGTTACTAACACGAGCAATCCGGACTATGTGGAGCCTGTTGAGAGAATCGCCACCTTTGACAACGATGGTACTCTGCTGCGCGAGTATCCGGATTACGTCCAGTCTCTCTTCATGTTCGATCGAGTTAAGGATATGGCCCCGGAGCACCCTGAATGGAATGATACCAAACCCTTCAGCTCTATCCTTTCTGGCAAACGATTCGCTCCCAGCAACTTAAGTACCATAGAGGCAATGCAAATCTATGTCACCACCAGTTCGAATTTGACTGCTGACGAATACATGAGTCTGACAAGAGACTGGCTCAATAGATCCAGGGACGCTCGCTTCGGGCTCCCATATACCAGGTGTGTCTATAAGCCGATGTTGGAGTTGTTGAGCTATCTGCGAGACGAAGGCTTCAAGACCTATATAGTGACGGGTGCAGACGAGGACTTCGTTCGTGCCTTCTCTTATGAAGTATATGGAATCCCCCCGGAACAGGTGATAGGTTCCGCCTTTAAGCTCCAGTTCATTGAAAATAACGGTAGCTGCTCGGTTAGGAGGCTTCCAGAAATCCTGGTCCTCGATGAAGGTCAGGAGAAGGCTAAGGAGATTCAATTGAACATTGGCCGTCGCCCAATCTTTGCCTATGGCAACTCGGATGGGGACATTCCTATGCTTCAATTCGCCACCGGAGGCAATAGGCAGGGTATGGGTTTACTGAATCACCACGACGACCCGATCCGCGAGTACGCATATGATAATGGGTCCGCTGTCGGAAGGCTGGATAAAGGGCTTAAGATGGCAGGAAAATGGGGCTGGCAGGTGGTCAGCATGAAAAACGACTGGAAATATATCTTTTAGAGACAATACTTTTTACCTTTTTTCTCCGAAGAGTTAATGGCAGTGCATCAAGTCTGGCTCGGGTCTTATCGATCTTCTCACCAGAGAATGTTTCGCCCCTAGAATCCACTGCGATGCTTTTGATACCCAAATCAACATCGAGAACTTCTTTAGGCATTGCTGGGTTGGGTTTGGGAACCTCAACTACTACACAAAGATAGAACTCTTTATTCCTGAAGATAAAGTCTGCCTGCCCTCGGATTCAATCCATTCTATGCATAGTTTCATGGAGAGCGTCAGCTTGCTCTGTTTCAACTACAACTTAGACTTTGAGGGTTTGCATCATGATAGTATAGATATATATAGTCTGTGAAATAAATACTTAACGTACGGGACTGCCCAATTCCTCCGCACCCTGAAAGATGCGGCCTCCTTGGACAACGAGGTGAAGGGGTGATCACTCAGATCTCCAACCGCTTGAACTCCTCCAGCTCTTCTATGGTGAGTATCTCTTGCCAGGGGGTCGGCGTTATCAAATCCACTGCCCGGCCAGCTCGGATGGTCTTTTCTATTTTTACGAGCCCCTCCTCTTCCAGCCTCTTCACCGCGCCTCGAGCTTTACCAGTCGTCCAAGACATGAGCTTTGCCAGTTGATAGACGCTTGAATTGGGCATTTCGCTGATCTTCTCATAGAGGTCCCATTCTTCGTCTTCAGCTCTGGCGGTTCTTACAAGATTGGCTCTCTGTATGGATCGCATGTACTTCCTACCTGGATTGGAATCTATTTAAGCTTTTTGACATATGCTAATACCATAAAAGATATGTCAAATGGTTTATCATAATATTTAAATCCTATAGAGATATAGTATTTGGCAATGCTGACCGACTTCGAGCGGGATATCCTGGTGAAATTGTGTCTTGAGACTAATATGGCCAAGGCGGCGCATCTACCTGAGCATGTTCTTGTACGCCGGTTCCCGAACATGGGGCATCAGGTTCGGAAGGCATTGAGCAAGCTTATCAGCAAGGGCTACGTGGCACGACATCCAACGAGAAACGAGATGACATATCAACTTACCGATATTGGTCGGGAAGAGTGCCGGAAGATGAAAGCAAAGGCCTGATAGTGCCTGTCCGCACCCGATGTAGGGCTGATGTGCCACTACCAGCAGATAAAAACGTTATTTCGTGAGGGTGACGATCACTTCGCCTCCTTATAGCGGCCAGTATGACATGAGGATCCTGAACAAGGCCTTCGAAAGCGCCCTGAATTCCGATGTGATGGAGTTGACTCTGTACGATGGATTCGCAAGCGATATCTGAGCAGATGCAAAGCCTCCTGGAGAGAATCCGCCGCTTGGAGGACGCCTATAATGGCGGCTGGATCTCGGCGGTGGAGGAGAAATGGATTTTTGCCTCGGTGGACGACCCCACCTATACCCTGGCCATTCCAGGAGACTTTTCCTGGAGAGTATTGCAGGGGGCAAAGGGTGAGGCTGCAGCAGGCCGGTGGGGCGATTAAGTACTTCATTGTAACCGGCGTGAGCTATTCCTCGCCCAGCACGACTCTGACGCTCTACGGCGGCACTGACTACGACCTGGCCAATTCTGCAATCATCGAACCTTATTTCTCGATGGCAAAAACTCCCTATGGCTTCCCCCTGGATGAGGCCAAATGGAGGGTTGAGAGCCTGGTGACATCGGATAGCTCTCAAGCGTCGCCTGTGGCTGGAACCTGGTATAATAAGGGCGTATCTCTGGCGGTACCTATTGGTCGCTGGAAGGTGGAGTACGCTGCAGAGCTGGAGGTTACGAGGGCCGCGGCGGGAGCCCTTGATGTCTTTGCAACTTTGTCTACGGCTGCCAACTCGGAGGTGAATAAGGAGACCACGACGAAGATAGGCATCAGTTCAGACACTTCGATGAAGGATCCGTAAGCCATTGCGGCTACCTGTTGGATCTGGCAGCCAAGGGCACATATTATCTGAACTGCAAGTCGGGTCTAGGCGTCCATGACGGCGATCACTTTCAAGGGAAGCGAGCAAAAGACGAAGGTGAGGGCGGTGTGCGCTTATTTATGTGGGGGGATGTTTATCATTTACACATTTTTAAAATGAAGTAGGACCGAATAGGTCAGGATTAGGTGAGTTGTAAGTTAGTTAGCATCTGAATTACCTTTTTCATAGTGAAATAGACGAAACTAAGCGTATCTTTTTCCGTAAACAAGCGATATCCGCCCAAAAGCTTAATTATTACTTCCATCCGACCGATGTACACCTGTTCAAAAGAGTGCGTTCGTGAGTAAGTATGGCGCGTAAACCTGTTTGAAAACGAAGCCTATTTTGGACGTATTGATGCCTAGATAATAAGGAGATACTATGGATTGTAACTGCGATTCGGGACGCTCAATAGTTCCAGTGTCCTATACCGGATGGGCTGTGGCCGAGATGAGAGCCATCGAATCCGAACGGCGAGACGCCCTTTTTCACGATGTTCTAGCCAGAAAACTGACCGGGGATAAAGGAAAGGAACTCTTGGCTTGCCTTCAGATGACTGACGAGTTCAATTTTGAGATGGTCATGAGAACGAAGGTCATCGACGATCTGATTTATCAGATTGTTCGGTCGCACAGCGATGTTGTCCTCAATCTGGCTGCTGGACTGGACACCCGCCCTTATCGATTAGACCTACCTAGTCAACTTAGATGGATAGAGGCGGATTACCCCGGCGTCGTTCAATATAAGAATAAAACCCTAGCCGATGACAAACCCATGTGTCAGCTAGAACGACGCCCTGTGGACCTGTCCGACGACAAGGCCCGGCGAGACCTCCTGCGTCAGGTCAATGGAGAAACGCGGCAAGGGACAGTGATCACTGAGGGCATACTTGGATATCTGACCGAGGAAAACGTCGAGGCACTGGCTCGTGACCTTCACGCGCAGGAATCGATCAAGTGGTGGATCACAGGAGTGACGAGTCGCGAGTTTGCCTCGTGGATGCACGAACGAATCTGGAGCTCAATGAATCCTACGTTGGCCCCATGGATCCAAGAAGTTATCAGGGACGTGATGACTCCCATGTTGGCCTCGTCGATCCAAAGCCGATTGGCACAACAGGGAACGGAATTCTTCCGAGCTTTTGGATGGGAGACGGCAGCCTTCCACAGCTTTATCTCAGAGGGGCAAAGGCTAGGGCGAATGCCTCCTTTAACTTGGCCCAGTAAAGCAACATCGGGTCTCGAGCAGTCCGGGATTGCGATATTGAGGCGGCTAGATAGCTGAAAGCTTTCCCAGAGGTTCTGTAAAGTCTGCGGTATCTCCCCTCTTTAAAAAATGCCTGTCAAAACGCGGTAGCTATAGGCGAGTATCAAAATCTAATTATTTTGAGGTGACAATGTCTGTTAATAGTGCAATGTGGCGTCAACGGATAATCACCAGCAATAAAAATAATTCAATTATTTGTATATTGCCGCCCATCTTACAAGGGATGTAGTTATTCCATAACTACATCAGGCCACACGAAGGACTGAAGGGAAAACGCCTTGAAGCATGTGGGATCGAGATCAAGGGTGATAACAAATGGATGACACTAATACAGAATGCGAGCCAAAAAGAGAAAATCAATTAGAAGACTATTCGGGGAGCACTCATAGCTTAATGGTGGACGATGCAAGATCGGCCTTTCTCCAGCTCGAAAACTGGATGAACTCATTAGATCTGAAAGCTTCCATAATGATCGCTATAAATGCGATATCGATCTCGTCATTAGAACCAACGATGCATTTTAGCCAACAAATACCAATCTTAAAATTCTTAATTATTGTATTTCCATTCACATCTATAATATTAGCTTTATGCTGTTTGTGGCCGCGTTCCTGGACAAGACCAAATGGGATGAACACAATTGAATGTTATGCGGATAAGAAGTTTGATTATGCGGCCTCAAAATTAGCAAAAAACTATGCAAATGGCGAGAAAAAATTGAAAGAAGCATATAACGACAAATTTGAATATCTCCAACTCAGCATTATCTGCACCGTGATCTCATTAGGATTGTCATTTATGCTTATTTTACATCAGATTTTTTAGGCCTAAAACTTTCTTTGAAAGGGTCCCAAGCTTGTTCATCTGGAGATACATCTTTAGCTGTATATCGCTTAGGCTTATCGGTTTGTTTATCGTCTTCGCACATCTCATCATCCATCCTACGAAGAGTTTAGAGACTCACCGATATTTATTACTATCTCCATTAACTATAACAGCCTTAAAAAATCGAAGTTTTCAAAAGAAGTTAAATGCATTGATTTAGGGAAATTAGCTACCTTGTTTTGACAGGCATTCCAAGATACTGTTAGATACCTAAGACTTTACAGAACTTCCCATCGTTAGGATTTTATAGTGGATTCTGCTATCTGATGAACGGTGAGGAGATGAAAAGGCAAGCTCTTATCGGCGGTATCATCCTAGTTTTGGTCATTCTAGGCGGAATTGGCTATAATCTGATCACTCCAACAAATGCTGTAGTCGTAAATATCGGCCATATTGGACCACTGACAGGAGATGCAGCTATGTATGGGGAAATGGAGAAACAGGGTATCGATCTAGCTGTGGCAGAGACAGAGGCCAACGGTGGGATCAAGGGCGATCAACTAAAGGTCATCCACGAGGACGATCAGGCTAACCCTACATCGGCAACAAATGCTATCAATAAATTAATTACTGTCGATAAAGTTGTCGCTGTAATTGGGGAATTACAAAGTACGACCACGTTGGCAATTGCACCTATTGCGGAAAGGAACAAGGTCGTCTTAATTTCCCATGCAGCTAACTCAAACAAGCTCTCAGGTATAGGTGAATATATATTCCGAATTTATCCCACCAATACTGAGGAAGGTCAAAAACTTGTGGAACTTGCTTCTTCGCTAAATTTAACAAATGGTGCTACTCTCTACGTCAACAACGATTTTGGCACAGACCTAGAAAGTGCTGTCGATAAAGCTTTTACTGAAAATGGAGGCAGCATAGCAATTTCAGAAGGATACAATCCTGACGCAACCGATTTCAGAACCCAATTGACAAAAATCCAGGCAAAGAATCCTAGCGTGATCTTTCTTCTCGGATACCCCAAAGATATGGCCATGATATTGAGACAAGCGAAAGAGATTGGATTAAAGTCTCAGTTCCTTGCAGACGACACCTTCAACTTACCCCAAATCATTGACTGGAGCGGAAATGCCACAGAAGGTGTTATTTTCGTTGTTCCGTCAAATGGAGATCCCAGCCGGTGGCAGGATTTCAATCAAAAAATCAAGGGCAAATACGGAGAAAACGCCACTATCATAACTGCCATGGCTTATGATGCAACAAAACTATTGGTAGCTGCTATGGAGAACAGCGGCACAACATCAGATGCGATAAAGACCGGACTCACTCAGATCAAGGATTATCCTGGTGTTACGGGAAATATCACTTTTGATAAAAACCACGATGTGGTAACCCGATTATTCGACACCCAGATTGTGAAAGGCGGGAAGTTTGTGGAGTATGCGGCGTAGAGAGGCACCACTATTTTTTAATAAAATAAGAAATTTTGTGCCAATCAAAGAAAGGAAACCAACAATGCTCAGGTGAGCCGCCAGGTGTGCATACGTCACGGGTTTCAAGTGTAGAATTATGGAGTACATCATATGGCCACTTTAGTCTGGGATAACAACCTAATCAATTTGAGGGATCTCCTAGCTGATTTGTATTGGGATAGGTCAGAATCGCGCCGGATCGTGCAACAAGCCAGACTCAACGCTGGTTTAATCGCCTTCAACGATTCTCCAATCAACAATTGGCACATCATTTTGGATCGTGCCAGACAGGACGCTGCATGCGTAGATGCCATCATTGATGTTGCCATCGGCGAGCAGCCGCGGTCGAAACAGGAGTTGTTGGCCAGGGCTAAAGAGCACATGCTGCTCAACCTTCGCGGGGTTGATATTAAAGATGTGAATTGGAAACACCCGTTGGATTCTGTTCAACTCGAACAAATCACTGGCAAACAAAGCACATTGCTTGAAATCTCATTTTTGGAGCAGGGGCTGCAACGAGCTAAAGCCGTTGCGCGGATAGATTTGGGTGAGTGCGGCAGCGGGTCTGGTTTTCTGATCGGCGATGACTTGCTGCTGACAAACAATCATGTGCTGGAAGATAAGACACAGGCGCGGGCAGCTAAGGTGCAGTTCAATTACCAGAAAACATTGAGAGGGCTGAATGCCTCCTACGATGAGTATGATCTCGACCCAGACGGCCTGTTCAAGACCTCGAAGGATAACGATTGGACTGTGGTAAGAGTCAAGCCCAAGCAAAGTAAGTTGGCGGGCGAAAAGTGGGGGTCGCTAAGACTTAGTGAGCAGCATCCCAAAGCAAATGATTTTACTATCATTATCCAGCACCCCGGCGGTGGGCCAAAGCAAATTGCGCTATACCATAATGTTATAACGTTCATTGACTCAGCCAATCGCTTTGTGCAATACCTAACCGATACGTTACCTGGATCATCCGGCTCGCCGGTGTTCGATACGGATTGGAATGTAATTGCATTACACCATAGCGGTGGATGGCTGCGAGAGCAGGGCAAAGATCCTGGGAGAGAGTTTTACCGTAACGAAGGTATTCACATAAACGCAGTTATTTTGGGATTGAAGGATGCAGGTGTAACCTAATATGGCGAACATGAAATGGTCCGATTACCACCAGGAACTAGAGGATGTTTTTTCCGAGTTGTATTTAGAGACACCAAGCATCCGGCGCATCATGAACCAAGCTGGTTTAGACCCCAGATTTATTAATTTTAACGGTTCTTCAGTGAATATATGGGATCAAATCATCGAGATAGCAGATCAGGAAATGTTAATAAGTCTTATAATAAATGCGATGAAAGATCATCCCAGAGATAAACGATTGTGGAAATTGCATAAAGAACATACAGTCTCGAAGGAAAAAGAACCGAATGATGAGTTGCGTGAACTCATTTTAGTAGAAATTAAGTTTGTCATCGCTGCAATGAAGTGGAAAGATGCTTCTGGAATCATAAAAGAAGACGGCCTTGAGAGGGGTGCTATATGGAATGGAGTGAATTCTAATTTGTATTTCCAGGAGATAAGTAAAGAGCTGAAAAAAATTGGCATTAATAATTTGGTTAATAGATATGGCTCAACTAGATGCGACTGGAAGCCATTATTGGATTCCGGAAAGGATTCTAAAATGGATTCTGCAGATAATATAGAATGTATAATACGCGATGTATGCAAAAAAATAGAAGATATAAGTGAGCGCAGAGGCGGTAAAAGGACAAGAATCAAGCCCTGTTTTGAATCTAAATTCCTTGGTGATGATGAGGATAAAAGAAAGGGAGAAAAGGCTGAACTAAGGAATAATAACTCGGAATACGTGCTGATAATAGATGCCATTTCGATCTTTGATCCGATATTAGAGGAACGTCTGAATTTTTCGGGATTAATTCATAATCCCAAGGTAGCTGTAATTATCGTTTACCCAATTAATTCAATGTCATTTGAGATTAATAGATTGATTGAAAAAATGATATCTGAAAGATTAAATGATGCGCACATTAGATTTTATGAAGACCTTGATAAGCTATGCGACATAAGTATCGGAAATCAGGCCACTTTTAACCGTAGGCTTGATTGTATCCTAACTCAAAAGGTCGAAAATGCCAGCGTCCTTAGAGCGAATTCATTGAGTAGAGAGTTACAATCAAGAAAATTAGGAGGAACGACAGGGTTTTTGCCCACATGATGAGGATTCGGGAGAGATACGATGATTTGCACATTTTATTCCTATAAAGGCGGTGTAGGCCGGTCTATGGCGCTCGCAAATATAGCTTGGCTGCTCTACAATAAAGGACATAAAGTTATGATGATCGATTGGGACTTGGAAGCACCAGGTCTTGAGAGATTCTTTTATAAAAAAAGTGAAACTATAGAAAGGATTAAAAAGAAACCTGGGCTTATGGATATGCTTTTGGATTATAAATTTAATATTTCTAAAGAACTGCATATAAACCGGAAAAAAGATTTGCCTTATTTGAAGCCAAAGAAGATAGCGTTTAAAATATTTAGTGATCCCGGGGGCGCGGAACTCCGATTGCTTACTGCGGGAAGAAGATCGAAAGAGTATTATTCTAAATATGTAAACTCCGTTAATAGCTTCGATTGGATAGACTTTTATAAAAATTGGGATGGAGAGTTATACTTCGAGTGGCTTAGGGAGCAGCTTGAGTTGAGTATGGATATCGTTCTAATAGATAGCAGAACGGGCGTGAATGAGATAGGTGGAGTCTCCGTCAGCCAGCTCGCGGATGTTGTAGTAATGTTCTGTGCACCTAATGAGCAAAATTTAGAAGGCACCAAAAAATTAGCTAACAAGTTTAGCAAGTCTGGATTCCTAAATCTACGTCAAAAACAAAATAGAAAAGTGAATCTAATAATTGTACCCTCAAGGGTGGAAAATGCGGAGATTGACCAATTAACTGAGTTTCAGAGTGATTTTGCAGAAAGCTTCTCTAGATTTGTTCCTTATGAACTAAAAATAGGGAACGTACCTGCAGGGCTTTTTGACCGAATTTCTGTAGATAAGATCAAACCGGAGATTGCACCTTTTTGGAAGCTAATGATACCCTATACACCATATTATTCATTTAAAGAACGTTTGGCAGTAAGCGCAACAGAAATAGCCTCCAAGCCCCTAACTGATGCCTATACTATTCTCGCTAAAGATATATTGAAATTTTATCCGCGCAAAGAAGAATTAGAAAGCATATCTGATATTAGTTGGTTAGAAAGCATATCTGATATTAGTTGGGGGAATATCAAATCGAAATCTTCCACTATTAATGAGTATAGAAGTACTGCCGAAGATCTGATTAAAAACGCAGAGGATTCAATTTATCTAACATGTATCTATCCCCCGGAATTTTGGATTATAGGAAACTATCTATTTAATTGGGACAAACTTGGAACTAAGTATGACTATGGAGAACGACTTAAAAACCATTTTAGATATTTAATTCCCTTTGACACATTTGATGATAATGAATTACAGGATATTGAGTTTAAAAAGGAAAATAAATATAAAATTAATGCCGAAATATCAAACTGTCAGATTTTTTCTATTGAACTCAAAGAAAATTTTGCTTTGCTAAACTCTAAATATCTTAGGAAAGGATTGGAAGACGTGAAATTAATTACGAGAAGAAAAAGCGATGACGACCCGCTATATATTTACTCAGGAAATTACAAATCTAATGATTTAGACTCTTACAAAAAATTTTGCGATTTGATCAGTGACAAAACGGGCCTAGAGAGAATAAGAATTTTTATAACAGATATTTATGGCGATGATCTAGACTGGAAAAGAGATGCAACAATCGTAAACCAATTTATTAGAGATTATAATAAAAATATAAAACTTCGTATTTGTTCGGCAAGAGATCCTAGTGTCGCTCAGTTTTATCTTGGTGATATGATGATAATTGATAAAAAAATTGTTTTAATGTATGATCCGAATAAAGCAGAACCAAATGGGGAGAGGAGGGGACGCATACAATTAATTACTGGAGATATTGTCAAAAGATACCTTGAAATATTCCAAATTGGAAATGAGTTAAAAGAACCAAAGGATTATTGGGGGGAGATGCTAGATAGTGATAACGCAGGCCACAATGATTAGCCAGCTATTTATTAATAGTCTCATCGCGGGCAGTATTTATTCACTTATGGCTATAGGCTTTGCGATCATCTATAAAACTGTAAAATTTTTTCATTTTGCTCATGGAATTGTCTACGCTACAGGCGCCTATATCACTTATACATTTTTCCAAATCCATAGATTTGATTTCATATCTTCCTTTATTCTGGCGGTTGTATCATCCGGTTTACTCGGATTGCTAATCTATCAATTTGTCTATCGCACTCTTCAGGTAAAGAAAGCCCCGAATCTAATTTATCTTTTGGCCTCGTTTGGCGTTTTTATTTTCATCGAGAATATCATCGCTTTGATTTATGGGAATCAAATACTCTTTATGCGGCCTCTAGCGGAGGCATCCAGTTATTCTTTTTTTGGAGCGTCGATAACATTGACGCAGATTGTCATCATTGTCGTCTCAATAGCGACCCTTTTGGCCCTATGGATTTTTATCGAGAAGACAAAACTCGGATTGGCCTTGAAAGCTGTGGCAGACGATCCTCAAGCTGCACAACTGGTCGGGATTGACTCTGTTCGGTTGACACAGGTAGCCTTTTTCGTAGGTTCTGTACTTGCAGGTGTTGCTGGAGTTTTGATATCACTGGAAACGAACCTTAGCCCAACCATGGGGTTTCCCGCGATTTTTAAAGGCATTATCGCATCTATTATCGGAGGGATGGGGAGCATTCCTGGCGCAGTCGTCGGAGGGTTTTTCTTGGGGTTTGTTGAGAATTTTGGTATCTGGTATATTCCCTCAATATGGCAGGATTTTATTTCATTTACCTTCCTTATTGTATTTCTCGTCCTGAGGCCTTCAGGCTTTTTTGGTGTAATCCCAGAAAAGGAGCTGATATGAGATGGAATACGAACTGCATCTTTTCATCATAACTGGAATATTTGTGATTCTCGCCCTGAGCCTGAATCTGGTACTTGGATACCTGGGCCAACCTGCATTAGGTCACGCCGCATTTTTTGCTATCGGTGCTTATACTTCCAGTTTATTGGCATTGAACGCAGGTATTTCACCCTGGATTGGCTTGTTTATCGGTGCATCATTTGCAGCAATTTCTGGTATGATAATAGGTCATTTGACTTTTCATTTAAAGGAAGACTATTTTGGACTGGCTACTTTTGGGTTTGGCCTTATTATATATAGCGGCATAAATAATTTGACTGATGTGACCCGTGGTCCCATGGGTCTCCCAGGAATACCACAATTCATCGCATTTACTGATTTGTACAACTCTCTTATTTTTTATTGTATCCTTATTCTACTATTTGTTTTAATTACTATTTTTTTAACAAGAAGGATAATATATTCACCCTTTGGAAGGGTTGTACAATCAATAAGAGATGATGAACTGGCTGCAGAAGCTCTTGGAAAAGATACACGACAGGTCAAGATCATGATTTTTACGATTGGCGCTTTTTTTGCCGGGATCGCAGGAAGTCTATATGCCCATTATATCACCTTCATAGATCCATCTAGTTTTAATGTTATGGAATCTATTCTCGTTGTGCTTATGGTGATTCTCGGTGGCATGGGAACAATTGGAGGGCCTATCATTGGGGCAGCTGTACTGATCCTTTTCCCAGAAATGTTACGATTTATCGGTATTCCAGATGCTGTCGCCGCTCCATTAAGGCAGATGATTTACGGCTTTTTATTGGTAATTCTTATCATCAAGAGACCGCAGGGATTGGTCGGCAAGTACAAATTATGGTAGGTTGATCATGCCATTTCTGATTCTGGAAAATCTGTCAAAGCATTTTGATGGGAACCTCGTATTGGACAATGTCTCTCTTCAGCTGAAGGAAAGAGAACTTGTCGCAATGATCGGTCCAAATGGTTCAGGCAAGACAACCTTGTTCAATGCGATATCAGGGTTTTTAAAGCCGGATCAGGGTAAAATTATCTTCAAAGGAATTGAAATTAATAATCTTCCTCCAAATAAAATAGCAAGGCTAGGGATTACTAGATCATTCCAGAGAATTCGTCTCTTTCACCAGTTGTCCGTCCTCGATAACATGTTACTTGCAGCAAGATACAATGAAGGTGAAAAACTATTCAGCGCATTATTTCGAACTCGATTGATCCATAAAGAAGAAGAAGAAAATATCAAAAAGAGTTTGGAATATTTATCTTTTGTTGGATTATTTGATAAAAAAGATTCTTTAGGTGAGAATCTATCCTTTGGACAACGAAAGCTACTTGAATTGGCAATGGCATTTGCTTCTGATGCAGACCTAATTTTGCTTGATGAACCGACATCTGGCGTCTTTCCTGAAACGAAGGCCAAAATAATTCAAAACATTCAAAAATTGAACGAAGATGGGAAAACAATTCTTTTCATTGAACATGACATGGAACTTGTCATGCGATTAGCGAAGCGAATAATTGTTTTGGATCATGGAAAATTGATCGCTGATGGTCATCCAGATGAAATCGTCAACAATGAACATGTCTTAGACGCATATTTTGGCAAGAGGAAATCCTATGCTTGAAGCAAAAAATCTTACAGCGTTCTACGGACCACTGAAAGCGTTGGATAGTGTTTCATTCAAAATATCTGATCACGAAATTATTGCATTCATCGGACCTAATGGCTCGGGCAAATCAACAGCCGTCAAAACAATATTTGGGTTTGTGGATAAGATTGATGGCGAGATTATCTTCAATGACCGAAATATCAAAGGTATTCCTCCCAACGAATTGGTAAATCAAGGGATCTCATTAGTTCCGGATGGAAAACGAATATTTTCCTCCCTAACTGTATTAGATAATATTGTTTTAGGCGGATACCTCCTCAAAAAAGGAAGAAGTGAACAGATCGATAAAATACTTGATTTGTTTCCGCAAATGAGGGAAAAATTACATCAGAGAGCGGGAACTCTGAGTGGCGGAGAACAACAGATGCTTGCAATCGGAAAAGCTCTGATGCTAAATCCAGCATTGTTAATCTTGGATGAACCGTCATTAGGACTATCACCAAATTATATAAACATAATATATGAAAAAATAAAAGAGATCAACAATCAAGGCACCGCAGTATTAATAATTGAACAAAATATAGAGAAAGCCTTGGAGTGTGCTCACCGAGCATATCTGTTTAGATTAGGAAAAATCATTTTTGAAGGGCCATCCAAGAGTTTGCTTGATCCTGAAATAAGGAAATCGCTATTAAGATAATGAGTTTTGAGAATTGCAGACTTCAAATAGTTTCTTCATTCAATCCGTCATAATTAGTATCCTTTATTATTATTTTCGTTTATAATTAACTGTTCCTCTATATAATGGCTTTTGCCCCTGGGCACAATGAGAAAATGTTCCCGAGAGCTCCAAAGGACGTTTCTTCTCATCTCGTTTGATTACTTTCGTTTCTTCAAGTCCCTTTATTTGTTGAGTTGGAAGGCGATCATTGATACAACTTGGATAGTACGCTTCGCTCAAGCCATTAGCGTAGTATGCGTAACTTAAACCTTCTTTATCTAGATCAATCTCGAAGGCTATCGATCCCCAATTTGAAGCATAGCTTCCTCCTTTCACAGGAGATAGCTTGCTGGATAAGCAATCTTGTTCTACATTGAGCTCACAAACCAGCGGTTTTGGAGGTGGACCATCCCCTTCAACAATTTCGTAGATACTTGTTCCAACCCATATTCCAGAAAAATCATATTCAGGTTTTTGCATTTTCCATAGTTTATAACGAATAAAATTTTCACAAATTATAAAGAGCGCAGAGAAAACAGCTGTTGACGTAATAACACGAATAGCCCACATGATAATCGAGTTTGATGCATATTCCTGAGTTAAAATTGGGATAACTTGGGACGATATGGTGCCACTAAGCAAGGCTATAATGACAGCTAATTTTTTGATGCAATTTACATAATAATCTTTAAGATTATCCATGAATTAGCCCTCTCTACAATGTTCCCATTATAAATGATCACATGTAACATATGAGCTTATCTCATAACTACAATGAGTGGTCCAGATGCTCACTGATGTGAACCCATCCGAATAGACAATGAGTTAAGAAAAAGCAATTCATGGAGGGAAGTACATGAAAAGAACAATGCAGCGCTACTATTAAGCATTCAAGATATCAGGTTGCAGTCCACATTCTCACCTCATGGCGCTCGGCCCGCACTTCAGCAAGGTAGCAGTCCAGGCAGACCCCCTTGCCTGGGCCTATGTCGTCCAGCACGTCATCACAACCTGGGCAGTAGCCGAACATAATTCCCTCACCGTTGGACTAAGAGGCTGCGCGTGGCGAGGGCACCACTCGGCAGAGATCCGGGCGGGCTGGGGGTGGAGAAATGCTCAGCAGCGAAGCCAGGTGCTGGAGGCGATTGATGGATTTGCCTGATCGTCTCAGGTGATAAGGCGCGGGCACATCTATCGCTACGGCTTCCGGTTTTTTCCTGTAGCAGCTCATTGGCATCCGCATGCATGCTACCCAGCTTCTTGGTGATGGGGTGCTACGGGCCGTACTCCTGCTCCGCAAGCCCCTTGATCCGCCAGATATCGGATAGAGGCTTGCCGATCTCCTTGGTTATGTACTTGCGATTTTGCTCGGTCATCTGTCTTGTAGCTCCGCCTGGTCCTTCAATGCCATCGCATTTTACCTTTTTTGGTGTCTGATAATATATCTGAATCATCATCATATTAATAAAATATTAAATATGACGTATGCCCAATACTTTTCAGAATAGTGATCATTTATCTTGGTACAAGCGTTTAGCGCACACCGGGAGGGAGAATTACACATACAAATGATCTGCATAATCTACATATATCTGGCCTTATAATGTGCAATCTCGGAAGGGCGAGTTGATGGAAGAGAAATTTCCCGGTTATCATAAATTCAAAGATGAGGATTTCTCAAAATTGTGGAGAGAGTGCATTTTCGTTTTTGATACGAATGTGCTATTAAATCTATATCGCTACAAGATAAGCACCCGCGATGAGCTATTAAAAATTTTTAATGAAATAAAAGATAGAATATGGATACCCCATCAGGTCGCTTTGGAGTACCATGATGAGCGTTTGAATGTAATAAAATCCCTTATGATCGTGTACGATAGAATAGACAAAATGGAAAAGGAAAATTGCGATAAAATAAAAAAGGAGTTAGATAATTATAAAGAGCGGCATCCTATTATCGATGTGGATACAATAACTTCGGTATTGGATAGTAACTATACATCAATATCTCAAGAATTGAAAAGGGAAAAAGCCACTCATCCGGATTGGAACTCTAGCGATGATATTAGAAGTACAATTTATTCCCTATTTGATGGAAAGATAGGCGAGCCTTACTCTCAAAAATCACTGGAAGAAATCTATAGACGGGGAGAAACAAGATATTCTCTTAAGATACCCCCAGGATATGAAGATAGAAACCAAAAACCGAATTTCCCTTACAAGGAATATGGAGATCTGGTGCTTTGGTGCCAATTAATAGATGAGTCAAAACGTATCAATAAATCAGTGATTTTAATTACAGATGATACGAAGAAAGATTGGTTTAGTGAGCGCAGTATCCCTCGTCCAGAGTTGATTCAGGAGTTTTTCTCAGAAACGCAAAACATATTATATATATATTCGCCAAAGGATTTCATGAAATGGTCACAACAATACCTGAAGATCACGGTTGCCGAAGATGCTATCCGGGAAATCGAAGAGGTTAAGAGTGGAGATGAAAAATACTTTGGAGATAGGGCAAGCAAATCATATTCCTTTACTTGGTCAGAAGTCGACCGTCTCCCCCAATCCGAATATGATAAAATGGAAAAATTGCGTAAAATCTTCGCAAAAAAACTAGATGAGAATCCAGAGATCACTGAGGAAGAAGCCAATTTATTGCTTTTAGAAATTGACAGTAATACCGTGAATAATCACAGCATAAAGATCAGATTTTCAGATGAAAAGGACTATTTAGGATGGGATCTTTATCAGAAATTCCCCTTCATTCTACATAAATATTAAAAAATATTTTTTATCATACCTAATGTGAAAGTTCCCCCTTCTCAGGCGGCACGAGATCCGGCGCATGGAATGGCTACATTCCAAAGGGCGCGGCAAGATCGGCTACGTTCCCATGTTTCACTGAGCGCAGGCAAAGAGAAGTTTCTTTATCAGATCTTCCTGGCCCTACCAGGTTGGGAGCTTGTGCAGGATCATTTCGACAGCATCATCAGGAGTCCTAAGACTCTCTTTTGCCTGGAACACAACCAGATTCCTTTTTGCCTCATCATCGACTACATGATACAACTTATTCTTTCCCGTACCAGATTTTGTCTCCATACAACCAACCCCATATGGGGCTGCTCAGGAAAGATTTGATAATTACCTGGCAGACAGCTTGATGCGAAGCATAAACGTTTCCCATTTAGATTCTAAGCAATGTCCCTGCCTTCAGGCTACAGACTTCATTGCCGGGGCCATAGCCCGTAAATATAGAGACAATGACTATTTATATTATAATATGATCCAGCATAAAATAATTATGGTTCTTGGAGAATTCCTATTTACTTGCATTTGAGGAGGAATTTCCGAGAATAGTGCGTTTTCCGCGCTCATCGCGTCCATTTCTTCATCTATGATCATCTTTTTTTGGTCATACTTCGATAGCTACCGCTAAGCTAGATAACTCTGGC
>CAIQHB010000048.1 GCA_903871465.1 uncultured Methanosarcinales archaeon
CCTCAACTTGGGTTACAGTTGGCACACCTATAAGGTCGGGAGACGAGAAATGGGACTGCACAATCTGATTCGAATTATAGCTAGCCACGCCTGACGAGGCCTCATCAAAGACGAAAGGCACGTCTAAGGCTATACCAGTACCGATGAGGAGAAACATGCATAGCCAGAGTGCCCAAGTAGACATGGTGATCAAGACAACATGTTATTGACTACTATATCTATTTTCCACCGGGGGCGATGATTTCAGTTCTTGCAACTTTTATGTTAACTCTCCGGCTCTGGTGAATGCTGTATGTGTTTCCACCTTAAGAATCAGGGCTTTGGTATACCAGGCGTTTGCAGAACTTGGGTCCAACTTTATGGCCATGTCACAAGTCATGATAGCTTCATCATATCTGCCCTGACTAAAAAGATAGAGTGGTTACTTTATTTCTACCTCAATAGACCCAGTATCACTGAGCTGGGTAAATTCATCGGATACCTGGAAAACTCCATCGATGATTGCATAAAGCAGATCAGCTCCACGGAATGCGCTCTTGAAGTGGACAGCTATGATAACAGGACCCATAATGGAATTCCCAAGATATCTTTTGTAATAATAGGTCTTATCGTACATGGTTGCGCCATCCCGGGATGGCGAGATGACCTCGGAGTCCACGACCTGTCCGTTCTTAGAGAGCTCTAGGAATACTTTATTTCCATCTAAATCTATAGAGCGGATGGAGAGATTATAGCCCTGTTCTAAAACCAATGGATGAGATGAGTTAAATGTTTGTTCTTCTTGATTACTTAGCAGCACTTTCCGTATCTGGTTATTCCGGAGAGACGTATCCTTCAGATAGCCACTAGCATAGCCAGCAAAATAGGTTCCATCTGGACGTATGATACTGTGATACCACCCCCAATCAGTGATCGGTAAATTGACTTCTTGTCCTGAAAGCTGGTAGTTTGCCAAAAAAATATCGTCGTAATTCCAATTATTGGCATTATCTACCACATTCAAACTATACCGATATTTGCCAGGGATGGATGGAGCATCTGTAAATGAACCTGAAACTCTATAGGAGGAGACATCTAACATATTCGTCTTAATTATTTGCCAATCGTCAGATCCGTTATTGCGCCATAGTTCAACCTGTTTAATGCGAGAGCCGCCATCGTCTGAAACTACATAGTCGAATATAACAGGTTCACCAGAGGTTAAATTGAGCGATCTGGCTTTGAATGCTAGAACTTTTGGAGGGATTTTGTCAGAATCAGAAATTGCTTTGGGAGTAGCTGAGGCATTTATTGCTTCCAAATCTATTGATTCATAATTATTGGATGAGCTATCAGTTATTATGAGTTCAGATATTTGGAAAACTCCATCAACGGTTGCCAGGATCTCATCAGCGCCTCGAAACGCATTGTTGAAATGAACCGCTATGGTGACGATATCATTCGTATCTCCGAGATTCTTCTTGTAGTAGTAGGTCTTATCGTACATGGTTGCGCCATCTATGGATGGCTGAATCACCTTGGAGTCCACGACCTGTCCGTTCTTAGAGAGCTCTAGTTGTACTTTATTTCCATCTCGATCTATAGAGCGGATGGAGAGTTGATAGCCTTGTTCTAAAACCAACGGCTCGGACGAGGTTAGAGGTTCCGTATTTCGGTTATCAATTAGCACCTTGCTTCTCTGGTTGCTCCTGAGCATTCCAAAATCCGACCTGTCCTTTAGGTAACCATCAGCATAACCTGCAAAATAGATGCCATCAAAATACTCGATAATATAATAACGTCCCCAATCAGAAAATGCAAACTCAGTCGCTTTGGCAGAACCCATGGCGGAACTGGAGCCTTTTAATGGAGTCTTTCCATACTTATCTCTCATGCAAAGGACTATGTGCTTATCTCCCTGGTAAAAAGGCCCTCCTGGATGAACATTTCCCTCTTCGTCTGTCCCCCAATCAAGGTTCAGCCACACGTCTTTTGTATCAGTATCAATGTGGGTGTAGATCTTATTTGTATTGAATTTCTGTTTCAGCCAGTGGATAATATCATCTACCTGGTTGTTCGAGGCATTAAGGTTTCCAAGATAGACCTCCGCATAAGCATGCCCGCCTGTGGTATTATTGCGAGCGAGAATGATTCTTGTGGTTCCACCGATGGACTCAACCAGCGCCGCCATGAGGATGGCAAAATCATCGCAGTCGCCTATGCCCGAACATCCAATCTCTTTCCCCGCGCCCAAGGATTCGCTGGCATTATTGAAGTAATCTACACCCCGTGGATCCCTTACATAACTCCATCCATTCTTCACGCCATCTCCGCTCTTAAGATAGCTATAAATGGCGCTGATCTGTTCTATAGTATAATCTCCAGGATGCTTACCTGCAAGCAAAAGCGCTTCATGTCGAACGGTGGGATTATCCGGCTCAATTCTGGAGTCAAGAACGCTCTTTAGTTCCCCCACATTCTTGTCTACTTCTCCGTCTGGAGTACCGCTGCCACCGGTAATGGGGAACTCAAGATCCTCGCTATCGGACGGTGCAGATATTAATGGCACTCCGACGAGGTCGAGAGAATTTACAGATGCCTGCTCAATCTGATCAGAAGAATAACTTGCTATCGTAGATATGCTCTCATCAAAGACGAAAGGTACATCTGCCGCCACTCCTGGCTCGATCAGGAGGATCATACATAGCAAGATAACTCTTGGGAACATAATATCCTGTAACACCATAATCTCGGCATTTATCATCCATTGGTTGGATTCTGCTTTTTAGCCTAGCATACTGGCTTTGGCGAAGGCTGTAAGTGCTTCCGCTTTAAAGATCAAGGCTTTGGTATACCAGGCGTTTGCATACCTTGGGTCCAACTGGATGGCCCCGTCACAAGCTTTGATGGCTTCATCGTATCTGCCCATTGCATAAAGAGCCCCAGCTTTGTTATTCCAGGCCGCCACGAATGAAGGTTCTAGCGCAATTGCAACATCAAAACACTTGATTGCTTCGTTGCATTTACATGTGGCCAAGAGCATGATTCCTTTGTAGTTCCAGCTTTCTGCAATTTGGGGATTCATCTGTATCGACTGGTCGAATGCTTGAAGTGCTTCATCGTATCTGCCCTGATTAAAGAGAATTATGCCTTTTTTTTGCCAGACCCTGTAATCAAACTCATCTTTGATCTCACCTAATGTCTTGTAGGTTTTGCTCTCCGGGAACAGCAGGACCTCGCTATCTCTGGGGGCAGATACCGGTGGCACCCCATCTAGCTCAGGGGACGAAGCGCTGATGTTCACAAGCTGATCTGAGTTGTAGCTGTCCACATCATATGAACTATTGTTGAAAACGAATGGAATATCTGCCGTTAGTGCAGGTTCCAGCAGGAAGATTAGCCCAATCCAGAGAAGGAAGCTTAATTTCATCTATTTATCCCTCTAATACCAGAACTCATTGACGTCCCTGATGAAAAGGGTTGTGTTTATAAACACCATTGGATTAGTGTGGTACGAAGTTATTTCCAATGTATTATCAAACCTTATCGAAATTGATACAAGCTCCCTCGCAGAGATTTGTTTATATTGTAGAATGTCATTACTGCAATTAAATTGCTAAAATAAGGATGTAGGAGGTCAAAAAATGAGAAACCGAAAGTTCAAACCATTGCTGGTCCTATGCATCCTGACCTCCCCAGAGTTTAGGCACACATATGAAGGGCATCCAGGATTTCGCGCTGTTTCTTAGTGATCTCAGTTGTAATTTTCTCGCCATCCGGCAAGATCATAATCTTAATCTTTTCAAGTTCTGTTAACAGCCCTTC
>CAIQHB010000049.1 GCA_903871465.1 uncultured Methanosarcinales archaeon
GAAGGGCTGTTAACAGAACTTGAAAAGATTAAGATTATGATCTTGCCGGATGGCGAGAAAATTACAACTGAGATCACTAAGAAACAGCGCGAAATCCTGGATGCCCTTCATATGTGTGCCTAAACTCTGGGGAGGTCAGGAAGGAAATGAATGACATGTTTTCCAAATCTGAGCAAAATTTAGAGAGCAATTATTAATAATATGATGATTGATACTAGTAAGAATGGTAGGGGTTCCCGTCCCCCGCATATAATAATTAGTATTTGTCAATACATATCGTGTGTATTTCTCAATTTTATTGGATTTACTTTTCTAAAAGCAAATTATGTCCGATTGAATCTTATTCACATGTTTTTTTGTATAAATATGCTTAGATAGCTAAATTCGCAGTTGGTTAACATTCGTCCTTCTATATATGTAACTCACTCTTGGGCATTCTCCTGTGATAAAATAGACCCAGTCCTGTGCTGCAATACCTTTCTGCCTGATATATCTTGAGGCAAGCATAATTAAATTCCCGAAAGCAAGAAAAGAACTTTAATATAGCGAAAGTGTCTCTTGAGAAATAAGGATGACAGAACAGCGATATGCAATCCTAATTGCCAGCAGTCAATTTGAAGATCAGAACCTTCAGAAACTACAATGTCCCGAGAATGATGTAGATGGACTTGACAGGATACTAAAATCTGAAGAATATGGCAATTTTTCAAATACAATCCCCTTAAAGAATACGCCACACCATAAGGTACAGGAAGAGATTGATCGGGTCATCCAAACTGCAGACAAAGATGACTTGATTTTGATCTACTATTCGGGTCATGGTAAACTAGACCACGCTGGAAAGTTGCACCTTGCGACAACTAATACCAATGTAAAGTACCTGAAATCAACCTCTATTTCCATCAATTTCATAAAAGATCTTTTGGACGGTTCAAGGACCAATAAAGTTATCCTTATTCTGGACTGTTGTTATAGCGGCTTAGCTGGTGAAGCTTTTGCGCGAGGTGGAATAGATGAAGAACTTCAATCACTATCAAAAGTAACCGGCACATATATCATTACTGCGTCAGGTGGAACTCAAGCAGCTTTTGAGAAACCAGAAGATGGTTATGGAGTTTTCACTAAACATGCAATCGAAGGCATAACTAGCTGGGAGGCAGCCAACATAGAAGGCAATGTCACAATGGATAGCCTCTATTCATACATCCACAAAAAAATGCTAAAAGAACGCATCCAAAGGCCTATGAAGTGGGCTTTGAACGTAAAGGGCGAACTGGTTATTGCAAGCAGGAACAAATCAAAATCGGTCTTAGAAAGCCAAAAAACGACCGAATGGGATTCTCTAACAAAGGCTCTGAAGGATAATGATTCAGATACCAGAAAACTGGCCGTGCAAGTTCTTAGAGAGATTGGGATACCTGCAATAAGATCCTTGATCCAAGCTCTAAAGGATGATGAAGATCCTAATATTAGAAAGGAAACTGCTGAAGCTCTTGGATTCATTGGAGACGTTAAAGCAATCGAGCCTCTGATCCAGGCTCTTAGGGATGATGATAATCGCGTCCGAGAAGAATCTATGGAGGCTTTAAGAAAGATAGGAGTTCCTTCAATAGAAGCTTTGGCTAAAGTTCTCAATGATAGAAACAATCAAGTCAGAAAGCATGCCGCGCAAGCTCTAGGAGAAATTAAGGATGCAAGAGCCGTTGAATCCCTGATCCAAGTTCTCAAGGACAGTGATAGTGATGTCCTTGGAGAAGCAGTATCGGCACTCGAAAAGATAGGGATAGCTTCAGTTGTACCCCTGATACGGGCTCTTAAAGATATGGATAGCCAAGTAAGAAAGCTCGCCACGGTGGCTTTAGGAGAAATCAGAGATACCAGGGCAGTAGAACCTCTGATCCAAGTTCTCAGCGATAATGACAGCAATGTTCGAGGTGGAGCAGCGGATGCTCTAAGCAAAATCAGAGATATCCGCGCAGTTGAACCCTTAATCCAGTTTCTCAAAGATAACGATAGCAATGTCCGATGTAAAGCTGCAATGGCCCTCGGGAAAATTGGAGATGCAAAAGCAAGCGAACCTTTGATTCGTGCTCTTTTATATGATACTGATAGCGAAGTTAGAAAAAACGCTGCAATGGCTCTTGGAGAGATTAAAGATCCAATAACTTCAGAACCTTTGATACAGGCTTTTATGGATACTAATTATCAAGTCCGAAGAAATGCTGCAATAGCTCTTGAAGGGATCAAAGTAGAAATCATCGGGAATATTGTGGCATTGGAAATCCTGATAAATGCTCTCAAAGATGACGACAGTCAAATTCGAGGGTCAGCTGTAAGAGTCCTAACGAACACATGGGCAACGGATCAATTGATCAAGAATCTAAAGAATGATGATGAGATCATCCGGCAGATGGTTGTTAGGATTCTTGGGAAAATCAGAGCTTTTGAGGCAGTAGGATCTCTAATTCAAATGCTTAAGAATGATTGTAGCACGGCCGTACGAGAAGAGGTCGCAATCGCTCTTGGAGAGATTAAAAGTCCGAAAGCTGTAGAACCTCTTGTTCAAGCCATTAAGAAGGACTATTATGAGCAAGTCAGAGAAGCGGCTGTTGTGGCGGTGGGAAGAATCAAATGGTAAACAATGATTGCATCTTCTAGGATGTGCGATAAGTCTCACTTGCATTAGAAGTTTTCCGTTATGATAATATATTTGACCCGGAAAAGTTGATAAACTTTGATGAGCAGATATCTTTCCGCGATTAAGGGTGGTTATGATGGCAATAACTCTTTCGGTCTCATCCCCTGAACTTAGCGAAGAACGCATTCAAGCGCTTATTGGAGATTTATATAGGACCATAACCAAAGAAACGGATGTTGAAGCGGAATTGGCTAAGGGAGTAACTCAAAGGGGGGCGAAAGGCGAGCCAATTACTTTAGGACTAATTGCTTTGACTTTTTTAAGCAGAGGATCAGTGGTTGCCCTGCTTGATGTATTGAAATCCTACATGGCAAGGGATTCCACACTAGAATTGACGCTTGAACGAAATGATGGAGCAAAATTGATCATAAATGCGAAGAATATGCGAAAAGAACAGATAAATGAAACGTTTATGAAGGCAAAAGACTTTTTGCAAAATCATGAGGATTGAAAATCGCTTATGAGGTCCTAATTGAAAGTAGCTGGTACAAAGATAGGAACCAGAAGGATCTAAAACTCCCGAAAATGAATTAGATGGATTCCCTAAAATATAATCTCCCTATATCTAATAAAGAAATCGGTGATATTGATGGACGTTTTACTATCCATTAAGCCAAAGTTTGCGGAGGCAATTATCAATGGCAGAAAAAAATACGAATTTCGCAAGAATGCATTCTCCAAAAAAGATATAGGCAGCGTGTACATTTATTCCACCAATCCCATTAAAAAAATAGTAGGAATTTTTAAGATAAATAATATAATCGAGGGCAGACCAAGCACTCTATGGTATCAGCTGAAGGATGATGCAGGAATCTCTGAGGAAGAGTTTTTTGCTTATTTCAAGAACCGAGAAGTAGGGTTCGCCTTCCAGATAGTGGACGTAGAAAAATTTGAAACCCCAGTGGATCCGAAGATCATATTTCCAAATTTTGTCCCGCCTCAATCTTTTTGTTACCTAGAATTTTCATTTATGCATGGCGATTATGAACAAGATAGAAGTAAATTCTAGAAAAATTCCTAAAGTTAATGATCCATCGGATCCGAAGGCACCCGCCTTCGATGCTATCCAGCTCGCATCCTAATGCCATCCGGCCACATATCGCAGGCCCCGGGCCACCTTCCCACGGTCCGCCCTCCCGACCCCCCGAGCGCAGCCTCGCGTGCATGCGCTTGCTCGCGCGCGCAAGCGGCCATGCGGGTGACCATATTGCCGGAACCGAGCCCCTTCCGGGTCTATGCTATTCCCGGTGTAACATGTATGCACCACTGCTAAAGAGCTGCATATCCCGAATAAGAGACCGGGGATTAAATGAGTGCGATCCCGAATAGCTATGCAGCCGAGATTGCAGGGCGATTCGTGCATCCTATCTAACTTTGGTTTATTCGATTACACCTTTCAGCAATACGACATAAGGTACCCCGGTCGAGTCATCTGAATTATCGACATCTGCATGGTATCCGTCCCTTATCCAGACTTTCACTATGTACATACCAGCCTTTGACTGGCCCGTATCCCATGTCCAGATATTGTTTGTAGTCCAAGAAGTCACAGGCAACCATTGCTCTTCGGTTGAAGGCCCTTTGAGAATATACAGGTAAAGAATTGTATCCTTATCCGGATCAGAGCCTTTCGCAGTCCATGTCACCTTTGCACCTTTGTCTTGAGGGCTTTGCCTATTCGATTTGAGGCTTATCAGAGTTGGCTTGGAGTTTATTCTTGAACTGACGTCAATACCTGCAATGTTAATAACATATTCGGCGCTGATATGGCTATCATGCCCCCAAGGTGCCGCATGGTGTCCATCCCTTACTCGCATATCTATGATATTTACGCCGCTATCGATAGGGCTTGTAGACCAGTTCCATGTGTTATATTCGTTCCAGCTTGTCATCGGTTTCCAGGTATTTCCTGTCATTGGTCCATTCAACCAGAACTGATAAAGCAGCTTATCTCCATCCGGATCATAAGCTTTGCCCGTCCAAACGATTGTCGAACCTGCTGTTAGCGGACCTTCCTGGTCTGGCGTCAGACTCTTGGCCGTAGGCGCCTGGTTCAAGGCACCTGCAGCCACCACGGACGGTATAGGTTCCGAGCTTTGAGCATTTTCTGCAAACATCAGTTCTTTGGTGGTAATGGCCTGAGCTGAGCTGATAAATACCACTAACAACAAAGCACACTCTAAAAGGATCCGATGATAATTTCGTTCCTTCATTTTTTAAACCCCCTTGAGTCCCCTATTAAACTCTGCTAACTATTTCATAGCATAATATTTATATTTTTCTGACCGCTGACAACAGATCATTGGTCCTTGGGCTCCGTCCTACATTCACCCTTCGGCCCAGGGGGCAGGCCCACCCGCGCGCGCAAGAGCCGTATCGAACAGCAAAAACCGGAAGCATAACTTCTTTTAAATCTTTTCTCAACCAAAGAAAAGGAGTTGATGAAAAAAAGGAGGGGCTTTGGGGCATGCCTTCCGTTTAATCTTTGTCCGCCTTCTGGCGCATGTCGAGAATCTCGTCGATCACCACTGCGCAGGCCAGAATGAGCACCTGGTCCTGGTCGTCGTCGATATCGATGCCGTAGGTGTCGCTCAAGGCAATCCACGCCTTAGAGATATGCGCCACCTCGCGCCCGCCGCGAAAGATCCCGTACTCATAGTGGAAGATATTGCCGCGCGCTTCCATGTCGTCGTTGCCGGGCACGTCGATCTTCAGCCGGTCACGCAGCGAGAGCAGCTTCATCGAAATTTTGGCACCAACTCCGCCGTGCTGGTGAATCTCAAAGGTGGGCGTCAGGGCAATCAACTGCTGCTGGATGGTCGCTAGCCTATTACCCTGCAAGTCCTTGATCTCTAGGCGCCGTCCCAGGCTGATGGCTTTTCCATCCACAAATAACAGGTCGCGTCCGCTGGCGTCCTGGATCATCGCATCGCCGCCGATGCTGAATAGTTTATCCTTCAGCTGATAACGCATAATCAATTCCCCCAAGTACGATTCTAAGATGCACTATTTGCATCATGCACAATAGCATTATGCTCCACAGGCCGGTTTCATACATGCAGATGAAAATCGAGATTCTTTGACATCATGAACTCGATCTACATGCGAAGATACATGGCCCAAAATTAGGACGCTATATCAATCTGCAGCTTAACCGTCGTCGCTTGGCAGGCCGCGGCCATGAGCGGCGCCCCAATCATAGCGCGGGAGGCCAGCAGGCCGACTCGCGGCACTCCAGAAGAATGTGCGAACGTTGTCCCTGCAAGCATCAGATAGATCCCCTCTGCATAAAAATGGTTTACAGTATCGCACCCACAAGCTCTCTATGAATCCGCCCCGCCACCTCCTCCGGCTCGCATCCCCTTGCCAACCGGCCAAAGATCGCAGCCCTGCGTGCATGCGAGCGCCCGCCCGCACGCGCTGCGACCATGCGGGCTACCTGGTAGGCGGAACCAAGGCTTTTCCCATTAGAGGCATCCACCTTCGACGTCATCTAGCGGGAGAGGAACAAAGCCCTGTAGCTTCTTTGTCCCCAGACATTTTTGAGGATTTGAACAGTCACGAGTGCTAGGCGAAATGACTCATTGGATCCGTCCAGCCCTCTCCAAATACATCAGTCAAATTTCCTTTAAAGATGTATGTGTAGGTCAAAGTCGCATTTCCGCCGGGACCCTCGAAGCGGAGCTTGAATACCACATCTTCGCCGTCTTCTATCTCAGACCCAATGGGCATTGTGAAGGAGAAAGTCCTTGAGCTATTTTCACCAGACCAGATCCTTATCGAATCATTCCAGGATTCTTTTAGATCTATTTCCTCAGGGCAATGTCCTCGTTTTTGAGTCTCCTCGGGAAGACAGGAACGGTGATAATCAAGGTCAGCCGTGGTTTCGTAATAGGGCGCATCATCGATATACATGGCCACCTCCTCAGGATTAGTTGCAGGAACCATTTCCCAGCCCCCTGATCCAGTCGACTTTGCATATTTGAGATCACTGTCATCCTGCGAAGCAGTCACAGTCACATTTGCAGTCTCATTGTAGGCAATCTCCTGAGGCGGCTTTGTCCAGACAATCCTGGAATGGGCTGTGCCTGAGATCAGGGCTTGGGCACAATTCTCGGCTTGAAGGTCGTAGCTTGAACTCATATCCAGAGAGTTGCCAGAGAGATGCACTCTGTTCTCCGGGATGCAAGCGGTTCCATCAGACTCGTGAACCTCCTCGGAGATATTGTCCAGATACCACAATGGTCCCTTTTTGGCCACGGGAGAGGGCTTCTCCGAGGCCAGATCCAATCTGCTGCACCCGCCGCTGTCTTGCCTGGACACAACTACAGAAGCCCTATCTTTGACTGTAATATCCCAGCTAACGCTGCCCGGCTGGCTCAGATGCTGCTTCTTCTTTCCGCCTACTGCACCCTCGCCCTGAAGATCAATAGTTACATCGGCTCCTGATGCTGCAACTCCTGCAATATTAGCCGTTACTCTCCAATCCTGCACAGCTACGGGATCATTCACAGCGTTCAATTCTACTCTGGCCGATGCCAGTGCACCGTCCATTTTCAGGGCCTCTAGAGGCGGACTTTTCTTTGAGCGCAGATCGTTGATGACCTTTAGTACCGCCTGGTCGATGGCCAGAATCTTTCCGCCCAATTCTGAAGGCGCCGCCACCTTCTTCCCGTCGATTTCCACATTGCTTCGCGCCGTCTCAGTCAATATCTTTTTGATGCTTTCGGCATCGAGTGCTGGATTGAGAGCTCTGATCATGGCAGCCGCTGCGGTAACCTGGGGAGCGGCCATGCTGGTGCCTCCGTCTCCATTCAGGATATGGCCCTGGTTATCAAAGCCCTTGATGGCCTGCTCGCCTGGAGCGGCCAGCGTAACCTCAAAGTTGTTGCTCTCCATATTACTCTTGGGAGCTTTGCTCCCGTCATTCATGATGTTGCCAACGGTGATCATATTGGGCAGCTTTAGACCACTGGGGTAGCGAAGTGTTCCATTTGCAGCGATACCATCATTCCCGGCCGAGCAGACAAAGAGCACATCCGGATGATCCTTGGCCATTTTCTCAAAATACAGCCTGTACGCCTTCGCCGTGCCCGGATTGGCCTCGGAATCGCCCCAGGAACAGCTGACAATCCTGGCCCCATTTTTTATGCTCTCCTTTAGGGCAATGAGGCTACCCATAGCGTTATTTCCATAAATATTTCTGTTGACCATGGAAACCTTCAGCTTGCCCTGCAGAGGCTCCGAGGCGATTCCCGTCATGCCCCCATTTTCTGAATCAGCGGCGATGATGTTCATGACCCTGGTCCCATGACTGCCGAATTGATCCAGGGGATTTTCCAGCTCAGAGTTAGGGAGGGTAGCATCAATCACCACTTTCCCGTCGAATTCTCCGTTTCCCTTAAAAAGCCCACTATCAACCACGCCCACATCCACATTGGATAGCTGAAGCCCGGAGACCCTCATCAAATCCCAGGCATTTTGCACCCCGATGAGCTGATAGCCTTTGCCTCGATCGCCTTCCCTGTAGACAGGATCGTCCAGGGGAGAGCATTGCTGCCCCTGCACGGCCTCGTCGTCATGGACCTGCTGGTTGGGAAAGGCCAACTCTACATCCGGGTCGCTCTCTGCGCTCTCTATGGCTTCCCTCAGCTCTGCCTCGCTATTGCCAGTGATCTCTATTTGATAGAGGTTGAGATATGTAATGAAACCAGTTACACGGCCGCCCAGGCGAGATGACACTCGATCCGCATCGCTGCGGCCTTTCCCATCTTTTAGCATTACTATCACCTGATTGGCCGGGACCTCCTCCCATTCAGATGTATTTATCATAGATTTTGCATCAGGAACAATTATCTGATCGCCGTCAGCGCTCACCAGGGGTTTGGTTTTATTGGCATTGCTCACTATCTCTTTTGCTGCCTGGTCCTCACCACTTTTATTGCCCGGAGAGCCGATCTCAGGCTGAGGCTGAACGGCTATCTGCTGCCCCTGGAAGGGCTTTTTCTCGCCTGATGCATCGCTTATCGAAGTCTCCGTTCCTTCCTCAGCGTTCGTCACTTTGCATATGAAGTATCGAAGAGTGGCCTCATCTGCCGTTCTGAGTCGGATATCCCCCATCAGCGCCATATCCATATTTCTCTGCAGATCAATCTGGTTGCCAACATTGGCCATGGCAATGCTCTGGGACGAAGAATCGGCCTTCTGCACCTCCATCTTATCGAATTGATCTCCCTCGCTAACCAAAATAGGAGTCTCAGAGATCTGCCACTGGCCGTCAACGGTCCCCAAATTCATATCAGCCCCCCGGAAGGCATTCTTGATATGAACCGCAATGAGCAGCAGATCTTCTACCTCGCCCACATCCTTCGAATAGGTGAAGGTTCTATCCGCCTCGCTGGCCTTTCGTGACGATACAACCGCGGAATCAACCTTATTTCCATCTTTGAAAAGCTCAATATACGCCTGGTCGCCCTTTACATCAACCGCACGAAGTATGATGCTGTAGCCTTCCTCCAGCGCCATTGGCTTTGTTCCCTCAATTATTACTTCATCGGTGCTGTTCTGCAGCACCCTATTAGGCTGGCTTTGAGAGGACTGCCAGATGCGCTCAATACTGGCCAGATTATCTTCCTCACCCAGAAATGAGCTTTTGAACAGGAGCCTTATGGTTTCCCTATCGTCGCCCTCATAAGGCGCATAGGAATAGATCTCATTGCCTTCTTTTGATAAGATGGGACGAATAATATCGAAATCGACAATCTCCCCGTTCTTTATGAGCTCGATGTAGGCTTTCTTTCCAGTAATATCGATGGATCGGAGAGAGAGCAGATAGCCCTCCTGGAGAGAAATGGTCTCCCGGGGAGATATTAGATGCCGCTCAGAATTGACTTCCCTTTTTGATGCCCCTTCAGAGCCCTGACGAATGCGATCTACTGTGGCCAGTTCCAAGTCAGAGCTTCGAAAGACGTTCTTGAAATGAACCTCAAGCCCCCCGGCTCTGTCTGACCCATCTTGAGAAGAATAAATAAAGCTCTCGTCCTTCTCAGCAGGCAGTGGCGGCTCCACTATCGCGGCGTCTACCAACTCTCCATTTCTGTGCAGTTCAATATAGGCTTTGTCGTCGCTGAGATCAACAGAACGGAGGATGATTTCATACCCTTCCCCGAGCTTCAAGGGCTTCGAATCGGAGATTTTTTCCTTTTCAGTGCTATTCAGGATGACCCTCGCTGCATCGTCATAGGAGGCCTGCCAGATGCCATCTATAATTGCAAAACTCTCGTTTTCATCCTGGAAGATGTTTTTAAAGAAAACCTCTATGATCTTGGACGTGTCTCCTTTCGAATTAATATAATAATCATACCTCCCGTCACGTTCCGAGCCCTTGCGCACAGAAATTACCCTGGAATCGATGAACTCATCTGATCTATTAAGCTCCAAATAGGCTTTACTGCTATCGAGATCCACATTCTTGAGAGATAATTCATAGCCCTCCTTTAGCGGAAGAGGCTTGGTGGATGTGATAGTCAATCTATCCTTGCGATCGACGAGAACCGTTGAGGTATCATTCTCAGATGACTGCCAGATTGTGTCTATGGTCGCAATGTTCTCATCTTTGCCCCGGAAAATGCCGCTAAAATGTACCTTGATAATTTTCTCCTTTCCGGAGTCGCGCTTGAGAGAGTAAGTATAGGTTTCCTGTTCCAGAGTGGTGTTTGCATCATCACCATAAATATCTGGCTGAAGAATTATTGATTTGCTAAGGCTCAGATTGTCCTTGTACAGCTCTACATAGCATTTATTCCCCTCGCCATCAATGTCTTTGAGCTGAAGCTGGTAGCCATTCTTTAGCTGCAATGGCCGCTCTGTGGTGATGGACGTATCTTTGTCGTCATCGATGAGCACCTCTTCCAGCTCTCCTTTTGCAAAAGTATTGCTCTCTTTGGACCTGCTAAATAGGCCACTTGATGTCGTTTCATAGCTATTCAGGTAGCCTGTAAGACATTTTTTTCCCATAAATCCCATAACAGAATAGGATCCCCATCTCGGGAACGAAAAAGGCTTCTCCTGGGCGGTGGTTTCATAGGCTATTCCATAAGGATAATCCCCGCTGAGTTTCCCTTCATTTAAAACGGTGGTCAACCTCTCATTTCCGACACTATTATCGAGATCATAGTAAAAGCCTGCGAAATTCTGAGAATTCCATTCGAAGGAGCCTGTAGCCACCGGGCCGCAAATCTCCTTCTGTTCGGAGGAGGCTGCCCCCAATGCTTGGGCAAGCAAGATGCAAATCATTATAGACAAGACAGTTTTTCCGGGAAAGCCGAATTTGTATATTTTATTCATTATGAGAACCTCCATTTGGAGAGGCCATCCAAATCTATTGAAATTGGGTCGTGTACGCACTTCATTGAATTGGTATCCTGAATGCCATTAGCTCCTTGATAGTCCAGATATGATCAGTCAGTCCTTCTGCCATCGCAGGTGTTCTTTGCGTCCATCTTTTCCTGCCCAGATCAACTCTTACACGA
>CAIQHB010000050.1 GCA_903871465.1 uncultured Methanosarcinales archaeon
AACTATAGTTACGTCTAGAAAATTTGATAAGTATAAGGTATTAAAATTCAGCCTTGTCAACCAAAATCAGTTCATTTTTTTTAGAAACTCGATCTTAGACATTACCGATTTTTAGCAGTTCAACATTTTACATTCAGGATTATATAAATAAAATATTTCAAAAAAAATAAGCAATATCGTGAATCTTATTTTATTTTTACGAAATTAATGAAAAATTAGTCTATTAAAATTTATATCTAGCAACCGAATGCAAAAGTTCTTATCTTTGGTTGTTAGTATTACATATTAGAGATGTGATGTATATGAAACCAAGTATCGCCATTTGTATTTTTTTGAGCTTGGCTTTAATATCCGGCCTGGCAGAAGCACAGCAAAATTTTGGAACGAAAGTAAAATCAGGAGATTCAGATGTGGGACTTCCGCTTTCGCCTTTTGCACCGATCGGTGGTTTTGCGCAGAACGGTTACTGGGTATCCTATTGGGATCTCAATGCCAATGGTTTATACGATGATCAAGATGTCGCTTATCTCCAATTCGGTAGCACTAATATCCCACCAGCACAAAGGATAGTTCGAGCCAACAACATTCGTCTGACTGGATGGGGACCATACCCAGCAGGATCCTATGTGAAGGGAAGTGATTCTGATATGGGCCAGCAGCTAAATACGGTTCCGCCAGCCGCTTTTGCATTACCATCTGCTGCGCCGGCTGGTTTTTACTATTTGGATGTAGCAGGAAGTGCTGGATATGATATAGGCGATCCAGTCTATCTAAAAGCCCTGTCTCCCTCGACTACATTGACATTAGGAACCAATGATATAAGGATAACTGGATACGATGTCTTCCCAGCCGGATCGAGAGTATCGATTACAGATCCAGATGCAGGAAAAACACTAACGCAATTCACAACGCCAGTAGGAGCTAATGGCGGTCCAAGGCTAACAGGGCCTTTTCCGACTCCAATTGCCACCCTGATGTTCTATAACGCAAATGGAGACATTGCTCAATCTCCGCCAAACCCAGTTGGTTCCGCAATCTTTGATGATGGAGATTTGGTCTATTTCCATGTAGGTGCAGGAGGTGCTACACCTGCGGTCGGGCCCAATGATATACGTCTCTATGATTAAGCGATTTAGATTTTTTATCTTTTATTTTTTATTTAACAGTAATGACTTCTATAAACATGACCCAATCAGCTGTCTATTAATATGCATATAATGTTATTATAAATATGAATTATGAGAATGTCTAGGGGAACGAAAAGAGATTATAAGAAGAAGAGTTCGGGCAATTAAGCTGTCAATTGATTTTGATATTCGAGATTCGGTAAACCCGCATTATATGGCCTAGAGCAATCCGGAATTGAAAGTCGAATATTACAGGTCGCATTTCGTTCATAGGTTCTTTTGGATTCCAAGATACTTTATAAAAATGAAATGTTATTGCCTATTGCGCCGGCCCTGAGAGGCGCAAGGAGTTAACTGTCACTTGTGTTGCAGTTCCAGGGCCCTTTGGTACGGGCCGTATAAGATAGACATCATCCAGATAGTCATAGTTACCATTACCATTTGCATCATAGT
Source organism: uncultured Methanosarcinales archaeon (assembly GCA_903871465.1). Taxonomy (GTDB): domain Archaea; phylum Halobacteriota; class Methanosarcinia; order Methanotrichales; family Methanotrichaceae; genus Methanothrix. Next base: position 1,581 of record CAIQHB010000050.1, read on the forward strand.
ATTTTAGATAGGAAACGGGAAGGGACGGTAAGTATTGCAACACGTTAACAAGCTGTATAGGCTTAGATTGATCTGGATCGAAACTGGATAATCTTGTCCCTGCAAGATAATTTTCAGAAAGGCTACTCATGCGAACATCATTTGTATCCGTGTTATATCCAATCCTATGCCAATATACTGGATCGGAGATGTCGTAGCGAGGGGAGCCGGAATTTGAAGTTCCATACTGATCGAGAAAGACAAAGCTGCCTCCATCTGGAAACGCTCCAGGTACTGGTGTTAATGGCACGCCATAATCCTTATCGACTGGCCTAACCTTCGAACCTGCTGAATAGGTTTCAAATGGGGTAAGCCTTACTGCATTAATAGGCATAATTGCAGGTATGGGAGAGCTTACAAGGTATAATATATCCTGCTCATCATATAAACCAGGATTTGGTCCTATATCCCACATCGCTACTGTAGCACCTGCATTATCTGTGCTAAACAAATCGTCTAGCGGCTTACTTATATCACTGTCTCCCGGCATTACCTTCGTCCCAAAATTGTACTCGGACGCTCCTCCCAGACCGAGCATAACTATGAAACAAATTGGCATCAATAGTGATTTCATCATTCACCCTCCATTCATAAAGATATGATTAAACGTAAGCAAACTGAGTGTGTAGGCTCATTGGTCAATTTTAATTCTGGGATATTTCCTATTATCATAAGATGTTATTAAGCAATTGACAGATTTAATTTTATTGGTCCCAATCCAAATTACGAGAAGTTCTGACCGATGCAGAGTAGTCGATTCATAAAAAGTTATACACACTAATTAAAACAACCTTTGAGGACAAATAATAGGCAAGCATAATTTTATAAATATGCTTTCAACCTCGAACGATCCTGGGGTTGCGCGCCGGATTCTGCTGCATATTTTGGTTTTGCTGGCACCGGTAATTCGATAAGGGGCAATTGTCGATAAATCATTCCATAGTGAATGGAATAGATTGTTTATAATAAGCAAAAAATAAGGTTTGTAAATGGAATGTCAAAAAGAGGGATGGCTTCTTGCAGGTTACATGCACTTACCTTTAACTATAGGGAGGCGAGTAATGATGCGGACCCCGAGGAAACGTAGGCATGGAAGCCCTAAAACCAGGCCCGAGCGTTTTCATCGCGTAGACAGCCTTGAGCCCAGGCGAGATATCTTCCACAATTCCCCCCGGGGAACGCCAGTCCCGAATCATGCATGTGAGCCAAAGAATTCCCGCCATGAAATTGGACGATAGCAGCAATTTCAGTTCTTCTGTATGAAAATAGAACCCATTCACGAGCCTTTTTCCTTCAGCCTTTGCACCTCTATCCCAGCCAGCTGCAAAAAATCCAGTGCCGTCTGGTCCGGGTAGCTCTGCAGATAGACAACCTTCTTCACCCGCGCATTGATCATCATCTTGGCGCAGAGGATGCAGGGCTGGTGGGTGCAATAGAGCGTTGCCCCCTCGATGCTGATGCCGTGCATTGCCGCCTGGATGATGGCATTCTGCTCAGCATGCACCGCCCGGCAAAGCTCATGGCGCGTGCCGCTCTCCACATTCTCGCGAGCGCAGCCGACAACATCGCAGTGGTCGAGGCCCGCAGGCGCGCCATTGTAGCCCGTGGTAAGAATTCTCTTATTCTTCACGAAAAGGGCGCCCACCTGGTTATGCAAACAGGTGGACCGCTTCGCTACTACTGAGGCAATCTCCATGAAATAATCGTCCATGCCTGGGCGGTCTATGAGGGGCATCTGAACGGATAGTTGCGGTATTGCTTAAAAAACCTCTCCACAAGATTTCCAGCAGTGAGACCGGGAGTGAGACTAGAGCGCGAAGGACATAAGACGCAACGGAAGCTTAATATTCCCTTCTCGCGTCGAACCCTGTTCATGTCTATTCACTGGGCTGACGTCATCGCCGAGAAGCTTGAAGGCTCTGGCCCCCACACCATCGCCACGGGCATAACTCCCTCCGGGCCGGTTCACATTGGAAATATGCGCGAGGTCATGACGGCAGAAGCCGTCTATCGCGCTCTCCAAGATAGGGGTGTGGAAGCGCGGCTGATCTATATTGCCGACACCTTCGACCGGCTGCGCAGGCTCTACCCGTTCTTGCCGGAGAGCTTCACGGAGCACATCGGCAAGCCCCTCTCAGAAATTCCCTGCCCCACGGGATGCTGCGGCAGCTATGCCGATCATTTTCTCAATCCCTTCTTGAAGAGCATGGAGCGGCTGGGCATAAAGCCGGAGGTCTTTCGGGCCGATGTTCTCTATAAGGAGGGCAAGTATATGGGTGCCATCAAAACCGCATTGCAACGCAAGGACGACATTGCCCGCATACTGAAAGAGGTCTCGGGCCGTGAGGTTCCACCGGGCTGGAGCCCCTTTGATGTTATCTGCTCAACATGCGGCCGCACCAACACCACAAACGTGACAGGCTTCGATCTTGAGAAAGAGACTGTGGACTACGTTTGCTCGTGCGGGAGCACAGGCACCGTCTCCATGAGCGGCGGCGGAAAATTGGTCTGGCGGGTGGACTGGCCGGCGCGCTGGCCCATCTTCCGCGTCACTGTGGAGCCCTTCGGCAAGGATCACGCCACAGCTGGCGGCTCATACGACACAGGCAAGAGGATCAGCGAAGAGGTCTACAGCTATCCGGCTCCCTTCCCCATGGTCTACGAGTGGATTCACCTCAAGGGCGTGGGCGCCATGCATAGCTCCACGGGGATAGTCGTCACCATTCAGGAGATGCTGGACGTTGTCCCTCCGGAGGTTCTGCGCTACCTGATCATCAGAAACAAGCCCGAGAAGCACATCGAGTTCGATCCTGGTCTGCCGCTATTGAGCCTGGTGGACGAGTACGACCAGAGAAAAGGCGATGAGCGGGCCATTGAGCTCTCCAATATCCGAGGCAGCGGGCCATTCGAGATACCGTTCCGGCACATGGTCACGGCAGTGCAGATCGCCCGCGGCGACGAGGATGGTCTCTTTACGGCCTTGAAAAGATCCGGATACGATGTCATTTCCCGGCGCGAGGAGATCCTGGGCCGGGCCCGGAATGTGCAAACGTGGCTGGATAAGCATGCACCCGCCTATGTCAAATTCCAGGTGCAAGAGACGCTTCCAGCTGCGATAAACAATCTTACCCCCATAGAGCGCCGGGGCCTGGGCCTTCTGGCGGAACAGATCGGCGACAAGACCGCCGCCGAGATTCACGAATTGGTCTATGCCGTGGCCAAGGAACAGAATCTGGATTCCAAGAAGTTCTTCCAGGCCATCTACCTGGCATTCCTGGGCGACCGGCAGGGCCCCAAAGTTGGATGGTTCCTGGCCAGCCTTGATAGGGATTTTGTAAAGGCCAGGCTCCTGGAAACAGCCGCGTCTTAAGGATGCAAATGGTCCACAAGATCTACCTCTCGGGCCCGCTCTTCTCGGCGGCCGAAGTCGCCTGGGGTAAGCAGCTTCTGGCCCATCTCGGCGAGCACCTGGGGAATGCAAAGATCATATGGCCCCACGAGATCGTCCCGGAAGGGGCAAAGCCCGAGCATATCTTCGCGGCCAATCTGCAGGCGCTGAACCAGTGCGACCTCATGGTGGCCATCCTGGACGGCCCCCAGGTGGACGACGGCACCGCCTGGGAGATTGGCTACTTTTTCGGTCAGGGAAAAAAAAATTGGGGGATTAGGACGGACTTTCGGCGCGCAGGCGAGTCGGAAAAGTCCAGGGTCAACCTCATGATCGAGTGCTCTTGCCTGATGGTGGCTTCGTGCACGGAAGATCTTTGTTCCGAGCTTATGAGGCTCTTAGATTGATCACGCCCGTTTTCGGCGCTCCTTTGCTTCTGGCGGAAGGAAAGGAGCGAATCCTGATCGCGGCCGACATTCATCTGGGCCTGGAGCATGAACTGTGGCTCGGCGGCGTCTCCATTCCCAGCCAGACCGAGAAGATCTTAACGCGTCTGCTGGGATATGTGGCGGAAACGGTTCCGGATAGACTCCTGCTCTTGGGGGACCTGAAACATAATGTCCCCAAAACGAGCTGGCAAGAGAAGAGGGAGATCCCAGATTTCCTGCGACGGCTGTCGGCACAGGTAAAAGTTGAGATCGTTCCCGGAAATCATGACAGCAACCTGATAGATATGGCCCCATTGGGCGTACGGGTGAGACCATCATCCGGCTTTGTGCTGGACGGTGTTGGCTATTTTCATGGCCACACCTGGCCTGATGAAAAACTTCTGCGGGCCGATCGACTTGTAGCAGGTCACCTGCATCCGGCTGTGAGTCTGAAAGACCCATTGGGCCGCCCCCTGACAAAACCCGTCTGGGCCAGAACACTTCTCCAGCCTCGTGCGGTGCAAGAGCATTACGGCTTTGCAAGCTCGGCGGAGATCATCATCGCCCCAGCCTTCAATGATCTATGCGGCGGCCTGCCTTTAAACGACCTGCAGGAAGAGGATGTGCATGGATCGCTCCTTACAATGGCAGATTGGGAGCAGGCGCGCCTTTATCTGCTGGATGGAACCGACATTGGACGACTTCTGGAGATAAAAGCAGCCCAAAAGACATCCGTTTGAGCAGCAAGAATTAATTACCTCGCCCTCCTCATGCTTTTCCGGTAATTTTCAGAGGCGATAAGAAGTGAGTGATAGAGAGAGGCTCTTGGAGCTGCTTCAGGAAAAGTCCCTGGAGGTGAGGCCGGTCACATTGTCTTCAGGCAAGACCAGCGACTATTATCTGGACTGCAAACGCGTTACTTTAAGTCCGGAAGGGGCATATTTGACCGCCAAGCTGATGCTGGATATGATACGGCCGGATGTGTCTGCAGTGGGCGGTCTCACCCTGGGTGCGGACCCCATTGTATCATCCATATCGGTCTTAAGCCATATACAGGGCAGAGGTCTGGCGGGCTTGATTGTAAGAAAAGAGCCAAAGAAACATGGCACTATGAATTACGTGGAGGGGCCCGTCCTGGAGACCGGAGCCAAAGTAGCCGTAGTTGAAGATGTGGTCACCTCGGGTGCCTCTCTTCAGAGAGCCATAGATCGTATCGCTGCCGCGGGCTACCAGCCTGTACAGGCCCTGACCATTATGGACCGCCAGGAAGGTGGTAATGCGGTCATCAAATCACGGGGATTTGCGCTGCAGGCGCTCTTCACCCGCGATGACTTAAATATAAATAAATAGAAGAATAAGAGAGGATTCCCTGATACCTTCGGATTTGGGAAGCCTCTAGTATCCGAATTTCTTAATTACCTGGGAATGGACATTCCAAGAATTTGGGACTGGAATCTCACTTGGCTCTACCGGCCATCTGGCCCGGATTCTTGAGTTGGACTCTGCCCGGGTTGGAAGCTGTTAGGCATTGTATTATTTGGCATCTCTTCTGGCGTGACACCACCCGATGGGGGCATCTCACCTGGATTCATTCCTGGATTCAGGGCTGGATTCATGCCAGGACTCGTTCCGGGATTTGTTCCATTCTGATTAGCTCCATACGGATTTGTTCCGGGATTTGTTCCATTCTGATTGGCTCCATTCGGATTTGTTCCAAATGGATTGCTGCTTTGGGGCCAGACACCAGGCATTTCCTGCCCAGGATTGGTTTGCTGTTGTCCTGGCTGAAGCTGGCCCGTGGCTGTGAAGGGAGATTCAAGGCGAAGGTTCCGCCACATTCCTTCTTCGGAATACGATACCTGAGAGGCTACCGTAAATGTGCCGCTCTGCACGGCTCTTACTGGATAGCTGATAGGTGCCGATATCCCGGGATAAAGTTCTGTCTGGCCTCCAGGAAAATTTGTCTCAAGGCCTGGTGAAAGGCCAGGCGTAATTGAGGCCTCTGTGGCATTGCTGCCGCTATAGGTCAACATTACGGTTACCATTACATTCTCGCCAACATTTGCCGTTGGGGGAACATTCTGGCTGGCCGTCAGTTCTGCCGTTGCTGGCCCAATAAATAGCCCCGCCCCCAAGAAGAGCAAAAGAATATGCACCAATCCCAAATGCTTCATCGATTATCCTGTCTCTCGCCAGCGAGATTTAAAGATAGCTGTCATACGAGGTTGATATGAGATTTATTGGATACTTTGATCCTGTTTTCTCTTCGCCGGCAAGACGCCCGGCCTCTCGCCATACATAAAATACTTATTTGGTTTGAAGATATGCTTATCTGATGGATGTCTCTTTCTCGGCCTGGCGGCACTCGCGCGAAGAGAGTTTGCAGCTCAAAGGAGATAGCTTTTCTTTTCTCTTCGATAGGCGCTACACCAATCGACTCAACAGAATGAGTCGCGTTTTCTTTGAAGCCTATGTCGCAGCCACCAAAGAGCTGGCCGCGCAGGAGGATCGCTTCCCCAGCCTTAGCGAGATAGATGCTAAGATGGAGAGCGGAGCCGTCTATGCATTCAAGGACCGTCTGATGAAGAACACCGAGTTCTTCGAAGAAGTTAAAATTTCAGGCGTCTCCTATCTGGTTCCGCGCGCTCTCAAGTTTGTCGATTCAAACGGTACCTATACCGATTTGATCTTGAGCTTCGATGAGGGCACCGTGGTGCTGCCTACGCGCAGGAAGACACCCTTATTGCCAGAGCCGCGGACATCTTCACCACCGGATGTTGAGGAGCCGCAATCTTTGGAGCCGGAACGCGAAGCCTTGGAGTCAGACGCAATTTCGGCGACAAATGATTTGCCAGAGACAACGCCAGAATCATATTCCCAGATATTTGATGAGGTAACAGAACCTGTAGCGACGAATGGCGCGTCGTCCTCACCCGAGCACCTGATGGATGAAAAAGACGCGACTATGCCTTCTGCAAAAGAGCCCGAAATGCCGGCCGGCCGTAAGAAAATGAAATTGCCGTCCAGGGCTATTATGTTGCTTGGTTTTGTCACTCTGCTGGCAATTGCCGCCGTTGTATTCTATATAAGTTCCTCGATGGTCGTGTCACCGATTCAGGTCGAGTACTCGGCTTACCTTTCTAACTCCAGCAATGAGAGCTATCTTGGCCTGGATATCACCAACCCCAAGGGGATGGCCAATGACATGGAGATGACGCTGCCGCCCAATATCGACCAGAGCATAAGTGCGAGAGGCGGCGTTGTGACCATCGCGCACGGTTCCAGCACCAGGGTGCGAATGAATAGCAGTAGTGATGCCAGCGTGAAGATCTACCTGCAAGGCAACTGGACGACGATTCCTGCAACACTCAGCTTTGCCGCGCCAAATGGTTATGACACCAGCCTCCAGGTTCACGGCAAGGACTACTTCGTCACGCGCAAGAACGAAACCCTGATTCTCATGTTCAATCTGACAGGGGAAGGCGTAAGATTTGAGCAGAGCTATCTTCGGAAACATTAGGCTGGCGGTAAGAGCAGAGAGAGAGAATGCCGATGCAACTCTGAAAAGAGTAGCCTCACTCGGCCTTCTCGATAGGAGTCGCAAGGTTCTGGAAAGAGGCTGCTATGTGGAGATACCTGTCACCAAGTCCGTCTCCGGCTGCGAGATGATAACTCAAGAGAAGCCGGCCTTCTACAAGAGAACGCCCGATCTCGCCGAAGCCCTGCAAAGCGAGTTGTCACTGGCAGATCTCGATCTTCTTCCTCGCGGCTGGTATATCCAGGGAAGTGTCATAGTCGTCAAGATCCATCCAGACCTTTCACGGCACCAATACCGTATCGGTCAGGCTCTTCTGGACTTCTATCCGCGTTGTTGCACGGTATTGCGCGACCACGGCATTGAGGGCCGGTTCAGGGAGCCTGTGCGCGAGACGATCGCGGGTTTCAAGACGGAGACGGTGCATCGGGAGAATGGAGTGATCTTCAATCTGGATGCTGCAAAAGTGATGTTCTCGGCCGGCAACCTGAAGGAACGCATGCGCATGAGCCTTCTTGGTAAGGACGAGTTCGTTGTGGATATGTTTGCGGGAATTGGTTATTTTACACTCCAGATGGCGGTTCATTCCCGGCCGCGCAGGATCATGGCCATTGAACTGAACCCGAACGCCTACCAATTTCTCTGCCAGAATATCCGGGAAAACCACGTCGAGGATATTGTGGAGCCAATTTTGGGCGACTGCACAGAGGTGACACCCGTAGGCGTTGCGGACAGAGTCGTGATGGGCATGGTCCAGGTGACAGACAGGTTTCTGCTGAAGGGCATCCAGGCCTTGCGACCGGGCGGTATACTGCACTACCATCAGACAATTCCCACCGTGATGCACCCGGCCCGGGCGGTGCAGGATGTAACGGACGCGGCGAAAATTTTGGGAAGGCGAGCCGAGATCCTGAGGTGCGTTCGGGTCAAGAAGTACTCACCGGGAATGGTTCACGCCGTAGTCGATGCCCGGATCGAAGGAGCGAGGTAAGGGTTTTGTCTTTCGGGTGCCAAGAACAGAAAGGGAGACGGATCCATGGAAGGAGAGGCGGATCGATAGATTAATAACCACCTGTTGCAAGGTTAGAGGCGAAGCCCGGTAGTGTAGCGGTCAATCACAGGAGGCTCTGGACCTCCCTACCTAGGTTCGAATCCTGGCCGGGCTACTTTCCATCTTTTGAAGACACAATTCAAGGTTCCAGGCGATCTCTCTTCATTTCGTCCATAGCATCGCGCGAGAGCCTGATTTCGGCCAGCTGGATGGCACCCATGGAAGAGATCATCCTGGTCATCATATCCGAGACGGTTCTGCCCAGGTCTTCCTCTTTGCTGGCCAGAGCCATGGACAATGCACACCCCAGGTTATAGGCGGTCCAACTCGCATAGGTGAAATGAACCATCAGGTCCTCCATTCCGCCTTCAATCCAGGGACCATCCGAGTCGGGACATATCACCCTGGACCTGATCTGACTCAGGCTCTGGACCTCCGCTTCAAACTGAACTAAGCCGTCTATCGTAAGATCACATCCGGGCCACGTTAGAGATAATTCGGCCATGCTATTTTCATTCAATTACCATTGGAATTATAATAGTCCTCTAGTCCTTCTTTCCTATTGAAGATTGCCGTGCTTCATAGTTCCCGATGGGATGGTAAAAAAAGGGACTCTCTTGCTCCAGCGTATTCTAAAAAGGGCCATATAGATCCCAGAAGCGAGCCACAAATCCTGCCACCCGAAAACTAGATATATTCATAATGAATAAGAGTGTAATACCGCGTATTGAGTCGAACGAAATTGGACCGAGAGGCCGATTAAGCAGATCCGGTTAATATTCCTGGCCTTGGGTGATCGATTTTATCCTCCATCAGAGCCTGGATCGATAGATAAATTGGAACCGGAAGGCGCCGCTCAATTCCCAGGTGCAGGTCTTCGGCAAAGGGCGAAAAACGCTTTGTGGGCGTAACATCTGTGGTCGCCATGGTCCGTGAAGAAGAACGCGGTGCAGGATGTCAAGGAAGAAGCCAAGAGCAGGCCCCTCATCGACCGATGATTGGGTCCTCGTAAGAAGGGCGCTGTGCAAAATTCCAGTGCTGCCTGGGCAAAGCCTTCCGCATTAGATGTGAGCAGGATGAGACGTCCGCTTTGTGCGGAGCTGTCCCGATGCTTTGGGCGCTGTGGATCGGCGTTTGTCTTGCTACTATTTTACCTGCTCTCGATTGTCTTCGAACACCTATCACTCTTACTTATCATCTAGTTTTTTTTGTCGCGAATTTTCCACCTGGATCTGCCTCCAAATAAGGCATAAGGCTGCTTTTTTCGCGTCTCAACAGAGGCTGAACCCAAAATTTATATCCTATCACTACCCTTAAGTTAGTATACAAAAGTAATCGTGAGGTGAAATCTAATGTGGGACAAGAAATATCCGTCAATATTCGATATATTTGAGAATTTCGCCAAAGGTTTTCCCTTTGAGAGGAAGGACAAGTTCGAAGATGACTGGTTCAAAGAGCCATTTGAGGACATGATCGAGAGATTTGAGGAATCCATGCCTGCGGAATTTAAGAGCTTCGTTCGCGAGGAGGATACGCAGGGAGGAATATCTCGCAGATACGGTCCCTTCGTCTATGGCTTCAGCTACACTGCAGAGCCTGGAAAGGAGCCCACCTTCCAGGAGTTTGGCAATATCAAGCCATCGCACCGGGGCATAGAGCCAAGCCAGGGCAGAGAGCCATTGGTCGACGTCATGGGTGAGAAGGACAAGTTCAAGATCTTCATCGAGCTGCCTGGAGTAGATAAAGATAAGGTCAAATTGGATGTGGCCGAGGACAGCGTGGAGATAAAGACCGAAGACGAGAAGAAGTTCTACAAGATGATTAACCTTGACTCGGCCGTTGACCCGGATAGCGCCAAGGCTTCTTACAGGAACGGCATCTTGACGCTGGAGCTGGACAAGAAAGAGAAGAGAAAGGGCAAAGACATCAAGATAGATTGAGACGAATAAGGGCTGGACGCATATGTCCTGCCCAATGACTCATTTTTTCAACCGATTTGCGGATCCTGGGCTCACCAGATCTTTATGCTGCAAACTGTTCTCGATACAATTGCCTCTCAAAATATTGTCAGGATCTCGAATAAAATGCAGAGACGTGGCAAAATTGCCCGGATTGAACCTAGCTGAAAGCTACATGGGGTTCACATGATCCAAAAAATAGCGGCAAAGTCCTGATAGAACACCAATGTGAAAAATAGCTACTTAAATCAACCGGGCTCAATGGTGTGCATGCAACGAATGAGTGAGTTCTGGGGGCAGGGATGTGTTGCTTGCAGTGAAGACACAAACAGTATCTTGTCGAACGTGAGGGGATTGATACGCAGCAAATACGGCGATATAGTTCTACTCTGCATAGTGACCGTTGCCTTCTGCATTCTTCTGGCATTCTCAGCAACGGGCTAAGATATAGGCAGGCGATTGTGGCCAATCTTTTCTGAATTAGTATCCATCCTGGACTCAGCTCTAATTTTTGATTCCATACGCATTTTCGGAAGAGTGCCTTCTGCATAACAAAGATTAAATCACCGCCAGTGTTTTAGAACCATAACGAGGATTGGCATGGACAAGAATGAGAAGGTGAACGAACTCGCCCGCAGGCGCGGCTTCCTTTGGCCGGCCTTTGAGCTCTACGGAGGAGCCGCGGGGTTCTATGATTACGGACCTCTGGGCGCGCCTCTGAAGAGACGCATTGAGGACATCTGGCGGCAGTACTTCGTCATTGCAGAAGGATTTGCCGAGATCGAAGCGCCTACCATCGGCGTGGAGGGAATCTATCAGGCTTCAGGCCACTTAGCTGGATTTTCCGACCCCCTCACCGGCTGCAAGGAGTGCAAAGAGGTCTACCGGGCGGATCACCTCATCAAGCACATCATCGAGGTCCCGGATGCGCTCAAAAACGAAGAGATCTACAAATGCATCCAGGAGAATGAGATCGGTTGCCCGGAGTGCGGCGGAGAGCTCTCCCAGGTCTACGAGTTCAATCTCATGTTCAAGACCATGATCGGTCCGGGAAACAAGATGACGGGCTATCTCCGGCCGGAGACGGCGCAGGGCATGTTCATCAACTTCCCCCGGCTTTTGCGCTACTTCCGGGACTCACTGCCTTTTGCGGCGGTGCAGATCGGCAAGTCCTTCCGAAATGAGATCTCGCCCCGCCAGGGTGTGATCAGGCTCCGGGAATTCACTCAGGCCGAGGCCGAGATATTCATCGACCCGCGGGATAAGACCCACCCCCGCTTCGCAGAGGTCAAGGATATCAAGATGAAGTTCTACTCCCGGCAAGCACAGGAGAAGGGCGAAGAGGAGGAGATGACCTTTGGCGAGGCGGTGGAAAAGGGCCTCGTGGCTCATCAGACTCTGGCCTACTATGTGGCCAGAACCTATCAGTTCCTCCTGGCGGTGGGCGTGGCTCCGGACAAGCTTCGCTTCCGCCAGCATAAATCGGATGAGATGGCTCATTATGCTGCAGACTGCTGGGACGCCGAGGTCTTCCTGGATCGAATGGGCTGGATAGAGATCGTGGGCGTGGCCGACCGAACTGACTATGATCTCAAGGCTCACGCGTCCGTGAGCAAGGTAGACCTCAGCGTTTTCGTCCACTACGACCAGCCTGTGAAACGCCAGAAGCTCGTAGTCAAGCCAGACTTCAAGAAACTGGGACCCAGGTTCAAGTCTAAGGCCAAGGCGGTGGGAGAGGCTCTCAAGGCTCTGTCTGCAGAGGAGCTGAAAGGCGGCAGTGGCACGAAAGACGACAAAATAAAAGTGGTCGTGGATGGAGAGACCATTGAGATCGAAAAGGACCTTTTCTCCTTTGAGAGCGTGGAGGAGGAGGTTCGTGGCATAGAGATCGTGCCTCATGTCATTGAGCCGTCCTTCGGCATAGACAGGATACTATACACCGTACTGGACCACTCCTACTACGAGGATGTCGCAGATGGCGAAATCCGTGCCGTTCTCAGGTTCAAGCCTGCGGTAGCACCCATTGAGGTGGCAGTACTGCCACTTATGGACCGAAAAGAGCTTGTCGGTCCCGCCAGGAAGATCCAGGAGCAGCTTCGCTGCAGGGGCATGCGCGTGGACTTTGATATATCCGGGTCCATCGGCCGCAGGTACCGCCGTTGTGATGAGGCGGGAACGCCCTACGAGGTCACCGTGGACTATGAGACGCTGGAGCTGGGAACCGTCACCATCCGGGACCGGGACTCCATGAGCCAGGTCAAAGTTCCCGAGTGGCAGGTGGCTGACAAGCTCCAGGCGCTCCTCAATGCCAGCATAAAGTTTCATGAGGCGGGAGACCTGGTTGCCGCAGTGAAGAAAGAGTGAAAGTGGAAAAACGGATAGTGTGAAAACAGTGTCTACAGCCCAGACCGCCCAGAGGGATATATCTCGTGCCTGAAATCGCCGGGGAGTGGCGCACAACGCTTGTCAAGGAGATCCGCAGAAAGGCCATCCACCTCACCGGCCTGTCTGTGCCCTTTGGTCTCCTCGTCTTCGGCCGGACTTTTACTGCTGCCATGATAGCCCTGGCTCTGGTGGTAGCGCTGGCCCTGGAAAGACAGAGGCTCAAGGGAAAGATCAGCTTTCCCGAGACGCGGGTCCAGGAGATGGACAAGGTAGCCAGCTACATTTATTATATCGCGGGCAGCCTGCTATGCGTTCTTCTCTTTCCGCTCATGATCGCTGTGACCGCCATGCTGCTTCTCTCTTTAGGCGACACTGTAAGCGGCCTCGTAGGCTCAGTTCTGGCGAAAGCAGATGTGCGGAGCAGGAGAGAGATGTGGTGCTGCAAGCCCATGCCGATTGTCGCCGCCATGTTCTCAGCATGTCTCTTTATCGGCTACCTCGCCTCCGGCATCACCAGCCTCTCCTTCCCGGTCTATTTCGCAGGAGCTGTTGGTGCTACAGTTGCCGATTGCGTGGCAATAATCATCCATAACAAGGGCCTGGATGACAACTTCACCATACCAGTATTTTCAGGCCTGCTGATGATTGCCGCAGCTACAATATTTTAGCACGATATTTCAGCGAGCAGTCTGGCGTGCCAGAAAAGATAGACTGGAAAAGATAGAAAAGGTTTTTTAAAGCATGGGATTGTATGCTTTCAGCGCTCACAAGCGGCAATAGCTGCCTTGTCAATGAAATCAGGAGGAAAGGAAATGGATATTATTCTGATAGGTCCACCAGGATCCGGTAAAGGCACACAGGCCAAGATGATCGTCGATAAATACCATGTAAAGCACGTCTCCACAGGAGATATACTGAGAGAGAATGTTCGCAGCGGAACTCCTCTCGGTGTTGAGGCCAAGAAGTTCATGGATGCAGGGAAGCTCGTTCCCGATACTCTTCTCATTGATATCATCAAGGATCGCCTGGCCAAGGATGATGTCAAGGCCGGATGGATGCTGGACGGCTTCCCCAGGACCATGCCCCAGGCAGAGGCTCTGGATAAGATCCTGCCCGCCCTGGGCCAGAAGATCGATGTGGTCTTGAACATTGACGTTCCCGATGCGGAGCTCGTCAAGCGCGTCACCGGAAGGAGGATGTGCAAGTGCGGGACAACCTACCATGTGCAGTTCAATAAGCCCAAGGTCGAAGGAAAGTGCGATGCCTGCGGCGCCGACCTCTACCAGAGGGCAGACGACACCGAAGCCACAGTCAAGCAGAGACTGGACGCCTATCACGCCCAGACCCAGCCTTTGATCGACTACTACAACAAGAGGGGCCTCGTCGCCACCGTTCTTGGCGTGGGCGATATCAAGGCCATCTTTGGCGAGGTCGTCAAGGCTCTGGATAAGAAGGTTTAGAACCTTCAAAACACTTATCAAACAATCTTCTTTTTTGGCAATTCAATAAATTTCTATTAAATATAACCCAAAATCGTATTGCAATAGGGTAATACCATATCCAGTCAGCCTTGCCGTGCATAAGGAGATCTTTGTCCTTATTCAGACCAGATCACGTCCTTCTCCACGAATGGCCGGATACGAGGGTGCAGTCCCTTGATAGTGACAAGATCCACCTTCCTTCCGAAGAGATCTTCGAGATAGAAGGAGAGGTCCATGAAGTTACGGAAGCTAGGCTTCTCGAACTCCACCAGTATGTCGATATCGCTGGATTCCTTCTGCTCTCCGCGGGAGAATGAGCCGAAGATGCCGATTCGCTTTATTGCGAAGCTAGCCTTGATGTCCTGGATGTGACTTCTGAGGAGATCCATTGTTTCCATGTTCAGTCCAGCTCAGTAATGGCTTTATGACACTAAAAACATTCCTCTTCTTGGGGACACCAAAACAGCCAACAGATATCACTACTGGCCCTCGGGCGGGCCCGTCCACATGCGCGTGCGGCTGCGCGCTCGTGCTCGGGGGCGCAGGGCATCTAAAGACCTCTGGCAGTCTCGACTTAAAAGCGCTGGTGGCTTTTTCGAGACTATATCTCATCCCGGCCCAGAGACCATTTTGGCTCTGCCATGCATAAAATTAGACTCTACGTCGCAGAGAGCCATTCCACCCTTTTGGTCCGGGATTCTTTCAGAATCTGCGCCAGAAGCCTAACCCCAATATCCTTCCCTTGATGCGTATTGGGGATTGTAATTCGAATTTCGCCCTTAACCATAAAGTCGTGGTCCGAACCTGTGCAGGGTCCGCGAAATCCCAGATCCCCTAATCGCCGGATTAATTCACGTCTGGAGACGGGCACGAGTTTATTCGACAACCGGCACAGGCTCCAATGAAACGTCGATGGTGCGGCCATCTATCGCAGGGATGCTGTGTCCAAGGCGCAGGCCCAATGCCACCCACCCTTCGATGGCTCCAATAAGATCGTCTCTGCACTCTTCGATTGTGTCTCCAACGGCAATGACGCCCCTTAGGCCTTCTACGGTGGCCATGTAGGTGTCGTCTTCCAAGACCTCATACTTGGCGTGCCTCAAAGCCGCTTGAACGTATTCTGCAAACATAGCAATGAGTAATGTGCACGAATAGGATTTAACTCTATTTCGGATCGTGACTGTCTTCCGAAAAAGCATCGTATGGCACCCGGGCTACCTTCGGGCGGGCCCGTCCACATGCGCGTGCGGCTGCGCGCTCGTGCTCGGGGGCGCGCATGGCTGCAGCCCAAGTAGGTGCTGGAATCTAGCAGGCGGAGGAGCCTGACTTCGGGACCCTTAAGCCGTCCCAGCCTTTCGATGATACCCCTGGGACACCACATTCCCGAATAGGAGCCTAAAAGTTGAATGAGCAAAACCACTTTTTATGATGCAATGAAGACTCTGAATTACAGAATCCGGCTCGAAAAAGAAGAGGAAGGAGGCTATACAGTGATAGTGCCTGCTTTGAGCGGATGCGTTACTTTTGGTGACACGGTAGAGGAAGCCATTGCCATGGCAAAAGAGGCAATTGAGGGCTATATTGAAACCTTGATCGATTTAGGGAAAGAAGTGCCAACAGATAAATTGTAGCCCGCATTTCACTCACCCTCAATTCTCTTCTTCCTCTCCTCCGCCTCCTTTGCAGCATCCGTCTTGCCCAGCACCTTCGCCACCGAGCCGATGGCCTCTAGATAGCGAACCATCTGGTCCAGGTAGTTTATCAGATCCCCCTGGTAAGCATACATGCCATAACGATCACTGAAGTAGTCGATGATCCCTTCCGGGCTCTTGCCTTCCGTCCGCAGCTCTAGGATGCGCAGCGATATATTCTTCTGAGCACAGCCGCAATAGGGCGCCTCCTTGCAGGTGCAGCGGAGGAAATCCCGGGAGAAGTCCATACAGTACTTCTGGATCTTCCACTCCAGATCGTTCAGGTCGGAGCTGCTCAGGAGGTCCAGGAAAGAGCCATGCAGCACTCGCTGCGAGATCTGCATGCGCAACTTCACCGAGATGCGTTCCGCGAACTTCAGATAGAGGGCCTCGAAGCTCTCCAGGGCCACTGCCACATCCAGCGGGGCCTTGCCTTTCTTAAGCTGCGAGGCGATGATTGTGACCTGATCGACGGTCAGGAAATGCGCGGCTGCAGCCTCACCCAGGCGTGTGGGCTCAATGCCTTTGACAAGGTCCGCTTTTGCCAGCGTTTTTAAAGAGCTGTCCAGATCATCCAGACCCAAGGTCAGCTCGTGCAGCTCCTCCAGCTCCTGGCGGGAGCGTGCAGCAACTGCATTGGCCAGGACCTCTTCCAGCTGCTGCTCCTGGGAAAACTCCGGCGCCACATCCTCCATCACCCCGTTCAAGAGCAACAGGGCCATCTCATCCTCAGACTCGCCCCGGGCGGAAGAGAACTTCCGACCCGGCTCGGCCAGAATGTAGACCAGGCCCACATCATGGTAGCCAGGCCGCCCCGCCCTTCCCAGCATCTGGTTGAACTCATGCACGTTCAGCCATTTGATGCCCATGGCCAGAGATTCGAAGACCACCTGCGAGGCAGGAAAGTCCACGCCTGCGGCGAGAGCGGCCGTGGTGACGATCGTGTGAATCTTTCCCTGGCCGAAGAGCTCCTCAATTCTCTTTCTCTCCGGGTACTGCAGACCGGCGTGGTAGGCGGCAGCACCGGGAATCGATTGGGCCAGGTTGTAGCAGTTCTTACGGGAGTTGGTGAATATGATGGTCTGGCCCCGGTATCCTGTGGACGACGTCAGCCTCTGGGCCTCCGCCGCCAGCTCCCGCAAGAGCTTGCGCTTTTCGGGTCCTGAGGTGAATATGAGATGGCGCTCGATGGGCACCGGCCGAACTTCATATTCCACCAGCGTCGCCGCCAGGCGTTTGGCAAGTACGCCCGGGTTTCCCACGGTTGCGGACAAGAAGATGAACTGAGCTTTGGGGGCAGCGTTCTTCAGCCGGGCGATCATGCCGGCCAGACGGTGGCCGCGCTCTGCATCCTCCAGCATGTGGACCTCGTCAATCACCACCGTTCCTATGCGCCCCAGGCTCTTCTTGGTGCGTATCACCTGGTCGATGCCCTCGTAGGTCCCTGATATGATGTCCGCGTTCAGACTCTGGAGAACCTTGCGGCCTTTTCCCAGGCGAATGCGGGAGACGCCCACCCGGATGGAAGTCTGAAAGCCCAGTTCGTTGTAAGCGGATAGCTGATCGAACTTCTGGTTGGCAAGAGCTACAAGCGGCACCAGAAAGAGCAATTTACCCTTCCCCGCCAGCAGATTCTTGACCCCGGCCATCTCTCCCACCAGGCTCTTCCCTGTGGCCGTGGCAGAGACAACCAGTTGGTTTCGCCCCTCCAGGAGACCTGCCTGAATAGACCTGGACTGAACGGGCAAGAGACGGGTCAATCTGCGACGCAATAGCTCCATGAGCTCTTTGGGAAGAGGGATGGACTCCAGCGGCAGAGTGGGCTCTTCCAGGCTGGCCGGGATGACGTCGAACCGCGTCAGCTCCGGCGTTAGCCGCTGCAAGGATAGCAGGCCGACCACATCATCCAGGTTTCGTCTTTTCTTCAAGATCCTGGCCAGATGAGCCTTGGCGGCGCGGCCCAGATGCCGGAAATCCGCCTCTCGCAGCAATTCTGCAGCAGCGCAGTTCTCGCAGATGCGTGACCCTTTGTAGGTTATGGCATCCTGCGGCACGTAGGTCACCTTGAGCTGCCCAAGACAATGACTGCAGACCTGAACAAACCGGTATTTGAGCTGATAGGACTCCAGCATCTCTACGAACTTCTTTTCGAGATTGGAGTCGCCGCGGGCTAGATATATGGCATCCGCCTTGCGGAGCATACGCAATGCATCCTCCGGTGGAAGGTATTTCTCGGCTTCGGAATCCTTCTTGACTAAGAACTTGAAGACCCTCGGCCCCTGCGGCATATCTTTCAGTCGCAGGTGTCCTTCAAAAAGGATCTTGCTGCCGCTCTGAGGCAATAGCAGTATGCGAGACCGGTCCGCCTGAGCTAAAACCTGAAAAGTCATCCTAAAATAGGCGTCACTCTAACGCAAGGTCGATAAGCTCGTATTTCAGCCCTTCGGACTCCAGGCGAGTAAGAAGCCCCGGAATCTGCTCATCCACGCTGACGATCAAGGAACTGATGCCGTGGTATGCCGCCTCCACTGCGAACTCCTTGGCCCCGAAGATCACATCCGGCTCACGTCCTGCTTTACGCAGCGCCACCAGGGCCTCGATGCCCAGACATCCCACCATCTTCTCTCCAGTCAGAAGCCCTTCCAGGACCTTCAAGTCCACCTTTCTCGAGCCTCCTATCTGCACCCGCGGCACTTTGCAGAGCGTTATCCTTCCTTCATCCAGGCTAATCAGCCCACTCAGGTCTGAGACGCCCGCATCCTCACCAGCCATAGCTTCACCGATGACGACGCCACTGGCCTCTATGCCCACTTTTTTGTTGGCATACAAAAGGCCGCCTCTCATCTCCAAAGATACACGTTCGCCCTCGGCAAGATCAGCTTCCGCTATTGCCGTCCAGACCGAGACGTGGCTGATGATCTCCTCCATCACCAATCGAGCATAACGCTTTAGCTCGGCAGCGTTCTCCAGCAGCCACTCTACGCCCTCTTTAGTGATGCTGTAACGCATCCGTCCATCCGTTGTGACCAGCCCATCCGCTACCAGCTCTTTGATGTACTCGGAAATCGCCTGCGGGGTGACACCCAATTTCTCAGCCACTTCTTTCTGGCGAAGGTTAGGTTGATGGGCGGCTATCTCAACGAGAATCTGAAAACGAGAACTGTCCCTCTTGCTTTGCAGCACATTGCCCATCAATAATCCTCTTCATAGGGCTCAATGCGCTGGCCCCTCACCGCCAGACCTTCCGCCCTCTTAGCCACGCCACGGATGAAAATCTGACTGAGCCCGAGCTCCCGCGAGAGATTGGAGAGCGAACTATTGCCGCCTTCGACCATCTTCTGCAGCTTCTCAATTACAACTCTCAGCTCCTCATCAGACATGAAGGTGAGGCTGATCAGTTCGCTCAGATCCTCCATGGTGGCCCCGAAGTTGGCCTGTATACGAGAGTAAGTGGAATGGTACTCTTTTTCAGGACTAGCCCCGGGTTCCGGTACCCGCCATTTGGTCTCAACCAGGCCGCTCTTGCGCAGCAATGCCACGCTTCTGTGGACGCTTGCCTCATCGCCTACAAGCAAAGCTAGCTCGCGCTCGGTATGCCAGTCCCGGCTCAATTCATCGAAGATTTTTTTGTGGACATTGGAGCCGAAGGCTTGCAACAATGGGACCAGATCTGAAGGATCGTTGATGATCCGCGTTCTCTTTCCCGTCACAAAGAACCTCTCAATTGTATTATATCTCTGATTTGATAAAGCTTTTGAAGACTTAAATCAGCCTGACAGTCTCCAGATTCATGGGCGCCATGGTTGGAATCCTGTATTTCTTATAGATGGAGCTGGCCAGATCAAGACAGTTACCCTCTTCGCCATGGTTGGTAAGAACCCGGCCGGGCTTGGGATAGATGCGCCGCATATACTCCATGAGCTGCTGGCGATCAGAGTGGCCGGAGAAACCGTCTACCGTGGTTACCTCCAGGTTAATCTTCACTGTCTGGGTCTTGCCCTCCACAGAAAGCGGCAATTCCTTCCAGCCCTTCTGAATGCGCCGCCCGAGAGTGCCTTCCGCCTGGTAGCCGACAATCACCAGCGTATTTTTCTCATCCGGGCCGAGGCGCTTGAGATACTCAATAACCGGCCCTCCGTTAAGCATGCCGCTCGTCGCCAGGATTACACAAGGAGGCCCTTCGATTATCTCCGTTCTCTGCTTAGGTGACTCCACCTGCACAAAGCACTGGGCCAGGAAGGGATTGATTCCCTTATGGAATATCAGATCTCGAAGGTCGTTATTAAGGTACTCAGGGTATGTTGTATGAATAGCAGTGGCCTCATAGATCATGCCGTCCAGGCATACCGGCACCTCGTCTATCACTTTCTTTCGGATAGCTTCCTCCAAGACCACCATGACCTCCTGGCTGCGACCCACAGAGAACGCAGGAATGATGACCTTGCCACCTTTACCGATGGTGTCCTTGACCACGTTTATCAGATTGACCTCGGCTTCTTTGCGAGAGGGCTGAATGCTGTTGGTCCCACCGTAAGTGGCCTCAGTCACAAGAGTTTCCAATCGCGGAAAATTGCATACGGCCGGATCGAAGAGCCTGGTTCTCTCGAACTTGAAGTCGCCGGTAAAGGCCACATTGTAAAGGCCTTCTCCAATGTGGAAGTGAGCGATGGAGGAGCCCAGGATATGCCCGGCATTATGCATGGTCAATTTGGTGTCGGGAGCGATGTCTGTCACATCGCCATAGTTGAGGGTAATGGTATGCTTGAGAGCCTCGCGAATCATGCCCGAGTCGTATGGCAGCCTCTTTCCCTCGCGACCGGCCACTTCGAGATAATCCAGCTGCAGGAGAACAAACAGATCCCGGGTAGGCGGTGTGCAGTAGATAGGTCCTTCGTAGCCGTATTTGTAGAGCATGGGAACGAGACCGGCATGGTCCAGGTGAGCATGTGTCAAGACCACGGCATCTATCTGGTTAAGAGGATAGACCTCAGGTACATAAAGAAAAGGTGTGGCCGAGTCGTCTGACCCTACATTTATGCCGCAATCGATGATGATGCGGGACTCCGGCGTAGACAGCAGCATGCAGCTCCTGCCCACCTCACGACAGCCCCCCAGGGTAGAGATTCTGACCCATTGATCCTTGGAAGCGATATCTCGGTGAATCTTCCTGCCGACAGTGCGCAGGATGTTCTTTCGCTCCGTTTGCACACTACGCAGGTAATCCTTGATGTTGGCAATGGTGGTCGAGCGCACGGGCGGGGTTCGTACCACTTTGGGAGTCCAGCCAATCAACTTGGTTATCTCGCGGAGAGTTGCACCATGGCGACCGATGACCAGACCCGGCTTCTCGGCCTCGATCTGCACTTCACCGGTCTCACCGTCAAAGTAGTAGTTGGTGAGAACTGCTTCTTTGGGTACAACCTCCTGAATCTTGGTTTTGGCCAATTCAGGATCTGCCAATACCTTCAGGTCCGGTCGAACAACGACACGCTTGCGAAGCTCCTTGGCCAAGTTTCGTATGATATCGCCGTCATCAGCCAGCTTCTTGGGGTCATCTGTGTAAATGACCAGCTCCGGACCCTCAAACTCCAGCCCCGTGACGTTGATGTCCGGCGGCAGCTTGCTCTGCACCTTACGTTTGAGCTCAAAAAGAACATCTTCTACCGACAATATTACACATCCAAAAAAGATTTAGAGGAGATTCATTATCTCCGTAAACTCAGGCTCGCCTACCTCCTCATATTTATCTGTGATTCTAACGAGCTCGATTTTGTCACCGGAAGCGGAATCTCGCTTCATGGCATTATGAATTGCACGTGCAGCCAGGACTGTTCCATCCTCGATGCTGATCCCGGGTTTGTACATGGCTTCCAGCACGCCGTAGGCAATGGGCGAACCGGAACCGGTAGACACGATTCTCCGCTCTTCGATCTGCCCGCCTAACGCATCGAGCGAATAGATCTTGGGGCCGTATCTGTCAACACCCCCCATGACGAGTTGAACCATGAACGGATAGTAGCGTCTGGATGATAGTATATTGGCCAGCATGGAAGTTACAGCTTTGACGGTCATTCTCTCGCCTCTCTGCATTTTGTAGAGCCTGGCCTCAACCTGAACCATTCGCACCAGCGACTGAGCATCGCCCACTGCGCCGGCGGTAGTCATGCCCACCAGGTCATCGATCTGATAGATCTTCTTGGCCTGGCTACTGGCTATGAAACTGCCCATGGTAGCACGGCTCTCCGATGCAAGGACCACACCTCCATCGCAGAGTACACCTACCGTAGTTGTACCTTTGAACACCTCGACCATCTAATTACCTCAACTAAAATCAGAAAACGGACAATTGTGCTTGTCCTTCTACGATATAAATACTTTCCGCCGCCAAATTAAATAGAAGATATAAGATGAGCCACGCGAACGCTAGAAATACGTGGCCATCCAAAAGCATATCGTGTTCGATCTCGCCGCCTGGATCTACAGGTACTACATCAATCCCATAATCTATGATACCAGCTATAACCCGGTGGATACAGTCACATGGGCGACGGTATTAGGATTGGCGATCCTGGGGCTGATAAGGCTCTTTCGCCACTGGCATATCTCGATGGATGAGAAGCTGGTGCTCTCCACCCTGCCTTACATCCTGGCAGGCTCTAGCCTGAGAGTGATCGAGGATGCAGATCTGGTTGACGCACCCTGGCGATACCTGCTCATCACACCTATCATCTTCTTCGTGGTCTTCCTGATAACTGCAGCTTCGCTCGCTATCACCAGAAAGATCCGGGGCGAGGAGTTTTACCAGAGTTATGCAGCCGTTGGCATTGCCTGGACCGTGCTCAATCTTGCCATCCTATCCACCCAGGGGTTTAGGAACGCCTGGGTCATCTTTGCCGTCTTCGTCATCGGCACAGCCATTACAGGAGGCTTGCTCCTCTGCCGACAGGCTTTGCCCTCGCTCGGGTTCTTGGATGACAGGTTCAACCTCATGATCATCTACGCCCACATGCTGGACGCCAGCTCGACCTACATAGGAGTGGACTGGTTCGATTACTACGAGAAGCACGTCCTTCCCACTTTTCTTATCGACCTGACGGGCTCTGCAGCGATCATGTTTCCCCTCAAGCTGATTATACTCCTGCCGGTGCTGAGCATGATCGATCGCTCTATTGAGGACCCATCTTTGCGGAATCTAACTAAATTGACACTGATTACGCTGGGCCTGGCACCAGCTGTGAGAAATACGCTGCGCCTGGCGCTGGGAGTTTGAAAGGAGAAGGGGGATGAAGGGAGTTGGGAAGAGGTGCTCTCCATAGCCGACAAGCCCCATGGCGCTTTCTCTATCCAGTGCCAGGCTCATATTGAATAGGTCGGTGCTTTCTTTGAGAAGAGTTAATAAAATGAGCGCGTACAAGTCCCTCGAGGTGCCATAATGTCGTTCGAATTGCTGATCTCTCCCGATGGATCCGTTCAAACCGCGTTCAGGTTGTGATATAGACATAATCGCGCGCAGCGGAACCCCACCCATGTACCGGCAACGCATAGGGAAGTATCGAGCTGAGTATTTCGTGGGCGAAGAAGAGCGCACAGTGTACATCACAGACATCTACCTTAAACGAAGAGACTCGGTTTACGGAGAAGATTAATAATCAAGTAGACATATAGGTGATAGTAATGGCAGCCTGTAAAGAGGAGCTTATCGTCGAAGACGAGGCGAGTTACGTTCGAGAGAAATATCTGAAGCTGCAAAGGGAAAAGGAGCAGTACATCTCTCTCGATGATTACTGCGCAAAGCGAGACATAGATTGAGAGTTTATGCTTCTCTTTGGTTTCTCGAAGTTTTATGCAGCTCGCCTCAAGTTACTATATTTTCACTTGTTCTTTAGCCGCTCTGTGCGAACTCTGTGAGCTCAGTGGTTAAAACGTCAAGAGCCATGCTGGCTATGGCCAAAAATATCTCGACTTATGGACGGACGAGAATCCACAGTCGTGATCTACTTCTTCCGGCATGGATATTCGAGCTCGGGATAAAAATTCAGAGGTCAGGGATGCATCCCAGAAAGGCTTATCATTTCAGCCGGTCCAATACTCCATCAAGGATGTGATGCAGATGGATCCATTAAGTCTGGCTGCCGTTGCCGCTCCGTTTCTGGCCAAAGGTGCCGAGGCCTTCTCCAGTACGGCAGGAGAAAAGCTGGGTGCAAAGCTCGGGGAGCTTTGTCAAGCGGTGATTAATAAGTTCAAAGGCGACTCCGATGCAGAGGAAACCCTAGCCCTTGCTCAGAAGAAGCCTGATTCCAAAGGCCGGCAGACTGCGCTCGAAGAGGTCTTGGCAGAGAAGCTGGAGGCAGATCCGGATTTTGCCGAAAAGCTACAGAAGCTGGTGGACGAAGTGCAGAAGGGTGCAGCCACCAGGACGGCCTTTGACCAGCGTGGCCAGAAGATAGTCGGCACGCAGACCAACATCGCCGGCAATGTCAACGGCCCTGTTCTCTCCGGAACCTTCAGCGGCCCGGTGAACACCGACAAGTCCAAGTAAAGAATATCATGGCAGACGAATCCCGCATCAACCAGCACGGCCAGAAGGTAGTCGGCCCGCAGATCAATGTAGCTGGAGATGCAACTATCGCCTCCCCACCTCCGGTCTTCGTCCCTCACCTTCCACCTCCTCCCCGGGACTTCACCGGCCGAGGCGAGGAGCTGCAAGATCTCTTAGCTGGCTTTGATCGAGGAGCCACGATCACCGGCCTGCGCGGGATGGGTGGCATAGGCAAGACGGCTCTGGCTTACGCATTGGCCGAGAAGCTGACCGGACGCTATCCCGACGGCCAGATCCTTGTGGAGCTGAGGGGCACTGACCCCGTGCCCATGACACCAGCCGAGGCCATGGCCAGGGTCATCCGGGCCTACCATCCCGAGTTCAAGCCTCCTGAAAGCGAGGCAGAGCTCGTCAATATTTACCACTCCATTCTTCACGGAATGCGGGCATTGCTGCTGCTGGATAATGCAGCGGACGACAAACAGGTGCGCCCGCTGCTTCCTCCACAAAGTTGCGGAGTGATTGTAACCTCCCGCCGCAAGTTCACCCTTCCCGGCTTGGTCCCAATGGACCTGGATGTGCTCAGGACGGATAAGGCTGTAGAGCTCCTGCTGAAACTGTGGAAACCAGGCGCTTCGCCCTCAGCCGAAGGGCTGAGTGATGAAGATCTGCAGGAGATCGCCCGGCTTTGCGGTCTCCTGCCGCTAGCGCTGCGAGCCGCGGGGAGCCTTCTGGCTAACAGCCCTGATCTGAGCCCAGCCCAGTATGTCAGAGATCTGCGAGATGAGCAGAAGAGGCTGAAGCGCATCGGCAAGGAGGGCGTGGACCTGGATGTGGAATCCAGCTTCGGCCTGAGCTACAGCCGCCTGAAGCCCGAGACCGCGGCTGTCTTCAGGTTTCTGTCCATCTTTCCCGCAAGCTTTGATGCTGCTGCCGAGGAGGTCGTATGTCAGGATGAAGGCCACATGCATCTGAGCGAGCTTGTGCGCTGGAGCCTGGTCGAGTACCAGAGGCAGAGCGACGAGGGCGAAGGCAGGTATCATCTGCATGACTTGGTGCGAA
This sequence comes from uncultured Methanosarcinales archaeon, assembly GCA_903871465.1. GTDB lineage: Archaea > Halobacteriota > Methanosarcinia > Methanotrichales > Methanotrichaceae > Methanothrix. Next base: position 27,138 of record CAIQHB010000050.1, read on the forward strand.
TCTTTGCGACCGGGCGACTGGTGGAGGCTGAAGGCGAGGCTGATAGGAATGATGCGCAGCAGCGTCATGCCGAATACTACTTAGGGCGTCTATCTGAAGCTGATGACCTCTATCTGAAAGGCGGGCAAGGCATCCAGTCTGGGCTTGCGCTCTTCGACCGCGAATGGGCCAATATCCGGGCAGGACAGTCCTGGGCGGAGCGCCAAATCACAAAAGGGATCCGCCAGGAGCTGAAGCGGATCTTCTGGATATGCGATGACTTTTCGAATGCCGGCGCTTATATCCTGGATATACGTCTGCGTCCTGCTGATAAGATTCCCTGGCTTGAGGCCAGCCTTAAAGCTGCCCGGGCGCTGAAGGATCGGGAAGGGGAAGGCATGCACCTGGGCAACCTGGGACTGGCTTATGCTGCTCAGGCCGAGCCCAGCAAGGCCATTGAGTGCCATGAGCAGCACTTGGCTATTGCCCGCGAGATCATGGATAGATATAGCGAAAGTGCCTCACTGGGCAACCTGGGCTTGGCCCACCTCGCCCTGGACGAGCCTGTCAAGGCCATCGATTTTCACAACCAGGCTCTGACCATCTCCCGTGAGATCAGGGATAGACGAGGTGAAGGTGCCGATCTTGGCAACCTGGGACTGGCCTATGCTGCTCAGGGCGAGCCCAGCAAGGCCATTGAGCGCTACGAGCAGGCCCTGGCTATCTATCAAGAAATCGGGGATCGAAGGGGCGAAGGTGCCGTCCTGGGCAGCATGGGCATAGTCGAAAGGAGACTTGGCAAATACAGCGAGGCCATCGAGCATTATAAGCAAGCCCTGACCATCGCCCAGGAAATCAGAGACCGCCTGAATGAAGGGGCATGGTTAAACGATCTGGGGGATGCATACGCTGATCTGGGCGATAAAACAGCACGCGAGTACTACGAGCAGGCAATGCAAATCTATGGTAAGACAGGCAAACGCCCCAATATTACAGGATTTCGCTGCAAACTCAAATTTAAGCGCGATCGAAAGCCCATCAGTCGATGGAGTGAGAGCGCAACTGGCTGAATGGAGGAAATAGTCTATTATGATTGATAAACCCAAAATCGACCAGTGCAGCCAGAAGATAGTCGGCACGCAGACCAATATTGCAGGTGGCGTCGAGGGGCCGGTGTTATCTGGGGAGTTTCATGACAGGGTCACAATTAATCAGCTTCCTGTCGCACCTAAGATCATCCCCCTGCAAAAGCCCCCTCGGGCGCAGCATTTCACCGGCCGCGAAAAGGAGCTGGAAGACCTGTTAAGAGATCTACGACCCGGACAAGTAATTACCATCTGCGGTCCAGGCGGCATGGGCAAGACGGCCCTGGCCGCGGAAGCTATCTGGCAGCTCGCGCCGGGAAACGATCCGCCCCAAAGATTCCCGGATGGCATCTTCTTTCATACCTTCTACCACAAGCCCCAGGCAGCTCAGGCCCTGGAGGCCATCGCCCGGGCTTATGGCGAAGACCCCCGCCAGAGCCCTCTGGAAGCGGCCAGGCGAGCACTTAGTGGCCGACATGCTCTCATCGTCCTGGATGGAACGGAAGCCTGTGATGACCTGGAAGAAGTCCTCAGCATCACGGCAAGTTGCGGAGTGCTCATAACCACCCGGCGCCATGCAGATGCGCCTGCCGATTTCAGTGACCTGCCTCCTTTACCTATGGGTGAAGCCGTTCAGCTTCTGCAAGCCTGGGGCAGCGAAATGGCATCGGACGCAAAGACCTGCCAGAGCATCTGCAACATCCTGGGCTGCCTGCCGCTGGCCATCTTCCTAGCGGGCCGCTATATGGCCCACCGGCGGCAGCTTGGCTGCGAGTATCTGGCCTGGCTGGAAAAGACGCCCTTGATCGCTCTGGACCTGGGAAAACGACAGCATCAGAGCATCCCGCTCTTGATGGAGCATAGCCTTCTGCAGGTCAGCGATCAGGCACGAGGCTGCCTGGGCCTGACCGGCGTCCTGGCATTGAAGCCATTTGAAACAGATACCATCGCCATCGCTCTGGAGATCTCAAATGAGGATGCAAATCACAGCCTGGGCGAGCTGGTCGATTTCGGACTTTTGACGCGCCCTGACGTTCGATACCAGATTACCCATGCTCTGGCTCACACCTATGCCAGAGAACGACTCGCTCCGCCGAGCAATGCGCTGGCTTGCCTGGCGAAGTACTATGACGATTTAATCGGAAAAGAGATGCAGCGAGGACTGGTCGGCTATGCCCTTCTGGATGGGAAACGAGACCATATACTGGCAGTGCAGTCGGCCTGCAATAGGGCAGGATTGTGGAAAGCTGTGCGCACTCTCACATATGCTATCGAGGACTATCTGGACCTACAAGGGCATTGGGTGGAAAGGATAGCCATCTTGCAGGCAGGATTGAATGCAGCAAGATGCGATGAGTCATGCTATGATGAAGCTTCATTCTCTAATTTATTAGGCATGGCCTACGAGGATCTAGGCAACGCCCACAAGGCCATTGATTATTACGATCAGGCGCTGAAAATTGCCAACGATATAGGGGACCGGCGGGGTGAAGGAGCCATCCTGGGCAACCTGGGACTGGCCTACTTCCATTTGGGCGAGCCCCTCAAGGGCATCGAGTACCACGAACAAGCACTGAAAATAGCCCACGAGATGAGTGATCGGGAGGTGGAAGGAGCCAACCTGGGCAACCAGGGACTGGCCTACTTCCATCTGGGCGAGCCGCATAAGGCTATCGTGTACCACGAGCAGGCGCTCAAAATATCTCGTGAGATCGGCGACATGAGAAATGAAGGCGTTTGGCTGGGCAACCTGGGCCTAACCTACTCCGATCTGGGCGATCCACATAAGGCTATCGAATACCACGAGCAAGCGCTAAAAATATCTCGTGAGATCGGGGACCGGCGGGGTGAAGGGGCTGGCCTGGGCAACCTGGGCATAGCCTACGCCGATATGGGCGAACCGCATAAGGCTATCGAATACTACGAGCAGGCGCTAAAAATGTCTCGTGAGATCGGGGACCAGACAGGGGAAGGAAACCATCTGGGCAGCCTGGGACTGGCCTACTTCCATCTGGGCCAGATTGGCAAGGCAATCGATTACTACGAGCAGGCGCTAACGATAGCTCGTGAGATCGGGGACCGGAGAGGGGAAGGGGCTGACCTGGGCAACCTGGGTAATGCCTACGCCTCCCTGGGCGAGCCGCGCAAGGCAATCGAGTTCTACGAGCAGCAGCTTGCCATCACCCGCGAGATCGAGGACAGAAGTGGTGAATCAATTGCTTGCTGGAATCTGGGCCTCGAATATGAGAAGGCAGGAGATCTCAGGCGAGCCGTAGATCTGATGCAAGCCAGCATAGAATTCGAGAGGGAAATAGGTCGTGCGGATGCGGAAAAGTATGCCAAATATCTGGAGAACCTTCGAGGAAGGCTAGGTGAGACGTGAATATGCAAGGTCCGAGATTTCCGTTTTCAATAGTCAGGACTATTTTCCCAGTATCTGCGTATGCTCCCCTCTGAACTTTGGCTCCTTCATCTGGCAGGAGCATCTCCCTTTGAACCACTGGTATCGGGTCATCTCCTTCCAGATCTCCTTTAAACTCTTCTCTTTGATATTCCCAAAGCTCAAGGGCATATAGGCGCAGGGCAGGGCCTCGCCGTTTCCATCCACATGAATCCACCGGCGTCCGGCAAAGCATCCGAACATCTCCGGGCTCTGCAGATAGGGCAGTGCCGAGACACGGGGACCGGGGCCAGCCGTTCTATTCTTCTCCTTATGAAAGCGCTCAAGCCTGGCCACATCATCAGCGTCCAGCACCTCGTCCTCATGATTGGCCCATCGCCCCACAGCCACGATCTCGTAAAGGGAGAGCTCATGCGCCCCCAGCTCTGCGGCCAATGAGAAAGCCTCCTCCAGATGATCGATATTGTGAGGGGACGTCACCATGAAGAGGTCTACCAGCAGTCCTGCCTCCAGCGCATTCCGAACGCCGGTGAGGGCATCCTGGAAAGCGCCCGTTCGGCCCCGCACCCGGTCGTGCTCCTTCTCGAAGGGGCTGTCGATGCTGATGCGAACGGCGTACAGCCCGGCCTCTTTCAGCTGCCTGGCAAGCTCTGGTGTGAGATGGTAGCCGCTGGTAAAAGCCGTAGCCACTGCCCGCGTATCCACAGACGCGACCAGGTCCGGCAGATCCCGGCGCAGCATGGTCTCGCCACCGTCGAAAGTTATGAGGTAAGATCCCATATCCAGCGCCTGGGATATCGCATTCTTGACGACCGCGCTCTCCAGTATCTCTCCCTGTCGTGCGGGGGCACTGCAATGGATGCAATCGTTGGGGCAGGCCTTCATGACGGCTATGGAGAACTGATCGGGCACGGGCCGCCGTATCATGGCCCCTACCTGGGCGGAGAGCATGCGGTCGAAGGCCAAGCTCGGTGCCGGTGGAATCCAGGTCGAGAAGATGAACTTATCCGGGCCGGAGCGGATGGGTTTTTCGTCGGCAAAGATCTTATTGATCCTGTCCATGACCGGCTTTGCCAGAGGGGCCGCTGGGCCACGGGCTTCAAGCTGGATGCCGGATCCGTCTGCCGAGGCAAAAATTCTCAGCAGAGGCTTTCTTGCAATCTGCATCTCTGCAATCCCCGGCAGGTCATCTCGTCCACGATGCTCTCCAGACGGGACTTGATATCCTCTCTCGCTGAAGACCCGGACAGGGCTCTTCTGGCCGCTGTGTTGTGATCCTCGATGACCTTTATGCACATCTTTCGGGAGGCGTCATCCCCATACTGGCTGGCATAAATTCTGGGAAGAGTGACGGAGGTCTTCTTGGATGACTTTCCCTGATCCAGCCCCAGAAATTCCTCCAGGTCATCAAGAACCTGATAACCCAAACCAAGGTGCATCCCATAGGTTTCCAATCTCGCCACTTCTTCCTCTGATGCACCGGCTATGAGGCCACCCATCTTCGCAGCTGCGGAAAAGAGCGAGGCTGTTTTTTTGGAGATGCATTGATAATAATCATTCGATGAGCCTGCAACGGAAAGGTCCATCAGTTCTCCCTCGGACATGTTCATGCAGGCCCTGGCAAAAGCGCAGATCACGGGCGCCGGGTAGTGAGAGACCAGCTCTATTGATCGGGAGATGAGATAGTCGCCCGCGAGCAGAGAGGCTTCGGGCCCGAACCGCTGCAGGACGCTCGGTGACCCTCTTCTCTCTATGCCGTAGTCCAGAATATCGTCATGCACCAGAGACGCAGCATGCGCCAGCTCAATTGCCAGGGCAGCGTTCATGGCCTGGGAGGCAGTTACCCCTTTTGATTGGGCAGAAAAGATCAGGACAAGAGGCCGTACTCTCTTTCCAGGAGCCGAGAGCACATAGCTAATTATCTCTCCCAAAGGGGAATCGGGTAGACCCCTCGCCAGTTCGGCAAGCTCCCTGTTGATCAGGTGGTACTCATCCCAGCCGGAGAACATCGATTAGGGTACTACAGGCCGGGCTATTTAGCTTTTGCTGATGCAATCTTGCGAAAAAAACGTGATTGATTGCCGCGATTAAATTCAAAAATGATTTATAAAAGCCGATTGGACTCTATCTTTGCACATCTTCCTGCAACCACGCTGTATCCTTCACTATCCAGCCGCTTTATGGCCTCCGGGCTTTCTGCTCCCGGCTGCATCCAGAAGACCTTGAAGCCTTTCTTTTTGGCCTCCTCTGCCAGAGCCGGTACAGCCGAGGGCCTGCGGAAGACATCCAGGATGTCGATATCGTCCGGAACGTCGTTGATGGAGGCATAAACCTTCTCACCCAGAATTATCCTGTCGGCATAATTCGGGTTTACAAAATAGAGCTTGAATCCGTGGCTCTGCAAGACATCTGACACAAAGTAGCTGGGCTTGTAGGGATCTGGCGAGATGCCGACGACGCAGATGGTGCGGCAGTTCTGGAAGGCGCTTTTCAGGTCCTTATCTTCTCGAAGGATGGGCATGTTATAACGTTGGTCGTTATTAGAATAAATAACTTGACAGGGCCTTGAGACACTTCGTCAAGCCGTATGCGGGCACAGTGCCAGGCCAACAACGCCGTCAGCTCTTGCACAGTACCTTGTCCAGAAATATGAGATTCTCAGGCGACTCCGTCAGCTTAACCCGATCACCCTTCACTTCAACGATGGAGTCGAACCGGGTGAACTGAACCTGCGCCACATTGACCAGGGGTTCGCACCCGTTCCTGAGGTGATCTATGAAACCATCGATATTCCCGCCTTCTCCCATGTAGTCGATGATGCGGCGGAATAGCTTGGGAAGGATGGCCACCTCATTTGTAATGGTCCCAAGGTTAGTCGTGGAGAACCCTTTCGTGGTCAGATCATAGGGCCAGATTCCCCTCCCTTCCTCCCTGGCATGGATCGATGCGTAGGTCAGAGGATGTCGAAGATCCGAGAAAAGTCCGTTGTAGTACATGGGATAAGCGAGGCCCCTGACTATGAGCCCGTAGTTGAGGCTCTTGCTGAGCATTGATTCATTCAGTGAGATCTCTCTGCCATCTTTTTCTTCGCTACCGCCCGCAAAGACGAAGGCCACAGGACGGCGAAGGCTCTCCGTACTGCGGGCCAGGATGTAACCCTCCGTCCCGTCCTCAGCCTTGATCACCCTCTTTTGCGTCTCATCCCAGACGACATCATGAATCCCCAGGCTGGAGAGGATATAGCGTACCGCAGGCCTGGCCAGCCGCAGAGGCTGGTGGAATCCCTGATAGTGAGTCTCCAGGGCATCGACTGCCTCCATGCGGAGACTGGCATGGCCCAGGGCATTCAGAGCCGCAGCGGGACCTGATAGCTTCCTCCAGTTAGCGGAATCGTCTGCTTGAAACCGGATCGAGTCGCCATCCAGACAATAACCCAGCACATGGAAGGTGCCCTTAATCAGAACAAAGGTCATTTCATATCATCCTAAATATCTTTTGATGCCCCCTATTTTAAGTACTGTGTAATTTTAAGAATTTAAATTTTTTCATTAAGTAATAGAATATTGTCTAAATGATAAAATTCGGCAAGTCCGCCAACTTTGGCAGCAACTCCGGGCCAAATGTAACATCATCTGGAATATCATCTGGAATAGCAATTACCGGACGCTGGATCTTCCGGAGACGATCTTGATGCATTTATCACATCATTACGGCCGTTTGCAAAAGGTTATTTGGCCGGGCAGAATGACCCAATAAAGATGAATCCCAGCCTCGCCATATTTCGCGGTCTGAAGCACGCCGGGATAGACTTCGCGACATCCGTCCCCTGCGTCAATCTGCAAGAGCTGCTGAATCTTGTGGGCAAAGATCCGGAGATCATCCACGTGCCCGTCACCCGCGAGGAGGAGGGCGTGGGCCTGTGCGCCGGGGCCTGGATGGCAGGGCGGCGGTCTGCCCTGCTTATGCAGAATTCGGGCCTCGGGAACAGCATCAACGCCCTAGCATCATTGGACATCCTCTACGGCATTCCACTACTTCTGATCATAAGCCACCGCGGGGTAGCGGGCGAGCCCATTGTCGGCCAGGTGCCCATGGGACGGCTCACGGTTCCCCTGCTGGACGCCATGCAGATCCCTCATTTTTCGCCCGCCAGTGCTGAAGCAGAAGATACGGTTAATGCCGCCTGGGAAATGGCAGCAGCCTGCAGGAGGCCTGCCGCCATTCTCTTGGACCTTGATTTTTGGAGGGGAGCATGAAACGGATAGATGCCATCGCCCTGGCAGCGGAAGCGGCCCAGGCAGAAGGTGCCCTGCTGATCTCGAACATCGGCTTTCCCAGCCGGGAGCTTTATGCTGCAAGAGATCGCCCGGAAAACTTCTACATGCTCGGCTCCATGGGCTTGGCTTCTTCTATCGGCCTCGGCTTAGCCCTGGGCTTGGAGCAGGGCCAGCCGCAAAGACGGGTGATCGTTCTGGATGGCGACGGTTCAGTGCTCATGAACCAGGGAACTCTGGCCACCATCGCCCATTATGCACCGGAGAATTACCTGCTGGTGATTCTGGACAACTGCTGCTACGGCTCCACGGGCTCTCAGCCCACCTGCACCCATCTTGGCACCGACCTTGCCGCCATCGCCCTGGCAGCAGGCGTCAATTCTGTCAGAAAAGTCGACAATCTCGATGATCTGCCTCTGGTCCTCGCTGGTCAAGGGGTAGTGGTCGTAAAGGTGGAAGCGGGCAATGCCAGCGTTCCCGTTATAGACCTCTCGCCAGAAGAGATAATCGATCGATTCATGAGATCCGCTCAACAGGCTCTGCCATCCTGAAAGAGCCATCCAGTATCCTTCTCTTCAGATCCTCTGCCAGCTTCAGGGCGCGCAGCTTGTCCGATTGGCGCAAGACCACAGGTATGGTTCTGATCTTCCCTGAAGCGGTCTTCAGCCGGATGGCACCCATACGGCATTGAAAGGCGCCATTTGGACATTCGCTGACGCATAGTCCGCAGTGAAAGCAGAGCGACTCATCTCGCAGGGCGCGAGCGCCCTGTCTATCGAAACGAACGGCTTTCATGGGGCAGGCCTTCATAACCCGGCACCGTTTGCAGCCCTGGCATTTCTCCGGATCGAACTCCTCCGCCAGGTCCACCCCTTGCCAGACGTCGCCGTAGCAAGCCTCGCCGATGACCATTCTGGTGTTTATATCATTGACAGGCAGGACAATATCTCTGTCCAGCATGGAAATCTCCGCCAGGATGGTGTCGCTCGTCACGGGAATGGGCACAGCCCAGGAGCAGATGCACTCCGGGCCCGCAGAGGTCGCAAAGCCGCCCATATACTCAGCCGACATTTGATGCATATCCGCAAAGCCTGACAGGTTCGGCCGCTCTCTTGTGCTACGCGTGCCCGTACCCAAAACATAGCCCTCCGCACCGTTCATGAGAATGCGCGTTCCTACGCCGATCGTTTCCAGCAGCGGATCATTTTTTAGGGGATTTATCTGGCCGCAGCCGGAGAACGTTGCTTCCCGGCAATGGGGCTCGAAACCGCGCGCGTGAAAGATGGTGCTAACCGGCTCCGCCCCCGGATTGACAAAAGCCGAGTAATTTTTGAAAGCATGGCGCGATCCATAGATTCGGGCAAATGGCATATCATCCAGCCCGACCTCGACCTGGAGCGATCTACCGCCATCGGTCTCGACCTCGACCTGCGCCGTCTTTTTCTCCACAAGATCGCGAAAGAGATGACCTCCTCCGTAATTGGGCCGATCGCGGCTGTGGGCAGTTCCAAAGACCACCAGATCCAGTACTCCCAGGTTTTCGTTGGGACAGGGGCCCACCTGAGCGGATATGCCGTTGATCCAAACCCGCTTCGCCCTCAGAAATGATGCGGGCCTGGCCGCAGGGAAAGAGAATATCGCGTAGGTGCCGCTCATCACGGCCCGCGTGGCCGTGGTGACAACGTCCACTCCCGCCAGCCGGGATTTGTCCCCTGACTCCACCAACCGGGAGACCTCTTCCGCAGTCAGGACAACTGCTTCGCAGCGCTCGATCCTGTTCAGAATTTCCGAAAGCAATCTTACCATTGAAACCTGCACCCATTACGGCATCACTTCGCTTTAACCTGTCGATTCAAGCCCCTGGCATTATTGTCTCCAGGATTTTACCTATTTGTACAATTGGATTGTGCCTTCAATTTGATCAGGATTGGGGCCCATAGAACTCATGGATAGCATAAATATTTTAGTTCTAGAAATGTTTTTTGCCCCGGCGGAACAGTTGTTGATACTATTGTAATATTATTCTATAATATTGTCCATTTTAGGAAAATATTGTCTATGGCTGGAAACAGTTTTATACTGATCCTACTCCATATAGCGGGCAAAGTCGGTATAGGTGATCATATTTGAGGAAATTCATATTCATAGCCCTTCTGGCAGCAGTGGTAGTGGTGACCATGGGCTGCATCTCATCTCCAGAGAAGAGTGGCAATGCCACCTCATCGGAGAAGACGACTGTCAACATAACCACTCTGCATATCGGATACCAGCCCAGTACCCATCAGATTGCTGAGATGGTAGCATCCGATAAAGGCTGGTGGGCAGAGGATCTGAAGCCCTTTGGAGTAGCGACAGTCGATGAGAAGGTATTCCAGTCAGGACCGCCTGAGATGCAGGCCATGCTCGCAGGAGCATTGGACATTGCCTACGTGGGCACAGCTCCGCCAATAACGGCCATAGCCCAGGGCTTGGATGCAAAGATCGTGGCCGCTGTAAATATCAATGGCTCCGACCTGGTATTGAGGCCGAACATAACATACAGCGGACCCAAGTCCCTGGAAGGCCTGAGCATCGGCACCTTCCCGCCCGGGTCCATTCAGGATATAGTCATGAAGAAATGGCTGAAGGATAACGGGGTTGACATTTCCAAGGTCCAAATTCACGGTATGGGACCTGGAGATGCCGTGACTGCCATTGAAGCCGGAAAGATCGATGGCGTCTTCCTGCCCCACCCATCCCCCTCACAGATTGCGCTGGACGGCAAAGGCAGATCTGTTGTCCAATCAGGAGAGATGTGGCCCAATCATGCCTGCTGCAGCCTCCTCATCAGCGGAAAGCTGCTCAGAGAGCAGCCGGCTCTGGTGGAGCAGATAATCAAGACCCACATCAAGGCCACAGAGTATGTCAACGCCCACCCGGATGAGGCTGCGCAGATCTACGCTCAAAAGACCGGTCAAAACCTTGCTATGGTGAAAGAATCAATCAAGAACTGGGACGGAAAGTGGATCAGCGATCCCACAATCCAGATCCCGTCAACGGTGGAATACGCAAAGATCGACCAGCAGTTGGGGTACATCAACAAGACCCTCAGCAAGGACGATCTATTCGACACGGGCTTCTATGCGAAGGCGGTGGCCTGAGGACGAAGACGGGAAAGCAAGATATGGTCAAGACCAAGAGGCTGGAGGATTTGGTCGATGGGCGAGGCATCGAGGCCCTATCCATATTGGGCTTGATTCTTGTCTGGCAGATCGCGGCAGCGGCAGTGAATGACAAGCTGCTGCTGCCAAGCTTCCTCCAGGTAGCCGCGGCCTTCTCCAAAGAGTGGCCGACGATATTAACAGAGGATCTTCCCACCAGCCTGCTTCATTTTCTTATAGGAATGGCAGGCGGTCTCCTCGTTGCTCTGCCTCTGGGCATGATCATGGGCTGGTTTCGAGCGGCAGACAGAATACTGGACCCCATTGTGGAGATCTTCCGACCCATACCCCCGCTGGCGTGGATTCCCTTCGCCATCGTCTGGTTTGGCCTGACCGATACGGCGGCAGGCTTCATTATCTTTGTTGGGGCAGTCTTCCCCATCCTCATCAATACTTACGTGGGCTTTCGCAACCTTCCACGAGTTTATGTGGAATCAGCCAAGGTTTTGGGAGCTACCAAAGACCTCGACCTGGTGAGATACGTGGCCTTTCCCTATGCTTTGCCCTCCATTGCAGGAGGAATCCGCATAGCCATGGGAATCGCCTGGATGTGCCTCGTGGCAGCAGAGCAGTTCGGAGTAAGCTCCAGCGGGCTTGGCTACAAGATCTGGTCCTACTACTATCTGCATGAGATGGACTATGTATTGCTTTACATCGTCATGCTGGGCCTTCTGGGATTATTCATCGACAAGACATTCCGCTATGTAGTGGAAGAGAGGCTGCTCAAGTGGCAGGTGGGCCTGACGCAGTAATGGCGGCCCGATAATTGGCTTATGGGAGTTGCTTCAGGCGACGGAGCATGTTTCTAATTCTAATAGGTCCAATTGCAATATTATTTGTCTCGATGTTCTTTTGGCTGCCGCAAGTGCAAAGCATTAATATGGCATTGGACTTCTCCAATATCTGAATTGCAGTTATGAGATTAAACAAGAGAATCGCATTTGAGGAACGGTTATGAAGAGAAATATCAAGGTTGAACGCCTCAATCAAAGACCTTTGGAGCAACAGGAGATAGAGCTTGTAGAACGCAAGGGCATAGGCCACCCGGATAGCGTTGCAGACGGACTCGCGGAGTCCATCAGCCGGGCTCTATGTCAGGAATACCTTGATAGATTTGGTGCGGTGCTGCACCACAACACCGATAAGACTCAGATCGTGGCCGGAAGATCCAAACCGACCTTTGGAGGCGGCGAGGTCATCTGCCCGCTTTACATTTTACTTACCGGGCGGGCCACGAGGGTCTTTAAGGATGAGGAGATTCCTGTGGACACCATCGCCATCAAGGCGGCACGCAAGCTTCTGGCAGAGTCGCTCTCCAACCTGGATGTCAACAACCACGTCATCCTTGATGCCAAGATCGGCATGGGTTCCTCTGATCTGCGAGATGTATTCGGCCGGAAGGTTCCTTCGGCCAACGACACCTCCTTTGGTGTAGGGTATGCGCCGCTCTCCGAAACGGAGAATATCGTCTTCAACACGGAGCGAGAGCTCATGCGACTTAAGACGAGCATCCCGGCCATCGGAGAGGATATCAAGGTTATGGGCATGCGCCAGGGGGATGTTATCAATCTCACCATTGCCTGCGCCATGGTCGATAAGCATGTAGCAAACCTCAAGCAGTACGCGGACACAAAAAGGGACATCGTTGAGCATGTCATAGAATATGCCAGGCAATTTACCGACCGCAAGGTAAATGCGCAGATGAACGTGGCCGACAATATCGAACTGGGATCTGTCTACATCACCGTCACAGGCACATCGGCAGAGATGGGAGATGATGGAGCGGTAGGCCGCGGCAACCGGGCCAATGGACTCATCACCCCCAATCGACCTATGAGCCTGGAGGCTACCTGCGGCAAGAACCCCATCAATCACGTGGGCAAGATCTACAACCTGCTCTCCATTGAGGCGGCAAGACAGATTGCAGCCGAGGTGCAGGGCATCGAAGAGGTCTACATTAAGATGCTCTCTCAGATAGGAAAGCCCATCGACGAGCCGCACATTGCCAGCGTGCAGATCGTACCCAAAGATGGTGTTGACTTGAAGACGGTAGAAGCAGGAGCGATAGAGATCCTGGATGAGTGGCTGGCCAATATCCCCAAGCTGCAGCAGATGCTGTTCCGGGGAGAGCTCAGCACCTACTGAACTCCTAGAGAGATATTATTGCCCAGGAGAGCTCAGCCAGGAGACTGAGCTCCATCTACTTTTCAATTCAAATCGATCATTTTCATTCTCTGCAGGCCTTCCCTTCTTCTCTTTTCGGCGGAATCCTTGTGGGGCGCATTTGCGGCCCTACAAGAGGCTGGAGATAATCGAAGAACGGCTTCATGGCGGCAAAGACCTTCAAGGCATGGTCTGCAAAATCCGGGCCGAGAACCTGCTCATCGCTGAGCGAATGGTGGACCATGAATTGCTTATGCCGGATCAATTCGATTTGTGGATCGTCGACTGCATATCCTCGCGGGGCGGTCTTGAGTTTTTCGCCGGAGATGCCTCCAAAATATTTCCGGAAAGCTGGGGCCTCGATCACCCTTCCGATCTGGACAGGATCGCGGGCTATGGCGGAACGGATGGCCTGCAGATCCGCGGATGTCGGCATGTGGGCGCCGCCGGCGATCAATGAGCCTCCGTCAGGCATGATGTGAATGTAATAAGGCAGCTGCATAGAGTGCTTGCCGCCGGGCGCGAGCACGGCTGAGAAATGGTTTTTGTAGGGAGGCATATTCCTGGCAAAGCGCAGGTTGTTATTGATGCGGAAGATGGTGTCCTTGGCCGCCAGATCTCCCAGGGGCTCGATTGTGTCGAAGCGGAAGATCAAGCCCTGAATGAACTCTTCAAAGCCCATCCTGGCCTGATCGTATTCAGAGCGATGCGATTCGAACCATTCGTGGTTATTGTTCTGGCGAAGTCTGCCTAGAAAATCGAAGATCGGTTGGAATTGAGGCATGAGAATATATCATGCGCTCAAGCTTTAGATAATTTTTCACTTGATGCAAGGGGTGTAAAGTCTCGAAACTATTACACACCTTCTTAAGTTCCGAACTTGAAGTTCGGAATGGGAAGTTGAGTAAGCGAAAAATCCATTGGATTATTCGCGAAAAAAAGAAGGGATGACAACTAGCGAGATGGCCAGGAAATGAGATATCCCCAAGACGAGTCCAACAGGTCTGGAAACGATATCTCGATACAGGAATCGAGCCGGTTATCGGCAACGATATTGGTTGGCCCAAGAAGAATCAAATGACCCTATATTTTCGAAATTCAACTATTGCCGAAGAAATTCCAAACGCGCAAAATAATTTCAGGACCGCAAATTAATGAAATAACCAAAAACTATATGTAATTTAGAACTTTAGATAAATAAGTCAGATCTGCAAAGTTTGAGAATGGAAAAGATCTCGTGTATGTGCACTTTATCCATGATGCAGGTTTCAAGATGATAACAGAATCGATAGTGCGCTTTATAATCCATTCTGCATAATTGGGAGGTCCAATATCATGAAACGAATTGATTGCGGTTTCATTATTGCATTATGTATCTTTCTTTTTATAACGGTTTCCTCATGTCAATCAATTGCGTCAGAGACGCATTTTCCGTGGAAATTTGCCGTTCTTTGCGACACTCGAGGAGACGACAACGTTAACACTACCTGCAAATCAGGCATTAACGATTTCGTATTGAGCAAATTGGCAGCAGAAGTAGTAAATGAAAAATGCGAAGTTGTCCTAGTTCCGGGAGATATGGTCAATGGGTGGTGGGCAAACGGAAGCACATCATATAGCGATCAATTCTCATATTGGAAGGAATCAATAAACCAATATATTATAAATGAGAATAATACAATAAGAGTCTATACGGTTCGGGGCAACCATGAAGACGGTAATTCCGATTATCCACCAAAGCCACCGTATTCCACAAAGCCAGATAAAGCGCTGAAAGCTTCCTATATCGAGGCTTTCAAACAATATATTCCTGATAACGGTCCGAACGAGGAAAAGTATTTGACGTATAGCTTTACCCATCGAAATGCTTTTTTTGTGGGATTAGACGAATATGTGAATCCTCATCGTGTCAACCAAACCTGGCTTGATAAGCAATTGGAGCAGGATCACAGCCCCTTTGTGTTTGTGTTTGGCCATGAGCCCGCGTATGCCATAAACCACCCGGATTGCCTTGCATATTATTCCACTCAACGCCGGGATTTTTGGAATAGTATTGGAAAGGCAGGTGGGAGAATATATTTTTGCGGGCATGACCATCTCTATGACCGGGCCCACATCTTGGACAGTTCTGGTAATAAGATCTACCAGGTAGTCATAGGGTCAGGCGGAGCTCCCCGTGCGAACTGGACGCCACCATACAATGATGGTTCGGTCATAGGCGATTTCCATAACAAGGTAGATGTAGGCTATATCTTAGTCACAGTCAATGATAGCACTGCATTGGTTGAATGGAAGGCATGGGATGCAAATCGAAAGACATGGACCGCAAAGGACTTCTTTGAAGTAAAAGCAAGCCCACAGAGGATTCCTATTAGCCTCCAATCATGGCTGAATCCCCATAAAAGGTACATAAAAACATGGCAAGATTTGATGGAATTGGGGAATCCTATCAATGAAAGCTCCTATTCAGTGGCTACTGCCAATAATTGAAGCCGTTTCTTTTTCGCAAAAGTGCGATTCAAGGACCACCTTCGATGAAGGAGTGGATTAGTATGGACTGACGTCTCATTTAGCAGAGTGGCCCGGCATATACTTTCTATTCTAGAGAGGATATCTATATGACGAATACAGGAGTGTCATCAAAGGTTAGAGATTGCTAATCACATAGACGACGATCAAAAGTCAAACAGCGACTTCTGTCCCCTTCCCACCGCCGGCTTTGCCACCTTCTTCTCGACCTTTGCCAGGGTCTCATCTTTGCAAGGGCTGCCCAGCCTGCAATCTTCGGGCTTTGCGACAGTCCCTTCTTGCCCCTGGTTGGCAGCCGCGGGCAATACCTGACCAGGCCCGACCGCAGAGGCCGGAAGGTTCAGATCGTCCATGAGGGGCTCAAGAGTAGCATCCACCGCATTCTCCTGCACAGCACCCATCTTCATGCTCGCCGCGCCCTCATCCGCCTCGCTCGCGCAGGCGGGCGTCGCACGCGCTTCGCTTGCGCCCGCAAGCGAGCGCTGCGCTGTGCTGTGCCATGCCATCTCGATATCCTCTATCTCCTCAGCGGTCCGGATCTTCATAGCCTCCTCGAAGATGGTCTGCACCTTCTTGGTGGTGGGAGCGCTGCCCAGAAGCAGAGCGATCTCTTCCGCCTCCAGATCCAGCTCGGCAGCCAGCGGGGCGGCTCTCTTTTTGTCTCTAAGCAGCAGTCCCACAAAGCCCATCAGCTCCGACCGGGCGAAGCCTGCCGAGACATGGCAGCGTCGGCCGATCTTTTTGGCGGCACTATCTCGAACGCTGCGCGCCTTGCGGGTCTGTCCCATCCTGCGCCAGAGGCTGGGCGGCCGGAAAGCAACATAGCCCTGCCCACGGGCAGCCTTGGATGCCTGCACCCCCCCGGTCATGAGAAAGCTGGCATAGCGCCACAGACCGTAGACCTGCCTCCGTCGCACCCGACCCAGAAAGATGTCCGCCCGCGCCAGACGATCGTACCCCCAAAACAGGTCCAAACCTTTGTACGCCAGGGGCAGGTTCTCGTCCACCCAATTGATCAGGTCTTCCGGGCTCTCATCTAGGGCGTAGGAGGCCTGCAACGCCTCGTGGGCATTATTGCCCTTGAAAATAACCTCTAAAACCTTGAAGATGGACGACTTGACATCCCTCTCGGCAGTGGCTACGTCTTCCATCTTCACCTCCGTCTGGCCCTGGGCTGCCGCCTGCAGATCATTGATCCCGGAGCGCATGTCGCCTCCCGCCCTCTCGGCAATCAGCATCAGAGCATCCGGATCGCATTCCACCTCTTCCACTCTGCAGATCTCCCGCAGCGCCTGTGCAATGGTAGTTGAACGAACCGACCGGAACTGGATGCCCTTCATTGCGTCCCGCAAAGGCTTCTCGATCTCATAGTATTCATTGGCGATGAGCAGAACGGGCTGCGATGCGCTACGCACCAGCTTCAACATGGCCGCAGCTCCTCCCCTGTCCGCAGTGCCGTGCAGATTGTCCGCCTCATCAAGAATAACGAGCCGGGGCTTTCCTGAGAAGGTCCGGCTCTGCGAGGCGGGACCCGCAATCTTCTGAATCATGCCTGCCGTGCGCGCATCCGAGGCGTTCATCTCAATGCAGTCCCAGTCAAACTCGCTGGCGAGCGCGAGAGCGGCAGAGGTCTTGCCCGTCCCTGCCGGCCCATACAAAATAGCAGCACCGGTGATGGGCTCGCCCCTCTCCCAGGACTGGCCCCATGCCCGCAGCTCCTCTATGGCCTTGCCGTTGCCCAAAATCCGTTTAAGGGACTCCGGCCGGTACTTCTCTGTCCACTTCGTGGCAATAGGCATTCTACCAGACGCCCTCTCTGCCCGTAATCTCTTTAATATTTATCTCCCAGATGGTCATATCCATCTTCTCCAGCTCCTCGCGAGAGAACTTTTTGCCGCCGTGGCCGCCCTGGCCCTTTTCCGTGAACGCATCGAACATCTTCTGCTTGGCAACAACACTATCAGATAGACTCGCTGTGCCAAAAACGACAACGCTTGACCAGCGGTCTTTCTGGATAACATCTATCTGGAAGCACACATTGGGGTTCTCAGTCACACACGCGACCTTCTTTCCGTTTCCACGAGAGTGAAGGTAGATCACATTGCCGTGATAAACATAAGACATTGGAACGACATAGGGCAAGCCATTCCCGGCCAATCCCAGACGACCATACCTGGCAGAGGAAAGAAGAATTGAGCATTCGTCCTCGGATAATTCCCTGGGCTTCATGCTCTAAAATTAGATCGCCTGGATTTTTAGCTTTTGCTAAGGCCCGAGGTATACCCCGGGAATGGCACTCACTGCCTGCCCGACAATGCTGCGCCCGCGATCAGTAATATCATTCCCAGTGCTATCATGGGCACGCCCGGAAATGCAGTTTCTACCTGGAACTTTGTAGCCCCGGCCTCCGCCCCGATGAGCTTGAAGCTCTGGTTTTGCATCTCTCCACTCTTGCTATCCATAACCTGTATCCCGACCAGAGCTATGCCGGTAAGGATTATGAGCACACCCATGACGACAGCCAAATTTACTTGTACCATTAGATCCCCCTTTGCCAGTAATATTTAGCGCTATGGATATAATGTTTTGCTTATTACGATTCCAATCATACTCAATTATCTTTGCAGATGCAACCATCCGATTTGGAAGTCGCGACATTTGGTATGGGACAGCTACCCATTATGGCCCGATTCCGACCTTTGTCTCTCCGGCAGAGCGAAAACGCTAGGATGATAGCATCGGGAAAATATATGATCCGACGAAAACCGGTTTCTGTCCAACTTTTCGCTCCGAGAGAAATGGAGCAATACACAATAAAATTCTAGAATTCTTTTTAGTGCAAAGACACTTCGCCCACGTTATCTCAGCTTTTCTTCAACCTCCGGAGCGAGGTCTATGATTTGCACCGGATTTATGATAATATTGGAGGTGGCCACAGCACTTCCCCCGTCCATAGTGTTTATGGCACGGACAGATATGCCGCGAACGTCGATTCCCAGATAATTTCCGTAAGGGTCTCTTTTTTCGCTGCTGAATTTAGGATCTTCAGCAGTAGCATTCCTTTGCCGGACCCCCAGGCGACGGGCTTCATCTGCGAGCTGCTCGATATATTTATTTTTTTGGCCCTTCAAAGCCCAGCCATCCACTGCATCGTTACCGTTTCCACTCACACTTATGCCCAGAGTGTCAAACACGCCTTGATATTTTGGATCGCCATTCTGGGAATCATTGTAGTGGAGATCTCTCACTTTTGCAGAGTTTATCGCCGACAGATCCTGCACCATTACTGTTGAATTGGTGCTATTCATTATAATATCATCTTTTGTAGGCAGTGAGAGAGAAATAGAACTGGAATGAGGACTGTATATGTCCGGAATAAATCGCATAGCCCAGGGAAAAATGATCGTCTCTTTGCCAATTTTGAGCTGCCCTAACGAATGCTGCTCAGCTACCACCAGACCCGAGAAGAAGAAAATTAAGAGGAAACCCACTAACAACGCGCTAGTGGATTTCGGCTTTGCATTCATTTGAGACCTTATCGGATCAAGGACCGAAACTACTGCTGATTGGCCACAATCTTTTCGTTATTGGTAGCGGAAGCGAATCCAAATGCCATGGCGTCCCTGTTGCCTACCTTGATCTGGTCTATATTGACCTTAATGCAACAGTCCTGGCAGGAAGTGCTGCCATTGCTGCAGCAATCGCATACCCCGGAATCCTGATTCTTCTTGATCTCCAAGTTATTTGTAGCAAAGGCCGCAGGAGCCCTTTGCCAGACACTCCCAAAGGCCAAAGCCTTATCATTTCCTACGGTTAGAGTGTCTATGTTTGTATCCTGAAATTCCGGGAACTTGAAGGCAGACCCTTCTGTCTCAAAAATCCCGCCATTTTGTCCGAGGATATCCACGCCGCCATTGCCGGCTAAGCCCTGCCCCATAACAGGAAGCGATAGCATAGCTATAGCCAACACTACTAGAACTCCTATTTGTTTAATAATTTCACCCCTTTCATTGTGTTATATCGACAACTGTTTGTTTCGATAATATTTATCTTTTTTGGTAAGAGGCACAAACTAACGACATGGCCGGGAGAGATCTTGCCGTTAAATTATCTCATGGTTTAACACCTAAGATTCGGTGAACAAAGTGGAAAGATCCGGGGTCTTTCGACCGCAAATCGATCGATGCACCCGGTTTCTATTCCAGTTTCAATACAGCTCAAAATGGCATTGATATGAGAACGAATTATGGATAGATATATTGGCAGCATTTGCAGCAAAAAGATCGATGAAATAAAAATCTTTATCATATTATATAATAATTATCAATCTATGAAAAACACTACAGTTAGGCGCTTTCTCTATGCACCTCAACTTTCGGAGAACCAGCCCTATGCAAAGATCAACTTGCGGACCTTCATGGTTGCCAGATCGACAATGGGAACCACCGCCGGAATGGGCTGGATGTTCATCTTCTTCTGAAAATCGGTCTGAGACTGCCAGGTCCCACTATTTATCACTGCCACGCCCTTGTATCTGGCGATCCCCACCGTGTGCACATGTCCGCAATGCAAGATGGCAGGCGGCCGGGAGATGACATAATGGTCTTCATGCTCTGGTGCAATGGACACGCGGCTGCCGTAAATTGGAGAGAGATGTCTCCTTCTCAGCATCTCTATCATGGCCTTCTCAGGCGCAGCGTAGGAGATGCCAGGCAGCCGGAGAACCAGGTCGTCTATGCTTCGACCATGGTAAATCAGTACCGATACCCCGCTCAGGGTGACCCAGGCAGGATTGCCAACGAAGAGCATATCTCCATGAAAGTACTTCTGCACGTCATCAGGCAGCGAAGGCTGAGGCTCCGCCTGGCGCACAATATCGTGGTTGCCGGGAGCAATAATGATTTTTATGCCTTTTCTTATGGCATTGAGCCTTTCCGCTGCAGCTATGTATTGATCATATATGTCCATTATGGCCAGATCATTCTGTTGACCGGGATAGATGCCTATGCCGTCTACCAGGTCCCCGGCAATCACCATGTATTCTACCTGCGAGGCAAGGCCGGACGGATCATCGACCTCCCCGTTAAGCCACTGCGCAAACCTCTGCCAGGCATCATCCATGAAATATTTGCTTCCAACATGAAGATCAGAGATTAATAGAGCATAACCGCTTCCCTTCTCCAGGGGTGCGGTCTGGTTGGGCATATCCGGCCAGAGCAAAGACTTGACAAAGAGCCTCCCATTACCGTCTGAGATGCCGGTGACGCCTATTACCTCATCCGGTATGATGAGGCTTGACTGTTCATACACCTCTGCATCTTTTTGGATGACGGCAACGATCATACCGGTAGGGTCTTCCAGCTCAATTACGCGATTGCCTTTGGCAGTATTTCTGACGTCCATAACCATGCCAATCAGGGATACCTCACGCCCCGATGTGCTCTTTCCCAGGGACTCTATGGGCCGGGAGTTCAGGCGACGGGAGAGGATTTCCCTGATTTTCGAGTATCTATCGCGAAAATAGCACACGAAGTCGTCGTAATTGCCGACGCAAGTCGACCGGCCGGTTATATCACATTTCAATTCGGCGTACGAATCTTGTGGAGGCGAAATAGTGAGCGACGGCATCGGTATGGATGACGGGAATTGAGAGACGGAATCAATGCGTTGAGAAGAGACTGCCTGCCTTTCCAGGGCGGTGTCGTTTGTGTTTGTGTCGTTTGAACTAACCGAATTGAGAAGGCATGAGACCTGAGAGCTCCTAATCACAGCCACGGATCGATCGGTGCTGCTGATGATACGCCGGAAAAGATCGTCCAAGCTTCCAGGATAGCTGCAGATGATATCAAGAGCTTCCGGCTCCAATTGATAGCCAAGCTCTGCAAATCTCTGCACTACATCTCGGCTGACTTTGAGGCTCTTCTGGAAGCCATGGCGCGATATCTGTAGCATCGAAAGGAGTATAAGAATGTACCAACTGATAAATATAGCTGATGAAGATCGGAGAATGGTTTGACAATTTGCCTCTTCCGGGCCTGATCAAGGATATAATTTTCGTAATCGTGGTAGTGGGAGCCATATCTCTCCTCTCTCAACTGACATTGGGCCTATGGACGCCCATGGTAGCTGTGGAGTCAGGGAGCATGGTGCCGAATCTGAACATAGGAGATATAATACTGGTTCAGGGAATATCCCGCACCACTGCGATTCCCTGGGATGAAGCAGAGAAGGTCAACTATACGGCTTTCAATCATCCGGGGGATGTCATCCTCTACAGACCCTATGGCAAAGCGAGCATGAACCTCCTGGATCAGTTCAAAATGGTTATAGGAATATCACCGGGTCAGGAGAAAGCCACACCCATCATACACCGCGCTCTGAGATATGTGAAAACAGGTGAGCCCATGTGGAAGGGTGGCCCCAATGCACCCTTCTCAGGATACATCACCAAAGGTGATCATAATGACGTGATCGACCAGATGGCGGGGCAAATGTTCGGCAAAGCCAATATGTCCTACATTGACTCACACCGCGATGAGATCATCGATGTGGGGAGCGACAGATACTTGGACAAGAATACGGGCCTGATTATTTACAAGACCGAAAATGGAACATTTGTGGGAGAAGGAATCAGCTACCTTACGCCTGTAAAACAGGAGTGGGTCATTGGAGTAGCAAGGGCGAAAATCCCGCTGGTGGGCTACGTCAGACTGCTGCCCAACATCATCTCCGATGAGATCCATAAAATCCTGGGCTAAGGCTTTTTGGCCTGCATCGCCCAATGATCCTGGTGAAAGGGCAAAAGATCTATGACATCAATAAGATCGAGCCCTAACAGATTTTTCTTCTCTCGTTGGAGAACGGCCTCAGGCGATGCGATAGTGTCCACTGATCGCGTCTTCAGCATAAGAAGGAGCTCGCCATCGAAGAGCAGGTACCGCGCACAGTTCAGGGAAGCAATTTCGGCTTGATTTCGCTGAGCTATATCCTGGTAGACCAGATCCACAGGCTCAACAAGAGCGGCATATGCCTCCGGCCGTGCCGCATCGGCAAGAATGGGAATGATGTTCTTGCGCCTCTCGCATAGACGGATAAGGTCGCGCATGGAGCGGGGCGAGAACTCCACGGCATAAACCAGTCCGTCTGCAACAATATCGCTGACATGGCTGACCGTGGTACCTGTGGCTGCCCCCAGGTACAGGACCTTAGCATCACGTTTCAATCGGAGACCCTGGCCTTTGCTCTTGAGCAGGAGGGCTGCGAGCTTGGAGCGGAATGGGTCCCATAACCTGTAGCCACCCATGATGCGTTCCCCGTAAACGGGCGCCGGATCAGTCGATCTGGTAGCGAGTCTGGTCAGCCCATCCACTTCCAGCATAAAGACACCGGGTACTATCTCCTGGGCGGATATGGAATCGGGCACGTTCATATTTCCTGCGGATTTTGATCTTCAGAGCTCTTTGCCTAGAGAAGTTGTGCTGAGTTTGACGTGTTTTACGCCCTTCAGAGACATCATCTTCTCTGCAGCCTTTCTTACATCCTGGCCTTCGCCACGCAGAACGATCACCTCCAGGCAGTTTTCATGGTCCAGGTGGACATGCAGGCTGGACTGAATGATGCTTCCTGATTCGTGCTGAATCTCCGTCAGATTGTCTACCAGGCCCCTCTGAGAATGGGCATAGACCAGGGTTATGACGCCTACCCTCTCGCCCTGGACATCGCTCATCCACTCATAATGGACTATATAGTTCCTGATGGCATCTCTTATCCCTTCAGAGCGCGAAGAGTAGCCACGCTTCAAGATTATTTCGTCAAACCTGGAAAGCAGCTTCTCAGGCAGCGAAACGCCAATTCGCATCAATTCTTGGTCCATATATAATCGCGATTAATATACCGATGATATTTAGTAATAAACTTTATGGCGAAAAATGTTAACTCCGGGAAAAAGCATAACAACACCCAATACCTTAAAATTTCAACAGAATTTGAATTAGCAGTTGATTTCTGGCTTCATCAGGAAAGAATATAGAATCCATGCCCAAACACCCAGAAAATATATATTCTTTTACGATATATATTGAAGATTTTGGGTACCGGGCATCAAAGCAGCAAGATGAAAGGCAATAGAATTGTAATCAAATTATTGAACATGGACTTGCGACAGCAATAAGTAGTTTGAATGCTTATAAATTTAGAGTTAGAGGAATTCCAAATGATTGAGAAAAAAGGGGAAAGTTCGGGAAACGTCGTTGGCTACAAAGCAATTGGAACGATAACAGCTTCCGATTACCAGCAACTAGGATCTGAGGTCAAGGCGCTGGTGGAAAAGGAGGGCAGCATACGCTTGTTGATTGATCTGTGCGAGTTCAAATGGGAAAAGATGGAGGCTTGGCTACCAGATCTCAAATTTGGCTCTGAATTTCGCCATGAGATCCAAAAAATAGCCATAGTCGGCGACTTGACCTGGGAGAAGTGGATAACACATCTGTCCAAACCCTTCTTTGCTCATGATGCCAAATTCTTCCACCATGCCGATATGGATAAGGCTTGGGCTTGGCTTCGAGAGTGATTTCGTAGATTGCAAAAAAAGAATATTATGCGTCTACGAAAGGAAAATCAGGTTTTCGATATACGATCGAGGAATCAGAAAGGCATCCTGATGAGTTCGGGTAAGTGTTCTTCCTTTGGAGTGCATGGTCTCGGATCCTGATTTTGGGATTCGTGACGCCTCTCTGTGATCTCTATATTTTTGATATCAATAATTCTATCGATCAACAATCACAAATGCAATATTTCGTTACATCAGGCCGATCTGCCTCATCAACTCCATCTTGTCGTAGAAGAGCTTCTCCTCAACGATCTCTCTGTCGATCCAATGTGCTACTGTGCAAAACTCGACATTGAATTTTTTACCTGTAGGCGCAATCTCTTTCCCATCAGCACCTGTCATTGGGCCCTTGAAGGTGCCGGTAAACTCGGCTACGGAGCAGGTCCAGTCGCCTTGCCCGAAAAGCACTTTATAGGGAGTATTTCCCACATGGTTGTCCGGAAATATCTTGAAGAAGGCTATCGCTTCCTCTTTATGAGAGGGGCGTCCTTTGGTCGGTTCAGGCTGTCCCGGCCAGAATACTTTCACCAGAGAGGCATGCCGCTTCTCAAAAGTCTCCCAGTCCTGGGAATTCCAAGCATCATCCAATGTTTTCATCAATTTCAAATTCTCTTCAACGCTCATTCAGATCACTTTAATCTCCTATCACTCGATTCAGTTCGCCAAAACATTTTTGTTCCTGTTTTGGTCCTTATTTTGTTATTATTGTTCATATCTTAGTGTCCCCCTTTTTGTTTAAGGTTATCGGCCTTATGGTAGGGGGCGCATAACAGTCCATTGAATAGTGACTTGATCAGATCTCGAACTCGTAAGCTCCCATACCCAGATCTCCCCACTGCCAGCTGCGGTGGAGGACCTTGCCTCTAGCTCCGGTTCCAGCAGCTCCGAACGCTGTCAAGAGAGGCATTAAATGATCCGGGTAGGGATGAGCTCTCTCTGGAAAGGGCGCCGCCGTTCGATAATTCAAAAGGCCAGCTTTGTCGCCCTGGCTTACTGCTTTTGTTAGCCAGTCGTCAAACTCCAGCGCCCAGCCATCCGTGACCGCCCCCGGGGACAGCTCTGCATAACCCAGAGGGTGAACAGCGCCTCCACTACCCAAAATTAAGACGCCATCCTCTCGCAGAGCAGCCAGGGCCTGACCGAGGGAGTAATGCCGTTCCGGGTTCAGTCCCATTTGGATGGAGAGCTGAATTACAGGCATATCCGCCTCCGGAAACATGAGCCGCATGGGCACCCAGGCGCCATGATCGAGGCCGCGTTTGCGGTCCATATCACAAGCAATCCCAGCATCACTGAGCAATCCTGCCACTCGCCCGGCAAGGTTGGGATCGCCATGGGCAGGATATTTTATTTGGTACAATTGGGAGGGAAATCCAGAGAAGTCGTGGATGGTCTCCAGCTCTCTTGTGGCGGTGACGGCCGTCTCCTCAGTCGCCCAGTGGGCTGATATGCACAACACCGCCTCAATATTGCGGTATTTCTCACCCAGATCCGCCAGAAACCACCTGGCTGGGATGTCTTCCAGCGACAATGTCGGCGCGCCATGAGAGACGAATACCGTTGCTATTTGATGTTTGCTCATAAGTATACACCTTGCAGACCTTTATTCGTATCTTCTGTCTTCTATTGTCGGATTGAGTTCATCATCAATAGATCTTCCTCTCTGTTTTTGACGAAACTATTTAATGCCGGAAGGACTACCTGGTACCCTCAAGAAAGGTGAAGATTATGATTCATCCTGATCGCGTATTCTCCTTCAAGGAGCTCGAAAGTGAGGAAGATCTGGTAGAGGCATTGATCAATCACAAGTGGCCCGTCTGCTATGGCTTCTATTACGGAAATCTGCTCTACCTGGGCGATGGCGAGAGCGAGGACTATCCCGAATACGCCGTCATGACTATCGACAAGACGGAAGGCCATCATGGGGTTCATGGCCGCGAGGTGGGGAGGATCAAGCCCAAGGGCATGTCACCAGAAGAGGCGCATAAGTTCATCCAGGAGATGAATGCAGGCCATTACAGCAGCGAGAATCCTGTCCAGATAGAGGCAGAGCCGATATGGCATCATAGCTGCCAGTTCTGCCGGCTGGAAGAGGAGTGAACGAGCCTGTCATAGTCGCCTCTTTGCCAGATTCCAATTCCCGATTTTGTGAATTGTCGGCATCTTTGCATTTTCACGACGAACTTGTGGTGATATACCGAAAAGAGGTGCCGCAACCAGGGATTATCTAGTTTGGCAAACAAGCCTGAATCAGATTCTGCGCATTGCAACGCTTCTCGGTGAATTGAAGCCCTGTTTTGGACTCCTTTGCTCCACTGGAGATAAAAAGCCAGCTGTTTTCCTCGTCATCTAGATAAAATTAATATAATGGTATTCGGAATAACAATATAACCAAATAGAGTTGACCGGTCGGGAAGCACGGAGGGATTTAATGGCTGAGACAAGGAATTTCGCACTTAGAGACAAAAAAGGTAATGAGATTGGTGTCTTTACGGGAAAGCAGCCGAGACAGGCAGCATTGAAGGCAGCCAATAGAGGTCACACGGACATAAGGCTTCGAGAGCGCGGCACAAAGAAGGTGCACATATTCGTAGGCGAGAGAGTTCAGGTAAAGAAGCCCAAAGGGGCGCCCGCCTGGATGCCGGATGAGATATGGAAGCCGAGAGTGAAGAAAACCGGTGTTGAGAAGCTGGATGAGCTGTAGAGCCTATATTTTTTCTTGAAGAGAGGCGAGGACTCGCAAGGCGTGAGCCTTTCGAGATAAATTTCCCTGTCACTTCTCTTTTTGCGGTGGGATTTGTAAAATACATATTCTATCAACTCTCCAGGAGCCCCGGGAAGCCACGCCTTCCGTTCCATAGCTCCCTCGCTCCACTTGAGCGAAGTGCCGGACAGAGGATCTCTCTGCACTGCAAATCGTACTCATCATCTTATTTTCCAGCCCTCATGATTAAGATTGATTACTATCAACAATATCGATAATACCGGTATTACTACGACGACTATTCCGGAGGAAGAATGTGCCCGCTGCACATTTAATTAAACTTAAATAGTTAAAAATACTAGTGATCTATTGGAGCCTCCGATGAGTTGCCATCCCTTACATCTCGAAGGCTCACGCCCCCATTACTTCTTCTAACCGCCTCAACAAATTTCCTCTTGGCAGCCAAAGCCGATTTCGCCTCAACTGACTCTATGAATCCAGAGTGTTTCCCATGCAAATCAATTTTCATGATGTCAAAACATTTCGATTTTCATTTGCCACGTGTGAGTCCCTCCCTAGGATCACGGGAGTTTCAGTCCTATTTTCCAGCTCTCATGATTAAGATTGATTACTATCAACAATATCGATAATACCGGTATTACTACGACGACTATTCCAGAGGAAGAATGTGCCCGCTGCACATTTAATTAAACTTAAATAGTTAAAAATACTAGTAATCTATTGGAGCCTTCGATGAGTTGCCATCCCTTGCCTCTCGAAGGCTCACGCCCCCATTACTTCTTCTAATCATCTCAACAAATTTCCTCTTGGCAGCCAAAGCCTATTTCTCCTCCACTGCCTCCATGAAACCCGGGTGTTTAAATGGAAGTACTCTGGCTCACAGAGGAGACCGTGAGGTCGCTCTTGACCATGGATGAGGCAATTATTGCCGTAGAGAAGGCCTTCCAGGATCACGGAATGGGTCAGACTCAGATGCCTCCCAAGTCCTATCTCTACTTCTCCAGATATGACGGAGACCTGAGAACCATGCCCGCCTATCTGGAGGGGCAGGACCTGGCCGGGGTGAAGATCGTCAATGTTCATCCCAGGAATCCGGAAATAGGGCTTCCTACCGTTATGGCTCTACTGGTGTTGAACTCTTCCCAGACGGGCGCACCTCTTGCCATCATGGGCGCGACCTATCTCACCAGCATGCGCACGGGCGCAGCAGGCGCTGTGGCCGCCAGAACTCTCGCCCGTCAAAATTCTCATGTGGTGGGTATTATTGGGGCAGGAGTGCAGGCGCGAACACAGCTCTTGGGCCTGTCCAGACACTTCCATATTGAGCAGGTGATCGTTTCCGACAGCTCCCTGGAAAGAGCGCAGTCCTTTAAAGATGATATCAGACCATACCTTAATTGCGACTGTCTGACCACCGCGTGTCCAGAGGATGCCTGCCAATGCGATATTCTGGTTACTACCACTCCCTCGCGCCGTCCCTTGGTCCAGGATAAATGGATCAGGGCGGGAACTCATATCAATGCCATTGGTGCCGATGCCCGGGGTAAACAAGAGCTGGAGTCGTCTTTGACCAAGAGGGCCAAAGTTGTTGTAGACGATTTGACCCAGGCAGTACATTCCGGCGAAGTGAATGTTCCCATCACAGAAGGACTGATGGCGCCCCAGGATATCTACGCCCAGATAGGCGAAATCCTGACCGGCAAAAAAGAGGGCCGCGTCAGCGACGAAGAGATCACCATCTTCGACTCCACGGGCCTCGCCATCCAGGATGTGGCGGCGGGAAATGCCGTTTATAAAAAAGCTCTAGATACGGGTTTGGGGATGAGGTTGAAGCTGGCTTGAATTGATGGGCGAAGACGACCATAATTTGAAAGATCGATGGGGAATGGCCGCAGACGGATATGAGGCAACCCCGACAAACGTCGGAAGGCAATAAGGTCAATCAAGGTGGAAACAATGGCAAGGAACAATACAAGGATTACAGCTGAACCCGGAAAACAGGAGATCATTATCGAGAGGGAATTTGCGGCACCGCGCGAGCTGGTGTTCAAAGCATTTAACGATCCGCTGCTTTATGTGCAATGGCTTGGACCACGCGGCCTCGTAATGACACTTGAGACGTTTGAGCCAAGAGACGGAGGTTCGTGGCGCTACATTCAGAAAGACGCAAATGGAAATGAGTATGCATTTCACGGAGTGAATCACGAAGTCTTACCACCTGAACGAATTATTGGCACATTTGAATTCGAAGGGCTGCCGGAAAAAGGACATGTCATCCTCCAGATGGCGCGGTTTGAGGAGTTGTCAGGCAATAGAACAAAGATGACGTCGCAATCCGTATTCCTGTCGGTTGCAGACCGTGACGGCATGCTCCAAAGCGGCATGGAAGTGGGAGTCAATGATTCTTACGACCGTCTCGATGAGCTGCTGAAGAAGATGCAAAATAGAATTTAGATTAAGGCGAAGACTAATTTAATAAATTTATATTTATCAATGTATGAACAGGATATTGGAACCTCCTTTCGGGAAGCCTCCTTCGTCGCTTGCCAAGATCGGGGCCCGGTCGTCACCATCCAGCAGCGGGCACTAAAGACATCGATTTGCCCCGTTTCTGTTCTCCCTTTTTGAGAAGTTCTCCCCCAGATTTCTTTCACCGAAATCCTTAAGTATCGGCAATTGACGTTAGTACATAGGCGAAAGTCGATGGCCAATCTTGATCCCTCCCATGTGCTGAAGACTTTTGCCTCCCTCCTTATTCATTGATATTTCTGGAAACACCGAACTTATGGGCTTTGCGTAGGATCAGAGTCCACTCGCCAGTGGTAGGATCGTCTTCAGCAGCACAGCGACGATTATGGCCATGAAGAGCACGGCGCGGTAGTTGGCAGACTGATAAAATAGCATGTCACCCCTTTTTGCCGTTGGATGGCAGACGAAGTCCAGAGTCTGCCGAATCTGCCAGCCACCTGCAATGACGGCTATGAAAAGGTAGAGCCATCCGAGATCGGCCGAAAGTCCCAGCGAAAGAGAAAGAAGGACGCCGATCAGCCAGAAGACGGCCACCATCTTGGCTGTCGCAGGAATGCCGTATGTGGCGGGCATGGTCGGAATTCCTTCTTCTTTGTCACCGGCTACATCGCGCGAGGCATCACAGTTGGTGAAGCCCCAATCGGTGATGCCGATCATCGCCGCCAGAATCAGGGAGCCGGGATGAAGGCCGCTGCCTGCCCTGAGCACCCCGGCCGGCTCCATGGCCAGCCAAACACCCAGAGGCACCATCCCAAAGGATAAGCCCACGAAGATCCAGGAGAAGGGCGTATTTCTCTTGGCCCAGGCGGAGTAGATGGTGATCAAGAGCGTGGCGGCAATGAGGGCCACAAGGCTTTCAGGATTGAGGCTGAATGCAACCGCTGCGGCAACGAGAAAAAGAAAGAGCGACCAGGCTTGAGCCTCCCTCTTGCCAAGTTTGGCGGATGGAAGAGGTCGATTGGGCATGGCAATCCTGTCCACATCGATGTCGCAGCAGTCGTTATAGACATAAGAGCTCGTAATGGCACAGTAAGCACCGACAACGGCCGCAAGAAAAGGCAACAAGGGCGGGAGCCTTCCCTCCACCGCATAGACGGCCAATAGAGCCGAGGCGGCAGGCATGGCCAGGTCCATCGCAGCTAAGGGCGGACGGAGCAGCTCAATATGCGCTCTAAATCTGCAGAGGCTTAGATGCATTGGTGAATGCTTTTGGAACAGGTATTAATCCGGTTTTCGAGTGCTTCATGAAATCATGCCTCAGATCATTCCCTCAAAGAGCTGCAGATGATTCCCGGGATCGGTCAGGAACTCCAGCTGGCCTCTCACTTTTAGCAGTGGATACATCTCCCGGCCTTTAGTCAAGCCGAGTTTCGCCAATTTTTTGTTGTCGGGCGCCTCGACGCGCCGCAGCTCCACGGCCTCAGGGCAGCGTTCGTTCTTTATCCAGCCATCTTTTGTGAAGAAGTATGCACCACCGGCCTTTTCCTTGATAGGACCATAAAGTGAAGAGAAATTCCTGGCCACGTAGTTGGCCATCTTGAGGGTTTTATTGGAGCGATTTATGGTTATATGGCCGTAATTTGGCGGCACGAGAACCTTGTCCCCGGCGGAGGCGTGTACTACCACAATATCGCCAAGATCCTGGCTTTGCAGGAGATATAGCGCTTCACCCTCCAGAACCTCGTAGAGCTCTGGATAGGTGACGCTGCCTTCAGGCACGAGCGGATGATAATGGCCGGCCGTCTTGATATATTCTCGACCGAGCATGTTTGGCGGAATGACGGTAATATCGTACCTGAGGCCCTGCTCCTGCAGCTTTTCCCCGTCTCCCCTGCTCAGGAAAAGGTCGCGGTACATGAAATAGAGATCAAAGTCCTTTGCCCCTGCCAGCCAGCCCTGGTCGAAGATCACTTCGCGCATATCATTGAGCCGGCGAATATCCGGCTCTCGCCTCTTGCCGCCAAACTCCAGTTCCATATTCTTACCCCATACCAATGAGGATCTCTAAGATTAAATATGATCGTCCTCTTTGGGCTGCTCTTTCAGACAAAAAGATGAGAATAGAAAAATTGAAGGCAAAGCTAAAATCGGGCCAAATTAGGATGGCCCCCATTTATTGTGTCTTCAGCCGGACCCTTGAATGCGGCCTCAGTAAGCCTCAGGACTATTAATGGTAAAGTATTCTGTGAGGATCTTTCTGTAGTCCACTATTACATCCACCTTCCACGTTCCCGGCATTCGAGCAACATCGGTTCCCTTGATCTTGAGATTGCTCCAGACGGGCGCCGCCCACATTCCGGTGAATCCATCGATGGGAGGCACATTGCTGAATGACCGGGCATATGTCCTGCCCTCCGGCCAGTACCATCTCCACTCCACGGTGTGCGGTTTGGCGTCTCGCCAGATCAGCAGCCAGGAAGCTACTTGCTCGTCGTCGGAAGAAAATGTATTAGTCCTGTAGAGCGGCATTCCGCTCGGGCTAATCTCTTTGGCTATGGTGTGCTCGCTGAGCGGAAAAAACAAGGGATTGGATGCCCCAAGCCCGCCCATGAGCAACAATACCAGTACAATTAAAGCTACAACTCTCACTCTCATTGCCACACACCCATTACTTTGGAAGTTTATTGCGTCCCTTATAGTATAATAATTAACAATACCATAAAAAGATGACGATTGATATGGACAGGATAGTCTGCTCGCGAGGCTCTTTGGCGGTTCACCAGAAGGAATCGTTCATAGCGACATGAACGCTCTATGAACGTCTCTTGACGCACAAGCAAAACAAATGAATGCCACGCGGCGGCCCAGCTCTACGACCTCGTGCGCGGGTCCCGGAAATTGTCCATTTTTTCTGCAAACTCGCCGACAAATATAGGAACTATTCCTTTCCTTTTCGCAATCTCTGCCGGAAGGTCATAGATCCTTTTTGCGGCATCAATCACATTTCCATCGCTGGTTGCAACCACGGCTTCGGAGACTTTGAGAAGGTGGTCGACATTGCCGGCAGTCCTTGCCGTTCCCGGCAGGCCCCGCCCGGCCATCATGCCCCGCACCAATTCTGCCAGCTCTCCGCTGCGGCTCATCTGCCGGTCCAGCAGCACCTCTACATGGACGGGCTCTGCCTCGGCCAGAAGATCAAGGACATCGGAAAGGGCAGGAGCCGTAAGATGAGAGATTTTGTAGCTGCTGAAGATCCCTCGCGTGTCGCGCATAAAGCCGTCGTCGCATAAATAGACCGGATATCCTGCCAGAAGGCTCTCTGTGGTGATGAGAACATTGTAGCCGTCCACGAACACCACGTTTGAGCGTAGCGATTCTGGGCTTTGAGCCTTTGCCCGTCTGAAGTATGCAAGAGTCGCGGCAACGATTATTCTTGTGAGCACGAACCTGCTCTCTTCAGGCAAACGGTGGTGATCGCAGACAAAGCGAATGGCTGAGTCCTTGGGGTATCCGCGATTCACAAGATACCTTGCCTCGTCTGCCGCTCGCCTCATTTCGTCATCTGCTTCTCTGCCGACCGTCTCACATCCTGAAAGAGGTCCTTGCCATAGGAATCCACAGCCACAATCATGGGTCCGAACTCCAGAGCCTCGAACTCCCAGATAGACTCCGCCATGCCCAATTCCTGGCAATGCACACCCATAACCCGGAGCTGCAGAGCTGCAGCGGCGCCGCAGCCTCCAGGATAGGCCAGATAAACGGCCCTGTTCAAAAAAGGAGCACCTGGCAGACCGCCTTTGCCTATGATGGCTCGCACGCCCCGGGCAAGGATCTCTTCCGTGTAGCGAGCCATGCGACCGCTGGTGGTCGGCCCGGCTGAGAGAACAGCATTTCCCCGGATAAGCGGACCGCAGTGGTAGATGGCCGCCCCCTCTAAAGAGATCGGAGCGCCTTTCTCGCGCATGAGGGCGTGAGCTTTGTCGCGCGCCGAAAAGATCATTCCGCTCAGGAATACCACGTCCCCGGCGTTGAGCTCTTGCACATCCGCTGAGCTTAACGGCGTCCTCAGGTGAAACTCTGTCACAGGATCACCTCAGTTGCGCTTCTATTTGCCCAGCACTGGAAATTTATGGCCACGGGCAATGAGGCCGTGTGGCAGAAGGCAGTCTCGATCTTCAGGCCGAGGACGGTTGTGTCCCCGCCCAGACCCATGGGACCGATGCCAAGATTGTTCAACCTTTTCAACAATTGCAGCTCCTGGGGCGAACTTCCTGGCATATTGAATAGAGCACGTTTTGCCAGGCGTGCCGCCAGATCAAAGCTACCACCGATGCCTATTCCCAGGAAAAGAGGCGGACAGGCATTGGCTGCTCGCTCGGACGCGGTCTTGAGAATGAAATCATATGGATCGTCCGCCGGATTTAGCATTCCCACCAGGCTCATGTTCTCTGACCCCGCTCCTTTGGGATAAGCAGTTATCTTCAGGCTCCGGCCGTCTACATGATCCAGAATTATGTCCGGCATCCCCGGGCCGGTATTGTCCCCGCTGTTCTTGCGCGTAATTGGATCGACAGTATTAGGTCGAAGAGGGATCGTTGATGTGGCGATCCGGACGCCCTCGGCTATGGCATCTTGCAGGCTGAAGTCCAAAACCCTGTCGCGGCCCATTTGCACATGAAAAATGGGGAGGCCCGTATCCTGGCAGATCGGAAGGCTCCGGTCTTCGGCAAGCCTCACATTTTCCAGCATGAAATGCAGGTGAGAACGCGCCAAGGGATTTGTCTCCAGGCTTGCCGCTTCCTCGATCCTTTGCATGACCCAGGATGGCAGACGGGTTTCAGCCTGCATCAAAGCACGCACGGTAGCTTCTATTACCCTTGTTCTCATGTCTTCTCACCTTTTTTGCCAGGCATGATCTTGATGGGCCGGGACTGCTCAGGCAGTCTTAGCTGTGTGATCTTGCCCAGAGCCCTTTCCATGGCATCTTTATGCAGGTCTCCCGAGGTGTGGATGCCGCCAGGGCCCCCTCGCACGGCGCGACAGGGGTACTGCTGGCAGAACAGGCCGGTCATGGAAGAAGCCTCGTCCACGGTTTTGCCTACTACGCCTGCAGCCGCATGCCAGGTCGCACCGCAGGGCGAGCCGCGCAAAACCCGGACATTGCTGATGCGTCCATCTTTGGTCTCCACCTCCAGCTCGGGCTTGCCGAGTTGTTTCGCGAACTCGTCGATGGTCGGATTGCCGCATTCTTCCAGAGTGCAACAGATCTCATCCACCTCGATATGGATGCGGTACTCTTCGGCTATCTTTTCCAGCTCTCCAATGGAGCCGGCCCGGCTGATGCCGCCAGGAATTATGACCGCTTTAACACCTCCGCGGCCTGCCAGGCGCACGATCTCCGGAGTCAGGTCAGGGTGAAAGGTGTAGAGGATGAGCAGATCCGCCTGGAAGATCTTAGGGTCGAGGTTCAGTTCTTTGACAAACTCTTCCGGGTCCTCGATGAAGCCCGGCAGCACCTCTGGCACGTCAACTGAGACCGTCTGGAAGTCCGTCCTGGTCTTTATGGTCTCCAGCAAGCGTTCGCCATATTTTCCTCTTTTAATTACGCCAACCAGCATGTCGAAAAACATCTTCCAGCGTGTTAATATCCTTGCCGGAGGAAGGACATTTTATGAGCCCGTCTGATACGTTGTCGAAGATCCCGGCTGTGCTCATTGCTGGCACCCACAGCGGCGTCGGCAAGACCACAGTTACCCTGGGCCTCATGGCAGCGCTGCGAAAGCGTGGCCTGAAGGTCCAGCCCTTCAAGGTCGGCCCGGACTTCATCGACCCATCCCACCACGCGGCTATTTGCGGCCGCCCTTCTCTCAATCTTGACCCCTTTATGATGGGCGAGGATGGCGTGCGTCGCTCCTTCAGCTCCGCTCTTAAAGGAGCAGACGTGGCTGTGGTTGAGGGTGTAATGGGGCTCTACGACGGCATGGATGGGACGGATATGGGCAGCACTGCACAGGTGGCCAAGATCCTGGACATTCCGACCCTCCTGGTCATTAATGTGCACGGCATGTCGCGCAGCGCCGCTGCCATGGAGATGGGTTTTGCCGGCTTTGACCCAAAAGTGCGTCTGGTGGGAACAATACTGAATCAAGTAGGAAGCGTCCGCCATCTTGCGATGCTCAAGAGCTGCCTGAAAAAGCCAGTCTATGGAGCTTTGCCCCGAGAAAGAGAGATGGAGATGAAAAGCCGTCACCTGGGCCTGGTGATGGGTTTTGAGAAGGAGCACGATTCAGACTCTTTGGCCTCATTTTTGGAAGAGAATGCGTCCATTGATGAGATCCTGCTGCTCTCCGCCAAACCCGTTCCGGTTCCGCGGCAGAAGGCACGGATAGAAAAATCGGTGCGCATAGGTATTGCAGAGGATGAAGCCTTCTGCTTCTATTATTATGAGAACCTGCGCGAGCTGGAGAGACGAGGTGCGAAGCTTGTCTCTTTCAGCCCTCTGAGGGACAGTCTGCCGGATGTAGATGGCCTGTACATTGGTGGAGGCTATCCTGAGCTCTATGCATCCAGGCTGGAACAGGCTCCTGCCCTCAGGCAGATAAAGTCAGCCTCTGAAGACGGCATGCCTATCTATGGAGAGTGCGGCGGCCTGATGTATCTGGGTCAAGGCATAGAGTCGGAGACAAGCTCCTTTAAAATGGTGGGTGCCCTGCCCTGCACGACTATTATGGAGAAGCGGCTTGTGGCGCTGGGGTATGTGAAAGCAGAGGTAACAGGGCAAAATCCCATGGCTAAGATGGGTCAAACCATTCGCGGGCACGAGTTTCATTACTCGAGCTGCGTTTGCGATAGAGACGCATCCTATGCATACCGGCTATGCAGGGGCAAAGGAATCGTTGATGGCCGGGATGGCCTGGTGGAACACAATACACTTGGCGGGTACCTGCATGCTCATTTCTATTCCTTCTCGACTGACAGATTCATTGAGAGCTGCAAGCTCTACCGGAGAAGTTGAATTTGATATGTGGAATGGGACTTTAGAGAATATATTTCCGATCTGCTCTACAGATTATTGACAAATATGCATCGCATTATGAAACATAAGGATTCGTGCTGGAGAAAAGTTTAAATTCAGATCACCTTCCTATACGCACCATAAAGTAATGGAGTGTAAAATATGAGCAAAATATCGAGTGGATTCGTGCTCTTCGCCGTCCTGATGGCTCTCTCTGTGGGAGTTGCCCTCAGTGAGGTCAAGGCTAATGTGACTGAGAACGCTACAGAGAACGCTACAGAGAACGCAACTCTGAATGCGACTAACGTAACCATTAACGCGACTGGAAACGTAACCATCATCGCCGAGAACGCGACAATCAATATGACTGAGCCTGTCAAGGCTTAGTATTGTACCCGGGCAGGAACTTTGAAACCGTCCTTTGGACGAATTTTGAGTTGGGTTTCCCCTGCCAGGCAACATTTTTATCCTGAAGCGCGGGCATTAATCTGTCAGCATAATTGATGAATAAAAAGCAATTTTTAGAAAGGCTTATATTTTTCTGAGATTACGATTTGATAGAGGTAAGGATATGAGAAGTACAAGTATGTTAATACTATTAGCGATATTGATGACTTTCTCGGCAGGTCAGGTCCTGTCGCAGGATGCCCTCAACGTCACGAATGCCACGAATGTTACGAACACCACCACAAACGCCACAACCGTCGAGGCCCCAGTGACAGTCACTGTTGCGACAAGCGTTGCCGCTCCACAAAATGTTACGGAGACGGCACCCGTTGTCCCGACTCAAAAGCCAGCAACAAGATTCAAGCAGCTCTCCAATTATACCAGTGGAGCTAACGCCGTATTGGGTGAGAAAATACAGAGCGGATACTCAGATGTGACAAAAACAGCAGACACAAATACAGTATTCAGCCGTGAGGCAGGCGTTCCCTCTCCATCCGTGAAGGTCAGCATTACCAAAGTAAATGTATTGGGAGACAAGTATGTCCAGATAACCAACAAGGCCGTAGGCGCCTGGGACTTGACCGGATGGAAGCTGGTCTCGGCAGGAAATGCAACCTACACCTTCCCGGCGTTCTCGCTGGACAACGGCCTATCGGTTAAAGTGCATGAGGGCAACGGCTCCGGCACAGCTACCGATATGTACACCAACAGCACAGCGCCTCTATGGATCGACAATGTTGTCGCTCTCCAGGATGCTACGGGCGGTGTGATATCCTCATACGACATCTCCGCCGCACCAGTATCAACCGGATATGTCGACCCACTGGCTAGACAAATTCAGTACTAGATCAGGAAATTCTGTACTCGACCCCGTGCTGCAATCAGTGGCAGCACAACCCCTTTTTTCAGCCCATCAATCCAGATGATGCGAACGAAAAATTTGGTTCCTCGCTGTTTCGAATGGTTAATAGAATAATCGAGTCCTCTGTGAGTCCTCCGTGCGCTCTGTGGTGGTAGTATCGTCAGCCACATGGTTATAACCCAGCGGCTAACGGCGTTTCCACCACAGAGACACAGAGTTCACAGAGTACGCACAGAGCGACTAACTTACCAAACTGGAAAACCATTGTAACCTGAGGTTAGCAACTTGAAATAGCGAAGAGCCAAAAATTTTATAAATTTTGTCACGCCTCTTTCTGGCGCATCAACTGGATCATCGTTCCAACGATTTCATCATGCTCCGAGCAATTGACGGCAAAATTGAGCCGGTCGGGATAGATCGAAAAGAGGACCTGAGGTATGTGCGAGTTACAGTCATCCAGTGCCATTTGCAGTTCACGATACTCTTTGTTGGTGATCAAGAGCTGATCTTTGTACTCCTCTTCCTGCTCGATGGACTCCAGCGGGCTTATTTCATCAATTGTGCTTTTAACAACCAGATCGCACTGCCACTCCAGCACCAGTGCCCTGTTCTCCCAATAATATGTATCCTGCGGGATCAAATCCTCCAAGATCTTCAGATCCTCCAGCAAGACTTGCCATTCCATGGTGCGCACTTCTTCCGGCAGTTTGCCCTCGATGCTTATGAGGGAAGAGACGGCTCCCGATGATATATTCAAGTCGCCCATGTCAAATGATATCTTGACAGGCGATTTCCTCATGGCTTTGAGGGCAAAATAGAGCCGCCCGGGGTTGAGAATTTCGATAGCCTTTTCGCAAATTATATCATCGCTCATGACCAACTATTTTGTTGCAACTGATATATTGGGGTGGCGCACCGGAGGCGCGAAAGCGGCTGCCGCCTGCACCGCTGCCTGACATGGATGTACAACGATGAAAAAATCTCGCGCGCGAACTCTGGCCGTGGAGCTATATCATCTCATATATTTCCTGGCAAAAGTGGCAATGAAGGCAGCCCACATGAAGGTGCCGAATATTGCTTCAGCGCTGGCAATGACCTGATACACCCAGGATGTCAATTCATATTTACCATACCCGGGAGTCACAGCAGTAACGACACTGAAGTAAAAGCATTCTACAAAGTAGCTCCAAGGTTGCGGCAAAGAGCTGGCCGGTAATTTGCCGATAATCCCGCCATTCACCGAGTAAATAAGAGCAAAGATTACGGCCACGAAGAACCAGCAAAACAATAACCTGAATGGATGAACTCCGTAGCCGAATATCAATTGGATAAAGACATATTCTGGGTAGCGAATATACCAGGGTTTTTGTTTTCGTTTGGCATCCATCTCACGATAGAAATGATATCCGGCCTCTTCTCGATTGCCGTTCTTTTCCAGAACGTTCTTTGCCCTTCTGCAAGCACCTTCTTGGGATTTTGCGAGGATGAACGTCGTATCCCTGAATGTCAAAACTTCTCCTTCAAACTTAGACCCGCTGAAGGAGCCATCCTCGCCAAAAGTAGCCCCACTGAAATAGGCTTCCCCACTGAAAGCAGCCCCATCGAAGTAGGCATGCCTCCTGAAAGTAGCCCATTTGAAGTTGGCATACCCGCTAAAAGTAGTCCCGTTGAAGTAGGCCTCTCCACTGAAAGTACCCCCGTTGAAGTAAGCCATCCCACTGAAAGTAGACCTGCTGAAGTCGACATACTCGCTGAAAGTTGCAGCTCTGAAGTCGGCATCTCCTCTGAAAGTAGTATTCTCAAAAATGAAATTTGAGCCTCCAAATAGGTTGTTGCCG
Organism: uncultured Methanosarcinales archaeon; assembly: GCA_903871465.1. GTDB lineage: Archaea > Halobacteriota > Methanosarcinia > Methanotrichales > Methanotrichaceae > Methanothrix. Next base: position 66,733 of record CAIQHB010000050.1, read on the forward strand.
AAATTAACATTCGCATCAAACTCTGAGTTAGTGATCGTTATCGAAGAGGAGACAACCCTGGATTTTTCAGGTAACTCTAGGATCTTTGTCTGAAATTCGGTTCTATCAACGTGTTCCGTAGGCAAATTCAATTCCCACAAATCCAGTTCGCCGATTATTCTGATATGATCGTATTCAACAGGTTCGCCTTTCTGGATCTTGTCCAATATCTCGCTGGCGGGGATTTCTCTTAGTAATGCCTCATTCACTGAATCTTCTGCCATTAGCCATCACCGGCAAAACATGCCACCAGCTCTTAGCCTGGCCTCTTCCTGCGACATCCCCCGGGTCCTTGGATACTGCCCGTCGCCAGTTCACAAAGCTTCATGCTGATTGATCGCCCTAACTGCTCAAGACAGTTGCGCTTGGCCTTATCGTGCAGGGCATCCCTCTGGCGCAGTCCATCCAACTGCCGGGCCCTCCCGCGGCCCCGGGCGCCCGGGCTCGCGCGCGTGCGTGGCCCCCGGTCAGCGGTTGTCCAGCTGACAGCAGCTCCCGGGAGCAGGCAGGCAGTTGGCCCTAATGTCACTATGTCGCGCGAGTTTTACAGAAGAAAACGTAATAATTTGTTGGCAAACCAGTGGCCAATTCTTCCGCATGTCAATCCAGTATTGGATCATGACGCTACACATAATAGCTAAGCAAGCCGATTTCTTAGATATTTTATTGAAGTAATTAAAATTGAAAGTGCCCGCGAGTAATATCACTCTTTAGAAAAATTTATATCATTTGAGTTTACTCAGTACGAAACACACCAAAATTGAATTGGATGTATTTAGGAGAAAACGTGATGAATAATCGAATATTTGCAGGGATGCTGGTCTTCTCCCTCGCCGTCCTGTTCCTTGGGACGGCACTCGGACAGGAAGGGAACAGCAGCACAGATAGCCAGATCGCCATAACCAGTGCCAATTTCGTGGCTCCCAGCCCGGAGAAGGAAAACCTGGTTGAGGAATGGGTGGAGGTCTCCAATAACGGTACTTCGGATGCGAATCTGACCGGTTGGACTCTCGAGGATGCGCAGAACCACACATATGCCATCCCGGATTTCAGCCTCAAAGCAGGTGCCAAAGCCAAGATCCGAACAGGAATGGGAAATGATACCTCAGCAGATCTCTTCTGGAACAAGAAAACACCAATCTGGAACAACTCTGGGGACGTGGCAACTTTGATGGATGCCTCGGGCAATATCGTCTCCCGCTATCCCAAAGAATCCCAAGGGGCCTGAAAACCCTAATTTTTTCTTTTGATCCCGGCCGAACCTTCTTATTTACATCAGTCGTCTCTTGGCAAACATCCTTATGCGCCATCTCCGTTCACCCTGAATGCCGGTGCCAGAGCGCAAGTGAGAAATGCCATCTTAACTACTTATTCTCCGGTGTATTATGATGAATCTTGAAGAGATGTCGGATGTATTGAAGTCCTCCTTAGGAATCCATGACAATATCGTGGGCGTAAGACTGTTCAAAAGCGATGAGGAGATCCCCAAAGATCTCAACCAGATTGAGAAACCCTTCCGGTATTGCTCCATGGTCCAGACCGCGAGGCTCCAGGGAACCAGCTTCCTGGCGCACGCGGACCATCACGAATGCAAGGGAGGCTCATCCGGCCTCGGCCTGGAGGCTTGCCCTGAGAACATCAAATCCGGTGCCCTGTATTTCGATAAATTGCATAAGTGCGAGACAAAGGAAATTGGCTCCAACATCGCAGCGAATTTTCCCCGCGTTCTTCCCGGCAGCATAGTCGCCACCTACGTCGCCCCGCTGGACAAGATGGTGATGAACCCGGATGTAGTGATAATAGTCGGTAATCCACTTACGGCCAGGAGAATCGTCCAGGCGGTCGAGTACAAAAAGGGAGGACGGACCACCTTCAACACGGCCGGGATTCAGTCCTTCTGCGTGGATGCCACCGCTTCCCCGTACCTCAAAGGCGAGGTGAACTTCTCTTTGGGCTGCGACGGGTCTGCAAAGAACGCCGGGCTAAAGGATGAGGACATCGTGATAGGCATACCCTTCGCGATGATGGGGGACATCTGCACGGTGCTTAAAGAGCACTACCAGGGCTGGGACAAATTCATGAGAGGATAAGGGAGGAGCGGAAGTCATATTTTTTTGCCGGTTTTCGACAAGACATTGGACGTATTAATAGTCTGAAACTTAACCATCGTCGCTCGGCCGGCCGCGGCCTTGAGCGGCACCTCCACCCATAGCGCGGGAGGACCGCAGGGCCGACTCGCGGCACCATGGAAGAAAAAGAGGAAAGCGGTCTCACCTTGCATCAGATAGGGCATTAGCATATCTATTATCTGAGCCTGAAAATTAATACTGCCTCCTCTTCAGGGTTCCGCGCGGGTATTACGCGCTAGTACAGACAAGCTGAATGGACCAACGTATGGGACATGATAAATAATCCTTCTGCAAAAGTAAAAGGGAAATCACTTAGCTAGAGTCCACATTTCCCACTACAATAGCTTTACTAGCGCTCGTGTCGTCCACATAGGAGTTCAGAAATAGCTGTTGGGCCTGGCCGGAGGACGAGAGCATGAGTATATCATGGCAAGAGCTAATCCCGCCATCTTATCTGAAATGGTCAAAATTTCTTTGCTCCGGAAGTCGTGGTCGAAGCCTATCGGCCCATGTCCGCGGGTCCGCGTCCATTTTCATGCCTTGGCGGCTCCATGTCCAGCAGCACGGAGTAGTTTCCCGCGTGGGGGCCTAGGTCCAGGTTAAGTTCTCCCCTGCCGATCATTCCGCCATCCGATGGCGAGACCTTGACAGAGATGTCGCCAAGAGTAGAATTCCCATTCCCTGCCGACAGCAGGTCGAGATCGGCCAAATCGGCTTTTATGCTGGTTGTATTATCGCCTGCAGGGGTGGCAACAATCTCTATCAGGGGGTAGATGCTGTGGTCCAGGATCACACTGCCGCGGTAAGTCACTTCGCCCTCTTTTGCCTGAATATCATCCCTGATCTCCTCCAGGCTCTTATTGGAGGCCAGAATACCTCGGATCTGCCCGGGCTCCAGGGGCAGTATATCCTCAACTTTCAACCTCAGGATATGAGATTCGTTACCTCTCAGTGCAAAACCATGACCGCTGTAGACGACATCTACCGGCACACCCATGGGAAGGCCTGCATTCTGGTTCGGCATCATGCCATACGCCTTCTCGGGATTCATTCGCTCTCGGCTGCCATCAGCATTATTGGTCTGATTGGGTTCGGCAAGGCATATTCCGCTCAGACCGACAAACACCAAACCCGCCAGCGCCATATAAAGAATTTTTTTACAAACATCTATCATCGGGATTCGCCTGCCAACACTGCCTCATCCTTACGCTAATTAATATCTGCGCTTCACGTCAGGCAAAGAAGATAGATGGCAGCCCAAAAACCCAGGACTGCCTCATCTTTCTTGCTACGAAGGGAAACGAATCGTTCTTAGATGAATAAATTGGCGTTCCTCCAACCTTCCGGCACAAAACGCTACTTCGCGCGTTCATAGACGGATTGGGGCCTCAAAGCCAAAAGGCCATTCAGCTCCTGGCTTTGCGTCCTTGGAAGCGGCCCTCATCCATAAATCGGCCCATTTCCGGCATATTTCCTTCTTTTGCCCGTAGTTCGTTCAAGGTCATGTTATTCTGTGACTGCATCTCCTTTTGATTCAGCTCCCTGATCTGATTGAGAGTCATATTGCCCAGCTCTTGCATCTTCTTTTGCTGCAGATCTTTGATCTGATTCAGGGTCATGTTGTTCAGTTTATCTACAGTCAGATTGTCCATCCGCATTAGAAGCTGGAAGCCATGGACATCTGGTCCGTTGTTTGGTCTGAAGGATCTTGATCCGTCAAAGTCCCTGAAATTATTGGCAGAATTTTTGCCGGCATTTCCTCTCATTTTGCCGTATGCCATCGTATGATTTCCCATCTGGCTGCAATTTTGTCCCGCCTTTCCGGCAGTACAGGCAGTCGAATTGCCCCATGCCTGCTGGCGCATCTCTCTGATCTCGCCAAGTGTCATGTTACCCATCTGTTCCAGGGTAATATTCTCCATCGAGTATAATTTTCCGTCCTGCTTGTCCTTGGCGGCTGCCCTGTCCGAAGGCACCGAGAATGCCGGAGCCATAAGAAGGCAGACGACAGCCATCGCAATCAAAGTGATCTTAAACTTCATTCCAATCAATTTCATCCTAATCATACCTCATAAATTGCCAATAATCGATCTTCTAAACTCGGTCTTTGCTTTCCGGCAAAGCCATACTTTCTTTTGGTAAACCCACTCTTCCAACCCGTTCTAACTTTCCCGAATGGCCCGATTGGTCCATCCGGCAAAACACAATAGGTTCGAACGATACAAGAACTAAGAGCAGAACGGACGATCCCGGCGCATAGTTGATAACAAGCACAAACCCTTAGGAACGTTCCTTTTTAGATAAAAACCATAATGAAAGTTCTATTATATTGGTGCGGCCCCATTCTTTCTTAGTTATGAGCTTTCTGCGTTCCAATGAGATTAAAATGCCAGTTAGAGATGATTTAGGCGTGCGTGTTTCATATCGGATCTCAGCCTGGGTCATTCTACCGCCATGATCGATTAATGTCGCAATTACGGCCTGTTCTCTTGCCGTGAGCGTCTGCATGACCGCCTCCATCTCGCTGCTGATCACGATCTCATTTTTTGCCGTGATTTCCACTTTCAAGGCGTATCCATCAGACCCTTCGGCCACTGTGTTGGCCGCGGGCGTATTGGATGGAGAGATCCGGTCCGGCTCGCCTTCGCTCAGGATTTGGTCCTCTCGCGATTGGGATGAAGGAGGCTCTGTGTCCCCGGGCCGATCCTCAAGACCGGATGCCTGGGATGCCTCTGGGAGGTAAACTCCATCATCTTCGGGTTGGGGTATGGAAGCTATTGACTGGTTTTGAGGGGACAGGGCCTCTCTTGAGTCCGTTGATGAATTCCTGGTTTCTGTTGTTCCGTTCGTCGTTGTAGGGGGCTCTGCCGCCTCGGATTCCGCGACCTTTATCTTCATCTCCGCTGTGGGCGAAGAGTTTCGGAGCGGCTCGGTCCTGCGTCGCAGCATTACAATTGCCAGGGCGAGGGCCGTTACCAGAAGGGCTGCGATAAGAAGCATGATGATATTGGCATTGCTGCTGGAAAATCCCAGTGGAATGCTCGCGGAGAGACCGGATGCGGCCGCAAGAGGCTGCTGATACTGGATGGAGATGGCGGGATTCGAAACCTCGTATCCCTGAATGTCCGCCACCAGTGACTCGTTGGACGCTGAGAGGAGATATCCGAGACCCATCGAAGTATTGATCATCCCCATGCGGATGTCGCTGGGCAGGTAGAAGGTTACATGATAATCGTCAAAGCTGCCCTGAGCGTCAAACCTGAGAGTCCAGAGATCGCCAACCTTCGTGGTCAGTCCGTCGGTGAGGGCGTAGAGCTGGCGTGTGTCATTCTCAAATCGAAACTTTGAGGTGCTCAGGAATTCTAGGCCGCTGACGTTCTCGGCATATCCGGTTACCAGGGCTTTGCCGGTATTATCCAGGTAAACGGTCAGGCTGAGCCCCTGTCCATAGGTCGCATTCTCCAATCCTGCACTGCTCTGCATAAGAGCTGCCAAAAAAATTATGGCAAATGCGGCTGCGATCCGCCCGTGCGGCACCATACTCGCCTTGGTCCACCTCTTCATAACGACGGATTGTCTCTTGGCCTGAATCTATTTAAAGGCGCTCGAAAATTATATGCAGTCACGCGTTTGGTTCCGTCGCGTTCTACCATGATTGGCTGGCGACAGGCATTCTCCAGCCGCTTCCAAAAGCTCGATCCGTTACCTTTAGACCAGGCGCCGCCTGGCGCCTTTTAAATTCAGCATTCTTCACCAGGCAGAGCACCCTGGCTACTGTCGAAGCATCAAACCCCTGGGCCAGAAGCTCCTCTTCTGACTGGTGCTGCTCGATGTATCTCTCCAGGATTGCATCCAAAACCACATAGGGCGGCAGGTTGTCCTGGTCGGTTTGGTCGAAACGAAGCTCTGCGGTGGGAGATTTCTTCATTATTCGTGCCGGGATAATCTCTCGACCTGTTGCGGAATTCAGCCACTCTGCCAAGCGGTAGACGAAGGTCTTGGGAACATCTGAGATGACGGCCAAACCTCCCGACATATCTCCATAAATGGTGCAGTAGCCAACCGCCAGCTCGGATTTGTTTCCTGTAGTGAGAAGGATAGAGCCATACTTATTGGAGAGGGCCATGAGCAGGTTGCCCCGGATGCGGGCCTGGATATTCTCTTCCGTTACATCTGCCGGAAGGCCCGAGAATGGACCGGCCAGTTTCGCATCATAAGACTGCATGATTTCGTTGATGCTGATAGTAATCGTCTTCACTCCCAGATTATGCGCCAGAAGCAGAGCGTCTTCGAGGCTCGCCTGGCTGGTGTAGGGCGAAGGCATGAGCACGCATAGAACGTTTTCCTGCCCCAGCGCCTGCGAGGCAACGGCCGCCACAAGGCCCGAGTCGATGCCCCCCGAAAGACCAAGGAGGACGCTGGAAAAGCCGCACTTATGCACATAATCGCGCGTGCCTAGGACGAGAGCCTGCCAGATCTCGGCCTCAGGAGTGAAATCGTCTTTTGCGATGCTTCCAGCCGAGGCGGGAGACGGGGTCGCCAGGTCCGCAATTACCAGATCTTCCTCGAATCCCCGCCCCCGGGCGATCAGGGTGCCGGACGAGTCGAAGAAGCAGCTTCTGCCGTCGAAGACCAGATCGTCATTGCCTCCCACCTGGTTGACGTACAGAAAAGGAACCTGATACTTTCTGGCGAGATTTGAGAGCATGGCTTCGCGATGCATCTGCTTTCCGACGGTGAAGGGAGATGCCGAGAGATTGATAATGGCGTCGGCGCCTCTAGCCACCAATTCCTGCACAGGGTCGGCATGGTAGCGCCTGCGCTTCCAGAAATCGCGGTCGTTCCAGATATCCTCGCAGATGGAGATGCCAAAGATGGTGCCCTTGAGGCGCAGGATCTGGGATTCTGAGGCCGGCTCAAAATAGCGGTCCTCATCGAAGACGTCGTAGGTGGGCAGCAATGTCTTGCGAAAGGTTCTCTCCACGCGGCCTCTGCATAGCATTGCCGCAGAGTTGAAGAGGGGCCTGCCCACCTCGCCCGTATTGGGTTCTGCCAGGCCCACCAGAATGGGTGGCAAGTCAGCCAGATCCAGGGCAAGCTGACGCAGAGAATCCCAGCTGCGTCGAACAAAGTCTTCATTGAGGAGCAGATCGCGCGGCGGGTAGCCCAGGAGCGCCAGCTCGGAGGAGACGAACAGATCGATATCCGTTCCAGCACGCCTGGCGGCGCTAGATATGATGTCGCTGTTGCCGCGCAGATCACCTACGGTGGGATTAATCTGCAGAAGGGCTACTTTCATGCCTTGCTCATGCGCCTCCGACCTGTTCGTCCTTGATCAGATCCTCATCAGACTCATCGTCTCTCGGGGTGCGCGCTCGCCCCTCCTTATCTTCTTCGATGACCTGTGCCTCCAGTTCAGCTTTCGCGGCAGCTGTTCTCTCTACAAACTCCCCTGCCGCTGCATGAAGCGCAGCAATTGCCTCTTCCGGTCCGTCATCTCTTTCCGTGCCCACGAGCAGCATTGCACCAACATCAGATGCCGTCATCCAGGCTATGTCGGAACACCCAATGCCGTCTCCAATATTGTTCTTGAGGGCGTTCAGAATCGCCTCGACGGCTTCAACGATTTTTTGCGGCTCTACTTGCGCCGGGATGATTACCTGAACCCCGGTTTCCAGATGACAGACGCCCATGCCCGGGCCGATGCTTGATCCTACGGCTTCCTCGCTCATGACCCGGAATACGACGGCTGAGTTTTAACTCGTTTGGGTGGAGAGTTTCCTTTGCTTCCATTGCAGGATGAAGTCTGAATCAGATAGATCCTGCCTGCAGTTGAATGATGCTAGCATATTTCTTGATCAAAAGCAAAAATTATCCCACCACATCTTCCGGGGTTCCGCGCGGTGTTACGCGCTGGGGTGACGGGGGCCCACTCCAGGCCGTGGCGGCCCCCCTAACCCCGCGGCCGCGGGGGACAAATTATGAAGCCTTGCCCGTTATCCTTGAATAGGATCGAGAAGGAGTCCTAATGCAAGGCAGGGGACCCTGGAAGAAGATATGACCATGCCAGTCAAGCAGCTGAGAACCACCCATGAGGAGAGACGTCTATTGAAGAAATTGCACTCTCAATAAGTCTGCAACCTATTCGCCGTCGCTCGGCCGGCCGCGGCCTTGAGCGGCGCCCCAACCATAGCGCGGGAGGCCCGCAGGGCCGACTCGCGGCACTCCGGAAGAAAAAGAGGAAATCTGTTCTCACATGCCATTATTGATGGAGAAACCATTGAAACGCTTTGCCATCATCGACTCGATTTTTATGCGAAAGTTTCTACCTCTCAAGCCGAGAAGTACTTCTTGAATACACCCGCAATCTCGCCGGGCGTCTCGATGATATGGACATCATCCATCCGGCGCAGTTTCTCCACATTTTCTGCATCCTCTTTTCGGATGCGTAGCTTCATCTCGCTGCCGTCCGGCAAGATGGTGGTTATGATTCCCGGCTTATAGTCGCAGGGCATGATGTAGGTCGGGATGAATGCCTTCTGGGACATGATGGCGGCATTGGAGAGCAGCGAGTCTGCCAGGCCCAGTGCTATCTTGGTTACTGTGTTCGAGGTCGTGGGGGCGAGGAGCAGGAACTCAAAGCGCTTAACTTGCAGCTGCCCGGCCAGGAAGGGAGAGTTGGAGTTGATCTCCACCCAGACCTTGTCGAAGTTCTTTTCCAGGGTGTTGAAGAGCTTGTAGTATTTTATGACCTGCTCGCCGGCCTTGGATACGAAGACGCGAACATCCACAAAGTCGTCATACTGCTTTTGCAGCTCTACCATAGCCTCGACAGTCTCAGTAATGCGGTCTCCGCTGCCCGTGATTCCCCAGGCGATCTTCCTCTTTGCTCCTTCCTTTGCCATAATTGTCCTTTAGCCCTTATACCGAAATAGACTTTTCGGGTTAATTGTTTTGGACGTCTCTGCGAACTCTGCGTCTCTGCGGTTAATATTCGTAGCTGAATAATTAACCCCGGAAGGTTGCGGAATAAAACCACCATGGCACAGAACCCACAGAGGATAACGAAAAAATGTCGGATTCCTTAACCCTCGCACGAGCCAACACTAAATAGGGAGGTACCCTTATTTTCCCTCATTTTCCTGCGTCTTTGACAATTTCAGCCAATCCAGGGTCTCAGCAAACCGGCGAGTAGTCTTTCTAAGGGACCGAAAGCCTTCTTCGTCCTTTTTTGCATCCTCCAAGGTATCGTGAGACCAGAAGGTTGCACCGAGGTTGGCGCCAAAAAATCCCCCGCTCACCGGGATCATGCCGTTGAGAATGTAGAATGTATGGATCTGCTGTACTGCCAGCTCCTGGCCGCCCATGCGGTCGCCTCCCACGGCTATCGCCATGCCGGGCTTTCGCCTCAAGGCTTTGGGCTCTGCGGCCAGGGTGGCTCGCGTCCTGTCTATTACTATCTTTGTCTGGGCGCTCATGCCTCCATTGTAGACGGGCGTGGCGAAGACAAACCCTTCTGCCTCCCGGATGAGAGGGTAGAGCTGATACATGTCGTCCTTAACGACGCATTCCTTGTTCTTGAGGCAGTAGTCGCAGTGTTTGCAGGGGCTGAGGCTTTTTCCCCTCACGGTGAATAACTCCGTCTGGAAGCCCTTCTCCTCCAGCATCTTGAGGGCCTCACCGAGGATGTGCTCTGTTGCCATCTTGCGAGGGCTGCCGGATATGCCGAGTATCATAATAGTCTATGGGGATTGCTGATATTTCAGATTTGCCCGGAGTAGTGAAATGGCCGTAAAAAAGAGATTCGCACAAAGATTCAGAAGGCTTTCAGAGCATTATCTGAGGCATCAAGCTCTGCGAGCCGAAGCCTGATCATCTCCTCCACCTCTGCGGAAGTGGTGCCAAAGACCTCACGCAGGATCTCTTTGGCGGTATCCAGCTCCAGAGCCTTCCGATCAAGCCTGTAGCTGGGGAACACCTGCGGCTCAAATCTTGGCCTCATATGCCGCGGCCACCTTAATTGCGCCAGAACTCCTGCCATTGATAGCTCAAGTACGTGTAAGATTAAATAGCTTTCCCAGGAAAATGATAACAGTAAATCATTTTATGCACTCACAAAAGTATGTGTAAGATACAATAGCCTGCAATAAAATCGTTCCATAAATGGCCTTCCATAAAGAAGATAACTATAATGAGTTGAAGGGGAAGAAAAGGGATGAGTATGCGGTGTGAAAGTAATAGTGCTGGCAAAATGCAGATGTAGATGCAGGATGTGTTCAAGATTATGATCAAAGGCAAGGCTTGGGTTTTCGGCGACGACGTGGACACGGATGTGATCATCCCTGGCAAGTATCTCCGCACAAAAGAGACCCAGGTTTGGGCGCAGCATGTTATGGAGGGACTGGACCCTCATTTTGCAGAAAACGTCCAGAAGGGCGACATAATTGTGGCGGGCCGCAACTTCGGCAGCGGCTCCTCCCGCGAGCAGGCGCCCCGGGCATTGAAAGAGGCAGGCGTGTCTGCGGTCGTGGCCCGGTCCTTCGCACGGATCTTCTATAGAAATGCCATCAATGTCGGCCTTCCTCTGGTTGAGGCGGACGCGGTATGCCTCGCAGGCGATATGGTGGAGGTGGACCTGAAAGCCGGAACCGTGCGGGTGGGAGAGATGGTCTATCAGGGAACACGTCTGCCGGACTTCCTCATGGAGATCCTGGAGGATGGTGGCCTGGTGGCGCACCGGAGACGGCAGAAAGGGCTGGCATGACGGCATGATCTTTCCGGAAGATTACAAGTTGGTGGGGATAAAGGAGCGGGAACGACGGGGCGAGCCCGTATACTTTTCAACCGAGTTTCTCATCAGCCGGGATGGGCCCAGGCTCTACCGGGTACAGAGCAGCGGCTCGGGTTTCATGCATAAGGTGGAGCATCTGGAGTTGATCGCCTCCGGTTCGGAGATTGAGTTCTATCCGGAGAGGGTGGACACCCGCAACCGGGCCCGTCTGATAAATCTCGCATATGGCATCAGCCGCAGTGGAAAAGCGAACACAGTAGTCTTCCAGGGTCCGGATGAGCATATCACCTTCGTCAAGGATCCGGACCCGGGCCAGATTCTAACCATCGAGGTTCTGGATGTCTCCCCTCCAGATCCTCCCTGGCTGGTCCATGTTCTGAGGGGTTTGGAGGGATGCGGGATCCTGGGCGACCTGGCGGTTCAATTTGCCCCCCGAATCCTGGATATCCGCAAATTCGCGAGCGAAAATGTCTATTTCCCCTGCCGGGCCTCGGGTCTGGGGCGTTCTCTGGACTCGGACCCCGTAACTTGCGACTTTCCCCGCATAGTGGGCTGCGAGGTCTCGCGGGAGATCTTTCTGGCCAATAATCCCGGGCACGATTACGAATTTGTCAATATCTGTCCCTTGCAATCCACGGATCCCGTATTTGAGCCTCATGGGCCTTTCATCACCCGCTGCTGCCGTTCCAATAGGCGGGGCATGACAAGCAAGTGCGGCCAGCCGGGCATAGTGGTTCATTGGGGGGACGGGCCCAGGGAGATAGCGGAGGCGGTAAGATGTCTGGTGAAGGAGTTAAGAAAGTAGCCGTAATTGCCGGGGACGGCATCGGGCCTGAAGTCGTGGAGAGCGCTCTCGCCGTGCTGCAGGCTGCAGGTGCAGAGCTCAGCCTGATCCCGCTGGAGATCGGTCTGTGCCGCTGGAAGAGGACCGGCGCGGCCTTGGCGGATGAGGACCTGGAGACCATAAAGGAATGCGACTGCGTTCTACTGGGAGCCATCACCACGCCGCCCGATCCTGACTACCAGAGCGTGCTCTTGCGGCTGCGAAAAGCTCTGGACCTCTATGCCAACATCCGGCCCTTCCGATCTTGTGATCTTGATTTCATCATTGTGCGGGAGAACACGGAGGGGCTTTACTCCGGCCTGGAGGAGGTCGGGGTGGAGGAGTCGCGCACCTTGAGGGTGATAACGCGCCGCGGCTCGGAAAGGATCGCCGAAGCGGCCTGTGACCTGGCCGCGTCCAGGCAGAAACTGACCATCGTCCATAAGTCCAATGTCCTGCGAAGCGACCGTCTCTTTCTCCAGACCTGCCGGGAGGTAGCAGAACGACGCGGCGTGCTGTACGACGATATGCTCGTGGATGCCGCCGCCTACAATTTGGTAGTGAACCCCCAGAGGTTCGACGTGCTGGTCACCACCAATCTCTTCGGCGACATCCTGAGCGATGAGGCAGCGGGAGTAGTGGGAAGCCTGGGCCTCTGCGCCAGCGCCAATGTTGGCGCATCTCGCGCTCTATTCGAGCCCATCCACGGCAGTGCGCCGGATATCGCCGGGAAAGGCATCGCCAACCCCATTGGTGCCATCCGCAGCGCGGCCATGATGATGGAGTGGCTGGGAGAGCAGGAGACGGCGCGCCGGATTGAGGCTGCCGTGCAGCGGGTGCTGGCGAACGGGGTAAAGACGCCTGACCTGGGAGGGAGATGCGGGACGGCGGAGGTGACCCGGACGGTAGCAGGGTATCTGGAGGAGGAAGGCGGCTCGCTATCTGAGGAGTGATGCGAGCTTGAACATTCTGCTGTCAAGTCCACTTACAGAGACGTATTCAGCATGGCGGACATTTGTCTCCAGTTCGCCCTCTATCTTCTTGACATCCTGGCCGCGCCTCCTCCATCAATATCTTCGCCTTATCCAGAGCCTCCGCTTCACTGATTTTTCTGCAACTACCCAGATACTTTGTAACGGTCTTGCTCCCGTCGTGCCAGGAACAATACCAACGGTAATAGGTCTTCGTTTCGCCTTTCTTATTCAGCTGGGTACGCGGACGCTTCCACACTCTTGGGATTTCTGGGCCTATATCATGCTCCATAGCATTGTGTAGTCCTGAATGTTTGGACTTTATATACTCCACTCCGATATTTACATTCTTTTTCTAGCATTTAATTCAGTCTCCATGCGATTCAAGAACATTCCCAACTTGCATCCTTCTGGTAGCCTGGCCCAGAATGCGATATC
>CAIQHB010000051.1 GCA_903871465.1 uncultured Methanosarcinales archaeon
GATGCATACAAGCAAATGAATTTGCTGGAATTCGAATGACGCTAAACGATGCAAACATGCCTCGCTTTTGGATCAGGTAACCTGATTCCGTTTTCATGCGGCGGCGCCTTGGATGCCCCCTCTGCTTGCAGCGGGGTGCGCCGCCGCCGTTTCACTTCGTTGCCACTTGGTTTGATTATCCAACTGCGAATATTAACCGCAGAGACGCAGAGTTCGCAGAGATACGCACCGAGGCCCTACTAACAAATTTAACTGAGGAGACGTCATGTCCTACGAGCGCTACCGATCGCGAGCGCGAAGCAGATACTCCAGCTTTTCCACGCAGCTCCAGGTCAGAATCAGCTGGGCTAGACCAATGGCGTTGACGTACTCCTGCCTTCTGTCGCTGATGACGGCATTGGTTCCCAGTGCGTCTCCCAGCTTCTTCTCGAGACTGGCGATCATGGACTGGTGAATCTCGCCGTCCACAGTCATGATGCCTACATTTTTGCCGTAGTAGTCGTCCCGTTGAAACTCGATGGAAAACTCGTGCTCAGACCGGTGCAGTATCTTGGAGAGATCAATGGTCAAATCAACCTCTGAGACGGGCTGGTTGAGAATCTGCATGATTAGCCTCACCGAGTACCAATCAATCTCCGGTCCCGCTTGCAGGGCTGTTTGAATAAACCGGGAATCCTGGATCTTGATCACGATCTCGGCATAGATCTTCTGGATGTCCACGTATAATTTGTAGTCCGGCTCGCGCTGCAAAATCTCCGCCATCACCTGTGTGGGGTCATATCCCCGCTCGCCCACGTCCCGTCTGACCTTCCAGAGCCGTTTCACAGATCGGGAGGGGTCCACAAATATCTTGAAATCGATGAGACTTCTCAGCCGCTCCGTGTAAAGAGGATGAAGCCCCTCCACGATGATCACCGGCGCCGGACCAAACGGAACGGTCTCATGAACCGCGCCTATGCTGTGATCGTAGACCGGCTTGTCGATGCACTCACCGCGGCGCAGCGCCGCCAGGTGATCCGCCAGCAGATCGAGGTGGTTGGCGGCCGGGTGCAAAGGCGTGATATTTCGCTCTTTTCGCTGCTTCCGGTCCAAGCTGTGATAGTCGTCCATGGAGAAGGTGGCCACCATCTCTTCGCCCAGTATTCTCCTTATGCCGCGAGAGATGGTGGTCTTCCCTGAGCCGCTGTCCCCGGCAATTCCGAAGACGAATACTCTGCCGGACTCTTTGATCCTGTCCATGATCGATTTCATTTATTCTCTCAATCAATGTGCCTGAAGCCGGAGGTGGACGCGGGCCTCTCACCGCGAATGGCTATGCCCATGTGAATCTGCTTTCCGGTATCCGTCTCGTCCAGGCCGCGCACATTGTGCCAGCGTGCCAGAAATTCCTCGCGAGACATTATGCCCCGATCTCCCAGGATGTAGGGGTCTTCTAAGGTCACATTGTTTTCATCGATCCCAATTACCACCAGCCAATGCCCATTGTGCCAGGTATCCGCCCAGGATTCATTGTACTGCGAGACGCTCCTCCAGGCCTGGCAGTCCACGATGACCGGTATTCCCTCCGCCACATAGTTTTCCAGATCCGCCATGCTCATGTTTTCTTTATATTCGGCCTGCAGACCAAGAGCCTGGGCCACCCTGATTATGTCGTCCGGATAGGTCCCGGACTCTTCATTGGTGTTGAGCATCTCTCTTACGTCCTCTTCACCAATGTCCCTTCCCCAGTAGCCCAAAATCGCCTGCATGGCGGCAGCGCCGCAGGAGTATTCAGTGCTCTGCCGGGTATCAGGCATGCTGAATAGGGCCAGGTTCGTGGTGCCCATGGAAGTGGTGGCATTAATGCTGGAATTAATGCTTGAATTAATAGTAGAATTGATTGCAGGATTTGCCTCTGCAGCCACCTGTCCCCAGGATGCAGCTGCCAATAAAAAGCAGGTTATTAGCAATAATAAGCCTTGTCTCATGATAGTAACTTGAGTTTAACCTATATGATTTTTGTGATAGTAATATTACATCTGCTATTACTTATTCTGCTTCTCCGAGACCAGATCTTCGAAGTCCCGGGTCTGGTCGATGGTTTCAAGCTCTCGTTTCTCGATGAGGACTGTCTCTTCGATGCACTCCAGCTTCGTCTCGCCGTCTACTATTACCACCGACTTGGTCCGGGCAACCGCAGAAAGACTGCTCATGAGCCGGGCCTTCTTGAGCATGCTCTGGGAGAACTTGCTCACCCCTGTGAGCACTACCAGATCCCCCAGTCTGGTTATGGCGTTGAATGGCGCCTGCCCCGTGGGAACAACATCAAATCCGATCTCCAGAAGCAGGCGCAAGATCGTGTCTGTCACCGGCCCTTTGTCCTCCTCCACGGTTTCATGGTGGAAGGGATCCACCGGTTGGATCAGCTCCTGCTCGAATATCTCCTCCAGCTTCAGCGCCACATCGACCGACGTGTCCATATCTTCCACTTCATACTTGCTTATGGTTCTGCGGGACACACCCAATTCGGAAGCCAAGGCCCCCAGAGATATGCCGCGCGCCAGGCGGAGCTGCCTCATTCTGGTGCCATCGATACGCACATACAGCCCCCCGTGCGCCGCATAGACCAGAGGCAAAGCCTCATCCAGGAGGCAGTCAGCCAGAGTAAAAAGACTAAGCGTAGGAATGCCATAGCGGAAGTAGACCGCGCCCCTTTCCAGGTATTGATCGCGTGTCTTCTCACCCACCAAAATGGGGCTTGCTAAAAGATGCTTGGCCAGACGGCGCACTTCCAGAGCCGTCTGCTCATTCAGGCCGTCGATGTTGGAGAGAATCTTCAGAAACAGAAACTGATTTCCCTTTCTAGCTGCAAGGTCGAAGCTTCTGGGACGGAGATAGCAGCGATCCGATGTAGAGAAACCGGCCTGCCTTAGAACCTCCTCCACGCGCTCGGCGAGAAGTTCCTTATCCATCATTATATATGTCGGTTTGACGGCTATTTAAGGTTGACCATGTTCATTGGAATTGATGATACCGATTCTGAGAAGGGCCTATGCACCACGTATCTGGCAGCGGTCCTCATGGAGAGGCTCGAGCCATATGGGACGATTATAGGTCTGCCTAGGCTCATTCGTCTCAACCCCTGCGCCCGCTTTAAGACCCGCGGCAATGCTGCCCTGGCCTTCAGACTGGAGAGCAATAGACTGGATGAGGTGAAGGAGATAGCCCTGAAGACCGTCCTGGAGCTATCCGACTTCACAGGAAGAAATACCAATCCTGGTTTGGTGATAGCAGAAGAGGTGACGGCACGAATGACGGCCTTCTATCGCTCTGCCGTTACCGAGATCCTGGAGATCGAGGAGGCAAGGAGACTCCTGGATGAATTGGGAATCTGGCACCGGGGCTTCAAGAAAGGCCGCGGCCTCATTGGAGCATTGGCCGCAGTAGGAGCTGAGCTGCCGGACTTCACCTATGAGCTGATCGCCTACAGGGAGCGGAAATGCTGGGGCACACCCAGGGTCATTGATCCTGCGTCCGTCTGGAAAGCGGATGCTCTGACCTATCCCCAGACCTGGGATACAGTAGATCATCATAATAGCAGAGTCGTCTTCGCCCCTCATTCCGGAGATCCGGTTTTGTTCGGCATAAGAGGCTCCGACCCCGGGGCGATTGAAGAAGCATTCCAGACCATCAAATCTGAGCCAGCGGAGAGGAGAGTGCTCTACCTGACAAACCAGGGCACAGATGCCCATATCCTGGCAGGCGAGGTCGGAGACACCCTGGATAGTCAGAGCTACAGGCTGCATGGCCGCGTGGCGGAGGCGGCAACGGCTATTGCCGGCGGCCACCTCTTCTTCGTGCTTCAGAATGAAACGGCCCGACTAAAATGCGCCGCTTTCGAGCCCACCAAGAACTTTCGCGAGATTGTGTTGCGACTTATCCCGGGCGATGAGCTGGAGGTTTACGGTTCTGTGCGAGAGGGTTCGCTCAACCTGGAAAAGATCAACATCCTCCGGCTCGCCGAGCAGGAGGAGATGACAGTGCCGCTCTGCCCCCAATGCCAGAGAGGCATGGAGTCCGCAGGCAGAGGGCAGGGCTACAGATGCCGGCGCTGCAAAACGAAGTCTATCGGTCGCGAACGAAAAGTCAAATCCAGGGATATGGAGAAGGGCTTCTATGAGGTCCCACCCTGCGCCCGTCGCCATCTTTCCAAGCCGCTGGTGCGCTTGAGCGGAGAGTTGGTGCATCCCAGCCGATGAGCGCTGGATTTTGCAAATGCCAGGCAAAAAAGGTGAAGGCGGCCACCAGGTCGCCAACAAACTTCGTAGGATTACTTCTTGAAGGCGCCTTCCAGGGGCGGGATGACCTGCTTCTTCCTGGAGAGGATCTTCTCCTTGTAGATGGAGTTATTGGCGAGCTTGCCTCCGAAGGCCTTCTCGAAGCCCGCTGCCGCGCTGGCATTTCCCACAAAGAGAATGTCGCTGGCCTCTTTCATGACATCCGTGAGCATTAGCACTACCATGTCCAGCTTCTCTGCATCCTTCATTTTGTTCATCTCGTCAAGGATGGCCGCCCTCTTGGGCTCCAGGTCCTTGAGGTCCATGACTTCGATCTGGCCGACGCCGGACTTGGTGCCGGAAAAGTCAAACTTCTTGAAGTCGCCCATGAGGATGTCCTTGGCAGACTTGGAGGAGATATCGCTCTTAGCCTTGAGCAGCTCCATGCCAAACTTCATGGGGTCGACTCCCGCGATCTTAGCCAGCTTCTCCACGGCCGTTTTGTCGCGAGGAGTGCAGGTGGGAGACTTGAAGAGCACGGTGTCGGAGAGGATGGAGGCCATCATTAAGCCGGCCATCTGCTTGCTGATCTCCTTTTTATTCTGCTCATAGAGATTCGCGATGATGCCGCCTGTCGCGCCCACTGGCTCGCAGAGGATGAATATGGGCTTGCCGATGGAGAGGCCGCCGATCTTGTGGTGGTCCACGATCTCGACGATATTCTCTGTGTCGAGCTTGTCCACCGCCTGGGCCATCTCATTGTGGTCTACCAGAATGACCTTCTTACCAGTCGCGTCGGTAAGCTTCTCCGGGTAGGGAACTTTGAAATAGTCCAGCACGAACTTGGTCTCACCGTTAAGGTCTCCTGCGACTGCGGGTTTAGCCTCGCTCATTCCAAGGGCATTCTTCAGGTTGGCATAGGTTATGGCAGATGTTACAGAATCGGTGTCAGGGCTCTTGTGCCCAATTACATAGATATTTTCGGTCAATGAAGCACCTCAGCATTGTTAATGTAGAACTTCAACTTAAAGCTTACTGGGCCAGCATAACAGCAGGAACACTTTATCGCAAAATTAATATATCCACAATGGAAAACTTTATAAGTAACAGGCGCATTCCACTTGTGTCCCTTTAGAGGGCTGGCACGAGCATAGAATTTGTTCTGCCGTGAGTGCTGGTGCAAGAAAGGGACTACAGGCCGCGTTGATAGGTCCTTATGGTAGGATACTGACTATCTGTCTACCTATGACCATGAGACAACCCAAATGCGGTACAGACGCCCGCTGCGAGGGTTACTGGACTGACTGCGGATACCCATCGGATGATGTCTCAGAGTTAGTATCGGGCGACAATCTACAAATTACTCTTTGTTTGCAAACCATCCCGCAGCGATAATTTAATCTCTTTTCAACCTATTGCAAGAGATGTGTCGGGCCAACTCATCACTCTGGAAGGCATAGATGGCTCAGGGAAGAGTACTGCAGTCAAACATATCGCTTTGAAGCTTGCTGAGCTGATGCCAACGAGAAGACTGGTGCTTACAGCAGAGCCGACAACGAGCGGTGCCGGCAAGATCTTGAGGACAGAACTTGCACGAGCCGACGCCGGTGAGACGTCAGTAGCCCAGCGCATGGAAGAGCTCTTTCTATTCATGGCTGACCATGCCTGTCATCTGACAAAAACCATTATTCCGTCCCTCGAAGGCGGTGCCATTGTCCTCTCCGATAGATATACAGACTCTACCGCCGCCTACCAGGGTGTAACACTGAGAAATGTCCTCCCGGACCCGGTGCAATGGATCAGAAGCCTCTATGAACCCTGGAATTTGCCACCGGACAGAACACTGCTCTTTGTCCTGGACCCGAGGATTGCCCTGCAAAGAATGCAGTCGCGTCGGGGTCGAGAGAAGTTCGAGAGGTTCGAATTCCTGCAGTCTGTAGACGAAAACTTTCGCATGTTGGCGGCTCTGGAGCCGGAACGTTTTGTACTGATAGATGCCGGCCAACCCCAAGAGACGGTAGCTGAGGATGCGCTGTCGGCCATTCTGGAGCTGCTTTCCAGGGGACCATTCCGTAAGTGAAGCCGCGCTAATGCCGCTTTTTTACCTTAAAGCCAGCTCGATCAACCTTTTGGCCCAGCCCAGCTTCCGTCTTTTGCGGTGCGTGACGGAATCATCCTCATAGTCAAATCCTACCAGTTTTATAGAGGCCGCACCCAACTCTTTTGCCAAAAATACGCATCGATCTCCATCCGTGAATCCTCCGAAGTTATAGAGGCCTTCCGGGGGGCGGCACTGGGCCGTACCAATGACGCCCTCCAGCTGCGGCACATACCTGCAGAGGGCATCAAGGTTGTCTCCGTGGGCATGCACCACCGCGATGGAGCCTTCTCGATTGGCCTTTAAGATGTCGGGAAAGGGGCCGTCCAGGTCTGTGACTATGATCTCAGGTAGAATACCCCGCCTCAAGAGTACGGCCGTCGCCCCGTCCGCTGCCAGAAAGACGGCATCCGTTACTTGCAGATCATCCAGCTCGCGATCCAGAGATGGTGCATTGCCAAATATAACAACGTTCCGGCCGCGCACCCGGGCATCTGCTTTGGATAGCCAATTTTCCTGGCCGCTTAAGAGCCCCGCCAGCAGCTTGGCAGCGTCTTCATCTCCGGACATAGAGAAGCCGAAGTCATCCAATATAGCCAGGTAAATAGGCTCCCAGGTCGCGAATTGCATATAGAATAAATAGGGTCTCTGGTTTTAAGGTTTTTTCCCTGCGAGGATCTCAAAAACTTCCTGGAGATAAGAACAAACGCTGGAATTAAGTCAAGAAAATTGAAAAAAGAAAAGGGAGATTATCCCTTCTCTATCTAGGGTTTAGTGTATACTCTTGGGAACTGCGCTTGGGTCGCTGTCTTGAAGCAGGTGCAGTCGAAGATGCCTATTGCAGACTTGAAGGGCTTCTTATCGAGAGGGTTCATGTCCACAAAGCCGCCGGAGCAGCAGGGCAGCCAGTCATCCTTCGTCTGAATCAGATGGTAGGGTACTTCGAGAGTCATGTTCTTCTCGATATGATATGTTCCCCAGTAATCTTCATCAATCTCGATGGCTGGATTCTTCAGAGCAGACTTCAGATTTTTCGTATTGCTGCCACCGATGCTGTCCTCTTGACCTATGGTGTCCCTATCGCCAAAGTTAGTCGAAGCCTGTAGGACGCCGATATGGGCCTTGCCGTCAGTCATGTCTTCATTCACATTCATCGTTGTGGAGCTTAAGCCGATTATCTCTGGATCATAGGTTTTATTGAAGTTCTCTTTAGCAACAATATTCAAATCCTTATCCAGGGCATGGGCGTACTCAACCTCATGAAGCATGTTAGTTCCTGCACGGTAATTCTTCACCCAGGTCCTCTCTTTCAACAAGGAGCTGTAGTCCACCGGGTTTGCAGCATAATAGCCGGTTCCGACAGCGATCTTCATGGGTGCGTAGACCATTGAGTTGGTTTCCTTGAACTGGATGCAGTTTGACTTGATGTCGTTGTAGTCTGTGTAGACGTTATGCCGCTTCTTGTCCATATCATAGTATGTCAGAACGGCCTCATTGTTTATGGATCCGCTGCCATGAGCGTAATTCTTTACAGCGACATTACCGGATTTCGCATACAGGTAAGTCATGAAATAGCCGTTTCCCTGCACACTCTGCTCGAAATTGAATGTGGCATTGCTCTCTACATACCCATTTACGTATGGATACACGGCCGGAAATGCTGTCAAATCTGCCGCCGAACATCCTATAAGTGCAACTAAGATCATTGCTACCGATACTGCTAGCATAGCCTTCTTCAGATCAATCCCTCCATCTAAAGCGAATAATGCGATTCTATTTAATTATCCTATTTCGTTAGGTCAACTCACCTATTTTAATCTGTTGATTGCCTTTTTATAAATATGAAAGAGATTTTTGCCCAGCCACATTAGATAATCTAATTGTTCAATTGAGCCGCATCGAGACCATCACTATTTTTGTGGATAGGGAAGTGCGGCGACCATCTTGAGAGAATCCTTTTAACCAATCAGGCCCGGCGGCGATAATCATTAGGTTCGGCATGCCATAAATTTTTATATATATATATCTTACTTAAGTAATGATCTATTTTAGAAAATTTGCTGCTAATAATGAAAAAATGAAAATAGTTTGCTTATAAGCCTTAGACACTGCATAAAAAGTTGAACACTGCATAAGAAAGTATTAATCCCCGGAACGCATCACCAAAAGGTTAATACGTGAAGCGTTTCTCGATAGATAATAGTATGCTCGCTCCTATCGATCTTATGGGAAGGTCATCTTTTGGTTATACCGATTGCATCAGTTCCAAGCGATTCGATAATGGAACCAACTTGAAATGATAGTTATACATAAAGATAGATTCGATCATAAGATCTGTAAATAGAGCACACAAAAAACCCCACAACGTATAGCGCCGAAGAGAAGCGCTTCGCCGCTCTGGCGAAGGGTTCCCGGATTTTTTGGTTCCGGAGTGGGACCAAATCCCAGCCACGGGCTGGAACAGGAGGATAAACGGGGGATGCTGGCAGAACTGGAAGATAAGAGAGGCAAACTCAGACAGGAGTCCCTAGCCTTTAAGGATAGGCGCAGCCAATTGAATGCAGAGGCGAGCAAATGGGCCGCCAAGAGGAATGAGCTCAACAAGGCCACCAAAGAGCTGATCGACAAGGCCCAGGAGCTCAAGAAGCTGCGAGATGAAAATAACAAGAATGTGGCTGAATCCAAGAAGCAGAGGGACGAGTTCAATGAAAAGACCAACCAGCTCTATGCAAGGATAGACGATATCCGGAAGAAATACAACTTAACCGGTGAGCGTTCCATAAGAGATCTGCGCCGCGAGATAGATCATCTAGAGTTCCGGCAGCAGACTGAGGTCTTAAGCCCTGACAAAGAGAAGCAACTGGTTGATAAGATCGCCGCCTTGCATGCTGAGTTCCGAAGCCGCAAAGAGCAGCTTGAGAAGAACGAAGAGCTGAGAAAGCTTCTGGATGAAGCGCAAGCCATGAGAGATGAGGCTTCAAGGCACCACGACGAGGTCACCAAGTTCGCGGAGCTGGCTCAGGAATACCACGATCAGATGATAGGCACATTCAAAGAGGCCGATCAGACTCGTGCTGAGGCCGACGCTGCTCACAAGGAATTTGTGAAGGCCCAGGAGGCCGCAGACGAGCAGCATAAAGAGTTCATCCGCACTCAGCGAGAGGTTCGCGACTTCGAGAAAGTCATCGTGGGCTTGAAGAAGAAGAATAAGGACATAAAAGAAGATCGCGCCAAAGAAGTAGCCAAGCGCGAGGCAGAAGATATCCTTACCCACTTCAGGCAGGGCGAAAAGCTGGATACCGCAGATCTGCTCAGATTGCAGCGTGCGGGCCTGGTTTGATCGGCTCAAAAATTCGACATTATTGGGCAGAGAACCTGCCCCCTCTCAGATTTTAGGTATTTTTCAAGACGGTGCCCAATTTTAATGGAGATATTCCGGCGCGAATGGACCCAAAGGCCTCGAAATCCGAGTGCATTGAGATAATTGTAAATGATTCTATCGACCGAAAGACCGTAAGCTTTTAAGCTTCTTCATCCGATCTGGCAGAGATGAATGAAATTCGCCTGTTCTTCGGAAAGCCGGTTGTACGGGACAGAAGCGAACTCATATCAGTAATCAAAGATCTACAAACCCGTTACGGCTGCGTGGTGCAGGCCCTGGATGCCGATAAGGTCGTCAGCGAGAGACATATCTCCTTTGCCACAGAGAAGGCCTTCGCTGCATTCTCCCAAAGGAGAAACATTGCGAAAGACACCGGAATGGAGATAATGCGTTACGCCTCAGGAGAACGGCAGATTGAAAGGGCTCTAGGCATGGGAATATCTGATTGTACCAGGCGCATCGCGCTCATCCTCGTAAGCCTCGAATGCGAGTGCAGCTGGCCAAATATCTCGGATCTATCCGGGCTCATTGAGCTGGATGGACTTGGCTGCTCCTTCAGTGAAAAGGCAGTAAAAGAGACATTTAACATCACTACAGAGGAGATGGAAGCAGTGGGCGAGGGAAGGATAGAAGATCTGGTCATCGAAAGAGTGGCCCTGGTGGATACGTACCGGTGAACTGTTAACAAAAGGATGAGTTCAACAATGAAGGAAGAATTCTACACCCCGAAGCGGTGGCTTAACTGGATGAACAAGGTCAAGGATAGCAACTTCAAGCTTACCGAGTCGGAAGATAAGAACTCGGGAGCGGTCTTCATCTACATCATGGATGATGTGGTGCTGGCCTGTCTGAAGGTAATAGCCCGATGCGAAAGAGAGGTCATCACTCCCGAAGAGGCCATAGCCGAGATCGCGGCCATCAGGTCGATAGTCTTCGAGGAGCATGAATCCATGGGAGATGACGCAGATTTGATGCTGGAATCCCTCAAGACATCTCTTGCCGCTGTATTTGTCTCCAGCCAACGCTATATCACAGGAAGCTTTGATCGCGAAAGCCTCTTGGAAGAGCTCGTAGCAAAGGCGGTGGCCGCTGAACAGCAGGAGAACCTGGACGAATCCTTCGATCTGCTCAGTCAGGTCGGGGCCAGAGTGATCGGCGGAGAGAGCCTTCCCGAGATTGGTGACATTCCCTACTGCATGACGGCAGAGCTTATGGACGGAATCGATGCCATATCCGCGGCGATGCTAGGAGACGACAGCTACAAAGAAGATGACGGATCAGAGGACACTGGGGATTAGGCCTGATGCCTGAGGGAAGGGCTGCAGATTAAAAAAAAGAAGACTAAAGATCCATTTATAGAGGGTTGCGCGGGTTGGTTGTTACCTCGCAGCCATTTTCAAGAACCACTACCGTGTGCTCCGCCTGGGAGACCAGAGCCCCTTCTACCTCCCAGAGCACAGGATATCTGTGCACCACACCGCTCCGCAAGAGCTGCATGAGAGCATATTCCGCCCTTTCCCCTTTCAACCAGCGTCGCGCGAAGGGAAGTGTCTTGTAGCTCTCCTGAATCTCTTTCAAGAGCGCTCTTGCCGCAGGCAACCGTACCGGCCGGGGCGCGGATAGGCCATAGATCTCATTGATGGAGGACTCGCTAATTCTGCCCGAGCCGTTGGTGGCAAAGGGCTCAATGGCGATTACATCCCCAACATTCAGCATCTCGCCCTTATCCAGGGCCTTATTGGGAACCGCCGGCTCATCATGGGCCAGATATCTGGAGAGGCCGTGGCCTGTCAAATTGGATACCGGTTTGTAGCCATAGCCGGTGATCGCGTCCTCAATTGCTTTGCCGATTGTGGCCGTACTTACGCCTGGCCCGACCAGCTCCAACGCCGCTTCCAGGCCGGCACAGGAGGCCTCCGTGAGCTTATCGTGGCCGCTCAAGTCAACGGTGACCGCAGCGTCTGCAATGTAGCCGTCCACGTGTACACCCATATCCAGCTTGACCATGCTCTCGCCAAATACGCTCTTATCATTGGGCGTTGGCGTGTAATGGGCTGCCATCCTGTCCAGGGATATATTGCAGGGAAAGGCCGGCTGTGCGCCCCGCAATCTGATGGCGCCCTCCACGAACTCTGCCATATCCAGTAGAGACGCGCCTACCTCAACTTTTGGTCGTGCCTCTTCCAGCACTTCGGCCAGGATTCTCCCGGCACTTCTGTACTTCTCCAGTATTTCCCCGTCCATTGATACCACCATTAAGAGCAAGATTTCTGAGAGCTTGATTTTTGAGCCAGAGGCTAAAGCACGAACTTTTTCTCGAACCGGGTGAGGTTCTCGCACCCGTTGTCTGTTACAACCACCAAATCCTCCAGCCGCACGCCTCCTATTTGAGGATAGTATAGGCCAGGCTCGACTGTCACCACCTGGGCCGTCTGCAGGGTCTCGCCGGTTTCACTGAGCGAAGGTTTTTCATGCACATCCAGGCCCACCCCGTGTCCCGTGGAATGGGTGAAACCACTGCCCTCCGTTTCGGGAAAGCCCAACTCCCGGAAGATCTGAGACACACTTGAATGAACATCCTTTCCCGGGACGCCGGAACGTATGCCCTTGAGACCAACATCCTGTGCCTGGCGTACCGCATCATAGAGCTCACGCACTTCCAGGGATGCCTCGCCCTTCAGGACGGTGCGGGTCATATCTGCATAGTATCGGCTTACTTTGGAGCGCGGAAAGATATCGATGACAATGGGGGCATTGGCAGGAAGTGGTCCAAGGCCTCGCGCATGAGGATCTGCCGCTTCAGCACCGCCGGCGACAATAGTGTCCATGGTCTCGCAGGCATCCTCAAGCAAGGAGACCTCAATGATGCTGCGCACCTGTTCGGAGAGAAGGGGCTGATCTTGATAAAATAGCACGTCCCCGCGGGGCCGAGAGCCTGCAATCAGATCCACAGCCTTACGCATCGCTCTCTCACAAGCCCTTTGCGCAGAAGTTATGGCTGCGATTTCCCTGTCAGTCTTAACAGCTCTATAGCGCGTTGCCGGGCTTTCCAGGATCTTGACCTCAAAATCCTGTGCCAGATGCTGGAAGATTCCGGCAGGAAAGCGGTTTGGTACGCCTACACGAGATACATTGTGATCGCAGAGGAACTCGCGAAGCACCTCTAGATAGGCCTGGTCTGGCTTTCCTGACTTTTTCAGCTTTTCCATAATTCCGTATTCGGAGGTACTGAGCACATTATCCGCCGTTGACTCCTTCTCGGCCCGGCCCTTTTCCATTGACGAGACAAGGAGTGTTGTCTTCTCCTGCGCTAGAAGGGCGAATCTGTCTCCAGCCAGAAAATGAGAGAGGTAATACATATCGGCGTCGCAGATGCTGTCGCCTACAAAGAGAAAACCGTCCAGGTTGGACGCGCATAGAAAGTTCTGCATTCTGGATGGCACAGTATTTTACCTGCGAATGGAATTGGTCACTTCAGAAACGAAGGCGGTAATGTCTGGACTGCGCTCTACTGCCGTGCCCGTCACAATTATATCGGCACCGGCTTTCGCCAGCTCAGCCGCAGCGTCGCCGCTCCTGATTCCCCCGCCTACAATGAGGAGCACATCTCCAAGGAGCTTCTTCACCAGGGTCACCATAGCGGTTGGCACCGGAGAGTCAGCTCCTGACCCTGCCTCAAGGTACACCAGTCTCATGCCCATGAACTTGGCAGCCAGGGCATAAGCCCCGGCCAGCTCCGGCTTTTTTCTGGGTATCAGGCGGGCGTCCCCTACAAAGCCGACCGTGCCCCCGGGCTCAATTATGATATAAGCCATAGGTATTGGCTCCAGACCGTAGCGCAGGATCAAAGGAGCACCCATCGCCTGATTCTCTACAATATAGCTGGTCGAGCGGGAGTTGAGCAGGCTCATGAAGAAGACCGCATCAGCGTTTTCAGAGAGCCCAGCTACGCTGCTGGGAAAAAGAATGACAGGGAGGCTGGTCTTCTTCTTTATCTGTTCCACTGTCTCATGAAGAAGGATGCCTGCCGCGCCCACCGAGCCGCCTACCATGATGGCGTCAGTGCCGCCTCTGGTGGCAGCTTCGGCCATGGCGGCAGCCGTGCCCGGGCTCTGGGAATCGGGGTCGATTAGAGTGAGGTGTCCGGCTCCGTGCCGTTTTACGGCCTCCGCCAGGTACAGCTCGACCCTGCCCCGCTCAGACATCATTTAAGCGGTCTTGTTCTCTTTAGACTTCATCCTCAGGCCATGGTAGCCGCACTTGCGGCAGCGGGTAGCTTTTACGGGATTACGTGCGTTGCAGCGCATGCATATCTTGAGATTCAAGATTCTGTTTTCTGCTTCTGGAAATCTAGCCATTACAATCAGCTCTCGTCGCAACCTAATCTGATATGAAACTTTCCGTAATTAATAGCGCCGGGGTTGGGATTTTCCTGACAGGTCTCTTGCGCCCTGCCATTTTGAACCCAAGTGTCCCTGGTAGGGACAACAGGTCTCGAGCCTGCCGCGTATGAACTCCCGTCGGCGTTTGGTGCCGCCCGGAATTTGTCCGCTCTGCCACCCCGGCCCGAGTAATTCTCGGTGAGCCCATGCTTTATATCTGTTGCTCTTCCTAAAAGTCCTCTTCAGACGGTAAATGGGGTAAATTAATGTCTCTTCAAAGTGATGCATTAGCATTTCATAAAGCCGCCAGGGGCAAGATAGCCGTGCACAGCAAGGTACCCTGCAGCACAAAGCTCGATCTCTCCCTGGCATACACTCCGGGCGTGGCCGAACCCTGTCGCGAGATCCAGAAGAACCCAGATGACGTTTACGAGTACACCTCCAAGGGTAATTTGGTGGCAGTGGTGACGGACGGAACAGCAGTGCTCGGTTTGGGCGACATCGGGCCCCTGGCCTCCATCCCGGTTATGGAGGGAAAGGCCATTTTGTTCAAGAATTTTGCCGGCATTGATGCCTTTCCCATAGCCATAGCCTCCAAGGATCCATCGGTCATCGTGGACACCGTTGTTAGGATTGAGCCCGTCTTTGGAGGGATCAACCTGGAGGACATCAGCGCACCTCGCTGCTTCGAAGTAGAGGAGCGGCTGAAGAAGATCCTGAAGATACCGGTCTTTCACGACGACCAGCACGGCACGGCCGTAGTAGCACTGGCGGCATTGATCAACGCCCTCAAGGTGGTGGGCAAGGAGTTCAAAGATGTGCGCGTAGCCGTGAGCGGTGCAGGCGCGGCTGGCACTGCCGTCACCAAATTCCTGCAGAGCTTCGGTGCAAAGGATGTCATTCTCTGCGACAGCCGGGGCACGATCCACCGGGATAGACCCGACCTCAACCCATCCAAGCAGGAGATAGCCAGAGTCACCAATCCCCGCAATGTTCGGGGCACACTGGCAGACGCCATAGCAGGAGCGGATATCTTCTTAGGCCTGTCCGTGGCAGGAATTGTGACTCCCCAAATGGTAGAAAGCATGGCACCGGACGCTATAGTCTTTGCCATGGCCAATCCCGTGCCTGAGATCATGCCCGACCTGGCCCTGAAGGCGGGTGCGCGAGTGGTGGCCACAGGCCGGTCCGACTTCCCCAATCAGGTCAACAACGTGCTGGGCTTCCCTGGCATATTCCGGGGCGCTCTGGATGTGCGGGCCAGCGATATCAATGAGGCCATGAAAGTGGCAGCCTCGAGGGCCATAGCCGGCCTGGTGGAGAACGTCTCTAGTGAGTGCATCATACCTTCGCCCCTGGACAGGAGAGTTGTCCCGGCCGTGGCTGAGGCTGTCGCGAGGGCGGCCATAGAGACGGGCGTGTCTCGCCTGTCTATGGACCCGGCCGAGGTGGGACGAAGGGCAGAGGCGATGGTGAGGGAGCTGGAAAAAAGCGTCTGCTGATGTTTTAGTGCCAGGAATCACTGCAGCATTCAGAAGTAGTTTAAAATTTTTCCATAACTTCAGTTATTAAGCTTCAGGCACAGATGGGACACGGGTGCATTTATGAAAAAACAGTCAGCGAATGGAAAAAGCAATCAGGAACAGACGAGGAGACGACTGGAGAACAGCCTGCCCTGGAGCCTTTCCCGCTGGTTCGCGAAGCTCTTGGGGCGAAAGAAGTAGCTTGCGAACCTGAATATTGGGCTCTGAGCTAGCTACTGAACAGAGATATAAAAACCATGAAAAAAGTCGCACGAATTCTGACAGGCCATTTGGCTGATATGGCCATGCTGGTGGCAATAGCTGAAAACGTTTTTGATGCTATGGAGCATGTGTGTAGTCCCGAAACTCTTGACTTTATATACCCATCACTGGTGCATGGGAAAGAAGAACAAAATCGTAAAGCTAACTTCGAAAAAAATCAGATACATAATCCGCTACAAAACCAATAACAATAGCACCAAATCAATCGC
>CAIQHB010000052.1 GCA_903871465.1 uncultured Methanosarcinales archaeon
AAGCTCTCTTATTTTTGCCTTAAGCAGCTCATTCTCACGCCTTAATTGTTCATTCTGTTCTCGAAGCTGCTTAATTATCTCTCCTTCGTCCATAATCCCAATTAAAGAATATTGACATTATATTACTTAATTTTTCTGGTCAAAATGAATTCTGAGGGAATTTTTCAGCGACATAAGTGGGAGCTAAACACGTACCCCAGTGATTTCTCTAGATCGGTGTACCAGATAGAAGATCCTTCTGCAGGTCTAGACAAACAATACATGCGGGTTTTGGGATCTTGGGAACGATAGCCATGTTTCAAGAAAAGCCAAAATCACTGGATTCCGAGATAGTGCCCGTAGGATGATGAAACTATCCCTTGGTGACTACTCCCACGACTGAAGTTGCGGGCATCTAGGCTTTCGCCACAGACTGTAGTCCCAGTCTGAGAATATTTTTTGAAGCATTAAGGTCTCGGTCCATTATCAAGCCACATTTCAGGCAATTATGGATTCTTTCCGAGAGACCCTTCTTTACGATTGAACCACAGCCTGAGCACATCTGAGATGTATAGGCAGGATTGACCAGGACCACTTTACGACCAGCACTTTCAGCCTTGTACGTAACGTAAGTCCGAAATCTATTCCAGCTTGCATCCAGCACGCTCTTAGCCATGTAAGGTTTCTTTTCAATGAGGTTCTTGATATCTATATCTTCCAGGCAGATTGTACCATAATCGTTCACTATCTGATGGCTGAGTTGGTGAGCAAAATTGTCTCGGAGATTACCAAGTCGTTCATAGATATGACTGACTTTCTTGGCGGCCTTTCTGCGCTCAGGTGATCTATGGGGGAGTTTATCTTTTTTGCTTTGTTCCGTGGAAAGTTTCTCTTCACAAGCTGCTAGATGTCTTTGGTTTGCTACAAAAGTGCCATCTGACAGAACGACAAAATTGGATATCCCCACGTCAAAGCCTACTGCTTTCTCGGAATCTGGTACGGCATCTTTGGGTGCATCTTCTACCAAGAATGAGACATACCATTTTTTGGTAGCGGATCTTCTTATGGTCAGCCTCTTAATGGTTCCTTCAACTTTCCTATGCAACCAAACCTTTAGATCTCCGATCTTGGAAAGATGCAAAACGTTATCCTTGAACGTGAAACCACTTTGAGGATACGTTAAGCTGTCATACCAGTTTCTGCCTTTGAATCTCGGATAACCTGGTTCTTCTCCTGCCTTGACCCTTCGGAAGAACGATTTGAAAGCCAGGTCTACCCTTTGAACAGCTTCCTGAAGAACCTGAGAATAGACTTCCGATAGCTCTGGTTTGGATTCTTTCCAGATGGGAAGCATTCTCTTAGATTCAAAGTAGCTTATGGATCGATCTTCACTCTCCCAGGCGTTCTTCCGCAAAGCAAGTGTCTGATTATAGGTCCACCTGCATAGATCAAGTTGCCGGTTCAATATTGCAACCTGCGACTTTGTGGGCTTCAATCTATAACGAAACACTTTAGGCATTATCAGTTAATGGGCTTCATTGCCTAATATAGTTGTTGATCCACAGGTTATAACCGCGGGGAACGATTCATCCCACCCCAGAAGAGGCGGGGATTCTCTGCCCCTGCACCCCGTCCTTCCTAAAAAAAAAGTTCATTAGCATAACTTTTAAATGTATGCTACTGCTACTAGACATTAAAAGGCGAGATAAATATGGATAATGCAACCAACATTATTTATATGTTGATGCGAAAATTATAAAAAGAATTTAGAGGATTGAGTTATGAAATCGATCATTGGATCGGCAGGAATTATATCTATTTTATTTATTGTATTGGGTTTAGTTATTCCATGTCAGGCGAATGATATTAATATTGTTGGGACCGTCAACCCCACCTCGGGAAAAGAGGATACGAATTTCATATATTCAGCAACAATAACGTTTTCCAAAGGCAATCTCGATATTAATAGTGCGTTGAATATCGAACTTATTATATCCGATAATAAAGTGAACAAGAGCCTCACCCAATCTGGAAAATTCTATGGCAATGGCCTTTCCCCAAAAGAGCTGATACGGGGGCGAAGCGATCCTTATACATTTTCCTTCAACCCGGGCCAGGAAGGGCTCACGAACATTGATGAGCTCTCTTATGAGTTCGTGCTGACCACGAGTTCGGGAAAGGAACTGGCCAGGAACAAATATCCTGGGCCTAAGATTGTAATCCCGCCGGAATTTCAATCGATCCAGTATAGCAAAATCCCAGTCTACTACATCCGGGAGTTTCCCATCACACTCACCTTCAACGATAAGCCCAGTGTGATTCCAACGCTAAAGCTCCTTTTCAGGGGGCCTCTCAACAGCTCTCAGGAGATATCGTGGACCGAAGATCTGTCTGCGACATCTGCCGGCACCACACACACTTTTTCCACGCCAATAGATATCACTCGATTCCGCAAGGGTGGGAACTTCAGCTTCAATTTCACCTACGATGATTCCCGGGCGAACGAAGGATATGCGCCAATAACCGGAGGTCCCTACTATTTCACCATACTCCCCTATTCACCTAAGATCATTGAGCCAATAGGCCTGGCAAAGCAGATTGAATACGATAATTTTAGTCTGAAGGTCTCAGTCGAAGATAAAGGGATGATTCTGATGGGAGACCCCGTTGGCGGCAGCGCATCTCTTATCATCAAATATCCAAATGTAGGCGAAATGTTTTTTAATAATTCAATGCCTACAGAGCAGGGCAAGTACCTCGTCTTTGAATGGGATAAAGACTCGGTCCACTTTAAAAAGAGCGATGTGCTGTTAAGCAAGGAAAAACCATTCCAGGCCCGTTTGACATACTGGAACGATAATTGGAAATATGGTGCTAATAGCTCCAACTACAGCTTCGTCCTGGAGAATACCACCCCACTACTGACGGAGACCCATGAGCCTGTTCTCTTCACGACCGGCAACGAAACCGCGCTGCAAAAGGTCAGGGCATATGTCACTTATGCCAAAGGCATGGGTGATCTGAAGATTGCCGCCACCGGTTCGAAAGGGAGATACGAAAATATCTTAAAAGGAAGCCCTGCGGGCGTGAATAAGTATGAGTACGACTGGAGCCTGCCATTCAATAAGAGTCAGGCAGGCAACTATACCTTATCCTTCACTTACATCCACGACTCCTTAGAGAACGGGTCGTATGAGTTTGAGCCGAAGCCCGGGTACTCATTCCAGGTTGTTCCCATCTTCATCGAATTCAAGAACGGAAATGTAAGCCAGTCTCGCGGCGGGTGGAACGATTCTTATTCCTATACTGTAGGGGTCAACTCCAGCGTTGAAGCCGGCGCGATACTGCAGATCTTCAATCCCTGCAGCAGCGAATGGGCAGATGCTGGAGGTGCCAGGAAAATCAACGCCGGGAAATCCAATATCACCTGGACGATTCAGCCCTTTGTCTATGACTGTAATGAGCTCAATTCCGGGAAGTACAGGTTCAGGGCGAATTTCCAAGGAAGGGATTTTTCCGCAACCAGGGCCTACGAGGGTCCGGAGATAATCAATGATGCGGTGCAGCTCTCAAGCCTGCCTAAACCACTTGTTCCTGATGTAACCGGAACGGTGAGTCCAAAAAGAGGGGTCTTGCAGGCATGGCAAGAGAGTGATGCGCTATACGCATTCACCTACTCGGCTCAACTAAAGAATTTAAGTTCAGGGGATGCGCCATGGGTAGAGCTTCTAGTAAAGGCACCAGGCAGTTCCTGGAAGACGGCAGGCGAGAAGCAGCAATACGATCCGGCAGAAAGTAATATAAGCTGGACTGTGAAGCCCTTCCTTGATAGAGAGTTCCTGGGAGCCGCGGAATTCAAGTTCTTGATTGATGGAGTGGAAAGCAAAGTGTTTAGGGGACCGGAGATCGTAGTGATATATAAGGGCCTGAATTACGAGAAATCGAGCAAGTTAAATACCTTTAATTATTTCGGAAAGGTAAACGCTTCTATCAACCTCTCGATTGATCTATTGAGTTCTGATGACAATGTGCAATGGAAGAATATCGGCAAACCCCAGAAGTATACGGCAGGAAGCGGCGAGGTGCAGCGAAGCTGGAACGATCTGCCTGCTATACGTTACTATGAGTTTGATTTTAGGACAGATACAGGTGGAGTGATCGGCTGATGGGACAGAAGGCGATTTGCCTGCTCATCATAGCGGCCTTGCTGCTTTCTATTGTTCCTGGGGTCGCCCCGGCAGGACCGCAGCCAGCAAGCACATCTTCTTCAGGATCCTCAGGAGGAGGCGGTGGCGGCAGCGGATCTCATCTGAGCCTGGAAAGCTTCACCAACTACCTGGTGAGCTGGCAAAAGGAGAATCCTGCAAAGTATAAATATATGATACAGCTCCTGAGCAAAGGAAACGTTCAAGCATATAAGGACCCCTCGCTTGGGTTAATATTTTCTAAGAATAAATCTGTTAATAGGAACGAAGAATTGGACATAAAATTTGAAGTCCAAAACCCCAATCCAATTGACCTCAGGATACCTCTTTTTGTTGATCTGGAAGTAATGGAACCAGGGGGGAATGGTTTCAAGAAGGTAAATCAGAATTCGATGGTTGTTCAGCCCTTCTCCTATACGGAACAAGGTAAGATCAATTACTTCCAGTCCAGCTGGCCGGAGGTAACCCGTCTCGATCAGATAGATAAGATGGGATTGCTGAAGGAGAAGACTGGAGAGGTAAAATTCAGAGCGGTCTATAGCGATGGAAGCCGGAAAAAATATTCTACTGATTGGATATTTAATCCACCTTACTATGGGGTGCTTGTGCTCAATTTGACTAACCGCCCGCCAGAGATGAAGAACATCTCCCTGATAGCATCAAATAAGACCCGGTACAATGACCCAATCGAGTACAGGGCAACCATCGATGACGCTGATGGGGATATGATAAATGTGACTCTCCATATCCTTGATGCAAAGGGCGAGGAACTGAATAATAAAACCCAGAGAATGTTGCCGGGAATTGTCAGCTTCAAAGCCGGGGAGTATGGATTCTTCAGTGAAACTGATGCCGGTAAGAACTTTACATATTACTATAGCTTTGATGACGGGATAAACAGCAACCAAACCGCGATTCAGCCGGGACCAAACCTCCGCCGAGGACCAAAGCTTTATGTCGATAAGCTCAACGTCACCCCAGAAAGCAGCAATTGCTACTGGTGGCAATGGTATACCTTTAGCATCAGGGCAAAGAACCAGAATCCTGAGAGCTTTGATGTAATATTTACCCTGTTCAGCAGGACTGAGAATAGCGATTGGAGGACGATAGAAAGCAAGACCATGAAAGTGGGCCCCGAGCCTCAGATGATTTACTTCAATAAAACCGAGCCTTTTGTAGTTGCTGATGCCAATGCGACTTTCTCCTACCGCATAAAGCTCTCTGAGTACGATCAGAACGGCAAAGACGTCCTCGAAGCTATTGGACCAAAGATCAATGCCAAGGTCGTACCTTATGCTATTTACGACCCGGTTATGGTTGCCAATTTGGCTATACTAGTATTTGCGATCTTGGTAGGGAGCCTGCTTCTGGAAAGGAAGCTCAAGAGAGGCACCGAGTCTCAGGAGAGCTCTTCAGGCAAGGCGGGCGAAAATAATGATCGAGACGGGAAGAATACCGGTAACGACAAAGCAGGCAATATTTCAGCGATGTTCAAGAAGAGGGGTTAGAAATGGACAGATTCCTTCTGTTTGCCTTTGTATTGGCAGCAATTCCTATATCCTCAAGCGGGCATGAGGACCTTGCTCGAAGTGCTGTTCTGCTGGCATTTATTCTTGTGGGGGCAGTGGCATTGCATATCTATAACCAGATGAGGGTTCATAAAAAGATTGAGTCTTTAGAGCACTGCCACGTAGCTAAAGAGAGCTTTTACAAAGAGATCACCATTGCTCAGGGCTCGAACTTCAGCGCCCTGGCTTTCGCGGCATGGCTGATGCTTTTCGTAGCCATAGCCTATCTCTATTTCCTGGTTCCAATTATTTTGCCCTTCAGCTATATGCAGATTCCAGACCTGGCATCCAGTCCCTTTGGATTCTCCATATTTGGATTGAAGATCGCGATAGTTGCAACACTTGTGATACTCGCACTGGATAAGCTGCCCGAGAGCCATAGAGAGCTCAAGCTCACAGAGATCTACAGCTTTTACACTATATCCAAAAGGGCGAAGAAAGTGATTGCTCTGACGATTCCAGCCCTCACGATCTCGATTGTTTGTTCGGCTTATATCGGGACCATTTATCCGGCGCATAGTCCAATCGGCGAGAGTCTGGCCTTGATCTTGCTGGCCCTCTCAGCGGGAACGCTGGTAGCTCCTATCTACAAAGACGCTGTGGAGGGATTGAGATGAAATTATGCGTGGTTGGCATAGGAGGAGCCGGCGGTAAGGTAACTATGGAGTTCATGGAAAATGAAGATCTTGATTCCAGGTTAGCCGCCAGCATAACCAAGGCAGAATACATAACGCCCGGCATGATAAAAGGGATCTGGCTTGAGGCGGACAAGAATGATGCCAAAAACCTGCAGCATTTCTTTGGAGACTTTAATAAAGGAGCGTATCCTGGATTCTTCATCCCACACGACGTCATTGAAGACGGGTCCGATCTTCATGTTTGCGTGAGAGAGAGATACGGCTATGATGTGAAAAAGCAAGGTTTCGTAAGGGATGCGCAATATTTGAAAGCCATCTATGAGATCTTCGATACAGATAGCCAGATACAGGAGTTAGCGGCTAAAGAATTCTCTTTGAACGGAAATTTAGAAGGACCTGAACAATCCGGTCAGAAGACAGAAAAGACAGAACCGAATGGTCATAGTAGTTTTTCAAAACAGGCTCCCAATCCCATCTTCGATTGTGCCTGGAATGTGATCAGACCCTACACCACATTGGGTGGCGGCGACTGTGACGGCATTCTCTTCATAGTCTCCTTCGGAGGGGGGACTGGGACAGGTTTCATTAATCCCATCATCAACAACATCAGAAACGAAGGCAAGTCCGACTATCCGGTGTTCGTCCTGGGAATTCTGACTGAGACCGGAAGCTTTGCCGATCGGGCTCAAAATTCCAAGGAAGGGCGGAGGGATCTGGCGGCAATAAGCGCTATCTATGATCTGCTCACCAAGAGCAATGGAGCCAACGGGGTAATCCTGGTCGATAATCAGATCTTATTGGAGCTCTTTGAGAGTGATTACACCGCGGCAAACAAGTTCATCTACAAAATGATGCGACCCATGGTCCTGGGTCGCAACTATCCTGGAGAGACTCCGCCCAGCCAGGCGATTGCTCATAACTTCACCCAGGGTCTTCTCAGGCCGCCTATATTCGTACCACTCTATGCAACCCTAACCCGCTGCAAGAACCCTGAGGAGGAACTGATCAGAAAAGCACTGGCAGAAGGCAGGCTCTTTGGCTGCACGCCTGAGGACGCGGACTTTGCAGTGGTCTTCTGCAGAGGGTTTATCGACTCAGATAAGATCAGGCAAGCTCTATCTGCCCAGATTGGAATAGATGAGGATAAAATATGGGTGCTGCGAAAGATGGGCGAAGTGGATGATGAGATACTGATCATGCTTCGAAATCCTTATGGGGGAGATGCTCAGGCTTACACAAGGCAGAGGACACTGGAGAACAGGTTCTGTGAGGTTATCTCTAAGGCTCTGCAGTATATGGATGAAAATGTAGAGGATCTGTTTTATGAAGGCAAGGACAGCCGAAAAAACCCAGACAGCGGGAAAGAGGAATCTGTAAAGCTTACTGAAAGAGCAAAGCAAGCTCTTGATAAGTTCTATTTTGGGAAAAACGGATTAACACGGGACAATTTGGGCAAAACGGACGGCTTTGTCAACGAACTGCAGGAAGCCGAAAGAAGATTGCAGAATGGGGAGAAGCCCTTCTTCCTTTCCCCTATGAGGATATACCAAAGAGAGGAGAAAGAGTCAGGAGATAAAGGAAAGTTTGACAACATTCGGGGCAAAGATGAAATCTCCATTATAATTGACAAGCGAGTTAGAGAGATACTGGCGGAGCAGGGATTGATACCAAAAACGGGCCAAGATTCCGTTCGCTCTGCAGCAAAAATCTTGGAATAGAGCTCTTTCCCGCGGTGGACGCGAATTCCCGCTACTCCAATAAAGTAACCGCTATGATCCAAAACTCCGCCCTTTTAATAACCATGCTCGCCTCGACAGGAATAATAATCTCCATTTTTTCGAAGATCGTCCTCTGTTTTTTTGTGATCTCCATCAGGCTTCAAATGCCATGATCCAAACAAATTGCGAAGACAAGGGGCTGTTCCATCCAAAGAGCTAAACTGATACTCAATGCTGTTTACACATGAAGAGATCTCTCGCGCGATTTCATGAATGAGATGAGAAGAACAATATTATGATTTTAACAATTGGTTCAATTAATAAGCTTTAGTATTACGCCATTCTATTGATGCAATGTAGCCTAATAACATTAATATTTGCCAAGTGTAATTTTCAAAACGGGCCCACATATCTATAAAAAATAGATTTATTGGAGCTAAATCTCAGAAAGCATTTTATAGTCGGCCTTCATAGCACAAAATTAGACAGGAGTACTCATCGACCAATTCGCTGAGCATGAGATGGCTCTTATATAGTTATATAGGACAAGATATTAGGAGGGTATGCATACGGCGGCTTCTAAAGGTAGTTTTATTATAATATTGCTATTCTGTTTGGTCATATTTGTACAGGCATCAATTGCTGAGGACTTGCATGTTGAAAACCGTGTAGTGTCTCCTGATAATAAAGAAATTTGGATTTTTGGGGCAGGTAATCCCGATCAAGCGAAGGTGACGCTTTCCTTACAGGATTTGGCAAAACTGCCTTCCTCGCCTGTAGATATCGTCCTGGCAATAGATGGCTCGCTTTCACTTGAGAGAGAAGGAAGCAATAGCACTGATCCGACAAGACAGAGAGTAGTTGCAGCACAGCATTTTGTAAGCAGCCTTGATAAAGCTAGCGGAGATCGTGTTGGTGTGATCCATTGGAATGATAGAATTATAGGCACGCCGCTTGATCTGACAAACGATTTTGATACTGTAAATGCTTACCTAAATAAATCGGATTCAAACGGCGATACAAACATCACGCTGGCCCTGAAAAGCTCATGGGAGCTTCTCAAGCACGCAAATAGCACCTCCAAAAAGGTGATAATAATATTCACAGATGGAAATGACACGAGGAGCTCTCCAGATATGATTAGCAGTATCGCTGATAAGATCAAAGCATCTGGAATTGAAATATATCCTCTATCACTGAAAAACAGCGATAATGAGACACTCCAGCTACTGGGAACGCCTACTTATGCAGCAAATGCAGGAGAATTGGCCAGTAAATTCAATGAGATCAACAACAAGATCTTTGCCTCTCTGCAAGATGTGGCGGTGAGATATGCCGTTCCAAAGGATCTCGAATTCTTCGGGGAATCTGAACCTGTGGAGGAGCCCTCATCGGCTAACGGCTATGTCATGACTTGGAACATTACATCCATGAATACGGGTGAGTTCAAGAATCTGACATTTTATCTCAGGTCAAATGTGAAAGGAGATTATGAGCTGGCAGAGACAGCAAAATCTTCGATCAGCTTTAAGAGAGCCGATGGGGCAGCGACATCCTCTGCAACAATACCCATTGAAAGCCTTGAAGTGATCAATCCTGAGAAATTTTACTACTATGGAGCTGGTTTGGGCGACTCAAATCAAAGCGAGATTGATCCAAAAGAGCCAAATCATAGAGTAATAGTAACTAAAGGAATAGTCCAGCCAGCCGAGGAAGGAGACGGGTGCCAGGATATAGTGATATGCGTGAAAACGCCGCCAGTCAATTTCAACACCAATGCAGTCTTCGCTCTAGATAGCACCGGTAGCGCAAAGCAAGATCTCTACTCTGATCCGATGCTCCAGGGAATTGGCGATTCCGTCTTGGGGCATCCGACTATGAATTATGCAAGAGTTGACTGGGATGACAATCAACCAAAGAACTTCAAATCTCCAGAGGTAATAAGCAAGTTTCCGAAACAAAGCGGCATCGACTATTCCGGAGATTTTAGATTTGGCAGCCAATGGCCAACCGAGCGAGATATTCTGCTGGGATTGCTGAAGGTACCGGGACTGGTGGTGCCGCCGGGCTGGGCCGCTTCAGGTAAATTCACTGAGCCGCTCTCATCCTTTGAAGAAGAAGCGACAACTTATGATCAAGGTCTTGAGGAGGCCGTGAATAGATTAAGTAATTTGAAAAATCATTCTTCAAAGTTTATCCAGAGGACGACTGCGTGGCAAGTGGTGTTTGTAGCTGGAAAGAGCGAATATATGCCCTCTTCGGATCTGAATAAGATAATCAATCGCGCTCGCAGCAATGGGATAAATATTTCCGTAATTGGAATCAATATAGGTGACAGCTATCCTGTGACCGAGCATGAAAAAGTTGATCTGAGGAGCATGGCAAAAGGAACTAATAAAAACCCAGCCGTTGATATCAATCTAGACGTCCCAATCGATAAAGTTGAAATCAAAGCTAGAAGCGACAAGATACTTGATTCCCATATCAATGGGCTCAAATCAACACCTATAATAGAAAATATTGAGATCAACGAAACAATATATCGGTATCTTGATCCGGTCAGCAGCACTCCCGGCTGGAGCCGCAAAACGCTCAACCCAGATGGAACTACAACACTCTACTACCGGCTGGGCGATTTGCTACAGGATAGCATGACATGCATCACCATACATACTAGGTTGAACTTCACCGATTTGCCAGTAGATGTTAGTGGAAGGAGACAGGCCCGAAAAGAAGTGGACTATAGGGCATTCGATACGACTCCTATATCGAGCGTCACCTATGAAACAAAGCTGGCCGATGATCCGACTGGCGATATCTGGCTACCAGAGGGCAATCTGTCGATCCGCTGTGGTTCGCCATGCAGTCCCTCAACTTCTGTAATGCAGATCCCTGTGGCGAATACAAGCAACATTAACACCAGCACGGAGAGCGAAAAAATACCTGCTAAGAAGCAGCCGGGATTTGGAACTCTCGCCTCGATCCTGGGATTGATGGCAATGGCGTTTGCAGCAAAGAGGAATCGGGGAGGATAGCAACACCCTAATTCCGTCCCAAGTGATTGGCATGACGAGATCCGACTCCCTCTGCGCAACGACCCCCCCCTCCGAGCACCTGGATCTGCCCACCATTGGGGATGTGATTGAGGGCACCTGATGTCACAAGGGTGGCGGCCCATAGCCGCGGACCTCACCCGTCCCGGCGTGCGGGAGAAGGCTCGGGCCTGGGATTTGCAGATGGCCCGCTCCTGAGCCTCCTCTCTGCTCATCTTATAGGAAGAGCCTAATACGTCTGGGCTTAAATAAGCCTAATTTAAGCAGTAAGTGCCTTCCCTCGATATGTTCATTTGAATGGCTTTGCCATTGCCCGGTTGAAATACTCGACAAATGCCAAAACCTTTGCTTTCAAATCATTGATGGACGCAAAGGAGGCTCGCCTAAGCAGACGTAGATATGGGAATTATCACTATTTCGTGTACTTTCCAAGTTTTCTCCTTTATCCATATTTTCTAAATTATATTTAATCATATTTAAGGTAGACTACCCGATTTAGAGTATCTGCTAAGATTCAATTCCGGCAGATTGGTCAATCCCCCGTATACCTCAGCAGCCCGTCATACTTCTCACCCTGGAATTTTGCGTAGACGATCGCATCGCTCTTTGCAGCAGTTACATTCCCCTCGAAAAGGTCTCCTCTGGTGCCAAGATAGGACCATCGATCTCCGCATACCACAGTCACATTCTTCGCATTAGGAACCCTTATTTTGAACCGGTAAGGAGACCCTGATTTCAACCGTCCTTCCATCGGGCTGTAAAGGTATGCACCAACTTCAGTGAACTTTCCATATGTCCTCGGGAATCCTGGACTTTCATCGTCCCCCGCGGTCGCATTGATCAGATATTCCACCGCCCCGTGATATTCGCCCGGCTCGTCCTTCTGCTTAACATAAGCTCTCAAGATGTATTTCCCTGTCTCTGGAAATTGCGCATAGATATCATACCGGTTCCCATTCCGCTCTGCAAGAACATAGTCTCCTAATTTGGCGGATACCTTCTTGCCGATACTCTCCAGGCCAGCCATCAATAGAACATCCTTCGGCACATAGATGGAGATATTAACTCCATTATCAGCCCGAATAGTTCCTTCTAAGCGGTCGTCGAGCTTAAGGCCGTATTTGAAGAATTCCGGTTTCAAAAAAGCCTGCTTCTCGAACTCTGATTTTGAAAGAGGGTGCTCCAGAAGCTGCCATCTGGAGTCTTCGGAGAAATGGCCATAGATAAACTCGGATGGAGGAGTCATAAAATAGTAGTCGTCGAATTTGCGCACATATTTTTTATTATCGTCAATGTATCCGGCTCCCCAGGTGCAATCGATCAGATACCATGATCCGTTTATCTTGACGGCATTCCAGGCATGATTGGAGGGGCCGCTCAAATTTTCGCCCGGCAGATAGCCATATCCTTTTCCGTATCCTGCGATCCTTACTACTTCCAGACCAGCAGAACTGGCTAAGGAGGAGAAGATATCGGAATAGCCATCGCAAACTGATTTTCGGCTTTTCAGGACATCTTTCGAACTCGTGCCAGCAAAACTGCCCGTGAAAAAGCCATCAACATTATAATCGATGTTTTCTGTGACCCACCTGAAGATAGATCTGGCTTTTTCGCGTTCGTTCTTCGCAGGTGCCACTAAGTAGGAGGCAAGGCTATCAACAGAGGCCTCTGCCGGGGCGGGAGTATTTATCGCATATTGATCGATTTTTTCGTAACTATAATTACTTTCTTGATCAAAATCGTTAGGAACAATAATCAGTGATTCTTGTTGCAGATCTTGTTGTGATACTTGTGACACGCCGCCTTCTGAGACTCCTGAGCTATCGGATGCCGCCAGGCCACCTGACGGATACAGGAGCACCAGAAGGGACATGATAAGGAGCACGAAAATGAGTGCGGGGATGAGAATGATCTTGGTCTTCATAGATGGCTCTTCGCTATTTCCAGTGGCTAACCTCAGGCTATTTTGGTTTTTCAGTTGGTAGTTCGTCTCCGTGCGTACTCTGTGAACTTTGTGTCTCTGTGGTTGAAACGTCGTTAGCCACTGGTTTATGACCAATGGTCACGAACTACCACCACAGAGGCAC
>CAIQHB010000053.1 GCA_903871465.1 uncultured Methanosarcinales archaeon
AGGATTGCTAACAGAGCTCGAAAAGATCAAGATTATGGTCTTGCCGGATGGGGAGAAGGTTGTAACTGAAATTACCAAGAGGCAACGCGAAATCCTGGATGCCCTTCATATGTGTGCCTAAACTCTGGGGAGGTCAGGTTCCGACTGTATCCGCCATTTGTAGTAGCCGCTGCGACTTACTTCAAGTGCCTGGCAGGATGGAGATATTGACAACACAAGGGCGTCTAAAAGGACAGCATGAATAGTCATATACCGTCCCTCAGTGTCGGTTTTATTCTCTCCTCCCGAACCTTCTTTTGGGTCATGGCGAAGGCTTTTTTTAAAAGCTCGATCTCGGCATGAGCCTAGCCGAGCAGTCTCTCACGTTCTGCAATCCTTGCCTGGTCCTTATACAGATTTCCATTACCGCTAAACGCTTTTTCGGGATTCTCGGCCAGCTCTTCTCTCCACCGAGTGGGCAGGGCCGAATGGATGCTATGCTCGCGGGCGATCTGAGCAAGAGGTTTGCCACTCTCAAGTTCGGCTACTACGGATATCTTGAATGCTCAGTCGTAGCGCCGCCTCGTCTTTTTCATATACTTCCCACCATGAGTTGATGCTGCATAACTCATTGTCCACTCGGAGGGGTTCACTCCAGAAAATCTATCTCGGTTTAAGTTCAAAACCCTTAAATAGGGTATTTCATATTTGTGTGAAATACATGAATTGAGGCCGCACAACAAATACGAAGGCGCATCTGAATGGAGATTTCTATGAGCGACCTGCAGATCTTCGGCAGTGTTAAAGTAGGAGAGCGCGGACAGATCGTAATACCCAAGGATGCAAGGGAAGCGTTCGACATAAATCCAGGCGATATCTTGCTGGTGTTGGGACATGGAAAGAGGGGCATTATAATTATGAAAGCAGATTTGGTGAAAGAAATAACGTTGAAAATACTGGGAAGCCGGGATCAATCAGACGATAAGAACGCTATTTAGAGGGTCTTAAGGCATGAACGATGAACGCGATCAATGGCAAGGATACGAATGGACAGCACTCTCGGTCACTACGATAGGCACTTTTCTCGTTGCTGTCCAGGAGACTGCGTTGCTTATCGCACTACCAGATATCTTGACCCATTTGCAGACCGACTTCCTAACTATAATGTGGGCGATCCTGAGCTTCATGCTGGTCACCACAGCACTTGTACCTGTGGTTGGACGTCTAGCTGACATGTTCGGGCGCAAGAACCTATACAATGCTGGCTTTGCCATCTTCACTCTGGGATCTCTTCTCTGCGCCCTATCTCGACCCCAGTTTCATGGCTGGGATTTTGTGCTCTCTCGCATTGTCCAGGGCGTTGGCGGTGCAATGCTCTTCGGAAATGGTGCGGCCATAG
Source organism: uncultured Methanosarcinales archaeon (assembly GCA_903871465.1). Taxonomy (GTDB): domain Archaea; phylum Halobacteriota; class Methanosarcinia; order Methanotrichales; family Methanotrichaceae; genus Methanothrix. The sequence goes on from CAIQHB010000053.1 coordinate 1,379, forward strand.
TGACGGATGCCTTCCGTAAAGGAAGGATTGGACTGGGCCTGGGCGTGAACCAGATCGCGTTGGCTGCTGGCTTCATGCTAGGGCCTGTAGTAGGCGGGATCTTGACCGCCATCTCCTGGCAATGGGTGTTCCTCGTGAATGTTCCCTTGGGCATTGCCGGTACTATTTGGGGAATATTCAGACTACGCGAGCCGATCTCTTTGCCCACAAAACAGCACTTTGATTGGCCAGGCAGTTTGACCTTCGTCTTCGGCCTTGGGTCGCTTCTCCTGGCAGTCTCCCTGATTGCGTTCCCGCTGATAAGCACTAACTACGTTTATGCTTTGTTTGTTTGCGCTATACTTGGTCTAACCGCATTCTTTGTTGTGGAGAGACGGGTTGATCAGCCTATGATGGACTTCACGCTCTTCAAAAACAGGTTATTTGCCCACGCTTGTGCAGCCAATGCCTTGAACGGGCTCGCCAGAGGAGCGGTGCTGTTTGTTCTGATCTTTTTCCTTCAGGGACCTTACGGCCAAGACCCTCTAAGGGCAGGAATAATGATGGCCCCCTTTGGATTGGCTTTCATGCTTGTTGGGCCAATTTCAGGTTATCTATCAGATAGATACGGCTCTAGGGGCCTGGCGACAGCAGGTCTATTGGTATCTGCCATTGGATTGGCGGGTCTAAGTACAGTTGTTAGCACTACATCCTATTGGATTCTAGCCGCGCTAATGGCCCTGATGGGAGGAGGTTCAGGGCTTTTCGCTTCACCCAACATGAACGCCATTATGTCCTCGGTGCCACCAGAAAAGAGAGGTATAACCGCGGGTACCAACGTCATGCTCATGAACACTGGCAGCATGCTGAGCATCGCCATTGCTTTTCCATTAGTGCTCAGCCGCATACCTTTGGATGTTATGTTCCACGTCTTCCTTTATGGCGGAGGCATGAGTAGCATGCCTCAGGCCCTATTAGACTTTGAGATGGGGACGCATGAGGCATTCTTGGTATCCTTTGCTGTAACACTGGTCGCGGCTGTAATATCCTTCCTTAGACCTTCATTTGAACAAAGACCGCCTGTTTATCAGCATTAGGCGGGTCTAAATTATCAAGAAGGCAAATGGAAAGGCATCTATTCGGACTAAAAGGAAAATCTACTTAACTTTAGCGTTCGATTTCAGCGAACTATTAAGACGGGCAGCTTTGAGTCGTGAACTACCTTTTCCGCTACGCTGCCCATGAGGAACTTCTCCAGCCCCGTCTTGCCGATGCTGCCCATTACTATCACATCTATCTTATCGTCTTCTGCAATCCTCAAGATCTCGCTGGGTGGATTTCCCTCGACAATCAGCCTCTCACTTGTAACACCGGACGCTCTTGCCAGTTCTTTCACTTGAAGCGTAGCTTTTTCTCCAGCTTCCCTGATGTTTGCAACTACATTATCGATTGCTTCTGGGCTGGCACCTCCAAAGGGCGAAATAAGACCTGCTAAAGAGGTATACTTGTTGATATCCGCAACATAAACAATAATGACTTTTCCGCCCGAGAGTTTGGCGAGTTCAATGCCTACTTTTGCCGCTTTTTCGCCGAACTTCGACCCATCAGTTGCGATAAGAATACGCTCAAACATGAGTTCATCATCTATGTTTGAACATGATAATTATTTTGGTGAAAAACATGTATGAGTACAAATTATCCGTGAAATGAAGCGGAAGCAGGGATTCCAAAATATTATTAGCTATAAGCGTTATCCTCGATATCGCATGTGATGAAGATTACTGATAAACTGAAGCGGGGTCCTGTCCCTCGCACAGGTTAGAGAGGCTTTTCATTCGATGGATATGATCTAATGGATTTATCATATTTTCCTTTTGCATAATATTGTTCATCATTGCGAACTTTGCCGTCTTCATCCTGGGGCCCTTCTATTTGCAGGGAGTCATGGGCTACTCGCCGGCAAGAGTCGACACTGTATTTCTCATCGTGCCTGCTATATTGGTTTTCGGCTCCCCCTTAGGAGGCTGGCTCTTTGACCGATTTCATTACCGCTATAGCTCTGCCCGGGGGATGATAATTGTAGCCGCGTTTCTCCGCAATTGGAAAAGGCACGGTAAGTGAAAGCGGAATCGTACACGGTTTGGAGTTTCGATTTTTCGAATAGGTTCCTCTAATCAAATACATGACTACTTGAGTCGGTGCAGATGATCGGGACCAAAACCCTGGCGTCGGATGATGCTATCCCTGTAGTTTTATATACATCCGGATCAATCTCTATGAAGTGATCAAATTTCAGGGCATTTCGTCGCGACTATATTATTTAAACGAGAATGATTGGAACTGATTGGAGCTAGCATGACCAAGAAACTGTACCGTTCGAAGGAGGATCGCTGGGTCGGGGGCGTATGCGGCGGTCTGGGCAAATACTTGAACATTGACCCGATCGTTATCCGACTGATCGCTTTGATTCTGGTGCTATGCGCCGGCGGAGGGCTCCTGGTTTACATCATTGCCTGGCTCGTCGTGCCTGAAGAGCCTGATTCGCTCACCATTACGGAGGAACAACCAACCATGGTTGAGATCGATTGATAATTCTTTTTCAGACTTTCCGACAGCTTTTCCAAAGCGTATGACAGGATTTAGATAGCGTTGCCTGGGGATCGCCAGTATCCCCATTTCAGAGATCTTGTTTTAAGATTCCATTCGAAATTGCGCTAGTTATTTCTACAATTGTCGGAGTTCTTTTATCTCGTCCCCAAGAGAGGTTTGAATTGTGTTATGGCACTCAATGGCAACTGAAGATGTACTGGCTGCCCTAAATTCAGGACAAAAGGGCCTTGGCTTTGAAGATGCTGCCCAGAGGCTCTCAGAGAACGGCCCCAATCAACTGGAGAGCCCTACCAAACCATCCCCTTTGAGGATATTTTTGGGCAAGTTTAAGGATTACATGGTACTGGTGCTGATCTTTGCGGCCCTTATCTCTTACATCGCCGGTGAGACCACCAATGCCTACGTTATTCTTGGAATTGTCGTTCTCGTCGCCATAATAGGTTTCGTCCAGGAGTATAAAGCAGAAAGGGCCATGGAAGCGCTCAGGGAGACGCTGGCACCGGAAGCTGACGCTATCAGAGATGGCAAGATGAGCACAATTCCGGCAGTTGATCTGGTTCCCGGCGATGTGATCTTTCTCGAAGCAGGAGACAAGGTGCCGGCGGACGGCCGCATTTTAGAGGAGGCATCCCTCGAGGTAATAGAGTCCTCTCTGACAGGGGAATCGCTACCTGTCAAGAAAAGCACGGCGATCCTGCCTGAATTGTCAGCTCTCGCCGACCGAAAGAACATGGTCTTCATGGGAACCATCGTCTCCTACGGCAATTGCAGGGCAGTGCTCACAGCCACAGGTCCCAACACGGAGCTAGGAAGGATTGCGGGCTTGATTAAAGATAGTCCCGCAGAGCCGCCGCTCAAGATAAAGCTCGAACATTTGGCCAAGAGGCAGGCAGTCCTGGTACTGGTGATATCTGCGGCCGTCTTCATCCTGGACACAAGCAGAGGATCGCCGGCCATAGACACTCTGATAGCGTCGATAGCTCTGGCCGTAGCCGGTGTCCCTGAGGCCCTTCCTTTTGTCGTTACTCTGTCTCTGGCCTTCGGAACCCAGGCAATGGCCAGAAAGAACGCCATAATCAGGAGGCTTCCTGCAGTCGAGACTCTGGGATCAACTACGGTAATCTGTACGGATAAGACCGGTACCCTCACCAGGAACGAGATGACTGTTCGAGAGGTCTTCACCTACAGAACCTTTGAGGTCACGGGATATGGCTATGATCCCGCAGGCCTCTTCACGATGAACGGAGAGCCGATCGATCACAAAGAGGCGGATTTAGCCAGGATTTTTATGATCGGTGCACTTGCCAATAATGCCGATATCGAAAAAACCAATGGACTCCAGCACATAATTGGAGACCCAACCGAGGGAGCACTACTGGTAGCCGCCGAAAAGGCAGGAATTCTCGATATTCGAGATAGCTATACCAGAGTCGAAGAATTCCCCTTCGATTCCGATCGCAAGAGGATGGCAACTCTGGATGAGGCGGCAGGCGTCGGCCGGACCGTCTCGATGAAAGGCGCGCCAGAGGTAGTGCTCGGAAGATGCGTGAGCCTAGTCAGTCCCAACGGCATAAAGCCCATGACAGACAGCGACCGCAAATTGATCCTGGCCAAAGCGGACGGAATGGCGGATCGTGCTTTACGGGTTTTGGCCCTGGCCTGGAAGCCGGTGGTCGGCATCGATCCGTATGATGTGAATTCAGTCGAGTCCGATCTGATCTTTGCCGGGCTTACGGGCATGATGGACCCACCAAGGTTTGAGGCTCTGGAAGCGATCCATCGCAGCAAGATGGCAGGCATAAGGACGGTTATGATCACAGGAGACCATCGCCTGACTGCCAGAGCCATCAGCGAGGAGTTAGGCATAGGCGACGGAGATGTGATCGAGGGAGCACAGCTCGATAAGATGAGCGACGAGCAGCTCCTGGAGAGGATCGATGTCGTATCTGTCTTTGCAAGGGTTACGGCAGAGCACAAGGTCCGCATAGTAGAGGCGCTGAAGAGAAAAGGCCATATTGTGGCTATGACTGGAGACGGAGTCAACGACGCCCCAGCTCTGAAGGCCGCAGATATTGGCGTAGCGATGGGAAAAACCGGAACCGAGGTCGCGAAGGAAGCATCGGATATGGTCATCGTCGACGACAACTTCGCCACCATTGTCGGCGCAGTTGAAGAGGGTAGACGGATCTATGACAACATCAGAAAAGGGACCTCCTACCTTCTTTCAGTCAGCTTTGCAGAGCTCGCCACAATCTTTTTCGCGGTTGCTTTTGGGTTCCCCCTGCCTCTGCTGGCAGCGCAGATTCTCTGGATAAATGTCGTGGCAGAGGAGTTCCCGGCCATTGGCCTGGCACTAGAACCTGCCCACGCTGAGATTATGCACCGAAAACCCCGCGATCCCAGGGAGCCTATGCCCACCAGAAGCTTGATGGCTTATACACTGGGAATAGCATTAGCCATTGTCACCGGCACGCTCTGCCTGTATGTGATCTCATTACAGAGGGGGCAGAATCTGAGTTATGCCAGAACTATGGCCTTTGTCGGTCTCGGCTTCTTCACGATCTACAACGCCTACAGCAGCCGGTCCATGGAAAAGTCCGTATTGAGAATGAACCCCTTTGGCAATAAGACGTTACTACTTGGAATAGCGGGATCGATTTTGTCAATTCTTGCCGTCGTGTACATCCCGTTTATGCAATCCATCTTCGAGACGGAGCCGCTTACACCCCAGAGCTGGATGTTCGTCCTGGTGGCCGGCCTTCCGGTGGTCATAGCTGCGGAGTTCATGAAGAGATTCCTGCCGGGACTGAAGTAGAATCGAATTAGAACAGATCGAATAATGTTTCCTGCACCCGAGGAAGCCCCCAGCCGCTAGATGCTTTTCTATTTCATGATCCTGAAAATTCTATTCGTCAACATCTCGAATGGACTATTCACCAGAAATGCCCCGCGCCCCAGCCTCTTCCGGAGGCCAAACTGAATCTGACCTTTGAGAATGGCGAACTTCATCTTTGCCTCTGAAAATTCGCTCTCGAAGGTCAGGGTGTGATCAGACAGAAGACTCGTCCTGCCGTCCCAGTCTCGAACCACCTTGCTCTTGACCCTTTCGAAGAGCCTGGTTCCTGGCAGGGGGTATGGCATGGTGAAAGAGAGATAATCGAGGGGAAGAGATGTTGCAAACCGTATGGTCTTGAGCACGTTGTCATCGTTCTCCCCCGGATAGCAGAGAATAAAAAATGCGCCCGTCTTGAGCCCAGCCGACCTTGCCACTTCAATCGCTCTCTCTGCCTGTTCCAGGGAGATCCTCTTTCCCATGAGCCGCAATGTGGCTTCGTCGCCTGACTCGATCCCGAATAGTATCCTGTCGCAACCGGCTCTCTTCATAGCCAATGCCGTGGTCCTGTCAATAGAGTCCACCCTGCCCAAGCACTCCCATTTGAAGTCCAGGCAGCGATCGCTGATCTCCTTGCAGATCTGCAATATCCGCGACTTGTTCAGAGTGAATACATCATCGGCGAAATGAATCCGTTCGTAGCCCAGAGCAAGAGCCTCCTCGACCTCATTCAGAACATTTTCTGAAGAACGCTCCCGATAAGATGTCCCAAAGACGGCATTGCTACAGAACTCGCAACTAAAGGGGCAGCCCCGGGTGGTCATAACCGTTGTAGCAGAGTAGCCGAAATGCTTTTTCCAGTGGTCCATGTACATCCGGTTCGGGAAGAGATTCCTGGCAGGAAAGGGTATCTGATCCAGGTCGAGCTGCAATTCTCTTTGCGGCGTCTCAATGGTTCGATCCTCCTTGCGGTATGCCAGCCCCGCAATTTTGCCATAGCCTGAACCTGCTTCATAAGCCTGCACGATCTCCGCAATTGCAGATTCGCCTTCACCCCTGACAACAAGGTCGAAATCGTCCCAGAAAGAGCTCGGATCGCAAGATGGAAGCGGCCCGCCGGCAACGAGAAGGTCACACTGCTCGCGAAGCCTCTTAGCAAACATGAGGCTGACGCTCCTCATTGTCACCATGCTGTAAATCCCTACAATGTCGGCTTTGGCTTCGTTCGCCCTTTGAAATGCATCTTCATGGGTCAGGAAGGTGCAGTCCAGTATCTGGGGATGGTATCCGTTTTTCTCCAGGCTTGAAGCCAGGTAGCCCAATCCCAATGGTGGGAACCGGAAGGCAGATCGGTTGTGTCCGGGGCGGAAATAGGGATATATCAGGAGAATTTTTGTCATTTGTTGCCTATACCAATGGAATAAGCCAATTCGTCTCTTTGGGGCGGCAATATATAAGCGAGGCCGGACCAGGCCAGACGACCCGGCACAAGTTCTCTTCCCCGGAACATCCTGGCACCATCAACCTTCTTCAAAGTGAACGATAGTCCGTCTGCCGGATCTTGAAATGTTGCTTCGTACGCATGAATCTCGTCCCAGCTGCCTATTTCGTTCCCTTTCAAGACACATCCATCTGAATCCGTGTAAGTATCGAACCAGTTAGCCCCCAGCTCATTCAGGACAATCTTTTCGGTGCATCCATCAATCAGGGGAAACTTGAGAAATACTTCGACTTTTGATCCTGTGATCAGATAAGTCGCACTCACTGACCCCGGACAGGATATCTCACAGAAGGCATCCTTCAAACCCATGAACCGCCTCAGAATCTCAGACAAATTTGACATCCTGCGCCTCAATTTGGGCTGCTCTCTGTGGATCTTGGAAAGCAGGTCACAGGCGAGGCAGAATGTGCGATTTTTGATGACATTGTCGCCCTTAGCCATGCGAGCCACAAGATTCATGGTATATTCAGCTTTGACCATCGTGTGGCCGTCGCATCTCTCGGCCGACATCTTCCAGGAACCAGGGAATATCGATTCAGTTCCCAATTTAAGCACGGGCATTCCAAAACCCACGCCTTCTTCAGATAGGTCTAGACCTTTCCAGAAAAGGATCAGTCCTTTCTGAATCATGTTGCGGGGATTGCGTCCGCTTCCTGCAGCCAAAGCCCCAAAATGAACACCTTGAAAAGACGGGACGGGAAATCCTTCCAGCATAACCATGAATGTGGCATCTTCGCTTCTATAAAAACTCTCAGCACCCACCTGAAACTAGACTGAGTATACTGCCCAATAGAGGTACAGGCCAAGAACCATAGACGCTGCCCAGCAGCCCAGAGCCAGCCTCATCATAATTTTAAGTCTAACTTTAGGTTTAAGAATGTTCATGAATATCAGGTTGATATAGGTCCAAAGAGCCACAACCATTAAACCTAAAGTGTGATGGATCAAGATCTCGAAATCAAGAAGCGGATCTGTGGATGGATTGCGAAAATAGCCGTACATGGACGGCAGCATTACACCCAAAATTGCTAAAATCTGCACCGGTACGGCAAATCTCATGAGAGCACAATGCCTTTTGAAATCTCTGGCAAGGGCAAGCCTGAATGCAAATAAGAGTGCTACTGCAAGGACCAATTGAACAATGAGATTCAATTCTGCCAGCAACCGAACATCTATTATCATCAGACAGTGGATGCTATTTTTCAAGATGTATATAAAGCTTTGACGTTCGTGAGTTTGGATGTCTCGGAGCAAAAATAATACAGGAGTGAAACGGCGGTGGCGCACCCGCGCAGCAAGCTGCGGGGCATCCAAGGCGCCGCCGCATAAATGTGGAACCAGGTTAAGCTGACCCAACCATAAGTTGAATACGCATGCCCTTTATCCCAACCGCAGCGAGCTGCGGGGTATTGCGTTTTAAAAATAAATATCAGAAAGAGGTGATAACAGACAACATTGGAACCCCGGGAAGGCTTTGGAAATCCCATTCACCCATAAGCCCACCGGAGCCGCCTTTCTGGGAGCTCAATACTATAGCTCAATATCATTAGCCTTTAAATCCTAGTCTTTCTAGGCCGCTCATTTTTCATGCCGCCTTTCGCTTTATCAAAGACAGGAGCGTCCGACTTGCTCTTCTGAGGCTTCGATGGATCATGTTTGCCGGGCCCCTCGCTTGGCATACCTTTAGCACCCTTCTTATTGCTCATCTTACTTTTACCTCCGCTTAGCGATTTATTTGCCGGCACGAAATTTTATCCGAGCCCCCAGATCAATGCATTCTCCAGGCATCGGTCCAGGGCCCAAGCCTCGATTGCCGGCATTCGAGGACTCTGTCCATAGACATCGATTCTAGTGTTCAGTCATTGATCATTCCATCAATCAATGAGACATTCAGGATACGACAATGCCTTTGTAATTCATTCCTTCTCCCATAAATACTAAACAGCTCACGCCTATGGACCCCCAGGAAGAAATGGTTATTTTGAACCCATGGACAACGCATCGAAATCGATTCCTTCGGCTCATTCTCAACAAATCGTCTCGCCTTAAGGATGAGGTCTATAATCTCGGCCCAAAAGCTACACCTACAATGACCGCGTCCACTATAATCGTGCTAAAGCCGCATGATACCCTGGAGGAGGCAGTCGCTGCCCGTCACGTCATCTGGATGCAAAGCCGCAAGATTTTGCTGCAATACTGGGAATGGTGCTCTATCCATTCCCGAGCATTTGTGGCCATCGCCGTCACGACTCAAAGAAGCCGTTATGCAGTTGTAGAGCTCGATCTCTATGGTCTTGGCGCTGGCGGCTTCGACAAAGAGGCAGGAGGGGATATCTTGCGCGCCATCCTGGAACAACCTCTGAAAGTCGGTTCCGTCTTTTTCGTCAGCCCGACTTATGTTTCGGCATGTGTCCAGGAGAAGTCGGCCCGGGCGTTTGCCGGCCACATTTATCGCCGCGCTCAGGGTGCGCTGTCCCTGGATCAGATAACGCATGAGCAGTGGATCCATGGCGATCTCGACCGAAGCGAAGCCGGAGGTCGCAAAAAGAGTGCGTTTGCGCCGGTCAGCGGCCTCGTCAGGGCAGAGGTGATTGCGGCTTTACTCAAGGACACCGATGCCGCTTTTGGATAGCCTCACTTTTTTCTGGACGCATTCGCTGGATACCTCCAAATAATCAGACATACAAACGTTTCACAGGTGATACAAAATGAAGAAAGCACTACTCATGCCCATCATCTTGGTTTTAATGGCAGCTCTTGTGAATCCAACCCTGGCCTTAAGCGACTATCAAAGAGGGGTCCTGGAAGGCCTCAACAGAGGATGGAATATGGCTCAGAGATATGATCAGGCAAGTGCCGGAGAGACCACCGGCTACAACCAGGCAGTCCCTGATTATAATTCCTGGATTGAATCCATATTTGGAAAGAACGAGTCTCTCATGCTCAAGCCCATTAATTCGCCACTGGCTGTAAGTCAGTATTCCTCCAGCCGGACGTTCAAACCGGTCCATACCATCGATGCAAGCTGGAATCAAACAAAAGGGTCATTATTGCCGGAACCGGATGCCAACGGCCGCATCAATGGATATCCTGCCGAAATGTACTATTCGCTGGGTCCTGCCATCGAATCATTCTAAATGCAAACGCGGAAAAGAATAGAAGAATGAAAGGAACGGAAACCCCGATCGGAAAGGAAGGATCACATTTATATTTCAATGCACCATTTACCGCAATTGGAAGTGGACGAGGAACTGAGAATGAGAGGGATGCTTTTGATACTGCTGTTATCTGCGGCTTGTGTTGCAGCTTTTTTGAATGAGGTCACAGATGTTGCGACCGCAACGGACACGCTGGCCCAGAACTTCACTGAGCATTCCTGGGTCTTCGTCAACGGCTACATGGATGAGTCGAGAATCCTTCAGACCCAGGCTGGATTTAACGGCCAGAAGATCGTCCTGGGAGCGAGCGGGAGCGGAATGGCTACCAGAACCATAGACTCAGAGGTCTACAGGGATTCGAAGATGGATGAAGCATCTCTCACCACCTCCGTCAATTTTGATTACAAGCCGTATATTCCACCCCTTACGCAAAGCGACCTTCGGAATGCTCTATGTGCCAAGAATTATGAAGTTGGCTCGTCCTTTTCAGAGACGTATCAGATTGATAAGGATCTAATCAAGGATACAAAGATTTACCAGAGCGATAACTTTTCCGTCTATGATATCAGCTCCGAGATCCAGGGGACGGCCAGGATCGGCCAGCGGGTGCAGAAGAATGCTAAAACGGTTCCGTCCTTTATGATGGGTGGAACATATATGGGTTATGCGCAGATAAGATCGGAGACGGTAGTGGGAAATGCCTCCGTCTTGACCCTGCCCTGCCCCTGAAGAGCGGAACAGGAACGACTTCGTCCTCGCCTCCGTGCTTAACCCGCGAAGCATCAGCATCCTTTTTTAGGGGCTCTTAGCGTTCCAGACGGCCAACGCTATCCCGAAAGCATCTGAACCAAAAATCCCCTGCGACATCCAGGGTACGGGCGGTATTCAGGTCCACGACTATGGGCAATAGATACGAAAACCCGGACGAAGAAACCAAGAAGGAGTTTGTGTGCTCCTGGCTTCGAATAGATGCCCCCGCGAAAGAGCGCCGGTGCACCTTGCCTGATGAAATTATAGGAGGGGGGCAAAAGCCACTGAAACGGAGGGGGAAAGAAATGAGGATTCGACTCTTGCCAAGTCATAGATACGTCAATCGACGTATTTAAGGGTTTCGTTCCCGAGCCAATAACGACATATAGCCCGTCATTCAGGATTTCACCATATCGAAGACCCACCGGCTGACACCAGGCGACACATTGCCGCAGCGACGACATTGCATTACCACGAGGCCCATATCCTCATACCCCCTGCGGAGGGCCTCGATCTGGTCGCGCTTTTTGAAGGTGTAGAAATGAAGCACGCCCCCGGGCTTCACCATTTGCGATGCAGTCTCTGCAATTTGGTCCAATCCGTAGGGTGTGGGCGAGACCACCCTGTCGAAGTCCATCTTCAGCAATTTGGCCATATGAAGCGCGTCCCCATGTATCACCTCGATCCTCTCCTCAACGCGATTTTGCCGGGCGTTCCTGGCCAGCCATAGACAAGCTTCGCGATTCTTCTCCAGCGCCACGACGCGAGCGCCCCGGGCCGCAATTGGCACCACGAAGGGACCTGAGCCCGCGAATGGCACCAGCACATCTTCACCCGCCCTGACCTGGGCGGCCACCCTCATTCTTTCGCTGCCCAGACGGCTGTTGAAGAAGACCCGCGCCACATCCAGATGGTAGATAAAGCCGAACTCCTTGTGGGTGGTGATGGTATTGCCTGTGCCCGCCAGCACCTCCATGCGGGCCACCCTTCGCTCGCCCTCCAGCCGGGAGGTCTTGTTCAGCACAGTGTGAATGTGATTGCACTGGTTCAATAGGGCCGTGGCGATCTCCGTCTTGTAGTCCTCCAGCTCCGGAGCAAGGGATAGCACGGCAATCTCCCCAACGACATGGTAGCCATCCGGGAGCTTGACCAGGCTCTCTTCGGGCACCGTTCCTCGCAGCATCTCCTTCAGGCGCATCTTCATTCCTTGTTCTTCATTGCCGGGAACCGTACTCAAGTCAAAGAGTCTCAAAGTCTCAAAAATTTTCCAGGGTAAATTGGTTCTGCAGCTGAATCTCCCGGGATTCGTGGGGCAGCATGAGCTGATCCATAAGCTGGAAGGCGTTTCTCACCGACTTGGACCTGGCGTGGTTATTGAAGTAAACTCTGACCTTTTGCGCCTTCTGCTCTGCCTCCTTTATGCGCGGCACCCATGGGTCTAACTGCTCTTTGCTGTAGAGATAATCATATCTGTTCAGCCGGAAGTCATCCTCTTTTTCTTTCGTGTACCAGATGTCGTAATTGCGGCCGTGAAAGCGAACATAGGCGTGGTCGACGCTGGCGGCATTTCGGGCATGGGTGCCCGGACCGTCGACCAGGACATTGGCTACATTGCGATCTTTCAGGATCTGCATGGCATGGGGGTCGATCTCCTCCGTTCCTTCTTCCTGCCAGGTGCGGTGACGAAACTCCACTGCATAATTATAGTCGCGAAAAGATAGAGCATCCAGAACCTCCTCCAGGATTCGTTGTGCCTCAGCCGTATTCTGGAAGTAGGGTGAAAGCTGCAGCAGCACACATCCCAGGAGGCCGGCCTCGCCCAGGGGCTGGACACAGGTCTTCTCGAAGGCTTTCGCCCAATGGACGGCGGTACTGGCCTCGCCCTGGACCATGGACTTGTGGGTCACAAGATCTGGCATCTTCAGGGAATACTCGAAATCGGACAAATCATGGCCCTTTTTTATCCAGGACGATACCTGCAGCTCGCCCGGCGGCCGGTAGAAGGTGCTGTTAATCTCCACCGTCCGGAAATATTTGGCATAGTAGGCCAGCCAATCACCTTTCTTCTTTGCCAGCGCCATGGGGTAGAACCTGCCCACCCAATCGTCATAGGACCAGCCGCTGCAGCCTATGAGGATTGCCATAGATTCAGAGATCACTCTCGATCCCTAATAATTTTCCGTTCAGATGGCCGGACCTGTCCAGGAGTAGAGGCAATTGACCCCACCACCTATTTAAAATCCCTTTTCCTTTTTCCGGAAATAGATAGACCAGGGTCTTGATTTGAAATGAGCTACATAGAAGAAATCCTTACGCGGGGAAGGGATGCCAACCCCTTCTTCAGATTGATGGGAATCGAACTGGGCCCGCTTGGAAAAGGAGTGGCGGAGTTATCCATGCAGGTGCGGCCCGATATGCTTAACGGCGTGGGATGGCTGCAAGGAGGCCTTTTCACGGCTCTGTGCGATGAAGCCATGGCCCTGGCCCTTTTCACTGTACTGGATGAGGGCGAGGGGATCGCTACCATATCCGAGAGCACCAGCTTCTTGCAGGGCATCAGGAAGGGCAGGATCAAATCCGTGGGAAGGGTGGTTAAGAGAGGCAGGAATGTCGCTTTCCTGGAAGGCATTGTAACCAATTCCGATGAGGGATCATGTCTTAGCGAGACCGTGGCCTCCTTTGTCATTATGCCAAAGAGACGGAAAGAATGACCTGCATGAAAAGAAGTTGATTACAAGCTGAATGTTGAAGATAGCGAATCAGTCTGGCTAAAGCTTTGCCGATTTGAATCCAGTCATGCCGTGCTCCCCCAGTTGCAGCTTTCTCACGATCTCTCCGGCAGCCCTGGCATCTTCAGCGTTCGCTAGAACCCGCGTCTTACTGAGAGTAGTTCTCTTTCCGCAGGGACAGGTCCTGGTCTTGGCGTCTTCTGGAGAATAAAGGTGACGGCCACAGCTGCACCGGAAGACGACGAACATCAAAAGGAAAAGGGTTTACTGGGTGGGCAGCAGTATGGCATTGATGACGCCATCCTGGCCGGGCCGGTTGGTTATCCTGGCATCTCCCAGCTCTGTCTTGATGACCGCACCCTTGGTGAGGATGTTCCTTCTCATGTAGTGCAGATTGGCCTTGTTATCCTTTACAGTCTCGATCTTGACCGTCGTGGATTTACCTGTCTTGGGGTCAGCGACTGCGGCCATATTGCCTCGCAACATGCGCAGCTTCACATTTCCGCCCAATGTCTCGATCTTTTTGACTCTGACTTCGGCGATAGTGGTGTCACTCTGCTCTCTGCCTACCTCATACTTTCTTTTGCCCCTGGCCGGAATCAATTTCCCGCCTGTGGCCTTCCTACCGATTGTGCCTTGCCAACGCATATTGTAATTCCTCAGATCGCGATTATTCTTCGGTGCACGGAATTTAAAGGTTGTGGTGATTTTTCCCTGCGCTGCATTCTTCCCTGAGCAGACTGAGGATATGCTTCATAGAAACGATTTCGTCATGTAATTGCCACATAGATCGTAACCCAGCCGCCGGTAGTACCCCCGGGCACCTATGCCACTGGTAATCTCCAGGGCAGCGTACCCTTTCTCCCGGGCCAGGGTCTCTGCCGCCTCCACCAGACGGGTTCCATAGCCCTGATGCTGCCACCCATCCGATCTGGTGCCGATGGGAACCATGGGCCCGTACACATGCAGCTCCCTCACCCGTGCGCGTGCGCTCAGGCGCAAACGCAGGAAACCGACCAGTGTATCGTCTTCTGCAACAAAAGAGAAGAAGTGCTCCACCCCACCACAGGCTTCGTATGCCTCATGCGTAAGACTCACATCGGCCTGCAAAACCCTGCGAAGGCCGGCTTCCCGACAGCGGATACAGCGGCATTTGCCGCCGCGCGCCCGCAAATTCTGCTGCGCTAGCTGGCGCAGATTGGATTTCTTCACTCCCGCCACAATGAGCTGCGCCGGAATATCCCGTTGCACGCGCTGCAGACGGACGTAGCCGGGAAGCCGCTCCTTTATGCGAGAGACCAGCTCTGCTGCGTCGGCGTCTCCTAGTGGCATGTAATCGCCCCTCAGGTATTGCCGGTAAAGCTCGGTTCCTTCCACCACCAGAGTGGGATAGATCTTGAGATAGTCCGGCCGAAAGCGACTGTCCCTGAAGAGATCCCTGAAGACCTCCAGGTCCACTTCCGGAGTGGAGCCGGGGAGCCCAGGCATCATATGAAAGCCCACCTTCAGGCCCGCCTCTCGAAGATTGCGATTGGCCGCCACTGCATCCTCGACGCTGTGGCCTCGCTTCATAATTTGCAGGAGGTCGTCACGGGTGCTCTGCACTCCCAGCTCCACCTTGGTGGCTCCGAGGCTCAGCATCTCCTGGATCTCTTTGGGACCACACCAGTCCGGCCTGGTCTCGAAGGTGGTTCCGATATTACGAACCGATGCCGTCTCATTGGCTATCGCGAGCCCGGCGAAGGACCGCCACCCAATGCAGGGGCTTTTTGGCCCGGGATAATCATTCATAGCCTGGAGGCAGCGCCGGACAAACCAGTGCTGGTAGCCCAGCGGCCGGGACGACATTGTCCCACCCATGATGATGAGCTCCGACTTGTCCAGAGGGTGCCCGATCTCATCCAGTTGCCCAAGCCTTGCCGTCACCTGGGCATAAGGATCATAGCCATGCTGCTCCGCCCGAAGCGCTGCCGGTTCCCGGCCGGTGTAGCTTTGCGGTGAGGCGCATTCAATTCCGCCCGGACATGGAACGCAGGTGCCGTGCGGGCAACGAGCAGGAGAAGTCATGGCAGCGATGACCGCGACGCCGGAGAGGGTTCGCGTGGGCTTACGCACCAGCAACTTTAGAAAACCTCGCTCTTCCGGCCGCGCCAGTGATAGGATATCGGCGTTGCTGGGAAGAGTAGGGAGCCCGAGACAAGATGATGCATCCTTTTTTCGCGACTCTAGATCCGCTTCGGTCTTGATTTGGCCGTCTAATATAGCATCGACGATGCATCTCAGCTCCGACCTGAGTGCAAACTGGTCTTGCCACGCGAGAAGCGCCTCTCTCATCCGATTCATCCTGACTTTTGTGCCAGCATTCCGAGATCGTCTGCATCCGTCCGATCATTCCCGAAATGCATCACAATTCGGTTCAACATCGCCTTCAGCCTTGGCTCGTGCGTATTGCTGTCCAATCTGCTGGGCGAGATTGCATCGCAGGAGGCCTGATGCGAACATGCCTGCCAGTAGAACATGCTCCTTTGGCAAATCTTCCAGCGCCTCCTTGAGCCTGCCCATCGCCTCCTCCTCGCTTCCTGTTACCGGGCTGAAGAGAAGCTTTTTGGTCAGATCCCCTATCTTCATCATCTCTTCCGAGGGGATGGCAAAAAAGCCGCGAACGATCTCAAGGACCATAGTTTCCTCATCTGGTTCGAACATATCTGACACAGGATGATTCATGATGAAAAGGTTTGGCTCTCACAGAAGCTCGCATAGATATAGAGACTGAGACCTGCCGAGCTGCCTTAAGGCCAGACCCTCCTCGTTGAGAAAGATGTAGGTATTAGGCGTCTCAATGCAGGATCCTTTTCCCTGCACGCGCGTAAAGCAGCCCGCGTTTACAGCCAGAGGACCGCCTTTCCTCTGATAGATGCCTGCACGGTGAGTATCCCCATAAATGAAGCAATCTACCATTCCTTGATTCTGGTCGCGCAGGAACTTCAATATGGCATCATACTGCCCCTCTACGGAGGCAAAGCCTTGCTTACGAAAGACTCCATAGGTGAACCTATGCAGCAGGTTGGAAGCCTTCCAGATACGATCCTCGAAGGAGACCATCTCCTCTATGCAGGCAGAGCGGTAGATGCCCTCGTAGGCATAAGTCATCATCATCTCCAGGTCCGCGGGCAGAAGCTCCTCACCGGAGAGTCTGCGCAGCCTCTCCACCAGTTGCATAGTAAATGTCTGGATGCCATCCAGATGATGGCCGTGGGTGAAGAGAACTGTCCTGTTACAACAACTGACCCGGTAAGTTGGATAGAGCATATCGATGTTCAGGCCGTTGATGGTCTGGCGCCAGCGGAGTGAGGGAATGAAAACAGGAAAAAGATCGCCTCTTGCCGTCCTCTCCATGAACTCGCCCTCCTGCTTCTGCACTACAAGATGATGATCATGATTTCCCACCACATAGCGAATCTTCAGGTCTTCCTGGCTGAGTCGCTTCAGAAAATAGAGTGAGTCTCGCACGGCATTCTCTGGACGCACCCTCCAGAAGTCGAAGATATCGCCCAGGAGCACGACCTCATCGCAGCCACCCCCGAATTCAGATATCTCTCGCATCAACTGGTCGACCTTTGCAGGATCACTTAAGGTCGACGAACCCAAGCCGAAGTGAGTATCTGAGATTATCACCGATGCCATGCTCTTCCCCCTTTGCATGTGTTTATTACTGTAGTTATTTATAAATATTGTGAGCCAAAATAGTTGAAAATAAGAGAACCCCAAAAGAATCCGGCCTCCAATCGAGCAAAAGGCAAAAATATGAATCTTCAAAAGGAGGAGATCAGAATGATCGACATCGCCATTCCTAAGGGCAGCCTGCAAAACCAGACGCTTCAGCTCTTCGAGCAGGCGGGTCTGGAGGTTAAGAGAACGGAGCGGGAGTACAACGCCCGCATCGAAGACCCCCGCATCGGCAAAGTGAAGATCCTCCGCCCCCAGGAGATACCGGGATATGTGGCCAAGGGCTACTTCGACCTGGGCATCTCCGGAACCGACTGGATAATGGAGTCCGGGGCCGTAGTGACCAGGGTCACTGAGCTCAACTACGGCAAGCAGGGGCCAGGCAAGGTAAAGTTGGTAGTGGCGGTGCCCGAAAGCCTGGACATCAGCTCCGCCCGCCAGATAAGACCGGGAAGCCGCGTGGCGACAGAATATCCCAGCCTCACCCAGGCTTTCTTCCTGAGCATCGGGATACCTGTGGAGATTCAATTCTCCTTTGGAGCCACTGAGGCCAAAGTTCCGGAGCTCACTGATGTGGTCGTCGATCTCACTGAGACCGGCTCGACGCTGAAGAAGAACGGCCTGAAGATCATAGACGTTATGCTGGAGTCCACATCCGAGCTGATAGCCAATAAGAAGAGCTATGCAGACGCAGAGAAGCACGAGGAGATCATTGCCGTAGAGACGCTTCTCTCAGCGGTAATAAGGGCAAAGGGAAAGACTCTATTGAAGATGAATGTGCCCGAAGAGGCGATGGAGGACGTTATCTCCATGCTGCCCAGCATGAAGAATCCCACCATATCCAAACTCTACAACACCCACTACTATGCAGTGGAAACAGTGGTGGATCGATCCCAGGTTAACCTGCTCATTCCACGATTGAAAAAGTCGGGGGCAGAGGATATCCTGGAGCTGGCCATCTCCAAGATCGTGCCCTGAGACAAAAATTATCATTTATCAATATTTCAGTAATGTCGTATACGGCAGTCTGAATCCGGTTCAAGAAATTAATCAACAGAAAACGAGCGGGCGCGGGGGGATTCGAACCCCCGATCTACAGCTTAGGAGGCTGCCGCCTTATCCGGACTAGGCCACGCGCCCTTTTCAGCCTTTTCCGTATAACCAACACGTATATCAATCTTTCCGGATTGGCGAGCTTGGATTGGCGAGCTTCTTCAATCTTTTTTCAGCTCAGCGGATGAGCACTGCGCTCAGGACCACCACGAAGAGGCCCAGGAAGAACCAGCCCAGTATCCCTTCCGCCATAGCCAGATGCTTGTAAACGCCTACCGGATAGGTGTTAACGGGTGCCTGGGAAGTGGTGAACATGGCTATGCTGAAGTATAGGGCATCAGTGAAAGAGACGCGCGTGCTGGGCTTCAGCCTGGTGTCTCCAGGAAGCTCTATGCCTTCGATCTCGAACTTGTTCATGCCCTTTCCCGCCCAGAACATCAGGCCAAAAATGAGAATGGTAAAGAGACACCAGAAGACGGTGTAGCTTACCCGAACTCCATAGCCGCAGGAGAGCCAGGAGATGATATCAGATAACTTGGACCAGCCCCATGGCTCCTCGTTCTGGCCGATTCTGCGGTACTGGTAATAACATTCATCCGCATCGTCAAACCACTCCAGGCTCTTATAGTTCCTCACCAGAGCGAGGTAAGCGGCGCCGTTGTATTCCAGGCGGTCCTTTATGATGGCCCAGTGAACCACGAACTTGGTGAAGTCGGCATTGTTAAGGTTGATCGTTGACCCTTCTAGGAAGGTTACATTGTCCAGTTGCATGCTGTAGAGCCTCGATTCTTCAAGAATCAGATCTTTATCAAACCGAGCACTTACAAAGTAGGCCAGATCAGCAAACTTTACGCCTCCAAAGTAGGCAGTCTCCTTGAAATCGACACCTGCAAAGTCTGCCAACCCTCCGAAGCTGGACAGGCCAAAGGTGCTGCCCCTCAGGAACTCTGCGTCACGGAAGACCACATCGCTGGCAAAGCTGGTGGCGGCAAATGTGGCATTCCCCAGGAATTTTGTGTCAAGAAAGGAGGTGTGCCCGTCAAACTGCGTTTCCAGGAAGCTGACGTTCTCGAAAATCGTATCACCAAAGGATCCTATGCGGAAGAATTGAGCAAAATTGTAGTCCACATCTCGGGCAAAACCGGAATTGAGGAATACGGCATCTCCATCGAACTGGGCGTTCCCAAAGCTGGTATCGTTTAGAAAGAGGGCGCTTATGAATGTTGCTTGGCCCCCAAAATGGGAGTTCTGAAAATCGGCCTGGCCCCTGAATTTGGCACCGGAGAGACTGACGTCACCCAGAAAACTCGATTTGGCAAAGCTTGCGTTCTCCTGAAAAACACTGCCCCGAAGATCGAGTGCCCCATCGAAGCTTATAGCATTAAAATTCATTGGACCCAGGAAGCGAGAGTTAGTTATCTTGACCGATTGCTTTACCGGCCCTGATAGCTTGGTCAAATCCAGCTGGCCGGTTATGGTGACATTATCATAGTTCAATGGTTCGCCCGAACTTATTTGGGCCAGGATGTCTTCAGCCGCAATAACCGGGGAGGTTGGACCCTGCTGGACCTGCTGGGAGATCCCAAAGGCCACAGGCTGAGCTGAGGAGGCAGAGCATAGTAACATAAAGGAGAAGGCCAACAGAAGCCATTTAGCGATCGCAACCACAGATCCCGTTTGAGGCGTCCCTGGATTTATCATTTTTGTACTACCGGATCATAACCCGTCCCAGAGTCACCAGAAACAAGGCCAGAAGCAGCCAGCCGAGGATACCTTCCAGGATGACGTTATACCTGTGCCGGCCAATGGGCAAGAAGTCGATGGGCCCCTGAGAAAGAAAGACCATAGTGCTGAAGAAGAGAGCGTTTCGGAAGGTGACATGCTCCGGAACTGTGTCCCGCTCAGCCTGCTCGTACAGCGGCTTGGCGGACCTGCGAATGCCATCTCCTCTCCAGAAGACCAGAGCAAAGGCCAGGATAGTCAGAAGCGCCCAGGCCACGGCATAGTCGGGACGGACGCCGTAACCGCAGGAGATCCAGGCCACGACATCAATAGCCTTAGACATCCCCCATCTCTTATGAGATTGATCAAGCTTTCGATATTGGTAATAGCAGTCGTCCTCGTCATCTGACCAGCCTAGGCCGTGATAGTTGCTGACCAGAGCCAGATAGGCTCCCGGATCCCAGATCACGTGGCCAGTTATCTCTGCCCAGTGAGCCTTGAGGCGAGCGAAGTCGGTGTCGTTCAGGTTGATGCGGGAATCAGGCCCCAGCGTTGCCTTCTCAAAAAGCAGTGTGGAGATCGATCCACTCTTGAAGTTGAGGTTCCCATCGAACCTGGCGCCTTGAAAGCTGGCGATGTCCTGGAACTTGGTCAGGCCATAGAAGGCATCCTTCTGGAAAACGGCACCTGAGAAGTAGGCTGCATCGGAAAAGCGGGCCAGGTTGAAGCCGGCTTCGCCTGCAAAGACAGCTTCGCCAAAGGATGAGAGGCCCGAGAATTTGGCCAGGCCGAACTGTGCGGGACCGGAAAAGACGGCATCGTTGAAGCTGGCGGCGTTGAAGCGGGACTGGAAGAAGTTGGCCGTGGCCGCAAACGCGGCCGCAGAAAAGTCCAGTGCTCCGGAAAAATCCACATCAGAGAATAGAGCTTCCTGGTGGAATTGAGCCCCAGAGAAGTATGTGTATGAATCAAAGCGGGTGTAGTTGAAGTCTGCAATCCCTTTAAAGATGGTCTCTTTGAAGCTGGTGTCCTGTCGGAAATTTGTGTCCTCGAAGCTGGTGTTATCCCGAAATATGGCTCCATCGAAGACTGCGGGCCCGGCAAAGGAGGTGCCACGAAAGCTGGAGTGCTGAAAGCTGGTGTTGGCAAAATCTGCCAATCCCTGAAAGCTGGCTCTGTCAAAGCTGGCGTTGCCAAAGGAGGTGCCCCAGAGAACCAGATCTGAGTTCATGGTCAGGTCATTAAAAGTGGCGCTCGAAACTGTGCAGTTGATGAGCTGGAGAGAGCTACCGGCTCTGGAACCCGGCAATGCGCGCAAGTTCAGGTCGCCGACGATATTGGCGCCATCATAGTAAACGCTCTGGCCATCCGACATCCTGGAAAGTATCTCGCCGGCAAGAACGTCTTGGGGAGATGCCGCCCGGACTTCTGCCACTCCAACCGCCAACAGCAAGGCCAGCAGGATCATGATCCGAAGAGCCATAAATGCCAAGAGGAGAGACAGGAAACGATATAACCCTTCTTATTGCCTGAGCCTTTTTATGTATCAATGAAATGCAGCGCAAGTCCGTCTGGCGAATGCCATCTCCCATCAACTATTTCACCAGGGAAACACATCACTAAAGACAATATGGAAGACACTCCGTCGGAGAAGATTCTCACCCATCAGGGCTACCATCTCGTAGGCTCAGGCGCTGTTAAGCCCTGCCTCTGGCTCAATCGCAGCATGCGTGGAGGAGATCAGTGCTACAAGCACCACTTCTACGGCATCTCCAGCCACCGCTGTGTGCAGATGACGCCGACATTGGAGTGCAATCATCTCTGTCTGCACTGCTGGAGGCCGATAGACGATCCACGACCGGGAAAGGAGCCGATGGAGCCGACGGAGCTGCTGAATGGCATCCTCTTGGGGCAGAAGAAGTTTCTTTCCGGCTATGGCGGGGCCAAGACCACAGATCCAGAAAGGCTTGCGGAGGCGCGCCTGCCCAGGCACGTGGCCATCTCCCTCATGGGCGAGCCAACCCTTTATCCCTATCTCAAAGAGCTGATCGATCTGATCTCGCGGCGAGGCATGACCTCCTTTCTGGTCAGCAATGCCACTCATCCTGAGGTTCTGGAGGAGCTCAGACCGACGCAGCTCTATCTCAGCCTGAATGCGCCAAATGTGGAGCTCTACCGGCATGTATGCAATCCAGCAGGCGACTTCTGGCCCAGGATCCTGGAGTCCCTGGCGATCCTGAAAGAGCACCGCTGCCGCAGCGTGATCCGCATGACTCTGGCCAAAGGCCTGAATATGGTTCGGCCGGAAGATTATGCGCGCGTCATCGAGACGGGTGAGCCCGACTTTGTAGAGGTCAAGGCTTACATGCATCTGGGTCGCTCCCGGGCCCGGCTGGAACGTGAAGCGATGCCCGAGCATGATGAGATTCTGAATTATGCCCACGCCCTGGCGGGTGAGCTGGGCTACGATCTGGAAGCGGAAGTGCCCTTAAGCCGGGTTGCGCTCCTCTCCAGCCGGCGCGTCTCCAGAAGCCTCGACTTATGAATAGATGTAAGCTCGGCAGCTTTTGAAAGGCATCTATAAATCCAGAGAGAGAGAAAAAATCAGCTGAAATGTCTGCGAACATAATAGAGGTAAAGAACCTTGAATACAAATATGGCGACTTCAAGGCTGTAGACGGTGTCAGCTTCTTCGTCCGGGAAGGCGAGATCTTTTCCTTCCTCGGCCCCAACGGCGCAGGAAAGAGCACCGTCATCAACATTCTCACCACACTTCTGCCAGTTCAGAAGGGCACGGCATTCGTTGCGGGATATGATTTGGCCAGAGAGCCCCAGGAGGTTCGTAAGTCCATTGGTATCGTCTTTCAAGACGAGACTCTAGACCGCGATCTCACCGTCTGGGAGAGCCTGGAGCTGCATGGAAGAATATACTCCATGCCCAAAGATGAGCGCAGGCAACGGATTGACGAGATCATCAAACTGGTGGAGCTGGAGGATAAGAGGGATGTTCGCACTCGTAACCTCTCGGGAGGCATGAAACGGCGCCTGGAGATCGGCAGGGGGCTGATGACCCGGCCTAAAGTTCTCTTCCTGGATGAGCCCACCATCGGCCTGGACACTCAAACTCGCCGCAGGATGTGGGATTACATAAAGATGGTCAACGAATCGGGAACCACAATATTTCTAACCACGCATTACATGGATGAAGCAGATCTGGTAAGCAACTGGATCGACATCGTGGACCACGGCAAGATAATCGCCTCCGGCAATCCTACCGATCTCAAAGACGCCCTGGGCAGAGACATGATCTACTTGCAGACCAGCGACGACGAGGCCACCAAGAACATGTTGCAGGGCTTCAAAGCGGTCATGGATGTCAAGGCTACGACCCAGGGGCTGGTGGTCACCATTAACACCGATGGCACGCACTGCCTTCCTCTAATCATGAATCGTCTCAAGGAAAAGGGCATAGAGATCGTCAGCGTGAACCTGAAGAAGCCCACGCTGGATGACGTCTTTGTCCATCACACCGGCCGGGACATCAGAAATGCCGGGGCCGAAAAGCTGCATCGGATTCAGCCTCGTGGAGGAAAGTAATATGGCCTACGAGTTTGCCACTATCTATTGGCGCGATATGCTGAGGTTCGTCAGGTTCAGAATTGCGCTGGTAGCATCCTTGATCCAGCCGGCTCTGTGGATGGCTCTCTACGGAGCTGCCATGTCCAGCAACTTCAGCCGACTTGGCTCCGGCATGGTCGTGCCCGTGGGCGCCGTCACCGTCTCCTATCTTACATTCATGGGAGCAGGCGTTATCGCCCTCACCACGCTCTTCACCAGCCTATTTGGCGGCATCACTCTGCTCTTCGACAAGAACTGGGGGCTCATGAGGGAGCTCTTGGCCAGCCCCATGCCTCGAAATCACATCATAGTAGGCATTGGCCTCTCCGGCGTCACTAAATCCTTCATTCAGGTTATGGTCATTATGGGCTTTGGCCTGGTCATCGGCGTTCGATTCTTCTGGGGATACACACTGCTCCAGACGGTGGGAGCCATTTTGGGAGTTCTTCTCTTTGTGGGCATATTCTCCCTGGGCTTTCTGTTCCTGTCCTCGGCCATCTCGATGAGCATGGAGACACCGGAAGGGCTGCAGGCAGTCATCACACTCTTGACGCTGCCGCTGTTCTTCGCCAGCAATGCTCTCTATCCCATCGATGCCTTCCCGGGTCCTGTGAGGATCCTGTCTCAATTCAATCCCATGACGCACCTGGTAAATGGCGTGCGCTACTTTGCCATCGGCAACGACTTCTACGCCATCGGCACTCATTATGTTTACACCACAAATGATTTACTTCTCTCCCTTCTGGTGCTGATGGCCTTTGCAGCTGTTATGTTTCTGGTGGCCAGGCGGGTATTCAAGAAGGCAGTGGTAACCTGATTCGACAAAGAGAGGATGACTTGGATTTAAACAGACCGAGAGGGCATTATTGAGGAAGTTATCAAAGACGTCTTAATAATAGCAATTGACATGATGTGGAGGAAACAAGATGAAGATATTAGGAATTTGCGCCAGCCCGCGGGGCTCTAAGAGCACGACGAAGCGTTTGGTTCAGGCAGCTCTGGACGGGGCGGCGGCGAATGGGGCCACCGTCGAGATGGTGGATGTCTGCGGCTTAGACATAAAGTACTGCAACGCCTGCCAGGTCTGTTTTAAGAAAGGTAAGTGCGTGCACAAAGACGACTTCGAGGAGCTTTACAACAAGATTCTGGCAGCCGACGGCATGGTTTGGGGATCGCCTAACTACTTCCATACGGTGACGGCGCAGATGAAAACGCTCATCGACCGCATGGCGGACGCAATTCACTGCCAGCTACTCACGGGGAAGTACTGCTGCAGCGTGGCTACGGGCGGCAACAACTACGATCAGGTCACGACTTACCTGGACGGCCTGATGATGAACTTCGGGGCCTTCGTCGTAGGAAGCGCGGGTGCGCAGATGTCCAAAGGACCAGGTTCACTGGAAGAGGCGGAAAAGAAGGCATTTCAGCTTGGGAAGACTCTGGCAGAGGACGTACGACTCAAGCGCGATTACATTGAACAACGGGAGATGCAAGCGGAGAATCGCAGCTACTTCATGAACCTTGTGAAGATGAACAAAGACAACTGGGAGCACGAATACGAATACTGGAACCAGCTCAACTGGAATTGATTGATGCAGAAGGCGGTCGTGGTTCATCTATAGCCGCACAACTTTTAATATCTTCCGGGTCCATTAATACATATGCTGACTCTGGATGAGGGAAAGATGGCGGTTCGTCTGGCCAGGGAGAGCCTGACCTGCTATGTGGAAAAGAAAACGATAATTGAACCGGAAAAGCTGCCACCCGTCTTCGATGAGAAACGCGGCGTCTTCGTAACACTGCACGAAGATGGTGATCTGCGGGGCTGTATCGGCTACCCCCAGCCTGTCATGGCACTGGGCCAGGCTATCGTGGATTCGGCCATCAATGCCGGTACCCGCGATCCGCGCTTTCCCCGCCTTCGGCCTGGTGAGCTGAAGAGAATGGAGATGGAGGTCACCATTCTCACCAAGCCCGAGCCTTATCTTGGGCCAAAGAAGAAGCTGCCTGAACTGGTTCGAATCGGCACGGACGGCTTGATCGTCACCAAAGGTCCGTTCTCGGGTTTGCTCCTTCCCCAGGTGGCTCCGGAATGGGGTTTCGACTCTCTGGCGTTCTTGAGCCAGACCTGTGTCAAAGCCGGACTGCCTCCGGACGCCTGGATGGATGAGGAGACTGAGGTGCAGCACTTTGAGGCCCAGATCTTCGCCGAAGTAGCTCCG
This sequence comes from uncultured Methanosarcinales archaeon, assembly GCA_903871465.1. Taxonomy (GTDB): domain Archaea; phylum Halobacteriota; class Methanosarcinia; order Methanotrichales; family Methanotrichaceae; genus Methanothrix. Next base: position 27,280 of record CAIQHB010000053.1, read on the forward strand.
GAGAGGGAGGTCTTCGAGAAGAGCTTCACCGAGAGCCCCTGCGGGACTTAAGGACGGCAAACGCAGTATTGATCGCCAGGTCGAAGAATGGAAGCGAGCATCGCTTTCTTTTTTTGGTGATCAAAGCCACACAAAAGTTCCGCCATTCTATTGTGCCATACCCGGGAAGAATCTTCGTGATCATGTTGTTCTGAAAAAAGAAAGAAAAACAGCCCGATTTAGAGCTGAATTGACCCATTTCCTCCAATGGCATCTGTATAGCTGTAGGGCGGATATGATACATTTGCCCCAGTCCAATGCGCTTCAGGCACCTGACCGGATACAATCCCCCGAGCACTTACCATAATTGACTTTCCGCTAACAGGCTTACTAATCCTGACCTTCCAGCTTGCCTTAGCATTTGACCCCGCCGACATGTCTCCCAGAGAAATGTTTGTAGATCCAGAGGACCCGGAATTGAGGGAGACACCATCAGGCAAAGTTATTGTTGCCACCGCGTTTTTGGCAGGATACGGGGAGGAGTTGAAAGGCGTTGGACAGGGATATACGATATCGGCAGAGACAGTTGCCATTGAACCGGTCGTTAACGATCCCGATGTCTTGACACTAACATTCCATGGCATCATCACCATCCCCCAATAAGGATATGATTCGCCAGCCGCCGTGTAGTTCCAGCCGCCCTGTAGTTCGCTGTAGGTCCAGGCAGTGATTCCCGTCTTGTTGGTCTGATGTTTTTGATCCCTCCCCCAGGGATCACTGAAGTAGATGATGCCATTCAGGTCGTTGTAGCCTATCGCCGTCCTATAATGACCGCCACCGCCATTCGGTTGGAATGTCATGAGTAGAATTACTGGAGTATCGGCAGCAATAAGACTCTTCAACTCCGCTAGCCAGAATTTATCTGATGAATGTGGAAAGGATGCATAACCTACAGCCCTTTCTGGATATCCGGCTGTTGGAACATTATGGGGAAAGAATCTTCCCTGAGCTGAACTCATATTGCTGAAGTGACCCGACCTGACCATATCAAAGGACCATGTCCCTGCGGATGAGCTTCTTGCCACATTTGCAACCTCTTTCTGATTGATGTCCGGCCCGTAGTAGTCGTAAACACCTTCCAGAACCCCTTCGCCGCAAAATAGGCCATTCATTTGCTGGTGCCAGGGGACATTGGCGATCATATGAGATGAGGGCAAGGCCGCGTTCTCTCCCGTCTTGGCATCTTCTGCAAACCCCGCAATCAGAAAACACTGGATCAGGACAGCGGCTATGGCTAAGCTAGAAAGAATCTTCATATTGAAACCTCGTTAATAGATGTTAAACATCTTTAATACTTATTTTTATCGCCATTCTCGAAAGCTTTTAAAATTATTACACAATATCGCTCACCAGATTCAAGAAAGATTAATGAGAAGAAGGGGATGAAGTTCTTGAATCAAAAAAAAAAACGGTTTCTTCCCTGCACTAATTTTTCCCATCCAAGGATTTGGATTAAGACGTATGCGTCTCTCGATTTCCTTTTTCGCTCAAAAAAGAGGGATTTAACTGCATGGGCGGCTCGGGCTGAGGATTCAGTTGGCTGATTGGGTCCACATCACGGGGGGATAGCTTTGAATTGACAACAGTAGTCTTCGTGAATTTCGCAGCGTTGACCAATGATGTGCTGGCTCCTATTGTAAAGCTAAAGGTCTTGCTGACCATTTCATTTCCCTCATTCATATATCTCAAACGGAGGGTGTAGATCCCACTCACCCAGGTATTCTGTTTGGCTGGCGACGGGTTGGCCGGAGACCCCTGATTCAGATAATCGGTAATGGGAATTATTGAGATCAAATAGCTGCAAGGAACTGGGGCCGAAGCATATACGGAGCTGGCATCGGTCGAGCTAACGCTCATGATGCGGGCATCTTTTCCGCCGGGTGGTATTTCAAGCGTATCGATCTCAAAATTGGATCTATCTAATCCACAAATGGCCTCAGCTGTTTGATTGGAGTCACTTGAAAATTGGGTCAGGCTCATCGAAAGGTTTACAGGCCTGCTATTCCCGGAAGCTGCAACTCCCGTATCTATTGCAACCACATTGATAGATGGAGCATAAGACGATGCTAATGAGCCAGCCTTCGCAGGAGCAGACTTCTGACTTATATCCAAATTAGGCGAGGATATCGCAGCACTTGCCAAACACGCAGCCAGAACGATAATCGCCAAGCATACTGGAATTAGAATTTTCCTCATATCAAGCCGCCTCTTTGGCCACATTTTTGCATCAATACTTAATCAATATACTCCTCATTTGACCGGAAATATATCCTTAACAACGCCTTGTCTCTTTTGCCTTCTTCGGACACGGATTTTAAGTAAATGGGCATTCTGCACCAGGTTGCCGTCCCTGCGAGGGCGGGCCGCGGGGAGCTTCGGCAGGGCCACCGGAGGTATCATGTGCGGGGAGCTGGTGTACATCACGAACGCCAGCATCAAGTGGATCAAGCCGGAGATGAGGTATGGGGGTGACAACGGGGTGAATCTGAGCGAAGAGTGGGTGGCGGAGAGGCAGAAGAAAGCGGTTGATATGATTTTAGTCGTCAGTCACCCGACGGAAGGCCCCATCTTTTCTTCCTGGAACTCCTTCAAAGTCCTACCAGAATTGTCCTTCCAGTCTATGCGCCCATTAGCCGACCTGCCTTGAACAGCTCCCGCCGCCGTTGAAGGGGAGTTGAAGAGATAATCCTGGGTGAACGCTAAATGATCTCCCTGGGAGACCATCACGCCTTGTGATTGTAGATCTTTTCTAAGGTCCGAAAGGTAGTGGTGAATCGAGGGAACTTCGCCGCAAACGGCCTTAGAACCTTGAAGGACGATGAAACCATCCGGGGTCTCATAACCGCTTGCAATTATCCCTTTGGCCTCGATCTTGAATTCATGCCTGGAACTGCTCTTTACGACCACCGTCTTCTCGAAGACTGCCAGACCCAGTAGTGGAAATGTGCTCAACATGTCTGCTAGAAAGCTCTCGGCATCAGCCGTCTCCGCTTCAGATAATGCGGGTTTTTGAGGCACATTCACGTTATCCAAAGTAGCTCTCTTGGCCTGCCTGGCCATATACAGCAATCTGGCTTCTAAATGCTGCACATGAGCCTTATTTAGACTGCCATCGGTGGAAACAAAAAAGATGGCCCAAGTCCAAAATTCCTTGTTTGCATAATGCTGCTCCAATCTTGGTCCGACTGGATCTCCTTCTCCCACGTATATTTTTGGCAGCTCGCTGTTTTCCGGAGGGCCTACAAGGACGTAAACTCCTGGCTGAGAGAACTCTTTCCGACTTTTTACGGCAGGCAGGATAGATCGTGGACACACTAATCCGCAGCCGGTCCAATTGGATTTGGATATTATGCGTAACCCCACCGGATTACCATCAGGACAAAAGATGCGTATGGAAAATGGACGGGCCGTTGAGAATCCCTGTGCTTCAAATTGACGGTCACCCGAATAAATATGATTCATCAGTTGCCCCTCCGTGGCTCTTGACGCCATCAATCTCACTGCAGATGATGCCGCCGTCTTTTTGGAAATAGCAGGTAGCCACCTCACATCCGCCTCCAGCGGTCGCCAAGGCCGCCACATTTCTCTTTGAATTATCGCTACGCCTGCCTCTTGCCATGTCCTACCCCTTAAATCAGATAGGTAGGTCGGCGGCGATCCCTAAATAGTTTATTAGAGAAATCAATTTTATTGAAACACCACCGCTCAATATCTGATTCACCGTCGAGGGATTTTATCTTTTTTCCAATTTGTCCCTGCCCCGTGCACTTCAGGTGCCTGCCCTCGGCCCACGCGACCTAAACGTCTTCTCATGCAGCCAGCCCCCTTTTACGCCATCTGCTCCAGGTCCAAGACATCGGTCTGAATAACGACTTCTGCCAGAGCACAGAATTCAACCGCAAACTACTAATATCTATAACGATTATATGAGTAGTTTGCCGCTTCATGCAAAGGGTGGCGGGTGTGTCGTGGGCAAAACCCGATTCCGATAATGCTCTGTTTGGCAGGGATGATTCGATCGCTGACCCCCGGGGGGCAGCTTGCGGTCGCTAATCGGCGAGATCGCTTTCCTTGTTCCAGGAGATGCATGCCGTCGTGGCATTGCATTCGGGCTTGGGAGCCTGTGAAACTGAAACTTTGGCTGCAAAAAAAAAGTTGCGCACGGTAACAGGTGCAGTAATCTGCCAAAGGGATTTCGCGCTAATACACGACCGGGGCATGAAGCGGCACAAGGCCAAAAGGCGAGAGGCGAGCATGAGGCCCCCATGATAGGGGTTCCCGTGAAACGGACGCTGTGTCAAATTCCAGTGCGATTGGCGCCTCGAGCCCGGGCTTAATAGTCGAGCTTCAGGCAGGGTCAGGCCGTCACTTCGGTGATTGTGCTCCTCCTGAAAGGGCGCTGTGAATCGGCGCTGACCTGCCTGAGAATCGATCCTCCTGTTTTCTGTTTTTTCCTTTGATGATGGCAATTGATTCCGATTTCTTCCTAATCGAAAGCCTTAAATACAGCAATCGACGTACATCCCATCGGCGAAGGTCGATGGGCTATTTTCTCCCTCCTACCTAAGACTTTTGCCTCCCTCCTTCTTACCCATCAAAACGCTCTTATGAGCGCCCATTACAGCCAATTTAATCCCCAATAGATCTCTCAAAGATAGACTCATTGGCGCAACCCAGGATCGGCGAGTTTACTTCTGATTCAGATATTGATCACGTGATTCGAATTACATAATTACATAATAAAAAATTTGGGCCCCGGCTGTGTCGGGACCTGATATCTATCCCCAATCTATTCCAGAACTTATCCCGTTACATCCATCACAACCTTCTTCAGAGTCCCGGTAAACTTGAATGGGCTCTTATAATTTTCAGTTACAGGCGTCTGAGGATCCTTGCCGATGTCTCCAGGCCCTCATCATAGGAGTATCGAATTGGTACAGTCATGGCGATATATGTCTGGCCTTCTTGCTTGCCATTGATAAACAGCGTCCCGATGCCCTTGTACCTCCCGGTCTTGTTGAAGGCGAAAGCCAACGTTGATGGCCCTGTGGACACTTTATCCTTCGAGGTGATGGAATAATGTTTCTGGCCCACGAAGTTGTAATCGTAGATGAGATGGTTGTTCTGCACGTACAACGAGAGTCCAGCGAACCGTCCTCCTATAGAGAATAGAACCCCGTTGGCCCCTGTTTCCGGAATATCGACATCTGCGGTGATGCGGTAGGAGCTGTTGTGGGTATCAGGGATATCGGGCTCCATAGCCTTACTCGTTCCCGGGTAGTAGGTGAATATTCCCGTCTTGGGAATGGAGGGATAGCGCGACCCAATCCGATCATCCAGGGGCAGAACATTGTACTTGCCAGCTTCCGACCACCAGCGCTCCTCCATCTCCAACACCATCTCAGGATTCATCGATGCCAGGTCGTGCGATTCCGAGACGTCTGCCGAGAGGTTGTAGAGCTCCCAGACGTCCTGATCGAAGTTGCCTCCTGAGTTCACATGGTGGAAAGCGACAGCCTTCCAGTCATTGTACCAGAGTCCACGGGTTCCCATCATCTCGAAATACTGGACTCGCTTATGAGTCGGCTCGTTCGGATGAGTGAAGGTATAGGCCAAGCTGGTCCCTTCTATGGGCATTTGGGGGTAGCCGTTATAGACCCCAGGAGCCTGGATGCCCAAGACCTCCAGGACCGTCGGAACCACATCAATGGCGTGGCAGAACTGGTTTCTGATGCTGCCATGATCCTGAAATCCATCCGGCCAGTATAAGATCATCGGATCGTGTACACCGCCTTCGTTGGTGGTCCACTTGTAGAGCCGGTCAGGCGTATTATCGGCCATTGCCCAGCCCAATGGATAAGTCGGATAAGACAATGGCCCGCCCAACTCATCCAATTTCTTCAACATGGTGCTTATATTGGATGCACAGCGCGAATTGTTCCCTAAGAATCCAGCGCTGTCTCCTCCCTCGGACATTGAATTGCCCCAGAGAACCATATTGGTGTAGCCGTTGGCATCACCCTCGGGACTGGCTCCGTTATCCGAAAGCAACACGATCATCGTGTTATTCAGCTGTCCGGTCTCGTTTAGGTAATTGATGAATTTGCCGATTTGCTCGTCGGTGTAGTCAACATATGCGGCGTGGACCTCTGCCAGTCGCGCGTATACCTTCTTCTCATCGGAAGTGAGGTTATCCCAAGCCTTGACATACTGGTCCCTCGGTGGTAGATCGGTATTATTGGGCACTGCTCCAAGAGCTTTTTCTTTAGCCAGGGTCGTATTTCGCATAGCATCCCAGCCCTGGTCGAACTTGCCCCTGTATTTGTCGATGTATTCCCGGGGCGCATGGTGCGGCCAGTGGCCGGCACCGAAGGCCAGGTAGAGGAAGAAGGGCTTATTCGGGCTGACAGCCTTTCCATCGTTGATGAACTCGATGGATCGGTTGACCAAATCCTTGGAGAGATGGTATCCCCCTTCAGGCGTTGCCGGAGGATCTATGCGCTGGGTGTCATAGACCAGATCAGGATACCACTGACTGGTATGAGACTCCAGGAACCCATAGAACCTCTCAAAGCCCCGGCCCGTGGGCCATTCATCGTAAGGCCCTGCCGAATTGATGTCAGCCGAGGGTGCAAGATGCCACTTGCCCACGGCATAGGTATTATAGCCCACATCCTTGAGCATCTCCGGCATCGTGGCGGCATTCTTTGACAGGTGGGCATTGTATCCATCATAGCCGGTGGCAAACTCCATGAGTGTGCCCACGCCCACTGAATGGTGGTTGCGGCCGGTGAGCAGGCAAGCGCGAGTGGGTGAGCAGATCGCGGTGGTATGGAAGTTGCTGTAGCGCAATCCTCCTGCTGCAAGCTTATCGATGTTAGGTGTATCTACGGGCCCGCCGAAGCATCCCAGGCCGCCGTATCCGATATCATCGAGCACCAGGAATACGATATTTGGCGCGCCTTTCGGTGGCTGGGCTACATTGGGCCAGCATTGGGTGGAGTCCTTGTAAGTCAAACCTATAACAGGCTGGCACTCTTCGGTTTTATTAGCCCGGATGACCATGACGCTTTCGGCCTTATCAGGCTGGATGACATCGCCGTAGGCTACTGACGCCAGGCTGGAGTTCGCAGCGAGTGGGTTTCTCCTGTTGGTGAGCAGGTCGATCCCTGTGCCAGAATCATTAGCCAAATGATCGCTATTGGGGCTACTATTCATTTGAAGATAATCAGATTTGCCTGCTCCCTGATCTGAAGCAGGGCAGATAGAGGCTCCCAGGAATATTATTAAAAGTACCAAGGCAGCCGTCATAAACCTTGAAGATATATGAACGAACATCCCTCCAAAAAAAATAATATCATCTTAGTATATGATCTTTTACTTATATTGTTACCAGATCTCCCGGCACCACGAAGTTGCGAATCAACCGACTCAGGATATAAGAATAGTTGTCGCGCACCACCGGAGGAGGTTCGAGGCCAGGAAAGGTGTTTGTAAAACCCACATGATCCTGAAATATCAGGGCAGTGGCTCATGCCCGAAAAATGAAAGTGGTCTGCGGGCATCCCGTTCAGGAGATATGTAAATCTGGCTTACAGATGCCAAAAAAATGAAGGAATAGGTTTACAGGCTACACACACTTCGATCTGTCTCCTGCAAGGCATGCGGGAGAATAGATCCCTCGCACCCAACCATATATTTAAAAATCCCAATCGATAGGATTTGTCATCGCGAACATAGCCCAAAAATTACAAGTAAACTCGACAGGACCTCGCGTTTTCAGCTTCCGTGCCATCTTGCTGTGGAGATCCAATCTTCGCGAGGCTCTGGGAAGGTATTTATTCCCAATTATCATATCATCTGATGAGGGAACTCCAGTTAGCAGTTGAATTGCTGAAATGCTATCCTGCTATTGGGAGAAGGCCTGACGATTGGCCAATTCTCGGAGAATATTCGGGCTTATGGAGAGTTGCAAAGGAGGAAAAATGCCATTAATCGATCTTCAATGGGCTTTGTCTGTTATAAATGAAAAAACATTAGAGCAGGCAGGGATCATAGCAAACTTCTTTGCGGGCATCCTCTTGGCAATTGAGTATCTTATAACAAAAGACCGAATTGATCAAATAAACGATCGTTTAGAGCTTCACATATCGAAGGCCTACCGTAAGTCCTTGGAAATAGTCAAGGTATATGCAAAATGGAATAGGCGGATAATTTTTAGTATTATTACAGTGATTATTTTAATTGCTCTTTATCAAACAATATTTCACTATGATGCTAGCGTTAGATACTTCTTTTACTACTACGGCCTGGTAAAACCCGTTCTTATACCTCTGCGCAGGATCCTTCTGGCATCTCTGGCAGGGATATCTATTATGTTCGTTCTTTTATTTATCGGCCATTCTGCGCCGAAGAAGATCCTTGGCGCCCTGGCGATCTTGCTTTTTATCATAGGTAATATATTGCTGTATCTTCATACCCTATTTATATAGAGTACTGGCGCCGGAAGTTTGGCAAGCTTGGTGGAGCCACTCATTTCCCATTTCATCCGGCCTTGCCGTGGCATTTCTTGAACTTCAAGCCGCTGCCGCATGGACAGGGATCATTTCTGCCCGGCTTGAAAATCACACGAGAGATTTGACCCGTTTTCATGTAGTTCATAATATTGGCAGGAGCCCCGCCCAGACGGAGTTCATTGGCCATAAACCGCATTGGCCCATCAATGTGCCGGAAGAACTCCCTGTAGCCCGTACAAAGATAATTAAGTCCCGGTTCACCTTCTGGTGTTTTGATAAAACGGTTCTTGGGGCATTCGCCGTTGCAGGCGAATCTGACCTCACACTGGAGGCAATATTCGGGCAGAGTATCGAGCTTATCCCGGCCGAACTTTCGCTGCTTTCGGGAATTGGCCAGATCTGTCATGCTCCTATCTCCAATATTTCCGAGAAGGAATTTGGGCTCCACAAAATGATCGCATGAGTACATGTCTCCATTGTGCTCCATAGCCATGGCCGTCCCACAGGTCTGCGAGAAGGCACATATCCCAGGAGGCACCCCTGCCCAGGCGGCAAGAGCTACATCGAAGATCTGGACAAAGACCCGCCCTACGTCTCTATGCACCCATTCATCAAAGATATCTATCAGGAAGTGGCCATACTGCTCGGCCTTCACTGAGCGATCCGTAACTCTATCGCCCTCCTGAAAGCCCGTCTCGTTATCCCTCTCGACTATGGGTATGAACTGGATAAAACTCGCCTTAACTTCATCTCTGAGAAATCGATAAACCTCTAAGGGATGATCTGCATTTGCGGCATGAACAGTGGTCAGGATATTGAAATCCACTTTATGCCGCCGCAGGAGCTTAGCCGCCCCCATTACCTTATCGAATGTCGGTTTGCCGGCTTTATCTACCCGGTAGGCATCATGAAGCTCCCTCGGTCCGTCCAGGCTCAGGCCAATGAGGAAGTTGTTCTTATGGAAGAATTCGCACCATTCATCATCAAGGAGAGTGCCATTTGTCTGCATGGTATTCTGGAAGGTCATTTTTTGGCGTTTATGCTTCTGTTGATATTGGATTGATCGCCGGAAGAATTCCAGGCCCATCAGGGTCGGCTCGCCGCCCTGCCAGGCAATGGTAACTTGTGGAATCTTCTGCGCTTCAATGTATTGGCAGATGTAGCTCTCGAGAATTTCATCTGACATCCTAAAATTGCTACCAGGATACAGGTCCTTCTTAGATAGAAAGAAGCAGTATTTGCAGCCTAAATTGCACGCGGCCCCGGTGGGCTTGGCCAAGAGATGGAAGCCAGGCAGTGCGTCCGTCTTGCTCATCGATAATTGTTATCGCAACGGGGTTAATTAATCTATGCGCCTGTTCAATTTGTTTCCGGCCGCGAGTGTTTGAGACGATTTGAATGAATGGTTTCTAAAATGGTTTCTAATAATCTCTTTCCGGACTAAAAATTATAGAAGATGAAGACGGTTGGTCTTCATCAGCTTGCTTTTGCAGCATTTGGAAACGCCCTTGAGGGCGTATTCGGGTACTTGGTCATGCTCGCCACAAGTTGCCTATATATCTTTATTCCGGCGTTTTCCACAAAATCATGCTCTCCCGCAATGTTATGTTGTTCACCTGGATCTATCTCGATGTTATAGACCGCAGGGATTTGGCCGTAATTGCTTTCAGGCCCCTGGAATGAGTCATATGCCTTGTAATGAATCTTGAACTGATGCCAGCGTATGGCCCCTGGATATGCCTGGGGTGAGCTGTCAGCTCCGAAATACCATACGACCCATTCTCTATCGGAATTATTCTGTTTTCCCAGCAGGAATTTTGATTGGTCTATGCCGTCGATGGGCTTATCCGTGGGGACCTTTCCTCCTCCAAGGGCAGCAAAGGTGCTGAAGAGATCGAGGGTACACATGATCCCGTTAGATACCCTGCCGGCTTCGATCTTCCCCGGCCACCGGACTATACAGGGAACACGCACGCCACCTTCATAGGCTGTGCCTATTCCGCCCCGGAAAGGCGAAAAGCCCGAATCAGGCCATTGGTCAAGAGTAGGTCCGTTATCGCTTGTCATAACGATTATGGTGTTATTGTCTATCCCTGCCTCTTTGACTGCATCAATAACCTGGCCGATGTAATGATCCATCTCCATCAATCCATCACCGTACGGGCCTTTGCTGGACATCCCTGCCCATTTCGGATTTTGAACGCTGGGGAAATGAGTCCTGGCGAATGCAAGGTACAGGAAGAAGGGCTTGGTGGAATTTGCCTGACCATTGATGTATGCGATAGCTTTGTCTGCGTTTTGCTCGTCAACAAACGCCATGGATGTCAGGTTCAATGGCTCCACGACTTTAAGATTCTCGCCTTTATTGGCCTCAACCAGGCCATAGATTGGCTTTCCCAATTCCGAATCTGGATCGTATCCAAGGCGTTCCGTTTGAGAGTAGGCATTGAAATGATATAGTTGCCCGAAGAACTCATCGAAACCCAGATTCTGAGGCTCGCTCTCATTGATATCGCCCATGTGCCACTTGCCAAAGATGGCAGTTCTATAACCTGCATTGGACAGCACTTTAGCAATGGTGGTCTCATTGGGAGATATGCCGGCCCCAACACCCGGTGGTGTGGCCATGTTCATGCCCGTTCTGATGGGGAGTCGTCCGGTCAACATTGCCGCTCTGGTAGGAGTGCACTGGGTCTCCGAGTAGAAGGATGTAAGCTTGAAGCCCTCTTTGGCCATCTGATCCATCCTGGGAGTTGGTGCGCCTAATACATCTCCGCCGCCGTAGCAGCCCGGATCCATGTATCCCATATTATCGGCCATCATGAGAATTATGTTCGGCCTTGGTGCCGGCGCGACATCCTCATGGATGATCTGCTGAAGGCTGGAATCCTTAGAAAGGGGATTTTTCCTATTTGTTACTGCATCGACTCCGACTTTTTCCGGTGGTGTCATTTGATTGCCATTTGTTTCATGAGCAGTTGGATTGCTTATTTTATGATCCAATGGTATTGGTGACAATCCAGTATTACCAGAATCGAGGCTTGCACTAACAATTGAAATTAAAAAAAATCCTGCAATTACCAGTATAAAACCTTTATTTGTGATCTAATCCCTCCGTTAGTAACTAACTTCATTCTTTGTATATTACTGTTTCACCAGATGATTCTAAATTATCTGTCTGACTAACATATTCTATCAATAAATCAAACATACCATTATTATTTATTATTATAGTTAAACTTCATATTTTTAAATTTCTATATAGAATTTTTGTAGTTCATGACATTTTATTGATCTTTTTCCGGCGAAACACCAGACCCCATCCACCCCGCTAAACCGTTCTCTGCTCGAATTTGCAGCCATGATCGATGTGCTTGTGGAGTCCGACGAAGCGCCCACACACCCCAAATTCATATCTTGCAGCACAAGAAATGCGAGATTGCCGGCATCAAAGTAGATCTTGTATCAATTCGGGCACCAAAAGGCGAGATCGGTGAGCACACCCACTGGGAGAAGGTAGCTTTGCGAATTCAGGGCTTAAGCAATCTTGACCGTCTTCAACCTGGCAGAGGCTGTTGGGTGGAAAAAGCTTGAGGCTAACCCCAAGTAAATCCCTCAAAAAGATGATTTTTGCTACTCCACATCACCCTCTTCCACAATCTCTCGCGGCGCGAGCATCAGCTCATTGAAGAGCAGGATCTCAATCACCTGGGCCACATAGCGCCTTTGCTGGAATCTCTGGATATCCTGGTTCATCTTCAGTTCGGCTTCAACCTGCACCCGGATCAAGCAGAGCCTCATGTCCCTCTGGTCCTCTTCCTTGATGCAAAGGTTGCAGATGTTCTTGAGCTGCCAGGGGAGTCTCATGGGATTATGCAAAGCTCTGGCTACGAGGAGAATGTAGCCTTTCGGCTCTTTGATCTCATCCTCTCCTGTCAGCAGCATCAGGTCATCGGCTGAAAACTTCTCGCCATCTATTGTTACGGTGTCATTCAAAGAAAATCACCTTGTATTATCTTCTCGCAGAGCATGAGGTCCTCAGCCACATTCACATTCACCGCCAGCTCGATCCTCTCCAGGATCAAATGGTAGTCCTCCTGCTCTTTTTCGATCTCGGCTCCATCGAGCACATTGATGCCTGCGGGGACAATTAGCTGACCCCGGTAATTGAAGAGCGAATCGGGCCTCCGGCCCAGGCGGCTGTGCAGATGGAGTGGTGTATGCGTAGAGAGCGCAGGCTCTGGACGCTCTTCATAGATTTCCATTATGGTATCGATCAGATCCGCGCTGACCAACGGCAGATCGGCCATGATGATCATGATGGGATCGGTGACCTTTGCCGCTTTTATGGCGTAGACCATGTCCGCAACAAATCCCATCCCCGGCGTCTCCACCACCGAAAGATCCCGACTTTCGGCCCAGGCCTTTGTTTGAGGCACATTCTTTGTGGTGGCAACATATATCCTTCCCACCGAGCTCTCCTCCAGAGCGAGCGTAACATAGTCGATGAGCGGCCGTCCGAATAGAGTTACAAGCGGCTTCTCGCCCCTCTTCAGTCGCGAGCCCCTGCCCCCTGCCATCACCAGAGCGTCCAAGGTAGGATACCTCCTAAAATGAGGGCCACAGCCAGGGCCGCACATCTCGCCACCTCATTGGTCGCACCTATGCCGTCACCAGTGGCTCCTCCGAAGTTCCTCTTCGCGACGTTCACCATGTAGAGAGCGGCGACCTGGGCCCCTGCGAGAACAGCCAGACCCAGTGGGCCCAACGCCGCGACGCAGATGATAGCCGAGATTGCGAGACCGATCAAGAACTGCTTGTATCCAGTCTTCTCAATCATGATCTGCCCAAAACCCTTTTGCAGAGATGTGGAGAATGCCGCAAACGCGATCATGGCCTCCTTGGCTGAGACCTCTGCAGCCAATAATGCCAGCGGCAGAAGCCCTTTGGAGATATCGGTTACTACCGCAAAGGTCGCCAGGAGAAGCACGGCAATGAACACGCAGCCACCGGTACCCAGATTCACGTCCTTCATGGCCTGAACCTTCTTTTCCTGTGTGCCGTGGGCTATTACTCCATCCCCAAAATCAGCCAGACCATCGATATGGTTTATGCCGCAGAGCTTGTAGATGGCAACTATTACCAATATAGCCACCAGATCGGCAGGCAACGCGTTCGTCGCGATTACGGCCGTAACCCCCAGAATTCCCCCTAAAACCAGGCCCACTACAGGAAACACGTAAACATGCTTCATCAGGGCCTCGACGCCTTCCATCGAGATGCCAACAGGTATGGTGGACAGCCAGCCAAATCCCGACTTGAGGGCAAAAAGCAGGTCTTTCAATTGCAGCCCTTCTAGTCCAGCTCTGCCCTGGTATACATGTTGGCAGATACGCCTCCGATAAGACCCGCGATCACATCATCCATGAACGGACCGAGTCGTCCCAGTATTCCCGGCTTGGCCTTATCGTAGCGCACATAATCGAACAGTCCCTTGTATCCCCCCACATACTTGGCAATGGCAAGGCCCAGAACCTCATCCGCGATAAGACAGGTCAGATCGTTCTCGTAGTCTGACGGCTTCAGGTTAGGAAGACGGCCTCGAACTCCTTCCGACTCCAGGAGAACTCCGGCGTATATGAGAAGCGCAAGATTTGGGTCGGAGAGCGCTAGATTCATCTCCAGCCGAAACTTGTTTTCGGCCTTCTCGCGCGTCTCCACCCCCGGATGTGGGAAGTAGAGCTCCATTGCCGCAAAGACTATCTCGTCTTCGCCTATTCCCATGCTATTCAGCACATCTCTGATATCCATCAATGCCATGGTAGGGCCTGCATAGCTCGCGTAGGATAAAAGAATATCTGGATCGCGCGAAGTTATTTATGGTCCCATAGCCATCATATGTAGGGGAACGACATGTTGACCATGGTCAAGATCTTTGTCGATCACGAGCATCTGGTTCGAGTCATCAATACCTTAACTGAGCTGGGCATCACCGGATTTTACCTCATAGAGTATCAGGGAATGGCACCGAAGAGCTGGAAGAGCTTCAGGTTGAGTGAGAATCCCGATCTAGCCTTGACTGCAATCCGGGACCATTCCGAGCCGGGAGTCATGGTTAATACGGTAGTCGGCTCCGATAAGTGCGAAAAGATCATAAAGCAGCTCGAGGAAGCTTTAAAAGGGATAAGGTACACGATCATTGGGCACAAAGTTACATCGATAAAGGTTAAAGGGGACTGAAGTATTCATGCAAAACCTCAAGGATGACGTAGAGGTTGCCCTGGAAAAGATCAGGGAAGGCCTTCGCGTAGATGGTGGAGATGTTCAGCTCGTTGAGATCAATGACGGGGTCGTGAAGGTAAAGCTGCAAGGGCACTGTGCCGGCTGTCCCTTCTCGCAGATGACGCTGAAGAACTTCATCGAGAAAGAGCTTATAAAGAATGTAAAAGGTGTAAAAAGCGTGGTTTCCGATTAGAGCACGCTCCATTCTATTGCCCCAATTGATCAAATCTGCGAACCATTGCAAAATTGTTCATATAAGTTACCAAGGAGTCTGGTTATGTTCCCAACAAAGAAGGTACAGAGTCTGGTAGGCAGCAAGATTCAGGTAGAGATGAAGGGCTCACCCCGTTATGTCCTGGAAGGTATCCTCAACAGCGTAGATGAATACTTGAACCTTCACCTACTCGAGACAGTGGAGCTGATCGGCGGCGAGAAGACTCGCTCTTTGGGATCAGTTATCCTGCGCGGCAACAACATAATTCTCATAAGTCCAATTGAATAGAGAGGCCAAAAATGTCTGTTGAGGAGGCACTGGAATATATAAAGTCGCATCCTGAGGGTGCATTGCAGAGCGATCTATGGAAGGTTCTCAAGATCGATTCTCGCAAATGCTCTCGCATCGTGGCCAAGCTCCTCAAGGATAACATCGTTACCCGAGCGGTAGAGTCGGTCGACGGCATCAGAACCTATAGGCTCTTTTGCTCGGAGAAGTCTCATAGCAGACGTTTCGACCCTCTACTGGCGGTGGATGCCTTCGAGCCCTGTGCAGGTTGCATTGAGGAATGCATTCCAGAGCATTGTGCCAATCTCAGCGAATGGATCTTCTCCATAGTGATGGGTGAAGACGGCGAGATTTCTATCGATAAGATCCATTTGGAAAAATCCGGCAAGAGCTGAGTCTCGCCTTTTATTTTTATTTAGTTCTAAGAACAAATATCAGCTTCGCCAGTCTTAATAGCTCTATACAATAGAAAATTCTAAAAAGCTTCATCCTAGAAAAGAAAATAAGCAAGCACTAGGATCGGCCTGCAGATCTTAAAATTTTCGAAAGGAATTTAGGTGCTTATTTGATCTGCGCCAAATCCCTTCTTCACCAAGATCTCTTTAATCCTTTGAATATGATTGCCCTGCAGCTCGATCAGGCTCTCTTTGACAGTCCCGCCACAGGCCAGCTTGGATTTGAGATGCGTGCACAGCTCCTGCAGATCGATCTCATGAGGATCGATGCCCTGGATAACTGTCACCTCTTTTCCATACCTGCGCTTCTGTACTTTCACTGCTATCCTCTGCTGCTCCTTGGCAACCTCCTCGCAGATACATAGTTCCTGGGGAAGGCCACAGACGGTACACATTTGAGAACTCATTTGGTGGCAGTTACCTCCGCAAATATATCATCACTAAAGCTGATTATGATATTAAAATCTGATGGTAAGCTTTCATGCCCTGGATCGACCTCGCCTTCGTATCTCGGATAGCTTTCTGTAGACTATCTCGGCGAGGAAAACCAATAGGGCAAGAAGCAGCAGGATATCTCTCCGGGAGACCCTCTCCTGGACAGTCCTCTGGCTGACCCGGCTCGCCTCGACGACCAGGCTCCTCCTGGCCTCCTCTTCCGTGAAGACCTTTCCGCCGTTGGCCATGATCAGGCTGGAAAGCCCGGGGCTGTAGCCGATATCCCTGTACTCCAGCGGGTAGTTGACAGCTATTCCATAATTGCCGATATAGTAGATGCCGGAGCTGTTGGGAGTAAATGTGGCCCCATACACATTATCCCCCACTTTTTCCACATCGGCACCAGGAAGGCTCGGCCTGGCATTGCTGTGGATAGTGATCTGCAGGGGCGTTCCCTGCCATCCGTCCTCCGCTTCGACACGATCCGTCTCGGGCCGCGGATCCCCTACTGCCCAGTTGACCGCGGAAGATATCAATTGCGAGCTCGGGCTGGCGTAGAGCCCGCCCGCCCAGTCGTTGCCGTCATCCGTGGTGAGCGCGGCTACCCTGCCCAGGCCGTAGCGCCATACTGTTAGAACGGGCTTGCCATCGGGCATTGCCACCAGGCGCTGTGCACCGGACTTGGGCGTGACATCATTAAAGCCGGTGATTGTGGTGTTTAGATTCAGATCAGCCGATATGTAGTGATTCTTATCGACAACATTTACCGCGTATCCTGAGACGTTCTTCTCCGGAGGAGTTGTCTCCGTGGTTAGCGGAGACATAGTTGTGGTCAGGGATTCAGGATAGACGAATGCAGTGAAATCCGATCCTGCCTTGGCCGCCAGCTTATCCAGTATTCCCGTATTTCCCGGGATGGCCTGCACCTGGATCAGTCGAGTGGTGGTATTCATCTCCTGAATTAACCGGATTGATCGCTGCACGACATCCGGGTAGTTTTGAAGATTTCCGTCCGAGATCACAATCAGTTCGCCCTTGCCGCCGCTGGCGTTGATCATATCCCAGGAGAGCTGCAGTCCGTCATCCAGGTAGCTGTTTTCCGTGCCTGTCGGCGCCAGGTCGGTAATTCTTTCCGTCAGGACGCTTTGGCCTCGGGATAAAGGAATGGGATCCAGTACATCGTAGGCCTTGGTGCCGAAAACTACCAGACCCACGTTGTAGTCCCGGAAATGGGGCGATTTGAGCAGCTCCACGGCCAGTGCTTTCTCGTAGTCGAGCAGATTTGTGCCGTCTGCGGTGCGCGTGGACATAAGGCTGAAGGAGATGTCCAGCACGAAGATGAGTGTTTTGCCACCCTCGAATATGCTGGAAGTCGAACGCACGGGCAAGAAATCCTCCAGGCTGGTGTTGCGGTAACCGCCCAGGTCGTATGCATCCTGGCCGCCCACTACCACCAGCCCGCCGCCTTCGCGCACATAATCTCCCAGAGAGGCGAGACTCTTATTATAATGGCTATTATCGAGAACCACTGACTTGTAGCTCTGCAATTGGGCAGGTAGATCTGGAATAATTGCGAGCTTATAAAGATCATTGAGATCCCGGGCCAGGGGAGAGTCGACATTGGAGACAAGCAAGACGTCTGGCTTGGGGACGACATAGATCGCCTTCTGATAGTTGTTGTTCACGATCTTCGTGTCTGGATCAATCGTAGCTCGGAGAATATGATTTCCCGTCTCAAGGAAAGAGTGAGAGATCTTGATAGATGCGCTCTTGTTGGCGACAATCTTGTCGCTATAGATCGATTTGTCGTCCGCGTAAACAGACAGCGACCCGATGTAGCTGCCGGATGACCGTACAATCACTGTGAAAGGATAGTCTCCTGCCAGGACTGCGGTGTTCGTTCCGGAGATCTCCACGCTTGCATCGTCCTTAACCGGAGCCTGAGACATGGCAAAGGTCGTCGTATTTGAGGCCTTGGCCAGGGCCAGAGCATCCGCCAGAGGGCGTCCGATGTTACTGTTTCCGTCCGTCACTAGAAGGAGAGTACCGCCAGGCTGTGCATTCTGGATTATCTTGTCCCCCAGTGGCGTAGAATCCCCGGAAAAGGAGCGTATCTGGGAGTCTGCAAAGCTGTTCACTCTCACAGCAACATTGGGATCAAAGACATCCATGGACCCGGTCTTATCGTCCAGGATGGTGATGCTGGGCTTTTGCGACTGAACGGTATGTGTCTCGACAAAGTAGGGGTTAGCAGCAGCGGCGATTATCAGGCAGAAGACGACAATTCTTGAGGCGCAGAGAAGCTTATTTTTAGCCCGGAATTGGGTGAAGACGGCCCCCAGGATTAATAGTATAGGGATCGCGTAGAGTAATTCTGGCGTGGCATAGTATTGGTCCAGGATCATGTCTCTCGCCTCCAGCGCATGATGATAAGCTCCAGCAGGATCGCCAAGATGGCCAGAGCGATCACCCAGATGGAAAGATCGTTTTCCACTATTGTATTACGAAGATCCCCTTTAAATTCGCCCGGTGTAACGCCGGAGCTGCGGCGAAGGTCGGACTCCTGAGGGTCGTACATGTTTGCGGCGAAAGCAGTTCCCTGGAAGCGGTAGATCCCTACCTCGTCCAGGAGGAGGCTGCTCGTGGAGACGCTGCCCAAGGGGGTGTCGACAGGTACCTGCCCACCCAAAGGAATCAGCTCTCCCGTCTTGTGGTTGGAGGCCACAATGTCGGGCACACCTGTTATCCAGTTCACCATCTGGTACCAGAATATGGGATACTCCGGACGGGTATAAAAATCGGAATTCATCTCCAGGCCGTCGTAAATAACAATGCCTTTTCCGAGGCGCCAGTAGGAGAGGATGGGGACCCCGTTAGCTTCGACCATCGTAGTGGAACCCTTTCTTGCGATCGCATCTGGAAAATGGAAAAGTCCGATCTCATCGAAATGCACTCCTTGGGAAAAACCAACATTTCGGACCCATAGGCTGGCCGGCCCCGGAATCTGGCCTGTCACCCGGACGGGCAGGTACTCAGGGCTCAGGACGTCTGTTGCGATATAGATTACCCGTCCTCCGTCGATGTAGCGGTTGAGCTTGCCGTCCAGTGAGGCGTTCCTGCCTACCACTACCAGGTCGAAGTTGCTGTATTCCCCTGAGGTCTCGACATCGACATTGGGCAGGGAACGCAATGCATCCAGGGCCGGACCTGCCTCGCCCAGATACAGAACTCTCTTCTTCGCGAGATCGGGCACATAAACATAGGCATGATTATCCCAGCCAATCGCATCCTTCTGATCCAGAGAGATCTCATTGACTCCGGGATAAGCGGTGAAAGAGAGATAGTAGTCGCCATCCTGCGGGATCTGGGCCAACCGACTGGAGGATCCCCCCGGGCCATGAATGGTGATGGTGGATGTTTTTGCGGAGCCATAGTTATGCACAAGAGCCGTGTGATTTACATATCCGGATCCAGGCACATCCCAACCTTCCACCAGGGCCTGGTTGTCGCCCCCCTGGTAAGAATCGGCAAAGACGACGGAAACCCGGCCATCGGCCTGCAGTAGCTTGCGCGTGACATCCGGATTGTCGCCGGTCCAGCTTATAAAGTCCGAGACGACCAGGACGTTTCCTCCTTCGCTCCCCAGCAAGCCGCTTCCATGGGTCATGGCGCTGGAGAGGTCTGTAGAGATCGCTTTTGGCTGAAGCTGGCGGAGTATATCTTTGGCCTCAGCGGAACTTCCTCCGGAGAGAATGGTAACAGGGGCATTCTCTGCCAGGATGATGCTGATCTTCTGGTAACTGTCGAGGTATGGCGCGATCAGCTTTTGCGCCTGAGAAAAGGAGGCCTGCATGCTTGCCGAGTCGTCCAGGACGACCACAAGGTGACTGGTCGCCGGACCTTCTCCGATGGTATAAGGCCCGGCTGCTGCTATGGACAGTGAGCACAGCGCCAATAGCTGCACCCAGAATAGTGGATCAAAGATCAGGCGGCTCAGCACTGCTGTGCGCTTCGCCTCGCCTTCTCTCAAAAATTGTGTGGAGGAGAAGCGGATCTCCTTTGGCCGGGGCCTGATAAGATATATTATTATCAGGGGAACTATGCTCGAGAGCCCCAGGAGGGCAAGAGGATTGCTGAAAGGCATTCAAATAGCCTTTTGCCCCAGAACTATGAAAAGGTTTGCGCAGGCAATAAATATGATTGAGGTGAAGAGCTAGCTCAAGTCCATCCCAAATGAGGTATCTGGTTATGGTCGGAGCCATGGAGATCTATATGCTATTGCCCAAAACCAACTGCAAGAAGTGCGGGCTACCCACCTGCATGGCTTTTGCCGTCGGCCTTTTGGGCAGGGAGAAGAAGATCGATGAGTGCCCTCCTCTGATTGAGGAGAAGAAGTACGAGGCAAAGCTCAAGAAGCTGCATGAGGTGATGGCGCCTTTAGAGAATGCCTCGGAGACCGGCCTCATCATACATCCGGAGAAGTGCTTCGGCTGCGGCAACTGCGTGGTCGCGTGTCCCGTCAATGTGGCCGCGGAGCCTACAAGATGCGCTGTGGGCCTCGGCCCGGAGGGTGATAAGGTCATCCTCCGCGTGCAAGACGGAGTTGTGTTGGCTAATAATCTCAAAGAGTGCCGGCGCTTCGGGCCAAACAAAATACTATGCAATGCCTGTACTGCGACCTGTCCGAGCAAGGCTATAGAGTTCGTTTAGGTGAGTTTAGGTAAGGACGTGACACGCAAATGACAACCTGCACAGGCTGCTCGCTTCTATGCGAGGATATCGAGCTGGTCTTGAAGACGGGAGCCATCTCCGAGGCCAAGAACCTCTGCCGCAAAGGGCAAGGTCACTTTCAGGCACTTTTCACAGAGAGAACCAAACCCATGATCGACGGGAAAGAGGTGACGCTGGATCAGGCCATAGCCAAGGCGGCGGAGATTCTGAAGAACGCCAGGACGCCCCTGCTCTACGGCTGGTCCAACTCCACCCTGGAGGCCCAGACTGTGGGCATAAACCTGGCCAAGAAAATAGGCGCATTCATAGATGATACCTCATCATTCTGCGAGGGTTTGCTGATGGAGCGAATTCTCAATGGAAAGATCCCGACCTGTACTTTGGACGACGTGCGCAATTTCGCTGATACCTCCGTCTTTTGGGGCACGGACCCTTCCAACAGCCATCCCCGGCACCTATCCCGGTTCTCCTATTATCCGCGTGGCGAGAAGAGGCAGAAGAGCTACGAGGAGGAGAGGACCTGCGTGGTTGTGGACGTGAGAAAGTCGGCCACCGCCCATCTGTGCAGCAACTACTACTTCCGTGTGCCTCCTGACGGCGATGCAGAATTTTTGGAATCGATCCTGACCGTTCTGGACGGGAAGATTCCCAAGACGGGCGACAAGAAGCGCTTGATTGAGCTGGGGACCATTCTCAAGAAGACGGAGTTTGGAGTGATCTTTCCGGGCCCGGGGATGATCTATTCCATGCAGGATAAGATGGATCTCTTTGAGGAGCTGGTGGCCCGTCTGAATGAGATCACTACCTTCAAGGTTATACCCATGGTGGGCCACTACAACATGCGCGGGTTCAACCAGCTAATGTTGGGCCAGACCGGATTTATAAACAGCGTCTCCTTCCGGGGCGGTGCCGCAGGCGCCGCCACCACGCACGGGCCGGAGCAGGGCGTGGCATTGGCCGCGAAGAGCAGCGATGCTGCGCTCATAATCGGCTCGGATCCGCTCTCGGCTCTGCCGTTTGGGACCGCGCGGGCTCTGGCACATATCCCGCTCATCGCCATCGATCCGCGCCGGTCTCTCACCACGGATGCGGCGCAGGTGGTCATTCCTTCCGCATTGTCCGGCCTGGAGGCAGGCGGCACGGCTCTGCGCATGGACGGGACCCGAATAAGCTTTGAGCCCATAACAGAATCGGAGAGGCTCAGCGATGAACAGATCCTGACAAGGATAATGGAGGCGATTTAGATGTCTGTGGAATTGAAGATCGTCTGCTTCGAGGATATCTTTCAGTATGAGTCCGGAGAGAAGAGCAGGTTCTCGGATGAGTACCGCCAGCTCAGCGCCGTTATCCTCCTGGACAAGCAGGATATGGCAAGCCTTGGGGTGAAGGACGGCGATAAGGTTCTGGTGGAGAACGAGATCAGCAAAATTGTGGTCGCTGCAAAGACCACGGATGACGAGCCTCATGCTGGTCTGGCATTCATGATCAACAGCGTCTGGTCCAATCAACTGTTGCGGGACGACCTATGCAACGCCAGCGTCCCAAGATTCAAGGGCATCACAGCGAGGGTCGCGCCCAGCCAGGAGGAAGTAACCCAGATATCCGAGATCGTGCAGAGGTTGCGGGCGTAGGGAGCTGACGCAAACGGTTGCGCTCGTTGGTTGATGATCGTTGCTTGATTAGAGGCCTCTGTGAGTCCTCCGTGCGCTCTGTGCCTCTGTGGTGGCATTTCGTAACCACTGGATATAACCAGCGTCTAACGACGTTTCAACCACGGAGTTCACAAAGCTCACAGAAGTAAGAACAATGAGACGAACTTAGAATTGGAAAACCAAAGGCACAAAACGGCGAAGAACCAAAAGGTCCAAGAAGGTGCAGAAAGCTGAAGGTGCGGATACAGGTGCAGATATGAATCTAATCTCCATTGCCGATCTCTCTCGGGACGACATTTTGCGGCTACTGGACAGTGCCGAGGCCTTCCGGGCCAGGCGCGGCCATCACGGCCTGCCCCTGCAAGGCAAGAGCCTGGCCATGATCTTTGAAAAGCCCTCCACCAGGACGCGGGTCTCTCTGGAGGTCGCGGCGGCAGAGCTGGGCGGCCATCCGCTCTACCTCTCTGCGGGCGAGCTGCAGCTGGGAAGAGGTGAGACCATCGCCGACACGGCTAGAGTTCTTAGTCGCTATGTGCACGGCATCACCGCCCGTGTCTACTCTCATAACACCGTCGTCCAGCTGGCGGAGCATGCCTCTGTTCCAGTGATCAATGCCCTCTCGGACTGGGAGCATCCGCTGCAGATTCTGGCCGACCTGCAGACCATGCGCCAGCGTTTTCCGGCGCTGGAGGGGCTGCGGGTGGGCTGGATCGGAGACGGGAATAACGTCTGCAACTCTCTGATACTGGCCTCGGCCATTCTGGGGATGGAGATCACTGTGGCCTCGCCGCGACTTTACCAGCCAAAGGCCCCAATATTGGAACAGGCGAAGGAGCTGGGCGGCCATCCACAGGTAGTGGAAGAGCCCGCCGCTGCGGCAGCTGGCGCAAACGTTCTGGTGACGGACACCTGGGTCTCCATGGGTGATGAAGCCCAGGAGGCTGAACGCCTCAGGGTCTTCGGTAAGTATCAGGTGAACTCCGGGCTCCTGGGCCTGGCTGCGGATGACGTCATTGCTCTGCACTGCTTGCCTGCACACCGGGGGCAAGAGATCACGGACGAGGTGATGGACGGCCCGCGGAGCGCGGTCTTCGATGAGGCCGAGAACAGGATGCACACCAGCAAGGCGGTCATGGCCTGGCTAATGGGCGAGAAATAGAGCGGGGACTGATACGTTCCATGATCCTGTTGAAATAGTGAGGAGCTTAATTTTATATTTTTTATAGCTAAATGGTTATACTATCCACGGGGCCCTGCTGATCATCTGTCTCCGCTTGCTGAACCGATTGGGATCAGGATTCCTTGTCAATCGGTTCTTTGGATCTCGCCTGCAGTATGATGCTTTTAAATCCGCATGTTGCGGGCCAATTACTGCACTTTTTGGGGAGCGCCGCGCGCGGTAAAACGCGCGGTCGGACCTGGGCGCCCTCAACGCCGGGCGGGCTTGGATACCTTTGACTATGGAGGGATGAACGGGATTGAAGCATTTTGCCCTTCAAGACTGCCTATTCCACTGCATTCTATTTGGAGTGGCATGGTGGGGGCTATCGCTAATGGGCGGGCGCCCATGTAGTGGGAGCGAGATAGTGGCAGGAACCTGACTGCTATTTTTATAATTGGAAGAATATTCTCCATGCGGGCCCGAATAAATCTCTGTTTTGGCTCGCCGAGCTGATGTGGATCAGATGTTTTATCGATCAGTCTCCTGGATCTCCCTTGCAGTAAGGATGCTCTTGATCTGCACCATCTTCTCCTTCTCATGCAGTGGATTACGCGCGCGGGTGTTACGCGGCCCAATGGCGCCCCAAACGCCCGGGCAGGCTCGGATAGAGCGGAGGATAAGGTTGATCTCAATTTCATAGCAGAAGCTAGAGGGTTATGTTCGGGCCAGGAGATGCGAGAGAGAGCCGACCGCGGCGGTGAGACGGACGAATGGCCTGCAGCAAATCCTGAAGGGATCGCAAAGTTCTAGTAGAGCACAGTTCTTTTATGTGGCCAAGCCTACAAATGAAGGCACAAAACGCGGGGGTTGCCAAGTGGTTAAAGGCGCAGGGCTTAGGACCCTGTCACGAAGGTGTTCGCGGGTTCGACTCCCGTCCCCCGCATAACCTTACTAGTATTTGTCAAGACTTTTCTTGTGGATTTTTCATTATTTTTGGATTTCATCTTCTAAATGGCTAAGTATGCCATATTACATCTCATTTAACATAGATTTTGTGGGAACAGACATAGATGAACCATTTTTGTTGATTTGGCTAACTTTCTTTTTTTTCTAGGTAGGTCCATCCTCCTCAAGAATGTCTGTGCAAATTGCCACCAATCGAATCTTCGCGATCCACCGGTAAATTCTACCCCCTGTGATGGTTCTGGATATCGAAACTAAGAATTAGCCTACCAATCATTGCCATGCACCTTTACCCCCGCTAAAATTTACCCGTATCCCACAAATACTCGAATGTCTATTTTACATATTGGTGAGTATTTTGGTAAAACCTGATCGATCCAGATACATCTATCTTTACATGCCCTCGCATGAGGACAAGTTAAGATGGACTGAGTTGGCAAAGAAAGCTAACCTTAACCTCTCCAAATATGTGATCTCTGTATTCGAGAATGCCATAGCCAATGATACAGAGGCCAAACCCCGAGGCCAATTAGTAAAGGAGCTAGGAAGCCTGAGAAATGATATCAAAAACCTTCGAGAGGACCTAAAGCAAAAGGGCATAGTTATCGAGAAGTATGAGGCCGAACTCAAACATTACCGCAATGAAGCATTTCTTAAGCCCGACTTCCAGGGCATAAGAGAGTACAACCATGAGCTTCTGGCCATCTTGAAAAGAGATGTTACTGTGGACAGCTACAAGCTTTTAGAGGAGCTGGGCATCAATCCCTCTAATTCCAAGCTGGTTAAGGCTGTATCTCGGCAACTGGAGGACCTCGAAGCCTATGGCCTGGTTACTTCGATGCCCCATGGCTGGAGGTGGCAGGGATGATCGAGGCTGTTGCTGCTGTTCAGGCACATGATCTTGGTTATAAAGACCTGATAGCTGAATTCAAGGAGGATTGCCTGATAAGAGGCATGTCTCCCGAGTCCCTGAGGAGATATATTTCAAATATCAGAATATTTGCTGAGTATCTTGAAGCCAATGGCAAGGATCTGCTGAAAGTAGATAAGCACATCCTCAAGGGCTTTATTGCTCATCTAAGGAGAGATCGCGAAGTATCACAAAAGTCAGTGGAGAACTACTTTACCTCGATTTCGAGTTTCTATGACTACCTCCAGTATGAAGAATATGTAGAGGGCAACCCCGTTGGGCCGGTGAGAAAGAGGTACGTGCGAAGCTACAAAGACAATGATGATAGCCATATGCGCAAGCTGATTTCTGTTGATGACATGGCGAGGCTGATCAATTCCACTCTGGATGTCCGAGATAAGGCCATAATTACCTTGCTGGCCAAAACTGGCATCCGGCGCAATGAACTCATAACTTTGGATGTGGAGGATGTTGATTTTGTAGAGCAGAAGATAAGGCTAAAGCCCACCGCGAAGAGAAGCAATAGGACCGTGTTCTTTGATGGAGAGGCTGCCATACTTCTTCAGAGATGGATCAAAGCCAGGCAGACCAGGAACAAGCAAAATGTTAAGGCCCTGTTCCTTAACTCGCGTGGGAGCAGGATCGGCAAGAATGAGGTCTATGAATCTGTTACTAGACCTGCGAAGGTGATAGGGCTCTATAATGTGAATTCCGATAAGATGGAGGACCATTTCCATCCACACTGCTGTAGGCACTGGTTTACCACTGAGCTTAGAAAGGCAGGGATGCCCCGCGAGTTCATTCAGGAGCTTCGAGGGGATGCCAGAAAGGATGCCATCGATATCTACGACCACATTGATTCAAATGAGTTAAGAGAGAGCTATATGGCTTGCATTCCGCAGCTAGGGATTTAGCTATCCAGCTACTTTTTTGGCATCTTTTCTTGTTTTCCGGGCACCATTTCTCTTAATATCTAATTATACTAACTATAATTGGTTTGTTTTGTAATCCAATTAATGCATTGATTTTTAATTCGAAGAAATACTTAAATATCTTAGCATATTACTATTCCTTGCTTAATTGTAGTTATTAAGCCAAAATATACTGTTTGGTGGTGTAGATGTCTGAAAAAGTCAATAATATTAGCCAATTGCACCCGTTTGAGGAGGTAGTTGGGGTTCTGCACGAACTGGTTGATGATGGTGGGGTTTTGGTGGCCGGGATTGGGGAAGTAAATGTGACATTGCCCTGGGACCTGGAAGAGAAGATAAATGGCTTAATTGGTTGCGAGATAGGTGTTTTGAGGACAGATCTGCCTGCTAAGCCCTACCTTTGGAGATTGATTGATGACAAGATGATGGCTGATGGAGGCTGCAATGAACCAAAGGCTGCTATGGCAGCTTGAGCTTGCTGCTGCGATAAACCCTGACCTCCCCAGAGTTTAGGCACACATATGAAGGGCATCCAGGATTTCACGCTGTTTCTTGGTGATCTCAGTTGTGATTTTCTCACCATCCGGCAAGATCATAATCTTAATCTTTTCAAGCTCTGTTAACAGTCCTTCCACGGAGTATCTTTTATTCAATTCCGCGTCGATCATCAGTCTCATCAGCTTCATTCTCAAAATCAGAGCAATGAACGCAATGAAGAGATATCCCCTTAGGCTGCTATTGGTTCTCAGATTTGTCGGCATCAGGTCAATGTCGTTCTTCAACACATCGAACCCTTTCTCGACGACATCCTTGCTTCTGTAAAGCGAGAGACACTCGGCCCAAGAAAACTCGCCCCGATAAAGGAGGATAAACTTACCCATTTTATTAATGGCATGGGAGACCGCATTTTTCCTGAGAGAAACCTGAAACCTGCCATCGATTGCTTTCCATTCAATGAACTTGGCGTCCCTTTTAGCCGTCGCCCTGAAAACCTCTCCGGGATTCATCCAAGGTTTCAGGTTCTTGGATTTGAGCACTTCTATTAGATCATACAACCGCTTATAAAATGTGTTTCTTTCCTGCTGCTCGCGTTTCTGATCATAATATGCATATCCGCTCAGTTTGTTTTCTCCTACTTCGATGCTCACGGGCATCACAAACAGCGGTTCTTTTTCGTGGAGCTTCAGGTGATCAGGATCGTCGATACGGCTATGAATGGCGGATACCGCTTCTTTAACGTTCTTGAGAGTACTTGTTGGCGGAATGATGAATGATAAATCCGCAGCCACCAGCTCTTCGATGTTATCAGTCGAGAAGAAACCTCGATCCATGATCATGGTATAATTTCGAACACCTTGCGCCTTTATTTTCTGGACAGTATTCTTAAGCGTAGATACGTCCGCGATGCTTCCAGGATAAAGATCGTACATCACCGGTATGCCTAGATCCTTATCGACGATGAGAGATAAGTTGATCTGTGGCAGATCGAGACCATCTCGATTATAACCGTATTCCAAGAGGCTTATGCACTGGGAGTAAGATGACAAAGAGGTTATGTCATAAACCAGCGTGCTGCATGTCGATATCTGTTGGATGAGTTTGCGAGAGAATTCCAAATTTGCAGTGCTTTCACCGATACGGCTTAGCATTCTGGAAAGGCTCTGGGAAGATAAGGGTAGATCTGGGTGGTCTTCGGATATGGCCGTACCTTCATACCAGCTCTGGATATGGGTTAGGGCTCGAGGACGTGTAGCATAATTCATTGCCAGAGTCAAAATTGGCCAGACTTCCTTCCCAGGAAGGACATCAGAGAGGAGCTTTTCCAGCTCAAGGCCTTCTGCGATCTTTTTTAGCGGCACGAATTCGCCATGTGACAGAATTTTCTTCGCTACTCTGTCTTGAGAGCGGACCTTGACCGGAACTCCATTAACATTCTTGCCAAGGTACTTGCTCTTCTGGCGATTTTTCTTTTTCTCTTTATCATAATAGGGGGTAATTTCGTAGAGGTATTCTTGGCCATTTATCTTCTTGATGCGAGTGAACGATTTCATGTGCATATTTAGGCACATAAAGTATTAATAGATTTCGGCTATTGATATCGAAAAGTATCTTAGTATGCCTAAATTAAGGGGAGCTCAGGTTCCTTTTGAGTCAAATTTCTTCTTCTACAAATCGATAAGATATTATTTATAGTAATAGAATTTGTTACTGGTATCTTATGCAGTTCAGCATCTTGGTTTTGGTGACACACGGGAACTCTACCAAGCTTACTAGT
The DNA here is from genome assembly GCA_903871465.1 of uncultured Methanosarcinales archaeon. Lineage (GTDB taxonomy): Archaea > Halobacteriota > Methanosarcinia > Methanotrichales > Methanotrichaceae > Methanothrix. The sequence goes on from CAIQHB010000053.1 coordinate 56,134, forward strand.
GTCTGTCATCATATTATCAATAATTCTTCTTTAAATTTATCAAGCTCAGAATATATCCCTGATTCGGCAATCCAGTCCAATTTTCTTCCTCTAATTGATTTTATATAATCAAAAAGATTAAATACTTAGCATATAAAAAACCCATGCACGTTGGTTTAGCCAATATTTTATAAAGCATTAGTTGCATCGGATTAAATGATGTGAGGTATTCCAGATGGTTGATCTTGATAGTTTGATCGAAGATGGGCAAGAAAATGAAAATCTTGATTTTAAAGCTGTGCAATATGATAGAACTAAACATGAGGCTTTAATAAAAGATGTATTATCTTTTGCAAATGCAGATATCCATAATGATAGATATATTATAATAGGAATAATATTTAATAATTTAGGTGAAAAAGAGATTTTGGAGATTGATTCAGTATTCATAGATAGCGCTGTGTATCAGCAGTTGATAAAGGAGAATATTGAGCCAGAATTAAGATTAGAGTATTTTCCATATACGGTGAAGGGGAAAAGAATTGGCATTATTAGGATCTATGATTGTGAAGATAAGCCTTACATGATGAAAAAAGATTACGGCAAACTAAGAAGAGGAGAATGCTTCATTCGCAAAGGAAGCACTCAATTTCGACTGAATCGAAGAGATCTTGATAAAATTTTAAATCAAAAGATATACAAAATTGGCTACTATAGACTTGTCACATTTCAAAAAGAAAATGAGTATAATCTGAATCTTATTGATAGTCTGATAAGCTCAATTGATGGTTTAAGATCCCATCTATCATTAATTCCTGAAGAGTTTTCTTTTTATCAAGCTCTTAGAATAAGTGATTCGACAAACTTATATGATACAGAATTCATTAATAATGTAGATGACTATATCCTTATAGCTAAAAAGATAAATATGTGGAAAGATTTAGAGATGAATTGGATCGTGAGCAGGGGAGGACTTCATCAGAGCAACACGCAAAATTATATTAGTGCTTTGCATGAAGGTAAAGACATTTGCAATAGGATGAAAATAAAAATAAGAGATGAAATAGAAAAGCACGAACAGTTAATCTAATATTATCGCGAAAGATTGCTAAAGATTGAACCTAAGCTCCCCATTATTTAGGCATATTAAGACACTTTTCGTTATCCACAACCGAAATCTATAAATAGTATTATGTGCCTAAATATGCATATGAAATCGTTCACTCGCATCAAGAAGATAAATGGCCAAGAATATATCTAC
>CAIQHB010000054.1 GCA_903871465.1 uncultured Methanosarcinales archaeon
CCGGTTAGCAAAGACAAGATCCTCTCGGGATCTGGAAAAGGTGAGGTGCTCTTGACCCTGTCCATAGAAACCATTGTACCCACATTTTCTGGGAGATACATGTACGACATTGTGGGGTTAAATGTGCCGCCTTTATCCACGCCGGTCAAGATCATAGGGTTGGACCCCAAGAAATTCCCCCGTGGAGGGTATGATTACAAGTTGCAGGGAATGTACATTCCCGGGAAGCCCAATAACTTTACCATCACAGCCAGTGGCGTCAAAGATCTGAATGTGGGCCTGATGAAGCTGCAGGGGAGTCTGGAGAGGACCTGGGTTAGCTCCCAGTTCTTGGCCAATAAGTCGGGAATGGCCCGAGCTGAGACAGACCTCATATCGCCTAATGGATCTTATCATGTCAAGATCTTCGGAGAGGCTAATGATAACGAGACCAGAGTGGATTTGATGATGACGGTTGTCAAGAAGCTTATTATAAATGGACCGTTCGATCTATTGATCAACACCACTGGATTTCCGGATGGCAACTATTCCATCTCTGCGAAAGCCATAAACGGGTCTTTCAGCTTCGATGAACTGAAGTTCGGGGATACTTGATCACTGATTGTTGACAGAAAAGGAGTTTCTTGGCGATGGATTTTCCCCGCCCCAAAGGACGGGGCATCTATCGCTTTTGCGAACAGACTGCATCCCCTGTCTGAGAGAGCCGGCGTATTCTGCTTTGCTCTCGGTTGCTTGTACCTGCATTCCCCATGCAACGTCCGAGATGGATTTTACCAGGTTATTATTCTTGAGCATGTTCTGAATATCAAGATCTTCAAAGACTATTGCGCCTAAACGGTTCCCCAATTGGCGAAAAGCCTGATTGGATCGGTTCTCTTGTTTCCGATTCTTTTCATGAATTCTAGTAACTACATTTGACGCTTTTCGTCTAAGAGAATATCCTTTAGGAAGCTTATCACGTTTGCTTCGGCTAATGCCAACTCATCTTCTCGGAAGAATCGAGGATTATCAATCTCCTCACCATTTGAGGGGGTGGCAAAGCTCGCCAAGCCACATCGATTCCTACAACAGATCCTTCTTTCCAAGGAGGCCGTGGGATATTTCCCCTCTCGACAGAGAAGCTAGGCCAATGAGGCCGATTCTGTTCTCGATTTATGTGTTTTGCTTAGGAATGTATTTATCCCAGAAGGATTAATTTATTCAAGAAATAGGGGCGCCGTGAATCTACAGCGATATGGCAAGCTACCTCCTTTCGGGAGAATTTATGAGGTCTATGGGATTTATGCACCTGGCGACGATTTTGATGTTTCTTGTGAGTGGGGTATATGCAACAGATCCATCTCATATTTTGGAGACGCCGACCGACCGCGCCAACATGAGCGGATTGGACTTAGCCCGAATGGAGCTAGTCGGAATGCACCTGAATCAGTCCGATCTACGAGGGACCGATTTGGAGAGAACTAATTTGAGTGAATCCTATTTGGAATCTGCCTGGATGACTGGCGCTAATCTATCGGGGGCAATTCTGATCAAGGCGGACCTGACCGGCGCAATTTTAAATAATGTTGATCTCAGGGGGTCGGATTTAACAGAATCTACCTTGAATAGCGCCAAGATTTCGAAATCCAGGCTGAATAATGCCCGCCTTGTTAAGGCCGACCTCACAGATGCAGATCTATCGGATTCAGATCTATCGGAAGCCGACCTGACCGATGCCAGACTTTTTCGAACGGACCTAAGCGGCGCAACGCTTCATCATATGTACCTGTATGGTGCCAACCTGGTGAGTGCGCATATAAGCTGGGCGGATTTGAGCGATTCCATTCTCTCCCGGGCACAGCTATCTCGGGCAGAACTCTACAGCGCTAACCTCAGCGGCGTAGATATGTCTAATGCGGATTTTACTCGATCCTATCTCATGAGGTCCGATCTTAGTGACGCAAATTTGGGTTCCGCCAGCTTTGCTTATGCTGATTTGACAGAGGCTAATCTTCAAGGCGCAAGCCTGGTACGCGCAGGATTGCAATATGCAGACTTAACCCGAGCAGATCTAACAAATGCAGATTGCTCTGATGCCAATATGGACTCTGTTCGATTAGTAGGCACAAAGATGAGCAACACAAAGCTTGACCGCGTAAGGTTGCATCAGATCGATCTTAGGGGCCTGGATCTGAGCGGATCATCCCTTAAAAAAGCGAGCCTTAACGTTGTCTATCTGACTAATGCAAATATGAGCCATGCGGACCTCCGAGATACAAGCTTCGATCAGGTTGAATTAACTGGGGCGGATCTGAGGGGCGCCAATTTGCTGGATATAAGCTACGATCAATTCACGCTTTATTCTCTGGCAAGGGCAAAGCTGGATGGGACTGTTATGTCCGATAAACTTAAAACAGATCTTATAGCCCTGGCCCGTAAAACCTCAAAGGCAATCGAAGGGGAAGAGAACCTCACCAATTCAGGCACTGAATGATGATAATAGCGGCCAGGTTCGACTGGAAGCCGCTGTTGCGTTTGGATGGATCGCAGATTCGCGGGCCATTGATCCGCTGATTAAGACCTTCAAAAACGGCGAGAGCGATGTCAGGCATTCGGCCGTGGATGCGCTGTAGAGCCTATCATTCTGATCCTCAGGAATGAAAATGTGAGTGAAGATATGCGAGCCGATGCTGCCTGGGCTCTGGGAGAGATGGGTGATGCCAGAGCCAATGAGGCGTTGCTGCAGGCGATGGCAAACGATAAAGGCAGCGACGCGCGGATGAATGGGGTCGGTCGCTGAGGCAGATCGGACCCGGAAATAGAAGGCTGGGATGAGACGGCAAGAGATGGCTAAATCGAGTTTCGGTGTGAGTCCTCTGCGGCGTGAATTCGAGAGCAGGACGTGTTGGGCTAACGCTATGGCTATAAACGCAGAGGCCAAGCAGACGGAGTAGCAAAATAGAATCTCCGGCGTCCTGAGCTAAATTTAAGAGAGCGCTGGTGACCTGAAACTTGCGCTCCAGGATTTGAGCTGTCGCATGGCCATGCAGGAACCTTCAACAGGATGCATCTATCGCGCGACCTTCTCTCTAAAGTAACGATTGCATTTTGTAGCAAAGCATCAAAAAGATTTGGAGGAAACAATATGAGAAAACTCAGAAGTATTAGCGTAGTATTATGTCTCTTTATATTAAGTGCCATTTGCGTGGCAGAAGAGACTGAATATTTCGACTATAAGGGGAGCCAGCTTTACGCCTCTAAGAATTATACTAATGCCTTGGCCTACTTCGAAAAGGCCGTCACGCAGGACCCTAACTACATCGATTCCTGGGTGCACAAGGGAGATGCACAGAGGGCTCTTAAGGATTACAACGGATCGATCCAATCCTACAATGCCGCCCTGAAGATAGCAAGCAACAAGACTGCTGCCTGGTCGGGGATCGTCGAGGACTACACGGCCCTGAAGGAGTATGCCAACGCCTCTGCTGCTGCGGCCCGGGCAACGGAATTGGATAACAAGACCAAGACGAACTGGCTCAGGGAAGGAAATCTGCTCCAAGCACAGGGAATGTATCAGGAGTCCGTGGCCAAGTACGACGGTGCCCTGGCGCTCGACCCGCAATATAAGGATGCTCTGTACAAGAAGGCTACGTCGCTGATGGTCACGGGCAACAATACTGGGGCATCTCATCTCTTTGCCCAGATACTGCAAATAGATCCCAAGTATAAGCAGGCCTACAATGCCGAAGGAATAGCTTTTGAGGCAAATGGAAAGTATATAGAGGCACTGCAGGCATATGAGAATGCTCTAGAGATTGATCCGGCCTACAGTCAGGCGCTGGTGAACAAAATGCACATGTTGCTGGTCTTGAAGAAACAGAATGAGGCCATGCAGATTTTCCTGAAGATTTGAGCTGCTCATAATTGGGCACTCTTATCACATTTTTTGCTTAACCGATGTAATTGATAAGTTTTAATAATATCTAATTTTAACAATTATTATCATTCAGGAGGTCCTGTGAAAATTTGAACCGCCCCCAAACACATACTTTTAATTTTAAAATATTATAATAATATGCCATGGAATCTTTTACTACTTTGAGTTCGTACAGGTCGACGATTCTACGTACATCTGCCATCGTTTTCACCTTACTGCCCACCTCTCGGAATACTTGGAGAGGGAAGGCTTTCCTTCTTAGGGAGGGGGGCCAAAAATGAGTCGGCGAAAACAGTGGGCTTTCTGACAAAAGGGCTGATCAATAGGCTGTGCGAATGTCAAGGGATATTTGACTTAGGATGATGTATCGGATGAGTTCCAATAATTCGCATGCTGTAACCACTTCATAACTCGAGATGTTATAAAAAATGGGGGAAAATGGGAGCTTGGGGGAGCTCTCCATTCAGGGTTTCTGATAGACCCTCTGGAACTGGGCCTGGGTCGGTACCTTGAAGCAGGTGCAATCAAAGATGCCTGATGCCGATTTAAATGGCTTCTTATCGAGGACATTCATATCAGCAAATCCGCCCGAGCAACAGGGTAACCAGTCATCAACCTCTCGCGTCAACTTGTATTTGACTTCATGAGACATGTTCTTGGTTATGTAATAGGTCCCTTTGTAATCCTCGTCGATCAAGATATTTGCATTCTTCTCGCCCCGGCTCGCATCCATGACGCCCACATGTCCACTTCCAGAGAATGACGCCTCAAGGTTCAGGTCAGTCTTGGCATGGCTCTCCAAACTGGAATCCATCTCATCTATAGAGTTGACGAATTTCCAGTATAATTCTGAGGAGAGATTCTTGCTAAGGGATTAACGCTAAATAATTTGTCCAATTTCGTTCTATTTGGATAGAGTTACACGTGGTTCTATGGAATAATTCCAATTGGGATATAATTCATGTAAACTAATTTTTAATTGTGACATATCTTCATCCAATATTTTTATC
>CAIQHB010000055.1 GCA_903871465.1 uncultured Methanosarcinales archaeon
GAAAAGGCATTAAGATATCTGACAATGAATTAAAAGAAATAAACCTAACAATTGAGAAATTTCATGACGAATGGAATTATACAATTAAGCCAAAATAAAATATGTGAATATACCTAAGTTATTTCGTTACGAACTCTTAGTCCTGCGACCGCGGGATAACCTGGACGTAAATCAGGGACTTCTCGAACTCGGCAAGAGTCGCTACCATCGTATCGTTAAAAGAAGCTTTTGGGTTGGGTCTTCCAAATGACCTAGTTCAGCGATACTCAAATCAAACCATAAGATACCGCTTGAACAGGCCCTGCACCACATCCTTACTGTATAAAATTGCGGGCCTGGTATGCCGATTGACGCCTACCCTACTCATGTAAGCCCACCCACTCATATATACTTGGATATATTCCCGTAGGGCAAACTAAAGCCGAAATAAAAATCACAAAACCGTTATCTATCGATTGTTTGGAGTGCGGGGAAAGGGATGTCCGCACTTTTTTACCAGTAATTTTAAATTGGCCTTGAAAATGCGAAGGGTGCGATCAAAGCTGATCGGACTATAGGTCGGAGAAGAGCCACTCTTGAACGGCTGAATGCTCTCCTTGATAGCCCGCATCATGGCTAGACACACCCGGGCGGCGGGCTTCAGGCTCCCATATGTTCAAAAGGGGTCGGTCCGGATTTTAAGCATTTCTTCGATGACAAGGAGCACTTCCGGGAGCTGGCCGACTAACACAGTCAAACAGGAAATCCTGGCGAGAAAAATTGCAGCAGCTGACTAAGGGAATCGAAATATCCATTGACACGACTTTCCTGTTGGACGGGCTTCATCCAAGGAATCCTTTCCGATTCATCCGCATCTTGATTGATGCCCTCAACTCAAGCACTTTCAGGAATGGTTCGATACCCAAAAGATTTGAGCTTACATTTTATTGAATTTTGAATTCCCAATTTATGGGTTAATGCACCTATGACCGGAAAATCAAAGAATTTGGCACAGGCTGCCTTCCCAGAGCATTCAAGCATCCACGACAATCCAGTTTTTTCTCCAGCTCCTCGGAAACCCAGGTAGGTGCATTGGATTTTCGTATCTCGGCCATGATGATATGCTTCATCATAGTGCATTCTCGTTCGTCTTCAGCGCCACAGGTATGTTCAAAGAAAATGCTCCGTTGATCGATTTTCGGATTATTCGTCCCTTCTTCTGCTATTTCACACATATTCTTAAAACCCCCTAGCCTCAATTTGCTGAGTCGAGTTCATCCCGGCGGCTTCAAACTCAAGATCTGGATTAGTGCCATTGGTCGCTATTACTTTGACCGTCTATGCAATAATGTAACTGTTAACTATTATAAACTATATAACTCTTGCCGTTACCAACTTATATTTCAAATCAAACGGCGACGGTAGACCCCGCCGCGAGCATCGGGCTATTGCGATAAAAATAATATAAATTATATGTGAACGGCGGATGGTTTGTGGGTATGAGGTCCGGTTTTTTTTCATTAATTCTCCTCTTTGAATCAAATCAACCTGCCAAACCGTCCCCGATCTTGAGAAAATTTTTATCCGCATTTCTTCTTTTCAATCTAGCCAGTTTAACTATCTCTTCTCGATCAATCTCCTTTCTGGTGAACTGCACACCGTCCAGCAATTTTTTCCCGCGATCGGATCTGACGATTACAGTGGAGTATCCATTAGGGCTTCCTATAGAGCCTATGGATATATCGGCAAGCCTTGAGACTAAATCGCCACAAAATCGACAGCCTTCCCTGACATCATGCTCGAGCTCTCGCACGCTGCAAGAATAGTTCTTGCCTCCAATGGCGACTATGTATTTTCCTTTGGCGATCTGAATTTTATTTGCCTCATCAAGATCTATGCCGAATAGCTCTTTGCTGCGAGTCCTCAGACTTCTGTAATCAAAACTCTCAAAACAGAAGAGCCCGAGGAGGATTATCTCTGCGTCCGCAAATTCATCCTTGAAGTATCCCCTCTGCTGCAATTTTCTGATGACTCTGACCTGGCAGGGCGTGCCGACTACTGCAATTCTCCTCTTTCCCTTTTTCAAGGCATCAATCAGGCGAGGCATTACGGGCACCCGCATGTACTTCGTCCCCTTTGCTTCCAATATTCCCTCGATATCATCAACTACAGCAGCTTTCGCTCCATAGATCTCCCTATTCTGTACAACCACGGCAGCATCAAGCAGGCCCATCTCAATGCCCTTGGCAAGCAGAGCGGTGACTATTCCACCATCTTGCCCCTCTATGTTTGTCTCGGCAGCAAATAGTTCGCTAAATAACCCCAAATCATCGTCTGGCTCCCCATTCAGAAATCCCTTTTCGATCTCTTTGTAATCCTTGGAGGTGACGGGAAAGATGTTTCTTTGCTCGGATATGGCATTGGTGGGACATACCAGCGCACATGCGCCGCAGCCAATGCAGTCCTCTGATAGTTCTCCGTACGGCGTGCCCACATCCCGTTCCGTGCCCCGGTTGTAAAAATTGATTGCCGAAACGCCCACCAGTTCTTCACAAACTCGACAACATAGTCCGCAGAGGGTGCATTTCTCCTCATCTAATTTGAAACGAGGCTCAAAGATTCCGTATTCTCTTGCCAGATCCTGCAGTCTTTTCTCCCCGGAACACCTGGCCAAAAGCAGCTCTGCTATCATCTTTCGAATATCTAAAACCTCAGGAGAGCGGGTCTTCACAATCAGCCCCTCTTCCACGGGATAGTTGCAGGCGGTAACAAACCTCTTCCTGCCATTCTTTTCTATCTCCACAGTGCAAAGCCTGCAAGAACCATAGGGTTCAAGAGAGGGATGATGGCATAGGGTAGGAATATAGATTCCCGCAGACCTCGCAGCCTCGAGAATGCTGCCGGAGGCCTCTGTTTCTATCTGATGATCATCAATCTTCAATATCAACTTCGTCACCCCCAGTCACCCCTCTCGCACTTAGTTCGGGTTGCAAGAAGCCACGGGATTCCTTTTTGACTGCTCTCACCTTTGTTGGACAGACCTCAAAGCAGATCCCGCATCGGGTGCATTTTGATTGATCTATAAAGGAGATGCCGTCCTTATCTCCCGTGATTGCCCCTTGGGGGCAGTTCTTCTGGCACAGATTGCAGCCTATGCAAATCTCGGGTTCTACAAAGTATGAAACGAGGGCCTTGCAGGAGAGCGAGGGGCACCTCTTTTCTACGATATGGGCCTCATACTCATCTCTGAAGTAGCGAATCGTGCTCAAGACCGGATTGACTGCCGTTCGCCCCAAAGCACAGAGCGAGGCAGTTTTCATTAAACTGGCAATATCCTGGAGTATTTCAAGATCCTCTTCCCTCCCTTTGCCGGAGACAATGCCATCCAGTATCTCTCGCATTCGCTTCAGGCCCTCTCTGCAGGGCAGGCATTTGCCGCAGGACTCGTCGCAGAGAAAGTCCACAAAATAGCGGGCCAGATCGACGGCACATGTATCCTCGTCGATGACAATTATGCTGCCCGACCCCATCATTGAGCCGAGCCGTGTGAGTTCATCGAAATCCACTGGCGTTTCCAGATACTGGGTGGGAATTATTCCACCAGACGGGCCCCCGGTCTGGACTCCTTTGAGCTTCTTGTCGCCTGGTATTCCGCCGCCTATTTTGTATATTATGTCGGCGAGGGTCATTCCCATGGGAACCTCCACCAAACCGGTATTGTTAACCTTGCCCACCAGTGAAAAGATCTTGGTCCCTTTACTGCCTTCGGTTCCGATAGAATTGAACCAATGAGCACCTCGGCTGATGATCAGAGGCACATTTGCGAAGGTCTCCACGTTGTTGAGGACGCTCGGTCGATTCCAGACCCCGCACTCAGATGTATGGACGTATTTCGGCCTGGGCTCGCCCACCTTGCCTTCCAGGGCATTCATCAAGGCCGTCGATTCTCCGGAGACGAAGGCACCCGCGCCCTTGTGCACGGACACATCGAAATCGAAGCCAGTGCCCAGTATGTCCTTGCCGAGCAAGCCCTTTTCTCGAGCCTGTTGCAGGGCAAATTTTGCGCTTTCCACTGCCAGGGGGTATTCCATACGCACGTAGATGAAACCGCGGTGCGATCCAACAGCATACGCTGCGATGATCAGGCCCTCCAAAACACTGTGCGGATTTCCCTCCATGAGCGCACGATCCATGAAAGCACCTGGATCTCCCTCATCGCAATTGACAATCACATACTTGGGCTGGCCCGGAGCCAGGCGAGTCGATTCCCATTTCCTACCGGTGGGAAATCCACCTCCGCCCCTTCCCCGAAGATTGGCCTTTTTTATCTCTCCGATCACCTCTTCCGGAGTCATTTCAGATAAAGCCCTGGCCAGGGCACGATAGCCGCCTAGAGCTATGTAGTCCTCAATATTTTTAGGATTTATTTTTATATTGTCTTTTATAAGGTGTCTCATCTGATGCTTATAAAATGGAATATCGCTTTCCAGTGTTGCCTTTTCGCCGGTTTTTGGGTCTGTATAAAGAAGGCGATCTACCAGCCTCCCCTTGAGGATCGTCTCTTCAACTATTTCTGGTACATCATCCGGCTGGACCCCAAGATAGTAAATTCCCTTTGGGTATACGACCACAAGTGTACCCTTTTCGCAAAAGCCAGGGCATCCGGTTTCCTTGATCTCTATCTCGTTTTCCAGACCTCTTATATTCACTTCTTTTTGAAAGGAGCTGACGACCAATCGAGCCCCAAGACTTATGCAGCCCGTGCCAGCGCAAATTGCGACCAGAGGCTTCATTGGATCTCTTTTGGACACGATTTCTGATCGAAGCCTCTCAAGACCTTTAATTGATTTGAGCCTTGTCATCCTGCCAAACACCCCTAGTCGTACTGCCGTAGTATCTTGTCCACTTTTTCAGATGCCACTCGGCCATGATAATCATCATCCACTACTATTACCGGGCCTATGGCACAGCAGCCGAGGCAGTTCACTCTTTTTAGGGTGAAGTTCATATCCGGCGTTGTCTCGCCCTGTTTTACCTTCAGCTTCGATTCAGTTAGGTCCAGTATTTTTTGAGCGCCGCGTACCTGGCAAGCAGTGCCCATGCAAACGCTTATTTTATGCTTTCCGATAGGATTAAGGCTCATCGCTTTGTAAAAACTGGCAATCCTGAATATCTGGCTGCAGGGAATTTTCAGCCTTTCGGAAAGCTCTGAGACAGCTTCTCTTGGAATCCAATTGAACTCACTTTGTAGATCCAGCAACAATTGAATTAAAAATCCTTCGGCTCCATTATATTTATTTAATATTTCATCCAGCTTCTTCTGGTCAGCATCCCGCATTCGGCCACCTCAGGTGAATTTTTTTCTGGAATTTTTCTCTGCCCTTATTTCTATGGGGAACATAGTAGCCGCAAATTACAGAAACGAAGTGTCTCATGTTACGGTTTTCCTATGGGATAAGGCCGCGAAACAGCATCTGCCACTTTTCGTCCGGATCGAGTCCCTAATTTTGGCCTATGAAAGAATAATACCATTGATTCCCCAGAGAGCCGGGCTTAACATCGTTTCAGAGTTTTCGCAAATGCTGTCACCGATCGACAGATTACTGCATCGGCCCGCTACTAGCCTACCGCATAGCAACGTCGATTCAGAATGCTCGTCCTTACAACCGCGTCTCCAGTTCTTCAACATCGCTGGTGTGTTCAGAGAAAACACATCTTAAATCGGCTTCCAGCTTCTCTGTCCATTTTCCTCTTAATTCTGTCATGCTCAAAACCTCCAGGTTCGCCAGTAAGCTGAAGTGGGATGAACTAAGGGTGCGTCAAGCTTAGATCAGGCGGTTTCAGATCGAATTTCTCCTGCTCAACGTCGCCAGGTATACCACAATTAAACATGAATATATATTTTTGCCTTCACTAATGAATCGTTTAGAGGACATATGTTTGAACTAGCCAATGCTGGCAATGGTCGGATCTATACCGTATCTTCTTGCCGTGCGAACCTGAAGCGGAACTCCGGTGTCGGTCTCAGGGAGGCGGCTAAGGTAGGGATCCTGGGACTTGATGAACTCTAGGAGATCGAAGATGACTCGCCACTCAAGGCCTTCCAGCCGAGCTCTAATTTCCAGTTGTCGTATTTTAATGAAAATTTTATTTTGGTTCTATATGAAGCTATTTTTCCCTTATCGTCCAGTCTGACATCCAACTCCGTGACTTCGCCTATTCTAAGGTTCCAAAGGGATTCGGATGCCGTGTCGATAGCATTTCTAGCAGCATCCTCCCAGCTGGTAGGAGATGATCCAACTAGCTCTATAACTGTATAGATGTTCTCTAGCCTCCTTTTTATTATATCATTATGGGCCTATATTGATATAATTTTCGGATCTTCGCTATCTAGTCTTTGAAAGGAATAAACTTCAAATTATTTGGCGAAATAAATTTTAATACATTGGCACGAGACTCGTAAATGGGGCATTGAGTATAGAGCGAAGAGCCGAAATATTGAAACGCATTCCAGTGGCATTGGATAAGAGTAAAGGCGTCTATTTGCAGAGTGAATTCGGCAAACCGCATTCGAGAGAAGCCTAACAACATCGTGAAACAATAGAGTTTTCTGATTTGGCCGTCATCCAGGTTCTCGACTGTCCCACTCAGTCCCAGCATCTTGGCAAAGTCCATGACTCTGGCCCGGTATCCTACCTTCTGTACCGTTCCCAAGACATAGGCCGTAAGCCTCTTTTTCATCCTCTACAAGTCTTTGCTCTTTGTATGTGGCTTTATCGCCCTCTTGATGGCGTTTTATTGTCTGAAATCCATTTGTGAAATCCATGCTAAAATGTCGTGGCAGCACCTAGAATCAAAAAGATCTATTTTCAACCCCTAGTCAAATCACTTTCAATCCAGGCACTTCACCTCAATATCTTTAGCAATCTTTGATACAACGTCGTGAGACGCGCCTATGAAGAGCAATCCTGTCTCGCCTTCCTTCAGAGAGCTGTCGATAGACCTGGCAATGAATAGATCCCGCTCTTCCAGCAGCTTGTCCTTGACGAGATTATACCTGGCTTCCGCCGCCTTTCTCTCGTCATCCATTCTTGCCTCCAGAAGGCCTTTGATATAACCATACTCAATCCTGAGAAGATCCGGGCTCTCCGTCGCCTCGACTTTCGCTCCTCTGTCCATGAGCTTTTGCACAATCTGGTAATTCCGGCTGCCCTTGGCCGCCGTCTCACGCACAATCCTCTCGCCCAACGGCCCGGAGCAGGGCAAACCGTCCTGGTAGACGCGCAGCATACTTGGATCCAGTCCAAGGCCATCCACTTCCGTTTCCAGCTCCTGCCAGAAGCGCTCTATCTTCTTCTGGTTCTCCTCCCAGGCCTGCTTTCCCATAGTGGAGATGCCCTCTTTTTCCAATCCCTCACCTGCCGATCCCATATCCGAAGGCGCGTGCACTATTCTGACTACTATCAGTTTTCTCATAATCGATCCCCCTCCCCAAATGACTTTCCCATCTCTCCTACTTCTCCCTTACATTCCGAAACCGCATGCTCATCTCGTAAACCCCTTCCTCTCGACTCTTCTCCGTATCAAACCCCATCTTTTCGAAGAGATTTAACATGGGTTTATTCTCCACCAGCACCTCTCCCGTAAATCCGAGAAGGCCCTGCCTCCTGGCCAGGTAGGCTAGATACCTGAGCAGCTCTTTTCCTACTCCCTGCCCCTGGAATTTATCCCTCACCACCAGAGCGACCTCTGCCAGGTACTTATCCGGGTTCAGCTCATACTGGCCTAGTCCTATGATAGTCTCCTTCTCCATATCTTTCTCTGCAATTACCGCCAGAATCTCCATCTTCTTGCTATAGTCCACAGCCACGAAATCCTGCAGCCTTTTGTGGGGCATGTCTTTGCGAGCGGAGAAGAAACGCATGTACATGCTATCCTCAGATAGGTCATAGAAGAAGTCCTTCAACATGGACTCGTCAGTGATCTTCACCGGCCGCAGGAATATATTGAGCCCTTTACTGGTAGTCCTGTAAATCTCCAGCTCCTCGGGATACATGCCCTTCTCCCCGGGGATGAATACCTGATCTTTGTAGATGAGCGTCCTCTTGCGGGCCGCCTCGATCAACCAGGGACGGAATTTGGGATGGGCGATGGCGATGAGATCCATGGCTCTCTCCCGGATGTTCTTGCCGTGCAGATAGGCAATCCCGTATTCGGTTACTATGTAATGCACATCTCCCCGGGTCAAGGTCACACCTGCTCCCTCCTGCAGGACAGGGACAATTCTTGAGACACTATCATTCAAGGCCGTGGATGGCAGGGCCAGAATGGTCTTTCCTCCTGGGCTTAGCACGGCTCCGCGCATGAAATCCGCCTGTCCGCCGGTGCCGCTGTAGAAGGTTCCGCCCAGTGACTCCGCCGTTGCCTGGCCCGTCAGATCCACTTCCATGGCGCTGTTGATGGCGGTCATCAGCCTGTTTCTGGAAATCATTAGAGGGTTATTGGTATAATCGATCCTCTTAAATTCAACCGCAGGATTCTCGTCCAGGAAATCGTAGGTCTCGCGGCTGCCCATGCAAAAAGAGGCAATAGTCTTGCCGGGATTGTTGGTCTTCTTCCGGTTGGTGACGACTCCTTTCTTCATGAGCTCGACAATTCCGTCGCTAAGAAGTTCAGTGTGCACACCAAGATCCTTTTTATCCAGCAGACTATGAACCACTGCATCCGGGATCAGGCCGTATCCCACCTGAATGGTTGAGCCGTCCTCGATGATGCGGGCTACGTACTTCCCAATCCTCTGCACAATGTCGTTGGGGGCCTTGACTGAATACTCCAGCAGCGGCTCGTCATAGGGTAGGATGAAGTCTATGTCTTTAATGTTTATGAATCCATCACCGTGGGTGCGGGGCATATTCTTGTTCACCTGAGCCACAACGAGTTCCGCCATCTCGGTGGCGGATTTTGTTACGTCCACGCTTATTCCCAGGCTCAAGTAACCGTGCTTGTCCGGCGGAGAGGTCTGGATCAGGGCCACGTCCACAGGTATCAGCTCCGTTCGAAAGAGATCGGGTACACTGGAGAGGAAGATGGGCGTGTAGTCAGCTGCGCCGCGGTTGACGGAGTTTCTGGTGCTGTCCCCTACAAAGAAGGAGTCGAGCCGAAAGTTCTCCTGGAGCTTTTCATCGGTGTAAGGTGCCACGCCTAGAGTCCAGACATGAATCAGCTCGGCGTCGAAGAAAGCCTTGGGATCGTTTTTGACATAGTCGACAAGCGCCTGCACCAGATACTGCGGCTCGCCGCAACCGGTTCCTATGAATATCCGGTCTCCGGCATGGATATGGCCGAATATGCCTGCCTCCGGCATGAACTTCTCAGGATAGATCTTTTTGAACTCTTCCAGGAGCGTAATATCTTTCATCCGATTTCCCTCTCACAACTATTCTACTCGTCTGTCCTCTTTACTTTACTATCCTTTCTACATTACTCAACTCTTCTTCCTCTCGTGTTGTCTTCCTATTTCTCTTCGTCTCCTATTCGCCGGTCGAGAATCTTTAATAGGTTTGAATTTTTTGATATGGATATGTCAATAATTCATGCTGGTCCCGTATATGATCGATTAAGCCAGCTTGCTTCGCGGGGCAGTTGAACTTTAAGTAGAAGTGGACGGATGGTTCCCTGATAGAACAAAAGGCAGCCACAGACAGTTCAAGCACCATTTTAAGAGTGGACTGTTGACCCTCTCAGGAAATTTGGATGATGAAGTACCAAGGGGTACCTTGGATAGCATATTTGAGGGGTTAACGTCCCTGGTAATCTATCCGAGGCTGGAAAGTCGAGACTCCATTGAAATATTCGAACTCTTTCAATTGGTCTACAGATTAACCGTCGTCGTCGCTCGGCCAGCCTCGGCCTGGAGAGGCACCCCCCGCAATTCGCGGGAGGCCCGCAGGCCGACTCGCGGCAGTCCAGACGAAAGGGCAAAGTAAAGTTAAGCTTTCCTCGCCCTGCATCTAATCGCAAAATAGGCATTTTTATACAGACCACGAAAACCTTCTTAACCCATTCCCACCTACATCGAGGCCCAACAGGCAGGGTTTTGGATATGAGAGAGGTATTGCTGGAATCTCGGGATGACAAGTCGCAGGTCTATCTGCCGGAGAAGTGCATCGGCTGCGGGACCTGCGTCCAGGTCTGCCCCAAAGGGGAGCTGATCATCGGTTCAGTGGGACCTGTGGTCCGCGGGCTGATTGACAAGGACTTCATTGAGAAGAGAAAGAGCGGGGCTTGCGTCTTTTGTTCGCTATGCGCCAGGGTTTGCCCTACAGGTGCTCTGGAGGTTCGGAAGGCCGGCAAGGCTGAGAAGGACGACTCATACCTGAGCGTCGCCCTCAAGCCCACCGTAGTCGATGAAAGCTGTATTCATTGCGGCCTGTGCAGCGAAGTATGTCCTCAGGCCTGCATTGAGCTGAATGATCGGCACCTGGCAGAGGACGGCAGCCTCCGGATGAAAGGCCGGACGCTGATCGATATGAACCGCTGCGTGCATTGCGGTTGGTGCGCTGCAGTCTGCCCGGTGGGAGCCATAACCTTTGAAAAGCCCTTTGCAGGCGTATACAGCCGTAACGAAAAGGTCTGCCAGGCCTGCAAAACCTGCGTGCATACCTGTCCCGCCAATGCCCTCTTCAACCGCAGCTGGAAAGCGGGCGAGAGGGGCGAGAACGTTACGCACCGCCTGGATGCCTGCATCTACTGCGGTGCCTGCGCTCAATCTTGTCCGGTGCGGGCCATAACCGTTCGCAAGACTGCCATTGTGCCGGAGATGAAGGGCAAGCTCGCCTTCGAGAAGAAACTAGTCCTTCAGGCTCCCTGGCCCACTCTGACCTCACGTCTCGAAACGGACGAAGGTGCATGCCTAGGCTGCGGAAATTGCGTCATCGCCTGTCCTGTAAACGCGCTCTTCGATCCCTACCTTGCTGCAGGCCACCTGAACGAGATGGATGAGAAGCCTCTCCTGGAGGTGCGGAATGGTTCGGTCAAGGTAGTGAACCAGGAGGTCTGCGGCTCATGCGCTACCTGCAGTATGATCTGCCCGGCGGATGCAATCTGGCTGGAGCCAAGAGAGGTGGTCTGATGGCGGCGAATTCTGTCAAGACGAATACAGTTAAGACGAATCCAACGAATTTGATGATTATCAAGAACGGCTACGTCTTCGACCCTCTGAATGCCATAAATGGGGAGGTCAAGGACATTTTCATAAAGGACGGCAAAGTCGTGTCGGGTCTTTCCGGCCCGGAGACGAGAGACGCCACAGTGATCGATGCCAGAGGAAAGACAGTCATGCCCGGCGGCGTCGATTCCCATTCTCATGTAGCCGGAGCCAAGGTGAACGCCGGCCGGCTCATGCGTCCTGAAGACCACTACCGATCAGTTCGCAAAAAGACGGATCTCACTCATTCCGGCAGCGGCTACACGGTTCCTTCGGTCTATAAACAGGGCTACGACTACGCAGCCATGGGCTATACCACTGTCTTCGAGGCGGCGATGCCGCCCCTGGAAGCCCGACATACTCATGAGGAGATGCGCTCGACTCCTATTCTGGATATGGGCGCCTACATGGTCTTGGGCAACAACTGGTTCGTCATGCGTTACCTGAAAGAGGGTGACATTGAGAAGGCCGCCGCCTATGTCGCCTGGATGATGAGGACCCACAAGGCCTACGGCATAAAATGCGTCAACCCGGCAGGCGTTGAGAACTGGGGCTGGGCTAAGAACGTCCGCAGCCTGGACGAGCCCAATATGCATTTCGAGGTAACTTCCCGAGAGATCATCAGAGGCCTGGCAGAGGTCAATGAAATGCTCGGCCTTCCCATGTCCTTGCATCTGCATGCCAATAACCTGGGCCATCCAGGCAACTGGGAAGTCGCCAGAGACTCGCTCATGATAACCTCGGCTCTGGACCCGAAGAGCAAGACGGATCTGGAATGGGCGGAGACTAAGGAGAGCGCCAGGAGGAAACAGACCGTTTACCTGGCGCACGCTCAGTTCAGCGCTTACGGTGGATCATCCTGGAGGGACTTTTGCTCCGGGGCTCCGGAATTGACGAAATACATCAACCAGGTGGATAACGTCGTCATCGACAGCGGCTCAGTTCCCTTTGGTCCCGCTACTGCCATGACCGGCGATGGCCCGGCTATACATGATCTCTATACGCTTACCGGTCAAAAGTGGTCCAATTGCGATATAGAAATGGAATGCGGCTCAGGTGTTATCTCCCTTGCTTACTTTAAGAGCAGCCCGGTTCACAGCATCATGTGGGCGGTAGGACTCGAGGTTCTGCTCCTCGTCGACGACCCGTGGAAGACCATTATGACTACGGATCATCCCAACGGAGGCATCTTCACCCAGTACCCTCAGCTTATCACTTGGCTCATGTCCAAGAAGGCCAGAGATGATACTGCTAAAGAGTGCCATAAATGGGCTTACGAAAAGTCGAGCCTGGGCGGTGTGGACCGGGAGATGAGCCTCTACGAGATTGCCATCCTCACCCGGGCCAATTCTGCCCGGACCATCGGTATGTCCTACCGCAAAGGCCACCTGGGTCTGGGAGCGGACGGAGATGTGACGATCTACGATCTTGATCCGACAAAGCTGAATGTAAATGATTCTAAAAATCTCATCTCGCGACTGTCCAGACCGGACTATACAATTAAGGACGGCCAGATTGTAGCCCGGCAGGGAGAAGTTGTAGCGGTGCCCGAAGGTCGCAGATACTATTGCCAGCCATACGTCGACGAGACCGTGGAGAAAGAGATGATGGCGGACGTAAAGGACTGGTTCAAGTACTACACAGTGGGATTTGCTAACTATCCCGTACCGGAAAAGTATCTGAAAAATCCGGTGGCGATACCGGTCAACATGCCTCTGGAGGCAGTGGCGAGGAGGTGAGACTGATGGCAGAGATCAAACTTGTACCCAAGGGCAAGATTGGAATCACAGTCGAGGCTGAGGTTATCCGGCCCGATGTGTTTGCGGGTTTACCGAAAGAGGAGATAGAGGCGCTGCATGTCTGGCAGGGGCCGAGAGAGCTTCCCCTGAGTGAGTTCTTTGAGGTTGAAGTCCGGGCCGGCGAGACCCCTGTGGATACAAAGATCATCATCGATGGCGATGTATCCCGGGTAAAGCGCATCGGCCAGGGCATGAAATCCGGGAAGATCGAGATTCTGGGAAATGTCGGAATGCATTTAGGCGCAGAGATGGCAGGTGGCAGCATCTTCGTTCAGGGAAGTGCAGGCTCCTGGACCGGCATGGAGATGAAGGGCGGCCTGCTGCAAATAGCAGGCGACGCCGGAGATCATGTGGGCTCAGCCTACCGGGGAAGCTGGCGCGGGATGACCGGCGGCCAGATCCAGATCGAGGGGAACGCGCAGAGCCAGCTGGGCGGAGGCCTGGTTGGAGGATCGATCATCGTGGCCGGAAACGTGGAAAATTTCTGCGGCATTCGCCAGAGCGGCGGCCTGATACTGGTCAAGGGCAATGCAGTGCGAGGATTGGGCGCAGAGATGGCAGGCGGCATCATAGCCATCTTCGGCGAGATCAAGCAGTTCTGCCCGGGATTCATTGATGCGGGCCGGGAAGAAAATCCAAAGGTCGGGGAGCTGCAGTTAGAGGGGAAATTCAATAAGTTCACCGGCGACTTTGCCCTGAGCAAGAATCCCAAAGGATTGCTTTATTGCAGGGAGGTCTAAATGACGGAAGAGTTTCTGCTCAATACCGGCAGCACCATTGAGGAGGGCAGGCTGGCCAAGGGCGGCAGCAAGCTCACCGACGACTACACCGAGGAATGCGCCGTCTGCGAGATGAATCTGGAGGACTTTCTGGAGCTGGGATCGCCCGATAAGGTTACTGTCACCAGCCGGGATGGGCATAACGTCGTTGTCTATGCCTATGCGGATCAGAGAGTTCAGTCACACCAGGTCTTCATGCCCAGAGCCATTTGGGCGAATGTAGTGGTGGACCCTGAGACTTTCTCTACCGGCTCGCCGCTTTACAAGGGCTCACCCGTCAAGATCGCGCCGACGACCGAGAAGGTACTCTCGGCAGAAGAACTGGTTACGAAGTTTTACATGCGGGGTTAGACGATGGCATCAAAGAATATAATCTGTCCCGTCTGCGGAGCCTCCTGTGACGACATTCAGGTGGAGATGGAGGGCAAGAGCTTAACGGTCAAGAATGCCTGCAAGATGGGCAATGCCAAGTTCCAGGAGATCGTAAGCTCTCACCGAATCAGGGAGCCTCTTTGCAGAGAGGGTGGAAGCCTGCGAAAGGCTTCATGGAATGAAGCAATCGAGAGAACGGCCAAAATCTTAGCCAATGCCAAACGTCCTCTCCTTTTCCTGGGCAGTGAGACCTCCTGCGAAGCTATGGAGGTAGGAATTCATATGGCGGAGTTTTTGGCAGGAATAGCCGATTCGAACTCCACCGTCTGCCACGGGCCGACTGCCATGGGCATTCAAGAAGCAGGCCGGGTGGGCGCAACCGCCGGACAGAGCAAGTCGAGAGCGGACTTAACCGTTTACTGGGGCTCCAATCCTCTGGAGTCCATGCCCAGGCATATGTCACGCTATGCCGTCTATCCACGGGGTTATTGGACGAAGCGAGGGAGGTTTGATCGGACCGTCATCACCGTCGACCCGAGAAGGAGTATCACTGCCGAGAACTCGGATCTGCATATTCAGCTCAAGCCCAATTCCGATTACGAGCTGCTCTCAGCTCTGCTCAGTCTGCTGCATGGCAAGAGGCCGCACCCTTCCGTAGAAGAGGTCACCGGCATCACCATCGCCGAGATGGAGGAGATGCTTTCCATGATGAAGAGCTGCAAGTTCGGGGCCATTTATGTGGGTCTCGGAATCGCCTCCTCCTATGGCAAGCACCGCAATGCGGAACTCGCTTTTAACCTGGTCAAGGAGCTGAACAGCTACACCAAGTTCGTGATCGGAGCGCTCAGAGGCCACTGCAACGTGGCCGGCTTCAACCAGATTGCATCGTACCTGTACGGCTTTCCCTTCGGCCTGGATTTTGCTCGCGGATATCCCCGCTACAATCCCGGCGAGTATACGGCAGTGGATGTCTTGAGGGAGCATGATGTGGATGCGGCTTTTATCCTATCTGCGGATCTGGTCAGTCACTTTCCTGCTGCTTGCGCCGAGTATCTGGCCGAGATTCCCGTAGCCTGCATCGATATTGCACCCTGCCCTACCACCATGATCTCAGACGTTGTCTTACCGGGCGTAATCGATGCCATGGAGAGCGACGGTACGTTCTACCGTCTGGACGATGTGCCGATCTACTTCCAGCCCTTTACGAATTCGCCTTTTTCATTCACGGAGAGTAATGAGGATACCATGAAGCAGATCTTTGAGCGTGTGAAAGAGATACGAAAATAGGTTTTAAATATGCAGATGTCTTATGCTAGATGTCCAATAGAAAAAATCGGAGGTGAAGGCGAGATGTGTACAGTCGGGGGCGGGCCGGACCTAGGAGAAGTTGAAACTCTGGCTGCCAAAGATTACGAGTGCCTGGACTGCAATAATAAGTTCCAGGGCATGGGAAGAAGGCCCATGTGTCCTTCCTGCAAATCCAGGAACGTTAAGGCGGTTTAAGGGTCAGTTACTATAGTTCAACTATAAGGTCTGCAAGGGCATGCATATACTCCTGAAAGAGGACGAGATCGCCTATCTCGTGGGCCGGAGCGGAACCATAGCCATGGCCAAGACCAGAGGTATCTTTTTTTATCTGGAGACTGATACTGCCGAAATAGTCCTATTTACAGAGCCCGAGGATCTGATGGTGGCCTCCTCCTTTGGCTTGGGCGAGAAGGTCAGGCGCGGTCTTCGGTGCACTCTCTATCAGCTCCGGGAGCTTGGTGCTCCATTGATTGTGCTTCCTAAAGGCCATCCGGCGTCGCCACGGTTAAAGGTGGTTGTGTCCATCGGCCCACGCACGCGCCTGAGCTGCAAGATCCAGCCGGGAACTCACCCCGAGCAGAATGTGCTATGCGGATCAGAGGAGTTTCACGAACTGGAAGTGTTTTCCGAGCCTGGTGGTGCGGAGATAAGAGGAGTGTCACTGGATTCGGATCAGGTAATAATAGCGAAGTTGTAGACCCTATTGACGAAGATCTGTTGAAATCCTTTTTAAAATCAAAGTCGGGTGATTGCTTATGGCGGAGATACGAGAAGACAGTCTGGTCAGGTACAAAGGCACCGGCACCATAGGAACTGTGAAGGTTCTGAAAGAAGAGGACGACGGAGTGATATGGGCCTTTCTGGACAGCACCGGGCTCTACTACCGGCTGGATTCCCTGGAGCTGATCGAGAAGGCTCCGGAGCGAAAAGAGCTGGAGGGTATGACCCTGGATCAGATCCAGGAGAGGTTCAAGCAGACGCAAGATATGATGGATGCAGTCAAGATGCAGGATGATAACCTGGAGACGGGCGGCTAGGATTGTTTGGCCTATCACCCTGACTGAGATTGAACGATCAGCTGATGATCAACTGATCAAATCCCATTTGATGCCGGCATCTTCCTTCCATCAATAGCCCTGAGCTCCTGGAAAAAGATGGCTGCAGTGGCTGTATCGCCCAGGCCGACTGTAATCAGGGGCTTTTTTGCCAGGAGAGATGGGGTCATGCATATGATTTCGTCGCCTGAATTAAAAAATGCCCCTCTGCCAGCTCTCGTGGCCCCGTTATCGCAAAACTCCATTCTTGCCTCAAGACCTGTGGAATTGACATCTTGTGGAGGCTCACCTTTCGCAGAACCCGTGGCAGCCAAAGCTGCAGCTGCATCAACCCCGCTCTGCAGGGCAGAAAGCTCCTCTCTGGCAGTGATCTTTTCCTCCAATATGACGCTCAGAATGTAATCCCTGGTATGAACTGCCACTCTGAAAAGCCCCAGGCGCTTTCTGAGTCGTTTTACAGCCTGCATGCAATAGCTCCAGCTCGAAAACGATCCCTCTGCCAATGCCAGTTCATCTTCGTTAAGGCCCAGGCTATCCACCGGCAGGAGCGGGAGAAGATACTGCATGATCTCTGGACTCTGAAAGTTTCCCATCTCGGCATGGATGAATATCTTCGGGTTCAACTCTCTCCAGGATTTGATCTGCGCTATTTTCTGCGGGTAGATTTCCTGGTAGTGCTCCATGGGAGCCAGGTGAAAGCCGGAGAGCAGAGCGCCGTCAAAGTCGCCTGCATTTGCCAGACAGTAGGCATCGAAATTTGCATTGGTTTTCAGGCTCGCATTCACCGGGTCATAGGTGGCAATGAATCGATTATCGCCTTCAGCAATTATTCTATTATCCTGAGCAGAAACGTCGTCTCCCTTTTTGAACTGAAAGACAAAATGCATCGCCTCTTTATCCAGCTCGGGCTCTCCTGCAGCCAGACGGGGCTCCTTCAGGATTCCTGAAACCGGTATGCTCACATCTGGATGAAGCATGCCTGCTAATCTAGGCCCCAGTGCGGGAGCATTCAAAACGGGCCGGGCGCCCATGGTGGCCAGGAAATTGGCCATGATTCCGGCGTTTCCGCCCAGGCGGAACTGCCAGGGAAAGGACGCCTCGATCTGACGGGACACCGCCTGGCTTTCGATTAAAAGCTCGGCTCCGGATCCCTGCTGCATGCAGAACAGGAGAGAGGATATGAGATCGTCCCGGCTGCCTATTGACCCCTTTAGCTCGTTCTTTACGTTCGGGGCAGGCTCTGATTGGGTGAATTGGGATATTTCTTCTCCCTGTATATTCCAGACGGCATCGATGTTGACTGGATAGGCGCAAATGATTTTCATAAAACCCAATCTCCGGAACGATTTTGAATCTTGTTTGATGATATCCTGTATTCTTCTAGATCTACTTATCCGCTTCTGCTTTTCTCTTTTCCTATTGCTCATGCTGAAAGCCTCCTTTGCCTCCCTGGAAGTCCAGCAAGATTGCCTGGTCTGAGAAAAGATATCGATTTCTTGTGTACTTTTTCGATATTAGAGGTGCACGGCCGAAAAATTTATATTCGACTTGTGTCGTACTACGTTGAATGCCGTAAGATGAACGGCGGCAGAGGTAGAGGAGTGGGGGCTTCTCTCTCCCTTGTTACCTTTTTTTCGGAAACTGAGACCGCGGGCGCAGTATCTTTTCCGACAATTACTTATATTTGCAAATTATTTGTGGCTTTCAGTTCTTCATAAATCGTGTCAGGTTATGTCATAACACACATTTCTTATACTTCTTGTATTATCTCTCGATCATGATTGCATCAGTCGAGCGCTCTGCTGTATCCGGTGAGGTATATGCCCCTCCCTCGAAGAGCTACACCCACCGCGCTATTCTGATAACCGCTTTGGGTCCAGGAGGCACTGTGAAGCGGCCTCTTCTTTCCGCAGACACGAGAGCCACAGTCTCCGCCAGCGAGGCCTTTGGGGCCAGGATCACATTGAGTGATGAGGTGAAAATCGAGGGCGTCTCGGACCGGCCCCAGACTCCTGAGGATGTTATAAACGTCCTGAACTCCGGCACCACGCTGCGCTTCTGCTCGGCCGTGGCCTCCCTCACAGACGGAGCGGTGCTGACGGGCGACGCCTCCATTCGTACCCGGCCCAATGGACCTCTATTGAGCACGCTCTCGGAGCTAGGCGCCTCCGCCTTTTCCATTCGCAATAACGGCAAGGCCCCGCTGGTTGTGAGAGGAAAGATGCGAGGAGGTACAGCCCACCTGCAGGGCGGGGTGAGCAGTCAGTTTCTTTCGGCACTGCTAATAGCCGCTCCGCTGGCGGAAAAGGACACGAAGATAGTGATTGAGGGCGAGCTGAAGTCGCGCCCCTACGCTGAGATCACCCTGGACATGCTGGCGGACGCGGGCGTGCGCGTACAGGCGAAGCCACAGGAGTTCAATGTCTCGGGCGGGCAGAGCTATGGCCTGAAGTGCTACACAATTCCCGGAGACTTCTCCTCCGCCTCATATCCTCTGGCAGCAGCCGCGGTCACTGGATCTGAAGTTACTGTTAAGGGCATCTTGCCTTCCAGGCAGGGAGACTCGGCCATTATCGACATACTGAATCGCATGGGTGCTAAAGTCTCCTGGGATAAGGAAAAGGGGAACCTGAAGATCAAGGGCGGCGAACTTGTGGGCGTGGAAGTAGATGCCAGCCGGACTCCGGATCTTGTGCCCACCATTGCCGTCCTGGGCGCAGTTGCAAGCGGCAAGACAACCGTTGTCAATGCCGAGCACGTGCGGCACAAGGAGACCGACCGGCTGCATGCCATGGCTGTGGAGCTGGCCAAGATGGGAGCGGATATCCGGGAGAGGCCGGATGGCCTCGAGATCACGGGCGGAAAGCTGCACGGCGCCAGCTTGCATGGCTACCACGACCACAGGATTGTGATGGCGCTGACGATGGCAGGCTTTGTGGTCGGTGGGACGAAGATCGATACGGCTGAGGCGGTGGATGTCTCCTATCCAGGATTCTTCCAGGAGATGGGAAAGCTGGGGGCGAAGGTAAGCGTGGCGTGAGAGGCGGCGCTCAGAATCATTCCCACGTGCGTGCAGGCATGCTTTTAGAGGGGGCGGCAGGAGGATATCAGGCCTGAACAAGATGCTTTGGAGTGACGATCGAGCCCTCAGAGGCCAAAACCATTCAGAGGCCTAAGTCATCTGCGGGCAACCCCTACATCAAGTGAATCGGCCCGACCATTTGGTTGGAAGAGATCTGGCCAAGCAAGAGACCATTTCAATTTACTAAGGGCCGCATGAGGCGAAGTCCGTCTGAAAACGGACGGCTGACTGGAGTTGGGCCTCATAGAAAATCTGCGAAGGACTCTCATGCGCATGCCTGAGTGCATGTGCGTGGGGCGGCGTGCACCGCACGCAGGATTTTAATTTCTGGGGCGATGAAGTTTACAACTATTCCGCCCTGAGGTTTCTATTTCTCGCCATTCTATTCCTCTGCTTAAGTGATGGGTTCTATTCCCAGGTAATCGTAATACCCGCGCTTGAAGGATTCAAACTCTTTAATCGTCTCATAAGCTTTGTCGTAAATAAAGGTGGTATCATCCTCCTACAGGACCTTGCCCTTCAAGACCTGCATGCGTATCGGAAGAGGAAGCTGCTGGAAGATCTTGATATCATAGACATCGTCAAAGAGATCGGATAGGACTTTGAGGCGGAATTCGGAGGTGTCAGCATCATCGTAGTACACGCTGATATCGATGTCTGAATCCTCTTTCATACGGCCTTCGCAAGTTGAGCCGTAGAGGATGATAAATCTGACCTCGTCGCCGCCTAGACCGATAATCTTCCGGACGGCCTTATCAATTTTTTGGGCTAGATTGGGCGGCATAGTAGATTCCCCTGCAGGCTTCTGCGGCATTTTAGTGGATATTTGCGGTTAAAGGGGAAAAGCTTTTCTGAAAAGTACATTAGCGAAATGGATTAACCTATAATAACTTCCTCGTTCGATCTGAGTTCGTCGACATCGAGCAGGAACTTAGCTTTGCGGATAGGCTGCAATCCCTTCGCCGGCAATCACTCAGGCCGCATATGCCCGGGCAGCTAGAACATCTTCCTTTTGGAGATCGTATTCCTTGACGATCTCAACAATCTCCATGCCGCCTGCAAGTGAGCCGAGAATTATCTCCAGTGGAAAACGGGTGCCCTTTATAATCGGATTTCCGTGCCTCACCGCCGGATCGATTGCTATTCTATCTCCGTACATTTTTATGTCCTCAGGTTAATCGTATTATATAATAAGGAAGACTTTAAAATTTTCCACGTTTATTGGCTGCAAAAGAAAGAATGTGGCACCTTCTGTAGATCTACTGCAAAACCGTTTTTTGACCTTGATAAATCTGCAAAATGTGGGGTAAAATTGGGAACCAATACAATTTTTATCTAAATAAAAAATCGCAATTTAAAGGCTTTTAAAAGGCAATATACGGTCGCAGAATGCATCTATCTGCTCACCATCCATTTTGTTTTTGGGCATTATCAGGACTCGATATCCATCGCCTTCGAGTCTATTTGTTAGATCCAGGAACATCCTCATCGCCACGTTAACATGCTGGCTGATATCTGGCATCTTCAGAACGACTACCTTTGCCGCAGGGATTACAGCATCCACTACGTAGCCCCAACGCGTTGGACGATGCATTAATACCACAATCTCTCTTTGTTTTAGCACCGAGATTATTTTCTCAAACTTCTCCAACTCTGGATTTATGGATTGCTTTATTAGGATTCCTCCATTCGTCTTTGTTTATGTTGGCTGTTCCTTCAGTAAAAGATCATCCAGACGAAAAAGAATGGCAAAAGTTTTTGAATCTCTGCCAGACTCTGGTTTGCGATTCTCCTACTATGCTTTCATTAAATTTAAAACTTTCGGAGTCTATGTATCAGATAATAATACATATTATATACATGATCCTTCAATTCGAGAGGGATGCCCACAACTACATTGACCCTATCAGGACCAGTAGCCAAAACCTTAAAGGTTTACACCGTACAAACCAAGAGCAACCTGCATGCTCAAAGTCAGGTAATCGAAGAGGCCCTGATAGAGTTCTTCGAGAAGCATAATGTGAAGATCGAGGTGTAAACGAGTAAGCGAACAAGGGAGGCTCAAGCGATGGCTCAAAGCAACGATCAGCATGCAATAGGTGTAGATACATATATCTCAAAGAATAGCAGATTCAAATCGTTCGTCTATGACCGAAGAGAGATTCTAATTATAGCAAATAATTTAGGACTAAAAACTGATCGT
The DNA here is from genome assembly GCA_903871465.1 of uncultured Methanosarcinales archaeon. GTDB lineage: Archaea > Halobacteriota > Methanosarcinia > Methanotrichales > Methanotrichaceae > Methanothrix. The sequence continues at coordinate 21,784 of CAIQHB010000055.1, forward strand.
GTACGTGCAGAACTCAGAAGGTTAGGCTACTGTTTAGTTATGAACAGCAATGGTCGAATGGTCTGGAAAAGAGGCGGAGTGTCCATATGAGGACGAGGCTCTTAATTCGTGCACAAAATATCACCTGTAATTCTGGATGCAACAACCGTTTCAAAAATGCCTGTAAACCCACCCAATTTGAAATATAATCGAAAGAAAATCAAATGCCATACACTTTTTATATAAAAAGGAAAATATGTACGTTTTGGAGCATTTTAGTGACTTTGCATTGAAGGAACCTTTAAGTGAGAGTTAATTTTTCCATATTCATCACTGGCGGTTTAGAATTACCCAATAGTGGTACATATAGAATTATCCACCTATAACAGCAAAGGGTGATCAAAGTAATTACTTAAAAAAAGAAAAATTCCTGCTTGGGCTTCAGGCTCAGGCAGTTATCTTGTTCTTAGCGATGAACTCAATGAGGTCCGGGTTAAGTCTGGTCTTCTTTTGAATCTTGTCTGTTACATCGTCCATGCTTACACCAATGGCTGCTAGGGAGTGAATCTCCTCAATGGTTGAATCTTCTACGGTGAAGTACTCATCCAGATCCTTTCTGTGACCCCAAACATCGCCTTGGAGAAGTTCAATGCCTTGCATGTCCATGAATACCTGGATGGCATTGGACATGGTCTTGCGGTAGGATGGTGGTACCTGAATCATTCTCAGCCGAGGGCATCTCTGCATCAGATTAAGGAAGTCTACGTTACTGGCTCGGAATGCCATATGAACCATCTTTTCATTTGGGTTGAGATTTGGGATCTCTGTTCTTTCGCTGACAACTCTAAGTCTCATATATTTTCTATTCAGTGTTCCTACCATTATTAATAGACACTTTAGATAATCACATGTGTACAGAACAATATCAATAAGCCATATACATACCCAAAAAAAATCAATGTTGCTTTTGACGTGCTAAATTTGAAGAAATTCAAGAGATCATAAAAGCAAATAAGATCTATTTGCGCCTTCCAGTGTATTCTGGCGAAGGAACATCATCCTTCAGAGCGAACGGCAATGGGTGAGCAATGATTTCGACCTGAGCCTGTTGCCCCAGATCCTTTGGATTGCATTTTTAAATATCTTCTGGCTGCATTTCCTCTCGGATTGCCAACTCTGTTTTCCAGTAAACATTATACCAGAATCTATGGCCATTCTCCCTCTGCCTACTGTCGCAAGATACCCATCCCCATTTTATCAAAGACCTCCGTATATCGGAATATACTAGATTCTCTATATCCTCTATATCTTAGATAATTCTCGTATTTTCTTAGAACAGGATTTATGTCGTTCTTCAGTTGAGATTTGTTCCAGTTTACATGTACTATAGCCTTCTTCATTGCACTCACCCTAATGCGCAGTAAACCATTTCTGCATCCTATGAAGTGAGTGAAAGTTCAATGAATCATCATGCTTGGAATTGTATATATCTAAATTCCGCTATCCTTCTACCACACCTTCAGATCGATCCCCTCGATCCTCACCCGTGCTCCCTCGGAGTGCACCACCACTCCCGAGTGCACCTTCTGCATCATGCAATGCTCGGGCAGGAAGCGCACGGTCTCCCCCACATCAGGCCTCTTGCCCCTGCTGATCGTGCCCTCAAAGGCTAATACCATGCACAGGCCGATATCCTCAGGCGCAGGCAACCCCTGCAGCAGATGCACCGGCCCGACCAGATGAACGGTAACGATCCCCTGGCAGGATTTGAGGACCCTGGCAAAATGGGTGATCGGGCAGCCCAGCGGCCGGTAGCGGAAGATGTCGCCCTCTTTGAGAAACACATCTGGATTGAAGGGATGCAGGTCCTCCCGGCAGGAGGGCTCGCCCGGTAGTGGAGCCAGCGCAAAGTCCGCATGCAGCCCATCCAGAATTCCGATGATCTCCTCCCGGCTTTCCGGGCTGGCCAAGAGCTCAGCAATCTGCTCCGCCCGGCCTCGGAACCGCTCCTGTTTTAGAATATTGCACCTGTCCAGGCCTGCCACGTCCACCAGTGCGGCGGCGAACTCCCGACAGCTGGAAAGGCCGCACTCTCCGCAATTGTAGCCCGGCAACAGCTTCTCGATCTGCAACATGTTTTTTATCTCCTCATCAATAACTTAAAACGCCTAGAAAATTGTTTCCGGGATAATCGTACTCCTCCGTCCGTTCGTCTCTGTGCGCTCTGTGCCTCTGTGGTTATATTCCGTAACCATAGACTTCATCCTCACTCGCCTGTGTACTCCATGAAGCCATCCAGATGGCGCAGCATGCCCCGGTGGTGCTCCTTGGAGACCCTCAGCTCACCAGTGCATAGTGTGCAGATGGCGAGCGGTGGGTTGTGCCGCAGCATCATCTCGCCTGCGATGTCGGGCCAGCTCATCATCAATTCTGCCAGCTCTGCCGAGCCCTTTCCGGTAAGGCCGTTGGCTTCGATTATGCGGCATCCCGGATTGGCCTCCAGGATGCGTTCCCGAAAGACCTCCCTCTCCGCCTGGGATACGAGGTCCCCTTTGGTCATGACCGCAGCGTCCGCAGTGGTGAGCAGCGGCCCGACCTTCAGAGGGCTGTTGGGGCCGGTAGTCACATCGATCACGCAGATGGCCAGAGCCTTATCCGGATAAGGCGCACAGCGGAGGCATAGCCCTGCCGTCTCGTTGAGCAGAATGTTCGCTCCCTGAGCTGCAGCCCATGCGAGCATCTCATCCACGTTATAGATGGCATAGTGATCGGGACACATGTCCTTGGAGAGGCCGACCGCAACGGGAAGTCCGAGCCTCTTGAACCGGACATCATCCTCAGTCCACATGCAGTCGATCTTAACCAGCGCCGGTTTGGCTCCCTCCCGGATCAGATCCTTTACGGCATGCATAAGCACCGAGGTCTTGCCCGACCCGGGAGTCCCGGCCACTACCACCATCTTCAAGCTACTACCTCACCCTGGCGGATGGTCTCTCGCAGGCCCATGAGCCAGCCGTCCACCCTTTCGATGTCCTTGAAGATTCGATTCTCCTCGGCGCTGGTGCTTATGACCTTGGTCATGCCTCCGTTCTTCATCACAATGCGGCGCGTGGCCATGAGGGCCAGCATGGGATCATGAGTTACAACTACCACGATCTTGCCCTCTCCTGATAAGAGGCGCAGTGCCTCTTGCTTTTTTATTCCGGCGTTCTCGATCTCGTCGATGAGCACAATGGGCGAGTCGCTTATGACGGCAATATCCGCCACCATCAGAGCCCGCGACTGGCCGCCGCTCAGGATGGTGAGCTGATAATCCGGGTTAATGGGTTCACCCGTCAAGGTATTGGCAAGCTCTATGACCTTCTCTGCCAATCCTGGGTCCTTTCCTCGGGATTTGGCATGCATCCTCAGGAACTCCCCTACGTACATGTCCGCCAGAAAATGCATATTCTGGGAGAGCTGCGCTACCAGCTTCTTTCTCGGGTCATAGCGTTGCGCCGTCCCCGGGGCCGAACCATTTATCAGTATCCTGCGGCCGGAAGGCGTGTCACCGAGAGCAAACTGCTCAATGTCGGCGATAAGAGTGCTCTTGCCTGATCCCGTCGGCCCTACTATTCCTATTATCTCACCCCGGGAGATCTCGATTCTGGATACTGCATCACTGTGGCCGGACTTGTCCACGCCGCCCTGAATTGTCAACCTCAGAGGCCCGGTGGCAGGATAGGTGGTCCTGTTTGCTGCATGGCTATCTGCAGAAGCAACATGGCTGATTGTCTGGCTCTCCAATTCATCAACCGTCTGAATGGTTGTTTGCTCGATTGTCTGGTTCGTTGTTCGATTCGCTATTTCAATCATCGTCTGGCTCATGATCTGTCCTCCAGAAATTGCACTGCTTCCTCCCAGCGGGAGATGGTAACATCCGGCTGCAACATATATCGGGGATAATCCTCTTTGATCCTCGCCACGCCTCCGCCGGTTATATTGAGAAGTATGATATCGTCAGGCGAAACTGCGCCGGCATCTATCGCCCGGCTAAGAGCCGCTACGGCAACGCCTGGAGCATTGAGAATGTCGATCTCCTCCGACTGCTCAAAGAGCTTTTTGGCAACGCAGGCCTCGCTGTCCGTAATGCCGTAGACCTCGCCTTTCGTTGCCTCCAGTGCGTCTTTGACACCTCCCGGAATGCTGAAAGGCGGTTTGCGGTTGAAGAGCACGTCATCGAACATATTCGCTTGCGTGGGCGAGGGTTCCTGCCCCTTCCAGGCATAGTAGATGGGGGCATTGGGGATGTTCTGGGCCAGGTGAAGCCTGGGGAGGTTCGACCCAAACCGACCGTCATCCTTGAGCCGCAGGCTGGCTTCCCAGGCGGATATGCCTCCCGTGCCGCTTCCCACCGCCTGGAAGTAATGCCGGGGTAAGCGCCCCAATGTTGTGGCGGCGTCGAGCATAACCGTGCCCATGCCGTCCCGCCGGGCGATATTCCTCGCTCCTCCCTCCGGCGTGAATCCGGGTCTGGTTTGCACCTTTTCCGCCACCTGGATGGCATTGTAGTAGTCGCCTTGAACGGCAATGAGCGTCAAGTTTGCCGGTGGCACAGTCGTCCATATTCTTTCGAGTGCCCTTTCCGGAACAAATAAGACCAGTGGCTGGCCTGTGAGTGATGCGACATGGGCAAAAGCGCGGGCTGTGTTCCCGGCCGAGGCCACCACCAGCGTGGATGAACCACCCTGCTCCAGAAGCCTCTCTAAAGTCGTCGCAGCCTCCAGATCCTTGAAGCTGCAGGTGGGCATCCTGGCACCCTGCTCCGGCCAGTAGCCATTGAAGCTGATGTAGAGGTTCTGCAGATTCAATTCCTCTGCCAGGCCGCGGCTCTTATAGGTCACGGACTTGCCGTCCGCTTCGGCTATGATTCCGGTCACAGGGAGCCAGTCAAGGAATCGCCAAATACCGGGCAGATCCAACAGCCCAAGCTGACGGGCCTTATATTCAGCGCGCAAAAGCGAATTGTCGTGCGGACAGCTCAGTGAGTAAGGAGGCTGCACTGATCCATCGCTCACGCATCTGACCAGATATTCGCCCATGAAGGAAGCTTCTCCGAATGGAGAATATAACGTTTTCTATTTTCGGATGAATCTTGCCCTTATTGTACAAAATAATCGTTTCCAGAGTACGTTGAGGTCTAATTATGACCAAGATCGATATTAGTACTTCGCTCTCCGGAGCCAAAAGTAGAAATATCGGCCCTTGCATTGTCCAACAGTATGCCAAATGTGGAGAGAGTGATGAGGGCTGCCTTCCAATCGGATGAGAGCCTGCGAGAGGCTTTAAAGGAAGTTTTCGGGGAGCTGGGGCTTTCTGCCAGGGAGTTCTCCAAGGCCTCGGAAATACCGCAAAGCACGCTCTACAAGATCCTTTCCGGCCACAGGGAGCCGAATATCACCACTTTGCGTTTGATTGTGAAGACCATTCGCAAGCTGGAAGGCTCAGAGGGAAACTTCATCGCCATCATAGCCGCCCGGCCGGTACTGGACAAAATCAGCGAGAAGAAGATGAAGATCGGAGACAAGATGCTGACTCTTCGAGAGTATTCGGCAACGACCATCGAGGAGGCGATCATCGCCGCCGTAAGAGCGGAAAGAGATGGGGCCTCGGCACTGGTCTGCGCTCCAATAGTCAGTCCCACAGTGGAAAAGCTGCTCTCCATTCCCGTGGCGACCATCATACCCAAAGACAGCGTCATCCGGGCCATCGAGGTTGCTGCCAGGAAGATCGAATAGTTTTCCAAAGGCTTTTAAATCCGTTCGGTTATCATCCATTTGGTTCTGGGGGTATGAGGATGAGATTTGTTTCTGTCGTGATGGCACTATTGACGGTTTCATGCTTACTGTGCATTATCACAACAACCTGCAGTGCCCAGAGCGTTGCCCCCAGCTTCCAGAGCGTGAGTGGCGAATTCGCCAGGACCTGGATAACCAGCAACAAGGCCCAGATTTCTCAACCCATGCAGGAGAGCCCGGGCAACGGCAGCGACTTATGGAACTGGGGGAAAGCGCCCAAGGGAAGCAAGATCGAAAACGGCAAGCTTCAGACGGATCCCTACTACCTCAGGCCGCTGTTGAATCTATCCAGCAATTGGCTGGGTGATACCTATACCGATCCAGCCACGGGCTTCCCGGTTCAAATTTATCTGGATCCCTTGACCGGTAAAACGACCTATACTTATCTTGATCCCAATTCAGGACGACCCATCTTTTCATACAATTCATATCGAGATGCCAAGACAGGGGAGATGGTGTATGCTTATACAGATCCCACAACGGGGAATGATATCAGTTCCGGCGATATTCCTATCAATACCATAAATTCGATAATGAATGGTTTGGCTCAGCAATTGGATACGAACCCGAATGGTCCCTGGACGAGAATGTAGACTGTAGACCTGTTCGTAGACGGGGGCATAGATAATTTGGCTCTTCGCCATTCCGGTGGCTAACCTCAGGCTATTTTGGTTTTTCAGTTGGTAGTTCGTCTCCGTGCGTACTCTGTGAACTTTGTGTCTCTGTGGTTGAAACGTCGTTAGCCACTGGTTTATGACCAATGGTCACGAACTACCACCACAGAGGCAC
>CAIQHB010000056.1 GCA_903871465.1 uncultured Methanosarcinales archaeon
GCAGCTGCAAAACGCCTTGCTTGAATTGGATCTGCACCAGATAGCGCTTTTAAGAATGGTTCGTAATCTACTTCGCCGTCCATAATATGTAGATGACGTTCTACAATATAAATGTGTTCATTTTATTTTGCGTCAATCCCTTAGCTGACTAGCTTTGCCATTAGCATTTTGAGGCAGTTTAAAGTATGTAATATTAAAGGTTCATCTGGTAATCCAATTCTTCAGTCTCTTTGGAGAATCCAGTGGTCTTCCTTGAAATGCGATTGTTATCCTGCCGTAGAGTGAGATTTTGCCGTTCGTAGCTGGTTGAGATCAACTTGGGATGGATATCATTTCCAAAAACAATTTTCTTGACAATTTTTTTAAGACTAGATCCAGATCTCTCCGTTACGATTTGCCCATATTTTAATAACGCGCTTGATATCAATTTTTGGCGATCTGGGTCGCACCCTCTTTCCAAATAGAGTCTGGGGACACTGGATGAAGAATAAAGAGCAATTGGCACCAAGGAAATTTGGACGCCCCAAGACCAGCCTGAGCGAAGCAGATAAGCACCTAATTCTTGAAATCATGCTGATTAGCATCAGCAAGAGCTTCGACGCAGTCGAAGCATCCTCAAAGAGCAAAATTCTGGAGCAAGACACCTCGAAACAGCAATCGAGCACAAATACGGCAGGCATATACCCCACAATGCTATCCATCAGATATCAACGAGATCACAGCATGAGCCTTGTGCACCTCGAAGGGCACACCAGCAAAATCAACCGCAAAGAAGTCTGGGTCGTCCTCGACGATAGCTCGCGATTTATTCTTGCAGGTGGGGAATTTGCTGTAGCGACTGCCGAGATAAACATCGGGTTAGTTAGAAAGGTGTTGAAGGATTATAGCAAGGTTCGAGGAATCAGAGAAGTTGTTACAGATCATGGTACGAAATTTTTCGCCAACAGGTTGGATAAAAACGGTGAATCTGCGAGCTCATTTGACGTTTTTCTGGCCAAAAATGGAATCGCTCATATTTTGGCCGGCGTGAGACATCCTCAGACCAAATGGGAAAATCGAGAAATGATATCATACCTATTAGAAAAGCAGAAGATCATTTGACGATTTTGACCAATTTTTGGATTGGTACAATTCGACTCGCTATCACGAAAGTCTCGATGAAAAACACTATCTACAGACTCAGGAAGATGCTTTTTGGTCAAGAACGCTCAAGAGTGCAATTTGAACCAGTTCCTTTTGAGAATCGAGAGAGAGCTTAATGCGACCGAATAAACTTAAAGGAATGGCGGGGTATATAAATGCCAAACAGTAGGGACTATACAGACACGAAGAAACATTCAGAACTCTACACTTCCAACCCCGTTGACACAAAGCTTTAATGTCTCCCTGACCACTCCCCTAAGATATGAACCTCGGTCGCCTCTTCAAGTCCAAAACCACACCCCGTATTGCAGAAAGCCCGCCTGTCAACTACCTGGATCTCCGCTCCAAACCATACTACATCGTGGCCTCTGTCGAGGTAGGCAATACTACTACTAAATGCATTCTCACCGCCACAGACTTGATTACAGGCAAGACCTACATCGTCGACAAGACTGTGAAGATGACCAGAGATGTGCGGCTTCCAAAGCCCGGCGAAGAGGTCTTCGCCCATACCATCAACGGCACACCCCTAACCAAAGAATCCATAGCGGAACTGGTGAAAAACACCCTTATCGAGAGCCACGATAAGGCCCGCCTGGATATCAAGACTGATCTGAACTTCGTGGTGCGCTCCACAGGCGTCGTGGCCGAGCTGGATTCACCGGAACAGGTGGGGGCCTTTATTCAGGCCCTGGCAAAGGGCTGCCTTGATGCCGGAGTCCCTCCCAGGCTCATGACCCCGGCCATGAGCATCCACAACATTCTCGATAAGTTCAAGCACTACACCATGATAGAGAAGGTGATCTTCATGGGCGCAGTAGCCTCATGCTTCCCACCGCAGGGATCTACCGGCGTCGAAGTCGTAGCCAATGAGATGGAAGGCGAGCTGGCCACGGCCGGCATAAAGGAAGGGAGCCGCTGGACGGATGTGGACTTTCGCAACCCCTGTCTCTCTATGGACTTCGGCACCACTCTGGATGGCAGGGTGACGAGCGAGGAGCTGCCCTATGCCCACACCATTGGAAATCTTCTCGGCCTGGCCGGGGCCATCCCCGATGCCGTGGTGCAGGGGACAGGGCTGGTAGACAAAAAAAATGGGGCAACACTGGACATATTTGATGCCAAAATTAAGCCCGAATACGGTATAGAGGCTCAATCCTACGCGGATCAGATTGACGAACTGGTAATAATAGAGAAGGTCCCCCAGAGTCGCAATAAATACGGACTGGTGCCCGTCTGCCCGCAGGCTGCTGCCCTTAACAACGTCGTCCTCATAGGTTGCGATGTTGGAGTGAACGGCAGCGACCTGGAAAAGCTCTCCAAAATTGGTGCCGATATCCATGAATCCAGGAATTTGAAGACCCTTTTTGGCACTCTGGACCTGGTCATGGCCCGTGTGGCTCGGCGGCTGGTGAAGGTAGGAATTGATGAAGGCATAGTCACCGGAAATACGGCCATAGGTGTCACAGGCCGGGCGGGAATCAGCGGCAGTAAGCCCCGACTGATCCTGGAAGAGATTGAGAAGCTCGGGCTCTATGACCTGCCGGAGAAGAATGTGGTCTTCGTGGACGATGGACTGGCCAGAGGTGCTGCAGTGATGGCACGCTGCATGAACTCCATGGGCACGCCCAAGAACCCCTTAGGCGGATTACGCAAAGGCCGGTGCATCCTCAAGAGCAGAATGGATTTCGAGACCCAGAAAGGAGGAGCCGCAGTGCCTCAACAAGCACATCCTGAGAAAGACACGCAGGCCTATTTTGTGGGAGGCCATAAGAGAGCGTAGATGCCCACCAGAGATTGTCGCCTGTTGCCGCACGTTGGAGTGGAGATTCCTATATCACTCCTGGAGATCAAGCAGCGAGAAGAGAGGCTGTGGATCGCAATAGGTCCGATCAAACCCTCTGCCTTTCCGCCCTGCATCAAAAACATGATCCAAAAAGTTGCAGCCGATAAGGGCAGACACAGGATAGCCGCGATCCTGGCCTCATTCCTGGGCCAATCGGGCTGGGATAACGCCGAGGCAAAGTCGCTGTGGTCGGATGCCGTCGTCGTAGAAGAACGGATCTTTGCAGAATGGTTTGGGAAGATGCATTGCCCCAAATGTGAAACCATGCAGCGGCAGAGCAGAGGCTACCCGGACCTCGGCATTGCAGACCTGGGGCTCTGCCAGCCTGATGAAAAGTGCCGGGAATTTGTCGGCCCCGTGGAGCACGCCGCAGATCTGGTAGCGGAAAAGGATTGGTCCAGAGGCTGTCATAAGCACATCCGAACAATCTATCAGGCGCAAGTCTTTGACTGGGCGACGGGAAAATTCGGCGAGATCGAGCTGTATCTCGCCGAAAAGGATGAGCTGGAGGGCCTGCAAAAGGAGAAGAAAGAGAATGAGACACTGGTTTACACCCGCACAAAAATAAGGGGAAGGCTCCGTCCCAAGTTCCTCCTCAAAGAGATGGAGGGGCCGAGAAGGCGGTTGCTCTCCGAGTTCCTATAGATCGTATTTCATCCCAGGTTCTTGACAGCAGGAGCGTTGGTGGATGCACTCCCGGATGCTACGACATTTATTCTCAAGACGTCATTGAAGTTTCCTGATCCTTGCAGGGACGAGGCAAATATATTTGCATTATAGACGCCTGCCGGGACCCGGGCGTTCCAGGATCCGGAATACTCATTCCCGGAGGATTTAACCAGATTCACCGTTCCAACATCGTTGCCTGCCGAGTTTTTAATGACAGCACCTGCTGTCAGCAAGGTCTCGCCTACTGGAGTTGTTGAGGCGTTATTTGCAATCCCTGTTTGGTTCTCCGACTGTGTCGAGCTGCTCACGGAAAAGATGGCAGTGATCTTAACAGGACTTCCTGAGTTCACAGAATCCGGGCTGGCATTGACGCTCATAAGATTGATGGCAGCCTCCGGAACACTTGCGGCCGCAGCAGGAGTGACAGCTACATTCGCATCATTGCCGGTGGCCCCAGGGGTTGCCTTGGACGTTTTTTCGAACTGTGAAGTGGTCTCGCGCACTGCCCTTGGTCCAAATGCCTGGGGCACTTCGCTTATGGGCTTGCCTTCAAGAAAACTGCTTGCACTATAATTCCAATCCCCTTCTTGCATGCAGCTTGAACACAAGGCGGATGCGCTAAAAGCCAATGCCGTCATCGCCATCAAGAAGGCGATGCAGACCAGAATTAATGTTGATTTTTTCATACCTTATCCTCATTGACAACTTACTGAACCGAGTGATTGCGAATTAACTATTTCAAGAGGCCGTTCGTGCTCTATTTATTTGATCCTGACGCTTGAGATGTAGGAGTTTTGCTGGCCTGATCCGACTATTTCTAGACGCCATGTAACGATAACAACTAAAATGCAGTCCAATTTATAGTAGGAAAGGAGAAAATGGTAAAATCATGAAATCTTTGCGAATTCTGGGTCTTGCCGATCTGCATGACCATATCGAGAGTCTTGACGGGCTGAAGGATCTTAATGCCGATCTCATCGTCTTTTGCGGCGATCTCCATAACGGCAGCCACAAAAAGGAGGCGATGCCAGTCGCCTCTGCCCTGGCTCGCCTCGGGCCACCCGTGCTGATAGTTCCCGGAAACATGGACCATAAAGATGTCGTACCCGACCTATGGACTGAAGCGGGTTTCATAATGCTGCATCAAACCATCTTTCGGCATGAAGACTATGGCTTCCTGGGGCTGGGCGGAATGGTGGCGAGAGATCCTCGGCGACTGGGAGACCCCGCCAGGTATTACCATCGTGATGAAGAGGTCTATCGGATCCTGGCTGCTGCATATCCGAAGATATCAGGGACAAAGTACAAGATAATCGTCGTGCATCAACCGCCCCTGGGAGCGCAGGACAGGCTCTACAACGGCGAAAGCTCAGGATCAGTCTGCCTGCGTCGCTTCATAGAAGAGTACCAGCCCAATCTCTTACTGTGCGGGCATATTCATGAGGATCGAGGAGAGTGCAGCATCGGTTCCACCAAGGTCGTAAATGTGGGAGAACTGCGAAGAGGATTTGCGGCCCTCATCGATCTCGGAGAGGATATAAGAGTCCATTGGATTTGATGGATTTGTCCGAGATCTTCTGGAAGGCCGTCATACTTCTTGATATTATTCAGCATCATTTTTCTGGGCCACAATGATGATGGAGTAGGAGCCATCGACGTCTTCGACACTGGGATAAGCAGCAACGTAAGAGAGCCACCGAATCATCTCAGCCGAATGCATTCCCGGCTCATCGGAAAGCTTCCGCTGGATGCGCTTGGCGTTTGTTAGCTGCTGCTCTCTTCGAAAGAGCGTTTTAGACCAGGACTGGCCCAGTCTATAGATCACCTGCATACCATTCCCCTGCACCAGCCGGGTGAGGGATGCAAAATTGAACCACTGCTTATGGGATTTGTTCCTGGGAAGGCCGGCGCTATCACCCGACTCAGAAAGGACGTTCGGAACCGAGCATATGAAAAAGCCGCCCGGCCGCAGAAGTCTCTGAAACTGGTCTACAGCTCGATTGGGGTCAACAAGATGCTCAAGGGTCTCAAAGCTGACCACAGCATCGACCGATCCCTCGCTTATATGCAAAGACAAATTCCCTTCTTCCAGGTCGTTATGGAGAAATTGGATGTTGGGTCGATTGCACTTCTGTTTGGCCAGCTCCATCAGATCCGTGCTGCCATCAACTCCGAAAACCGTCCCGGCAACATTGCATAGCTCCAGCGCACCGTATCCCATGCCGCAGGAGATATCGGCTACAACCTCCGGATTTTGTGTCCGGAGAAAGTCTGCCGCAAAGAGGTAGCGACCCAGGTACTCAGCCTTTCGCCAGAGGTTGGTGTCGTTGATGTCAAAGGGGTCGATCTGATCCAGACCGGTGCCGCTGTATGCAGAATATGATGACAATTTTCAGGCCTTCCGACAATCTCTTTTCCTTGGTGATGCTTTAAGCAATTAGATGTGCGTTGAATCTTTCTTGGCAATAATGCATTTTAATCAAACTCCCGGACAATAAAACTTATCGTCTGGAATAATCCGGGAGAATGAATCGGAAGGGTAAGCAGCTCTTCGGCTTTGGCCACGAACTCCTTTCAGGACCTGCTGATCCTTCAGCTCTTTGGCAATCTGCCTGGCAACTTTCGCCTCGGCCTTGGTGGGGTGTTCTCCTCCATGAGCTGCTTGACAACGGCTTGGCCGCCGGATCCATCTTGGCGATAGCCTCTTTGGAGAGCGCATGGGCAGGATCGGCTTCTTCTAGACTCTCGCCTCCATCCAGGACTCAACAGGCGAGGCATCAACTACCCCCCAGTCATGCCGATTGAGGAAAGCAAATCTTGAGGCTTTAGAGGTGCTAGCTATCAAGGCTATTAAATTGTGCAGGGATCTGATCTCTGCACATCGCTTCTCTCGAAGACGAATAAACCAATGCAAAGTTATACATAACTCTCCCCCTGACATTATAGCATATGAGTGAGATTGTCTTGCAAGTGCCGGATGATGCTCTGCTTGCCCTCAAGATGTCCCCTGACGAATTGGGAAAGGAGCTGAGGTTAGCTGCGGCAGTGAAGCTCTTTGAATTGGGCAGATTGTCATCTGGAGCGGCAGCTAGGCTGGCAGGGATGCCGAGAACGCTTTTCCTTACCAAGCTGGCTAACTATGGTGTTGATACTTTTCGCCTGACAGAGGAGGACCTCAAGGCGGAGGCGCATCTTGCCTGAAGTCATCTGCAATACATCACCTTTGCAGTATCTGCATCAGATAGGTCAATTGAGCATTATTCCCAATCTTGTCGGCTCTGTTATCGTTCCGCCAGCCGTTTTGGCCGAATTAGATGCTGGAACTGCAAAAGGATTGGACCTGCCACAACCAAGGAGTCTCAAATGGGTTCGGGTACAAGCACCTATCAGCGCCAAGGCCGCTTCCTTGATAACAGATCTTGGTCCTGGCGAGTCCCAGGTGCTGATGCTGGCCCTTGAAATGCCTGGAAGCATCGCCCTTCTGGATGATGCTCTGGCACGCCGTCTGGCCATCTCCAATGGAATACCTGTTAAGGGCACGCTGGGATTGCTTCTGGATGCAAAACGCTCGGGCCACCTTGCTACAGTGAGGCCGTCTCTTGATAGGCTCCAGGAGCTGGGCTTCCGCCTAGCTCAACAGACGCGAGATGCCGTGCTGAAGCTGGCTGGAGAATTGTAGAATGCTCAGTTCCTGCCAAATCGAACTCATGGGACACGCACACCTCGCCCTGAGCATCAACGGTGTCTGGTTCTGCGATCATGAAAAGCCAAACGCATTCATGTACACCTGGGTTCGACAATATCGCCGGATTTCTGGCCTGCGGCATGCTCAACTGGGATATGTCCTGCAGAGAGTCGGCATCCATCAGGATCTTTACGGTGCATGAAATCTGCCGCCTGCTGGGCAGCAATAAGAAGATCTGGATGTGAGATCCGTTAGCCCAGACCGTCTCCCGGCGCGACCTCCATCATACAATCAGTATGCGATCAGTATTTATCGATAAAGCCCGAGAATACAACCCATGAAAGTTCTCGCCATAAACGGTAGCCCTCATATGGGTGAGGGAAATACGGCCATGATCCTGAACCCCTTTCTGGAAGGCATGAAGGAAGCAAGGGCTGATGTGGATCTCTTTTACACGAGAAAGTTGAAGATAGGGCCCTGCAACGGAGATATGAGCTGCTGGTTTGTAAATCCGGGAACCTGCGGCCAGAAGGATGATATGCAGATGCTTCTTCCCAAGTTCAAAGAGGCGGATGTCATCGTCTGGGCAAGTCCTGTCTATTATTCAGGCGTGACGGGCCCACTCAAGAACCTGATGGATAGGCAGTTGCCGCTGCATATGCAAGGAGAGATGGGGCCCAAGAGGCAAAAGATCGTTCTCGTCTCCACATGCGGCGCCTGGGAGCTATCCATGTTCGATCCGCTCCTGCTTCAAATGAATGCTCTTTACAGCAGGCCGGAGGGAAGCAGCGATTTTGCTGGAGCACTGCTCCGCCCCATGGCAGATGGCATGAAAGAGATGATAAAGGCAGGGGAGACGAGGTTAGTGGAAGGCGTCTTCCGGGCGGCAAAAGAAGCCGGCCGCCAGCTCGCGAAAGAGGGCAAGATCTCCGAGGAACTCCAAAAGGAGGTAAGCCGAGAGCTGATGCCCAGAGATGCCTATTATAAAGCTGCTCAGATGATGATGGAGCAGGCGCAAAAGGCGACGAAGAAATAGGCGATAAGGGAATTGGACGATCAAGAACAGGATAATTATGAACGTCCTGCCCGCACCTCAAAAAAAAGCGGAAGACGATTTGGTCATCTGCCAATCGTCTTCTCCGTCTCCAGCACCTTCAAAGTGATCTTCATCACCGTGTCCGGATTGATGGATATGGAATCTATTCCTTCTTCCACCAGGAATTGGGCAAATTCCGGATAGTCGCTTGGCGCCTGGCCGCATAGGCCGCTATGCTTTTTATTCCTCCTGTTTCCCAGGATGGCGAGCGCGACCATTATTTTGACAGCAGGATCTCTTTCATCGAAATCCTTGGCCAGGATCTCCGAGTCCCGGTCAATTCCAAGAGTAAGCTGAGTCAGATCATTGGAGCCTATTGACATGCCGTCCACGAGCTGGCAGAATTCGTCCACCAAAATCACATTGCTCGGCACCTCGCACATGAGATAGACTTGCAGTCCGCCTTCTCCTCGCTTCAGGCCGTTTTTCTCCATCTCGGCCAGTACCCTTCGAGCTTCGTCCACCCGGCGGCAGAAGGGTATCATCACTATTACATTATTGAGACCCATGACCTCCCTGACTCTCTTGAGGGCGGCACACTCCAGGGCAAAGCCCTCTCTATACCGATCACTGTAGTATCGAGATGCTCCCCGGAACCCCAGCATGGGATTATTCTCCTCCAGCTCGAAGAATTTCCCGCCGATGAGGTTGGCGTATTCGTTGGACTTGAAATCGCTCAGCCGAACTACAACCGGTCGAGGGTAAAAGGCGGCAGCTATTGTCCCGACTCCCATGGCGAGCTTCTCTACGAAGTACTCTTTATAGTCACCAAAGCCGTAGGTCAGGTCTTCAATCTGCTTTCTTGCCTTCTCGTCCGTGACCATCTCAGGATGGATCAGGGCCATGGGATGAATCTTAATGTAGCTGGTTATTATGAACTCCAGACGGGCCAGGCCCACACCGTCATTGGGGATCATGGATGTGGAGAAAGCCTCCTCCGGGTTGCCCAGGTTTATCATGATCTCAGTCTTGGGCCGGGACAGGTTCTTCAGGCCCATCTTCTCGACACTAAAAGGCAGTATTCCTTCGTAGACCACGCCCGCATCGCCCTCTGCGCAGCTGACTGTTACCTCCTGGCCGGTCTTGATCTTCTCCATGGCTCCGGTTGCACCCACCACGGCAGGAATCCCGAACTCCCGGCTGACTATGGCGGCATGGCTGGTTCTCCCCCCCAGGTTGGTCACGACGGCAGCCGCCTTCTTCATGACCGGCTCCCAGTCAGGGGTTGTAGTATTGGAGATCAGCACCTCTCCTGCCTGGAAGGAGGAAAGTTCAGTCGGGTCGTGCAAGATTCTCGCCTTACCGCTGGCGATCTTCTCCCCAATACTCCGGCCGGTGACAATTATCGGCCCCTTCTTCTCCAGGCGATAGGTCTCCAGAACGTCCATGGACCTCTGGGACTGCACAGTCTCCGGCCTGGCCTGAACTATGAAGAGCTCTCCCGTCTTGCCGTCTTTGGCCCACTCTATATCCATGGGCCGTTCCTTTCCGGCCTTCTTGGAGTAGTAATCCTCAATTACTATTGCATATTTGGCCAGCGTCAGGACTTCCTCGTCGGATATGCAGAACGTCCTGGATTCCTTTTCGGGCACATCAACATTGTAGGTCAGAGCCTTCTCCTCACCCGTGCCGTAGATCATCTTGATCTTTTTGTCACCCAGGGTCTTCCTGACGAGAGGCTTGAAACCTTTTTTAAGTGTGGTCTTGAAGACATAAAACTCATCGGGGTTCACAGCACCCTGCACAATGTTCTCACCCAGACCATAGGCCCCTGTGATGAAGACTACATCCCTGAAGCCGGATTCGGTGTCCAGGGTGAAGATGACGCCGCTGGAGGCCAGGTCCGACCTCACCATCTTCATGATGCCGATGGAGAGAGCGACCTTGAAGTGGTCGAATCCGTTGTCTATGCGGTAGGAGATGGCCCGGTCGGTAAATAGAGATGCGTAGCACTTGATGCAGGCACCCATAAGCTCCTCGCGTCCACGCACATTGAGAAAGGTCTCCTGCTGCCCTGCGAAGGAGGCCGTGGGCAGGTCCTCTGCAGTGGCACTGCTGCGTACGGCCACGTCTGTATCTTTTCCATACTGCTCGCTCAATCTGTCATAAGCGGCCTCTATCTGGCTCCAGAGGTCTTCCGGAATACGGGCTTCGAGTATCAGCTCTCGAGCCTTCTTGCCCTTCTCGGCCAGTTCTTTTACCGGGCTCTTCTTATCGAGCCCTGCCAGAGTATCTCTGAGCGGCTCCAAAATTCCTGCAGACGCCAATAGGTGCCAGTAGGCTTCTGAGGTGGTGGCAAAACCGTTGGGTATCTTTACTCCGCCTGCTGTAAGCTCCTGATACATCTCACCCAGAGACGCATTCTTGCCGCCTACCAGGGGTATATCTTCTATTCGGATCTGGTCAAACCAGAGGATGAATTTGCTTTCTTCGGCCATTGATCAATCACACCATAATTTATTTCTTGATGAATTCTGCATCGATCTGCAATTTTCCGCTCCGGAACAACTTTCAAAACTCCGATGCAGATGGATATTCGATATGATATTGGACAGACGTTCTCTTGAGATTCATTTTACCCAAATTATTGTTTGTCTATTTTCTTAGGATAGATCCGCCAATAATCCGTCATCCTATGATAATAGACCTTGCATAGTACAAGAAATTTGCGATTTCTATACCCTGCTTTGAACGGGATAATGAACAAGGAGGGAGGCAAAAGTCATCAGCATGCGGGAGGGAAAATAGGCTATCGACTTTTGCCTATGTACTATAAGTCTATTGCCGATATTTAAGGCTTTCGACGTTGGAAATCGAAACAAAAATCCTTATTTGAAGGAATAAACAGAAAACAGCAAAATCGAAATCCCCGGGCAGGCCAGCGCCGAAATTCACAGCGCCCGTGTAGGAGGAGCCAGTCACCTGAGCGACAGCCTGGCCCTGCCCGAAGCTCGACAATCGATCTGGGCTCGAAGGCGGCACAGCGCTGGAATAGAACACAGCGTCCTTTTTACGGGAACCCGTTATCATGGGGCCTTAAGCCCGCCTTCAGCCAATGGTTAGCTGCCGCGCCTGCATCCCGACCGTGTATTAGCGCGAGAGGACCTCAGCCGTTTGCTACGTCAATTAAGACATGCAACTTTCCGCAGCCGAGATTTTTTAGCCTCACAGGCTCGTAGCCGAATGCATTGCCGCGAAGGCATACATCTCCTGGAACAAGGGATACGATTTTCGCCCTAGGAGCGACCGCATGCTGCCCCTCGGTAGGGGCAAGCCACTAAGATTTCCTTGCCAAACAGAGCATTATCGGATACGTTAAGCCCACGGCACGCCCACCAACCCGTTTCATTGGCGCGACAAATTAACTATATAATCGTTATAGATATTTGTAGTTTGCGGTTGAGATGCAGGTCGGTTCTGATGGATGAGGGTAAGCGAACAAACTTTAGGCATTTATGCGAGGCAACGCTGAGGCAAGCGACGCGAGCTTTGGTTGTCCCAAAGGCATCCCTGGCGCAAGCTTAAATCCCTTCTATGGATGATAAACTGCCAGGGTTATCTTGACTATGGATTCCAACGCCAAAGCCATTATCGAAGCCGCCCTTTTCGCTGCGGGCAGGACGCTCACCCCCAAAGAACTGGCCGATCTCTCCGACCTCACTGAGGAACGGGCGCGCGCCGCCGCAGATGACCTGGCCAGCGAGTATGCCAATCGTGGATCCGGCATTGAAATCAAGAGCATCGGCGAGGGTTATTCCATGCAGGTTCGCTTCGGTCTGGCCGGCCGGGTTCTATCCTTCGCCCCCAAAGAGATTGAAGCTCCACTCATCAGGACTCTGGCCATCATCGCCTACAAGCAGCCTATCAAGCAGAGCGATCTGGTCGAGATCAGGGGCAACAAGAGCTACGACCACGTGAAAGAACTGGAGAGCAGGGGCCTCATAAATGCCGTCCGGCAGAGCCGTACCAAGCTCCTCACCACCACCCGCGGCTTTGCCGATTACTTCGGCATCACCTCCTGCAATCCGGAGGCAGTCAGGCGAGCCCTCCTCCGGGAAAAGAAGCTGGTGGGCGTCTCGCCAATGTTTGAGAGCCTTGCCTTACGTTTAGGCCTGGACTTCATAGTAGTAAATCCTTACAAACCCGAGGCAGAAGACCAGGGCCGGCTGAAAGAGATCGATCTACTGGTGCTCGCTCCAGGCTATGCCGGCCGGGTTAAGGAAAACTATTCGGGAGAGATGCTGGAGGCTGGCGTTCGCACTCTTTCTCAACTTAAAGAGAGTGCAGAGATGATCGTCCAGGCTGCCGGATGCGGGGATGTCGAGCCCCTGGCGGCAGAGGTGGACTCCTTGCTGAAGAAGTTCCGGAAAAGGGCAAAGACGGCCAGGGCAATCAAGCCGCTGACTCCCATGATCGAGGAGATCGCCCGCGACCTTCGACTGGCTGTGAAGGAAGACGGCCTCACCGCCGCACCGGATTCGGCGCAAATGGAGGCGGAGATCCAGGTGCCGGTCCACCAGCCGTATGATATGGACATCGTGGAGAGGATTGTGCAGCGCTACGAAAAGATCCTGGAGGTTGTTGGCGTTGGAAAGGCACAACAAAAAAATGAAAAGAAAGACGGATCATAAGACAAAATTAGAAAAATTGTCACGATCAATCGGCTTATATCCATCTCTTCCGCCGAAAATATGCCAACATGACGACCATCACTAGCAGCATCAGCGCCAGGATCGCAGGGTAGCCCCACGCAGACTCCAGCTCCGGCATATACTTGAAGTTCATTCCGTATAGCCCCGCGAGAAATGTGAGGGGAATGAATATGGTGGAGATGATGGTCAGAAGCTTGATAACCTCGTTGAGCTTGTTGCTCAGGCTGGAGAGATAGGTCTCCAGCAATGAGGAAGACATATCCCGGAAGGTCTCAATGTTCTCGATCACCTGGATGGTATGGTCGTAGACATCTCTCAGGTAGATCTTTGTGGTCTCTGTGACCAGAGGTGAGTCGGTTCTTTGCAGCCGGCTTATAGCTTCACGCAGCGGCCAGACCGATTTTCGCAGGAACAGCATATCTCTTTTCAAATTATAGATGGTGGGAAGAATTCCAGGCTCGGGATTTGTCACCACAGCATCCTCCAGCTCCTCGAACCTGTCACCCAGCCTCTCCATGATCACGAAATAGTGGTCCACTATTGCGTCCATCATGGAGTAAGCGAGATAGTCGGCACCCTGCTTTCTGATCTTGCCTTTAGCAGTCCGGAGCCTTTCCCGGAGGGGATTGAATACATCAACCTCCTTCTCCTTGAAGGATATTATGAAATTCTTGCCGAGAATTATACTGACCTGGTCCATGTCAAGCGAGGCCTCCCCAGGAACCACATCTCCTTCTTCATCGTAGTAAAGCATCTTGAGCACTATGAAAATATAGTCATCATAGTCCTCGATCTTGGGACGCTGATCGGTCAGTATGTCTTCCAGTACCAGAGGATGAAATCCATAACATGCTCCAAGCTTTTCTAGAATATCCATCTGCCCGAGACAGTCGATGTTTATCCAGGTTACATAGGGCCTGCCTTTAAATAAGAAGCATTCTTCGACCGATTTCACCTCGGTCTCTTGAAAATGGCCCTCATCATAGTCAATGACTGTAATCCTGGGCTTCAAAGACGGCATTCGAGTTCCCGGAGGGAGGCCTGGGGCCTGCAAGATAGTGCCTGGATGGTCAGATGCAAGATGATGATCAGTACTAGGATGGTCGGAAATATGACAATCAGATGCAGGATGATCTTTCCCAGGATTATCAGATGCGTTCTGATCAGCGGCAGTATTATCTGTGCCATCTGTGCCAGGATGATCGGATGCGCTGGCCTCTTTGCCGGATCGCTGCAAACTTTGCCTCCCTATTTTCGAATTTATGGATGTCTATTCAAGTCTATGCCGTCATTTTCCTAGTCCCGGAAACAGGGCCGTTATCACCAGCAACACCGTGAGGATGCTCATGATGATAGTGGTAGACCAGGCGATGACGTTAAAGAATTTGCTGTTGGTATACTTTCCCATCAGCTTCTTGTTATTGATGAGAATGAGCATAAATAGCAGCACCACTGGCAGCAGAGATCCGTTTATCACCTGAGAGAGTACCATTATCGTAAGCAGTGGCGCATCCGGTATCAGTATGAAGATAGCTGCAACGAATATTAGCAGAGTGTACAGGAGGTAGAACTGTGGTGCATCCCAGAACCTCTTATTCAAGCCGGAATCCCATCCCATTCCCTCGCAAAGGAAATATGCGGTTGATAAGGGCAGTATAGAGGCGGCAAAGAGGGAGGCATTGAGAAGGCCGAAGGCGAAGAGCCAGGCCGAGTAGCTGCCCGCCAGGGGAAAGAGCGCAAGAGCCGCGTCCTTCGCAGTCTCAATCCTTATGCCGTGGGCAAAGATGGTGGCGGCACAGGCGAATATTATAAAATATGAGACCACATCCGTGATCATGCATCCGACATAGACATCCCATTTGGTATATTTATATTCAGATATCTTCACGCCCTTCTCTACAATGGTGGACTGCAGATAGAACTGCATCCAGGGAGTGATAGTCGTTCCCACAACTCCGATCACCATATAAAGATATCCGGATTCAAGGCTCACACTGGGAGTTACCGTCTGAGTGAAAAGAACCTTCCAGTCAGGGTGCAGCATTACTCCTGAGATGATATAGGTAATATAAACGGAACTGGCGAGAAGAAATATCTTCTCCAGGGAGCGGCGGTTGCCTTTGACGACGATCAACCAGACCAAGGCAGCGGCTACGGGAACCGAGATGTATTTGCTCACGCCGAAGATCTCCATGCTTGCGGCCACTCCGGCAAACTCCGCCGCCGTTGTACAGAGATTGGCGATGATGATTCCCAGGAGCAGTACCACTGTGGGCTTGACCCCGAAGTACTCCCGGATGAGATCCGCCAGACCCTTGCCCGTGACCACACCCATGCGCGCGCACATCTCCTGGACCACAAAGAGGGCTATGGTGATGGGTATGAGGGTCCATAAAAGAGAGTATCCGAAATGAGCCCCGGCGATGCTGTAGGTTGTAATGCCGCCTGCATCGTTATCCACGTTGGCGGTGATTATCCCGGGCCCAAGAACTCCCAGGAATATCGCCAGTTCCGCCAGTGTGATCCTGGGAATTCGGCCCCTCAAATTAAGTCTCGGCAGGGGATGGAAATCCATCAGGCCATCCCTCTAACCCGGCGCAGCTTATGATAATTCCAGGGCATGCGCTTGCGAAGATCCTCCGGAATTATGTCGTCCAGAGCATCGTCGAAGGTCACGATCCCCAGGACCTTGCCGTCTCGATCTACCACCGGCACGCAGAGGAAGTCATACTTGGACAGAAGGTTTGTGACCTCTTCTATGGTCGCGGTAGGAAGGACGCTCAAGACCTCCTTCTTCATGACGTCGCATGCCGTCTGGGCGGGATCGGCCAGAAGTAGGTCCCGCAGAGACATAACTCCCAGGAGCAGACCCTGGTCGTTTTGGACATAGATGTAGTAGATCATGTCCACCTCCTGCCCGGACCTTCGCAGCAGGGAAAAGATGTTCGATACGCTGCACCCGGAAGGAACGGATATGTATTCCGTGGTCATGAGGCTTCCCGCAGAACGATCGCTGTACCGCATCAGCTCCATGACCTCCTCGGCCTCCTCCTCATCCATGAGATCGAGTACCTCCGAGGCTTTCTTTTCGGGCATCATTCCCAGCAAGTCTGCGGCATCATCCGGGTTCATATTCTCCAGGATATCGGCCACGTCATCGTTTTCCATCTGCTTTACCATGGTGGCCTGCACCTCAGGCTCAATCTCTTCCATCGTCTCGGCTGCAGTCTCGTCGCCCAGAGAGTCGAGGATGAGCAGACGATCTTTATTGTTCAGGTCTTCGAGGATATCGGCAATATCGGCAGGATGCAGATCCTTGATGGTCTTTCTTGAGATCTTGAGATGAAGGCTTCTGAGATTGGGATCGAGCGGGTCGATGTACGACCAGGGTATGATGTGATTGGGCAGCCTATCCAGCAGACGTTTGGAGAGTCCGGAGAAACCAAGCCTTCTCAGTATCCCCTTGAAGCCGACGTCCACGGCCACGAGGCTTAAAGACCTCTTTACCTGTCCCAGAAGAACGTCATTAACCCGCACGACTTTCAGACCATCTATGTCCACGATCTGCCGGTCTAGAATTGTTTCAGTTATCAAGAGATCCTGGTCGGAGAGCTTTCCCGGCGGTATCTCATCCCTGGCCACATCCAGCCGGATGTCGCCATTGATGGAGCTGACGCTGGACATGGGCAAGATGACTTTCTCACCCAGGATGTTGGAGGTATAGACTATGCGAGAGATCTCCAGCAGCGTCTCGCCGGGCCGCAAGGAAAGGTCTGTGAGCTTGCCCACTGAATTGCCTTCCCTGTCAACGATCTTCTTGCCCTGCAACTGGCTGAAAAAGCTAACTCTATTAGTGCCGTTTGCGGCATTATCTTTGACCCATAACGGGCCCGACGCTGTGATCTTCTCAGTGATGCTCTTGAATGTGCGCATCTATAACCTCTAAACAGGTGGGGTTTCTTCCTTTACTCGCTCCACGACTACGATCTCGAGGAGATCCTCGATGCCGTCTATTGACCGAATGCGATCGTTGATGATGGTGTTTAGCTCTTCCAGGCTTCTAGACCAGACCTTGAGGAAGAGATCGTACTCGCCCAGCACCCCATAGACCTCCGTTATCTCAGGGATCTTTGCCAGAGACATGACTGCGTTATCGTGCCTCTCTGCGTCCGTCTGCACGAGCATGATGGCGGTCACTGTGTAGCCTGTCGCCGCCGGATTGGCGGTAATGGTAAATTGCTCAATGACCCCATTGGCCTTCATGCGCTTCAGCCTGAATTGAAGCGTTGCGTCGGAGATGCCGGATATTCGCGACATCTCTTGCAGGCTCATGCGCGCGTTCTGCCGCAGGCTGCGAAGGATGGTGCGATCCATTTCGTCGAGGTCCAAGCTGTTGCCCATATTTATCTTGTATTCTCCTCAATATTTTCTCATAATATTGGTAAATTGCCAATATTGTCATATAAAGCTTATCCTTCCACCAAACAGTATCATAAATAATTATATATTAATTTATTTTTAATAGTTATGTCGAGCAGCAAAATAGCTGAATTGAAGAAATAAGAAGGAGGGAGGCAAAAGTCATCAGGAGTGTAGGAGGGAGAAAATATGCCATCGACTTTCGCCGATGTACTATACGTCAATTGCTATATTTAAGGATTCCGATCCGGACAGATCGCGAGCATGGACCGCCATCGAAGGGAAGAAACAAAAAGAACAGCATAATCGATTCCCAGGCAGGCCAGCGCCGAAATCCACAGCGCCCTTTTAGGAGGAGCCAGTCACCTGAGCGACCGCCTGACCCTGCCCGAAGCTCGACTAAAATTAAGCCTGCTCAAGGCGGCATTTGCACTGGAATTCGACACAGCGTCCTTTTACGGGAACCCGAACTCACTGGGCCTCATGCTCGCCTCTCGCCTCTGGCTTTGTGCCGCAACATGTCCCGGTCGTGTATTAGCGCGAGATCCTTTCGACAGATTACTGCACCAGTTACAGTGCGCAACTTTTTTTGCTGCCGAAATTCAAACCTCACAGGCGCCCAAGCCCGAATGCAGTGCCACGACGGCCTAGCATCTCCTGGAACAAGGAAAGCGATCTGATACATAAGCGACCGCAAGCTGCCCCACGGAGGGACAGCGATTGAATCATCCTTGCCAAACAGAGCATTATCGGAATCGGTTTTGCCCACGACACACCCGCCACCCTTTGCATGAAGCGGCAAACTACTCATATAATCGTTATAGATATTTGTAGTTTGCGGTTGAAGTCTGGGCTCCGGCGGAAGTCATTGCTTCAGATCGACGTTCTGCAGGCGAGCAGACGGCAGCAGATGCGCCCTGTGGGAGATGCCCGGCAGCGTGGAATGGGCTGATGAGCGATAGAAGATTCTGCCAGATCTTGCCGCAGACGGATGTGATGTTGCCACGATCGCCAACTTCGCGGATCTATCGATTACGAGCTCCTGACTTTTCCTGCAGCAATTCTTGAGCATCCATATGCATGCCGGCGAGCTTCTTTGTGATCGGATGAATTGGACCGTATTCCTGCTCCGCCAGACCCTTGATTCGCCAGATCTCGGACAGAAGCTTGCCGATTTCCTTGGTTACATACTTGCGATTTTGCTCAGTCATGGGTCTTGCAGCTCCGCCATGTCTTTCAGTGCCATCCCCTAAAATCGCCCTCGCATTTTACCTTTTTCGTGATACTCAAACGCCAAAAGGGATATTTTGTCGCCTATGGGAATGGTCAAATCGTTATCCTGCAGCCGAGCTATGCCTTCCTCAATGTAGTTGATCCAGATCTTCTCTTTCGCCTCGCCAGCCTTGCGGTACTGCGCCTCTATCTCCCGGTAGACCGCATCAAAGTCCAGGCCTGCAATGACCAGATTGGAGCAGTCCGGAGCGTCTCCCGGCCGGTTGGCGATCAGCTTCATGATGAAGATGTCCTCCATGGAGGCATCTCTGACCACCAGGCTGCCGAAGGACCTGACTCTTTTAGCCCTCTGCCACATAGCCTCGGAGAGGTCAAAGTCGTAGGAGATCCGCCCGGCAAAGATGTCCAGATTGCGCCCGCCCTTCACAGCCAGCCGCGAAACTCCGAGCCGCTCATGCCTCTTTTCCGGGCCGACGATCTCAAAGCCCAGGGCCTTGGCGGCTGCAAGCAGCCTATCTTTGTCCTCCTCGTTCCTGCAGACCACATCGATATCCTTGGTGGCGTCCTTGAGCCCCAGCTCCAGCATCACGGCACCGCCTATGAGCAGGGCCTCTACCCTCTGTTCCAGAACCTGGCCGAGCTGCTCGAACAGCTCGTTAATCTCCTCTTTCCGGGAGATCTTGTCAGAGTTTGATATCATAGAGATCCGTCCTGTCCTCGATATCGTCCAGGGTTGGATAGCCTTTGATCCTCTCGCCCTGCAGCACGGCTTTCAGATCTTTCATCATGGGATGATCGATTGCCTCCAATTTATCCCTGTTCTTCAGATAGAACAACACGCAAAAAAGCTTCTGGGAGAACTCCCATGCCGAGTCCAGGGAGTGTATGAAGACCTCCTGGATGGACATCTCTCTCTTGGGAAGTGTGTAGTAGTAATCCCTCAGCCCCAGCTCGATCCCGTAATCCTCGTAGGCGGAAAAGGAGGTGAAGGTGGCGTCCTGCGGCCTCAGGCTCTTGAAGAGCACGCTGGTCCCGTAGCTCTTGATGAGCAGGGCTTCACGGGGCACGAGGCGCAGAACCTGGTATTCCAGGAGCGAAGTCACGAAATCCTTCAGCTCCGGCCAGATGATGTAGTTGAAGGAGAAATGATAGGCTTTGCCTTGCTTGGAGCGGCTGACGATGCCCACCCAGAGGAAGCCCTTCAGATAGCCGTACAGGGTATCACTGGGGATGCCGGTCTCCACGGCCAGTTCTTCCAGGCTCCTGGGGGTCCGGTCCAGTCTGGCGAGCAGCTCCACTCGCCGCAGGGAGAGGATCTTATGCAGAGGTGAAGCCCGGTGACTGAAGTAGAGCTTCTTGAAGGCCTCTGCCGGAGGCGTGCCGGCCAGGACGACTTCGCGCCCACTCCGTTCTGCCAGCCCCATTTCCACCAGGTGAGTTATGAGCCGGGAGACGGTCTCTCTCCGGAGCCCCAGCTCCGCCTGGAGGGTGGAGGGGTTCACCGGCTCTTTGGATCCGATGATGAGGACAAGCGCCCGGACGTCGTTCTGGCTAAAGGACATTCTCTTTGAATTAGATCAAATGCATATATAAATGTGATCCTGATTCAAGATAATATGTCGTAATGCAGCTCAAGGGAAGGGAGCAGGAAGCCGAGGCGAGGACGGCGTTCCCCCAGGCCATTCAGTATCTCCTCGACCTCTTCAGCTCGATATCATTGATTCCATAAGCTCCGCCTGCTCTACAATATCTTCTCTCGTGGGATAGCCCTTGATATTCTCTCCCCTCGGGGCCGCCCGGATGCTCTAGTTGTCTCGCAGGCCCAGCTTGATTCCGAATTCTGCTGGCGGGGAGTGGAGCCGGGCGGACATCCGGATAAGCGAAGGACCGGAGCGCCATATGCCTTATGAAAAAATTTATAATCGATGCATGGACTGACAAATATCTATGAAACAAATGGGATTCTTATTAATCCTCATGATCATATTGGGGACGACCTGCACAGCATATGCATCGGAGGGGGCTAACTTTGGGCCGCAGACGACAAGCGGAGAGCCTTTATGGAGGCTGCTCTCTGCCTCTGATGCTGTGAACTCCAATCTCTCCAAAATCGAAACTGATCTTGCCGATACCAGCCTCGTCCTATCAGAAACAGGCATCGATGGGCCTGCTGCCCGGGGAGTTCTGTCAAACCTCACGATGGCGGATACTGCTGTAATCGATTGCATCACGATTGACGCCAACGGCACCGTGAGTGAGGTCGAGCCCATGTCGTTTGAAAGTGTGAAGGGAACAAACTTGAAACGACAGAAGCATGTGAATGACACAATCAATACCAGGCTGTATTCGGGTTTCCATCTCATAAAGGCAGTCGAAGGATTGTATGCAATCGATTCAGAGATGCCCATCTTCGACAAGAATGGAACATTTGTGGGAACAGTAAGCCTGATGTTTAATAACAGCCAGTTTTTCGGAAGGGTCCTGGCTCCGTTCCAGCCTTCCTCGGGAAACTCCAAGATATGGGTGAGCAAGGCGGATGATGGTACGATCCTGTACGATACAGATCCTACCCAGGTATTGCTCAATAAAAGCTCTTCCATGTATCTGGATTATCCCGAACTTTTGAAACTATTTAATAGGATGAGCATTGAGAGAACAGGTTACGGAACTTATGAGTTCTTAGACCAATCTCACGGGGAGACGATAAAGAAAGGCTGCTATTGGACAACGATTCCCAATGAAGGCACTGAGATGAGGCTTGCACTCACACTGGAGCTTTGATAGAACCAGATGGGCCTAGTGGCTCTGGAGCGCAGGCAGAGAGAAGAAGGACAGCGATCCTGGTATAACGCCTACTGGAAGACCGAGCTGGGCCAATGGGCAGTACGGATAATGAAGGGTACCCGAAGCTCCATTCAACCAGGTCGAGATGGGCTCAATTTCTGATAAAGCCTCTCTCTGTACTCATTCGCCAGCTCCGAGATCCTGTCCGCAATGGTCACTTGTAGCTGGTAGTCCTCCTCCAGCTTCCCGATGCCCTCTTCCAGGTAGGTGATCCAGATCTTTTCCTCGACAGTTCCGGCCTTGAAATATTGAGCCAGAATCTCAGAGTAGATCGCTTCAAAATCCATTTTCGTTGACGCCAGAGAGACGCAATCCTCGAGATCCCTTGGCCGGTTGGCGATCAGCTTGAGACTGAAAATGTCCTCCACTGCCGCATACCTCATCTCCGCCTTACCGAGGAGACGGGTCTTCTTGCCCCTTTGCCACATGCCCTCGGAAAGCCCGAAGTCGTAGGAGATCCGGCCGGCAAAGATGTCCAGGGTGTGTTCACCTTTGATGGCCACCCGGTCCAGGCCCAGGCGAGCATGCCTCTTCTCCGGCCCAAACACCTCGAAGCCCAGGCTTTTGGCCGCTTCAAGCAGCCTGGCCTTGCCTGTAGCATCCCTGCAAACCAAGTCGATATCCTTGGTTGCGTCCTTCAGGCCGTATTCCAGCATGGCCGCCCCGCCTATGACCAGAAATGCAACGGGCTCTTTCAATTGCTCGCCCAGACCCTTCAGTATCTCCTCGACCTCTTCACGGCTCGATATTTGTGATTCCATAAAGTTCCGCCTGCTCTTCAATATCGTCTTTAGTGGGATAGCCCTTGATATGCTCTCCCCTCAGGACCTCCCGGATGCTCTTAATCATGGGATGCCGGGCATCTTTCAATTCATCTCTGTTCTTCAGGTAAAACAATATGCAAAAGAGCCTCTGGCGGTAGTCTTCCGCGGAGTCGAGGGAGTGGATGAAGACCTCTTGGATGGATAGCTCCCTTTTGGGCAGGGTATAGTAGTTGTCCCGCAGGCCCAGCTTGATCCCGTACTCGTTGTAGGCGCTGAAGGATGTAAGCGTGGCGTCCTGCTGCTTCAGGCTCTTGAAGAGTACGCTATCTTCATAGCTCTTGATGAGCAGCGCATCCCTGGGGACGAGGCGCACCACCTGGAATTCCTGCAGAGCGGTTACGAAATCCTTCAGCTCCGGCCAGATGACGTAGTTGAAGGAGTAGAGGTAGGCTTTGCCCTGCATGGAGCGGCTGACAATTCCCAGGGGACGAAGGCCCTGCAGATAGTAGTAGACGGTGTCGCTGGAGATGCCCGTCTCCTCGGCCAGAGTTTCCAGGCTCTTAGGCTGGCTGTCCAGCCGGGAGAGGAGCTCCACTCTCCGGCCGGACAGGATCTCCGATAAGGGAGAGGCACGGTGAGAGTAGTAGAGGCGCTTGAAGGCCTCAGCTGGAGGCGTTCCGGCCAGCAGGATCTCGCCTCCCGCCCGCTCCACCAGGCCAATATCTTGCAGGCTGGTAATGATGCGTGAGATGGAGCCTTTCAAGAGGCCCATCTCCTTCTGGAGGCCGCTGGGATGCACTGGCTCCTGGGAGCGGGTGATGAGGATCAGGGCGTGGACTTCGTTCTCGCTGATATGCATTTGTCTTAATAAAAGGTGAAATAAGTATATAGCATTATCTCTGCATTAAGACATTAGCCTTCACCAAATACACCCCACCGGCAAGTGCATCCGGTTGTGGAAGCCGAGCGCGGGCGGAGCACGGTAGAGATCCGGGCGGGCTGGGATTGGAGGAGCAGACCTTCTCGCAAAGATGCAGAATGGATCGATCTCAAAGGACTGGCGCCGATAGTAGAGCGCCTTTAGGCTGTCCCCCTCCTTGCCGAGGATGGCGCCCAGGTTCTTGAGGGCCACGGGATTGCCGGGATCGGCGGCAAGAGCCTGCATGGTGTACTCCTTGGCCCGCAGCAGGTCGCCCGCTCGCTGGTAACCGAGCGCCAGGGCCACGCAGGCGTGCGAGTGGCCGGGAGCGAGCTGGATGCAGCGGTGCAGGAGTTCTCGCCCTTTATCGAGCTGGCCATTTGCAGACTGAGGTAGCGAAAGATTTTCATAATCAATAATCTATTAACCCGTGATTTTAATGGAGAAAAAAGCAGCACTTAGAGGACTAAAGCAGATTAAGCAACTTCTAGAAGACGAATCGTCAACAGTGTCATTGATGGAAAGCTGCCAAAAGGATGCGATGGAGATCGTAAGAGATCTGTTCGGAACCGAAAATGGTCATTATGAGACTATTGGCAATGCCACCAAATATTCGGCGGTTCAACGAGAAATATTACTTGAAGAAATTGATTCGGTAATAATAGAATTGGATGATGAAAACTCAAAAGAGACGAGTAAGGAAATAGTAACAGGTAATCATATGTCCTCGCAAGAAGATAATGTTTTTGTCGTCCACGGGAGAGACACCAATCTTAAGGAGAATGTGGTTAATTTTCTCAGAGAACTAGGTGTCCATCCTATTATTCTGCATGAAGAACCCAACAAAAGCCGCACCATAATCGAGAAATTTGAAGATCATTCATCAAGCGTCAAGTATGCAGTTGTTCTGCTCACACCCGACGATCTAGGTGGACTGAGATCTAAGCCAAATGAGCTGTCTCCACGCGCCCGTCAGAATGTTGTTTTTGAAATGGGCTACTTCTTTGGAAGTCTTAGGAGAGGGAGAGTATGCGCACTGCTATCTCCTGAAGTTGAACGACCCTCTGACATTGATGGTATAATGTACATACCGCTGGACCAAAAAGAGGAATGGAAAGCAAGTTTATTTCGAGAACTAAAAGCCGCACAATTGAAATTAATAGACGGGATCGATCTATCAGTCGAAATGGTGGCTAGGGATTTGCACAAAGATGCATTTCATTTAAGTCTTGGCCGGATAGAGGATGTACCATGGACCGCATTAAATGATATCGAAAAAGAGCAATATAGAGAGCAGGCGAGGAAGATGTTAAAGAGTAATGGATAAAACCTAATAATTGGAGCGCGTTCTCGTCATCGTCTGTCTTTGTATTTCAGAGGGCTTGCATCAGAATGTACGACCAAAAATGGGCGTCGTCAGATGATCCAAAGATTGATCGATGATATCAACCACATTCCTAAAGCGAATACCATAGCCCCCGTTCAGGTTCGCTCCGCCCTTTTGCCTTGCCCTCATATCCCCGCAGCCACCCTTCTCATATCATGGATATCGAACTCCTCCCCACCGTATCCCTGCTCCCCGAGACCTTCAACGTCCTGATCGCCCCCGTGGAGATGCTTACCGGCGCCCTCAACAACCACCTGGAATTGCAGCGCTACAAGATCCTCTTTATCAGCGGCAACTACTCCCGCATCCTCAGCCGATTGAACCGAAACATCACGGAACTGGAAGTACGCCGCGCCTTTACCGTCTTTCTGCTCATGACCATCCTGGAGGAGAAACTCTACAGCATCCTGATCGTGGAGAATGAGCCCGTGCTCTACGAGGATGCCGTAACATGCGTAGAGTTACGTGACCCAAGCCCTGAAGTAGACCTCAAAACAACGTTGATCTCTTGGATCTCCAATAGTCTTGGGGAGAGGAAAGCCTCAATCTCCTCGCATTAACAGTTAGAATTAGGCGGAATTCATTCCTCTGAATACGGATACCAGGGCACCTATTATGCATAATATCCCCGCCAACATCATCACACGGCCTATGGTCGCGGAGAGTAGCTCTGGCCCGGCCTCAACAAGAGTCCCATAGTATCCCGCCTGGGCGAGCTGTAGCGACACGAGAATCCCTGAAAAGGATATACCTAACGCCATTCCCAGGTTTCTAATAGTGGCTGTGAAGCTGGAGGCGATGTTTATCTTTGCCCTGGGCAGGGCCCTCATTATCTCGGTATTATTGGGGCCCTGGAAAAAAACGGCGCCTATGCCTGTAGACACAAAGGTGAGTAGCAACAGCCGGGGATCATGACCTAAGCTCCCAGCCAGGTAACCCAAGAGCATCATGGAAATTGCCATAATCATCATTCCTAGGGCAGCTAAGTACCTGAACTGATGTTTATCATAGATCCAGCCTGTTACAGGCGAACCAATAACCATTATGGCCGGGACGATAAGGTAGATTAAACCTACTTGTGATGCCGTATAACCCATTACACCCTCAAAATAGAACGGCCCCAGAATTGATATCATCAGGTTGGCTACAAAGAATAGTATCATACTGATACAAGGAAGCACAAACATCCTGTAGCGGAAGATAGAGGGGTCCAGTAGTGGGGCCTTATGCCTGGACTCATTGATCACGAAAGCTGTCAGGGAGACCAAAAAGATCAGGGCTAAGGCAAGAATGGCAGGCTGAAATGCGAAGCTAATGGCAAGTTGGCCTAATAAGGACATCATAGAGACTATGAAGGTTATCAGGGTTATTGCCCCAACCCAATCTACCTTTAAGGTACTGGATCTTTTATCCTCGATTCTCATGTACCTGGAAGATAGCAACAGCTGGATGATGCCTATTGGCACGTTTATCAGAAAAATATACTTCCAGCCCAATAGGTCCACTATAAAGCCGCCCAATGTGGGCCCTAATATACTACCGATAGCTACTGTGGCGCCGATGTAACCCATGGCCCTGCCTTGCTCACCCCGAGGGAATGCCTGGAAGATTATGGCAGAACTTATGGAAAACATCATGGCCGCTCCTGTAGCCTGGATTATCCTGCAAAGCACAAGGATGTTCAAGCTTGTGGACATGCCACAGGCTAAAGAACTGAGAGAAAAGAGGGCAATTCCGAGAAAGAAGAGCTTGGCCTTGCCGACGTATTCTGCGACCTTTCCGAAGATCATAAGCAAGCTGGTGAGTGTGACAAGATAAGAGGTCATGATCATTTGTGATTGAGCTATGCTGACATTAAAATATTTTGTAATAGTTGGAAGGGCAATGCTGACTACAGATCCATCAACCACTGCCATCAAGACACCAGTGAGAACAAGCAGCAAAACTATATAGCGATTCTTGCTACCCGATTCCAGTTCCAAATTCAGATCTTCAACGTGATTTTCCATTGAACCTCCTTTCCTCTCCCAAGTGTTTAATCCATCTTTCCGTATCAAAGTTAGACATCTTGCAGCTAACCATGCGTAACTGGTTTGACACATAATTAAATTCAGGCAAAGAACGAAAAAAGAATCGTATCCCTTCAAGGTTGTCTCTATCAAAACCCGGATATCTCGACTTATTGATCGCCCAAGTGGAGACGCGACCAATACCCTCAACAGTCACCAGAGCCTTCAGCGCCAAAAGATCCTCTTCATCTGCGGCAACTACTCTCGCATCCTCAGCCGGCTAGAACCGCAACTTCACGGAGCTGGAAGTGCGCCGCGCCTTCACAGTCTTCTAGCTAATAACCATCCTGGAGGAGAACCACCACAGCTACCTGATCGTGGAACACGACCCCATGCTCTACTCGCCAGGCGATAGAATCCTCACCTGCAGAAGAAGAAGGAGCGGAACGTTATGATAATGTCACAGAACTATCTTGAGCCTCAGTTTCCGGTATCCGCCCGTAAAACAAAATTTTGGAGACTGAAATCTAAACATTCACAGCTCGACATTTCCGAATAGATGTGTCTGATGATATGGATGATTTTGGACTTCCGAGTCAACGCTATTTCGTATTAATTATCACCATCGAAGATCTTTACTTTGTAGCCTTCAGATGCTTGATCCTGAGTTTCTTCCAGGATTTCATACTCATCGAGTTCGATGATCTGCGTCTTAGACCCATCACCACCCCTCATTGAGTTCGTGGACGGCCAGATGCCTCCCTTCAGCACCTTATTCAGCAGAGCAACACCAGCGACAGCCAACGCGATTCCAACTATTACCATTCAAGATCTCATATGTACAGAGGTCGATATATAGGTAACCGATTCTTTGTCGTGTTTTGAGTCTCATTTCGACAACCTGATATCTTCAGACCGTCTAAATATCTCCGGCATTTGCAGGATGATAAGAATGGTGTTCCAAATGAAGCCAATTTTAATAATTTTGTTTCTGGGAATTATGGTCCTATTTTGCGGGTGTATCCAGCCGCAAGCGGGACCTCAAGTGAAGACGACCGCGGCGTCGGAAGAATGGAAGCCGGATGGCATTGTAGGAGCAAACGAATATGCCAGAACCATGACCTTGCAGGCACCCGCCAGCAACGGCTACTCCGGCGGAACCATGACGCTCTCCTGGAAGAACGATGCCGAGTACCTCTACCTGGCACTCAACGGCACGACCCGGGGCTGGGTTTCCTTAGGCTTTGAGCCGACAGTCTGGATGAAGGATGCCGATATCATCATTGGCTCAGTTGAGAATGGAAGAGTGACCGTTCTCGATGAGAACTGCACCGGCAACTACGGCCCGCATGAGAACGACACTCTCCTGGGTGGAACTTACGATATCCTGGAGTCCGGCGGAAGCGAAAAAGGCGGCAATACAGTGATCGAGCTCAAGAGGAAGATGAATACCGGCGATAAATTCGATAAGGCCTTCGTTCCCGGCCAGCAGGTACCCATAATCTGGGCCATGGCCGACACCACCGACAACAGCGCCAAGCACAACATGGCCGAAGGAGAGGGAGTTATGGCGATGGAGGGCGGGGTCTAGAAGTCCGGAAGTCCGGGCGCCTTGCCCAATGGAGCATGACGAGGCTGTCATGCTCCAGTAATCCAGTATTTTTCCGGAAATAACATATCCTGAAGAAGCAGAAGAGAAGCAGAAGCAATCGAAAAAGAGAGGAGTCAATTATGGTTGAAGTTGGAGATGCGGCACCGGTGTTCTGCCTGCCCGGTGCGAGCAATCAGGAGATCTGCCTGGAAAGCTATCAGGGCAAATGGCTGGTGCTCTACTTTTATCCCAAGGACAACACCAGCGGCTGCACCAGGGAGGCGGTGGACTTCACTGCCGCCCTGCCTGAGCTGCATGAATTGGGAGCAGAAGTGGTGGGAATCAGCCGCGACTCGCCTGCCAGCCACGGGAAGTTTGCCGAAAAGCACGGTCTGAAGGTATTGCTGCTCAGCGACCAGGACCACAAGGTCACAGAAGCTTATGGTGCCTGGGCCCTGAAGAAGATGTACGGCAAAGAGAGCTTTGGCGTTGTCAGGTCCACATTTCTCATCGATCCGAAAGGGCGGATTGCCCGCATCTGGAGGAAGGTCAAGGTCGAAGGGCACGCGCAGGGCGTGATAGAGGCCTTGCAGGAGCTCCAACGAATTGGTGACGAGAAAAAATAGTGAATTGATGCCAAAATTTTGCATCGAATCATAGGGGTGCCTGTTTTGCTCTCGCCCCTTTTATATTGAAGTGTTCAGTCCATACAGACTCTTATCTCAGTCTGCATGATCAAGAAGGACCGGATCACCGCTCTCGATCCTGCCCGGAATCTCGCGGGCTTCAATTACAGGAAGATGCGACACTTTCAGAAATACGATTCCCCAGAAAGGCGGCATAATTTGGTTGAGAGTCTTAATCCTAATTTGTGGACAACATCCATAGATAAACGGAAGATAGGGATCTATTGACCATCGACGGCCGCCAACCCGGGCCGCATGATTAGCAATAACTATAAGCAATGACTATATATTCCTTCTATCAACCCTAACCACAAACCCTAACCACACACACCGGGAGGAACTCTGGTTGAAGGATTATCTCACAATGGATGATGTCATACTTGATAATAAACGGGTCCTGGTAAGAGTGGACTTCAACTCTCCCATGGACCCCAGCGGAAATATCCTGGATGATAAGCGCATCAAGAGCCATTTAGATACTTTGCGCGCTCTGGAGGACTGCCGGGTGGTCCTCATGGCGCATCAAAGCCGGGCCGGAAAGAAGGACTACACCACATTAGAGGCTCATGCCCGCCAGGCGACGCGACTCTTGCGCCGCGATGTCGTCTATATTGATGACATATTCGGATCTCATGCCCGAGAGGCCATAAAGTCCCTGATACCGGGAGAGGTCATTCTTCTGGAGAACACCCGCTTTTATGCAGAAGAGAATATGAACCGCACACCCGCTGATCACGCCAAGAGCCATATGGTGAAGAAGCTGGCGCCATTATTCGATCTCTTCATAAACGATGCCTTTGCCGTTTCACATCGCTCCCACTGTTCCGTAGTCGGCTTCACAGAGGTGCTACCAAGCTTTGCCGGAATTCTCATGGATAAGGAGATCACGGCGCTGGATAAGGGTATGAAGGGGAATGAGCATCCAACGGTCTTCTCTTTAGGCGGCACGAAGGCGGACGATTCCATCAAAGTCACTAAAAACGTTCTTGGTCGCGGCGGAGCCGATAAGATTCTAACCTCCGGTGTCGTTGCGACAGTCTTCATGATGGCGGCAGGCATTGATGTAGGGGACGCCAACCGCAAGTTTGTAGAGGATCAGGAGTACCTGGAGCAGATTCCAATCGCTGCAAAGCTGCTCAAAGACTATCCCGGAAAGATCGCCATGCCTGTCGATGTAGCTCTAAACAAGAATGGAGAGCGTGTCGAGGTCGCAGTGGATACGCTTCCCACCGATCTGCCTATAGCCGACATTGGTCTCGAGACCATCGTCAATTATTCCAAGGACTTGAAGGACGCCAGGGTCACCGTCACGAACGGGCCAACTGGCATATTCGAGCAGGAAAAGTTCCGGCTGGGCACAGCAGAGCTCTTGAAAGCGGCAACGCAATCAGGCTACTCCATTGTCGGAGGAGGGCACAGCATAGCTGCCATCGACCAGCTCGGCCTCGAGTCTAAATTCTCCCACGTAAGCATGGGCGGAGGCGCGAGCATCACCTATCTCTCAGGCGAGCCGTTGCCTGGCATCGAAGCTCTGAAGAAGGCGGCACTGCGAATGCGCAAGGCTTGAAAAGGCTCGAATACACGAATACCGGCTTGAGAGAGGCTGGCTTCAGGGCAGCCTTTCTGCCACTTTTTTTCTGCACTCCAGCAAGAGGGTCTGCGGCTCGCCTCTGGCCTCCAGGGCGGCTGCAGCCTTATGGCCGCCACCATCGCCGTTATGGGCCCGGCCGACCTCTCCCATAAGTTCGTTAAGGTTCAACCCCATTCTGACTGCGGCTCGACTGGACCTGGCGCTGATGCGAATCCGGTCACCGTGCCTGCCGGCGGCAAAGGCCACGTCTGCACCGATGTCCACCAACGCCATAGCCGCGGAGCCCTCGAAGGAGTTAATCTCAGTGCTGGCGACCAGCCATTCTCCCTGGCGTTCGATCTTGGAACGGGAGGTGGCTTTGAGGACGGCTATCCTCTGGGAGATGTCCTGGGGAACGGATAGGACTTGCAGCGCCTCATCATAATCAAATCCGCCAGCTTCCAGCAGCTCGGCAGCCGTCCGGAATGACTCAGGCGCTGCCCTCTTGAAACGGCCTGTGTCGGAGATCATGCCCACCAGAAGGCCCAGCGCCATCTCTCGGCTTATGGTCTTCCCGTTCTCTTTTAAAATCGTCCAGACAATCTCAGCCGTGGATTTGGAGGGCTTCTGAATGTAGAACTCCGCTCCGTCCAGCAATCCCGGATCCAGGTGGTGGTCGACCAAGGCATAGTTCTCCGGCAGGATTTCACCCAGCTGCTGCCGCACTGATGTATCCACCACAACAGCGAGGTCGTAGGCATCCGCGCTCGGACTTATCAGAACCTCGACTCCGATAATCTTGGCGGCAGCTCCTCCCGTGCGGCTCAGGTCGTCCACGGCAGCTACTGTTCCGCCGAAAGCCCGGGAAAGAGCAAAAGCACTGCCTATGGCGTCGGGATCGGCGTTGCGGTGGCAGAGGTAGAGGACGTTGTTATATTTGCCGATATAGGCGCCAAACTCGGACTCGCTAATGCGCATGAAACAGTTGGGGTTTTGAGAATTGATATAGGTTGTCCAAAAAGAGAACCAAAAATTTGGCTCTTCGCTATATCGAGTGGGTAAAGGCATGCTGGGCTCCTCTATGCGTTTCTCTGCGAGCTCCGTGGGCTATGTGGTTAATACTTGGGCGTGATAATTAAACCCCGGGTTTACGGAATAAAACCGCAGAGGCGCAGAGCGCACAGAGGACGAACGAACGGAGACGACTATTTAATCAAGAAAAAAACGCTTTTCGTTTCAAGTGCTCGTAATAATGTAAATACACGTCTCTGCGAACTCTGCGTCTCTGCGGTTAATATTCGTCGCTGAATAATCAAACATGAGGATACGGAATAAAAACACAGAGTCACAGAACGCACAGAGGATCACGAAAAGATGTCGAATTCCTGAGACCGGCGCACGGACCCATGCAAAACAGCAAGGAACCAAAAATTTATGCCCTCAGCCGCCATAATACAGCTATGCGCTTTAAGGATCGAGCCGAAGCCGGAAGACTGCTCGCAGAAGCCCTTGGAAAGTATGAGTCTGAGGATGTGGTTGTTTTCGCTCTGCCCAGGGGCGGCGTGGTTTTGGGAAACGTTGTCGCCAATTATCTCCATGCTCCTTTGGATCTACTTATTACCAGAAAGATCGGCTACCCAGGAAACGAGGAGTGTGCCGTCTGCGCTGTTGCCGAGGAAGGCGATATGATATGCGACAGCAGCGCTTCTCGCCTGGATCAGGAGTGGCTCAGGGCTCAGGCGGAAAAGGAGATGCTGGAGGCCAAAAGGAGGAGGCAGGTCTATCTGGCGGGGCGAGGCTCCGCCCCTGTAGAAAATAAGGTGGCCATAATTGTTGACGACGGCGTGGCTACGGGCCTTACCATCCTGCTGGCCATTATGGTACTGAAGAACCGCCACCCCAAGAAGATAGTTGTAGCGGTTCCCGTCTCCTCTCCAGACGCTGCCGCGAGGATTCGAACTGAGGCCGACGAGTTAGTCGCTCTGGATGTGCCGCAATACTTCATGGCAGTGGGAGAGCACTACGAGCAGTTTCCTCAACTCAGCGATGAAGATGTCATACGGTATATGAATCAGCAGAGGACTTGAGTTCGTGAGGGGATGTTTTCTCAGAATCGACCGTATATCTTATGCGCCTGCTCGATGGTTGCGATCTCCAGGATCAAAACCCTCTTCTTGTCCCTATTTATCTTATAAAAGGCGGTATAAGATCTTGAAATGTGCAAACGATAAATGTCTTCGTGGTTCTTTCGCTGGATTATCTCTTTGTCGCCCTTCCCAGGAAATGGATCGATTGCCAGTGTTTTACATTTTTCGACGACCAGCCTCTGACTTTTGGGAGGCAACTCGCGGACGAACTCCAAAGCTTTCTTCTTGATAACCAATTGGTATGCTACCACGGAAACTCCACAAACTCGCCTTCTTTCTCGATCCGTTCCATATCCCGGAAGAATCGGGCCTTTTTCCGGTCTTCGATCATCTCTTCCAGGAGCTGGGAATAGGTCTGTCCTGCCGCTTTGAGGTCTGATAGTTCAACCCATACGGCCTCAGTCACTGGAATGCGTTTGGTAGCAAGCATGGTAGTATTGT
The DNA here is from genome assembly GCA_903871465.1 of uncultured Methanosarcinales archaeon. Classification (GTDB taxonomy): domain Archaea; phylum Halobacteriota; class Methanosarcinia; order Methanotrichales; family Methanotrichaceae; genus Methanothrix. The sequence goes on from CAIQHB010000056.1 coordinate 33,102, forward strand.
AAGGATTGGAAGTAGATAGATCTTTTCCTTCAAAAAATTTATGAATTATATCGTGGAAAGATCAAAAACGCCAGATGAATACTGAAGAATCAAGCACGAGGCCAGCGCCTCGGAAGGTCTACACACTGGTGAGTCAGAAATCGCATCCAAAGGGCCTCAGCCTTGATAGGAACAAAGGATGCATCTTGAAGGGTCTTGGAGGCAAAGAGAAGGCAGGCATAGATGTCATCCTTTGCCAGACCAGGATACTCCTCCACGATCTCCTCCATTGTGGTGCCGTGAGCCAGGAGTCCCAGGATGTATTCCACAGTAAGTCTTGTGCCCTGGGTGACGGGTTTGCCTACCATTACTTTTGGATTGATGGTGATCCGTTCCAGTAGGTTTTTCCATCAATTAGCCTGGAATGATTCTCTTCATATAGACCACTATAACTCGTTCATCTCATACTCGACCATGACCATCATTTTGGAGAAAATAGAGATAGGAAATAGTTTACTAATTCTGACGCTAGTGTCATTCTAATCAATATCGCAACCACAGAGGAAAAAAATGGAATAATTAATCCTGATAAATTTTTAAAACTGAATAGTTGTATTTTTATATCATTTAATTTCTCTATCTGGATATTAGTCACATTCATTATTATAGATATCAATAACAACTCATCTTTTCGAGTGCTAAATTCATCAGGCGACATTTTCACAAATTTTTCATAGTATGGCTTATCGATGTTTAATAATTTATCTTTCTCGTCCTGGAGCCGATCTGTAAATATCTTTCCTAAATACCTTCTACCGATCAGGAAAAGAAGCAATCCTAAGAAAATTAGTGCCATGTAAATTACTGATTGTATTGTAAATATGCCAAAAGGCCCCATATATGTAATTATAGCCAAACTCAAACTTAGAAAATACACTGCGGATGATACAGATAGTAATTTAGCAATTTTAACGTTTTTTGTCTCTAAATCGTCCAAATTGATATAATTTTTATAACCTCCAATATCTAGGCCCCTGATTAAATAAACAATGCTCAAATTAACAAATAATTGAATAGATAAGAAATAATTGATTAAGTATGACAAAAAATAATTATATAAATCTAAAGATAGACTCCCAATCGTGCCCATCCATGTAAAAAATAGTGGCAAATCTCCTTTGCTAAACTGAAGAATATCTATAATAAAGAATGGAATAATGACAAGAAGGTTTACTGGAATTATCCATTTCATCTTATAAATACTGATAAAATTATAATAAGAATTGCACAGGAAATATTTATCAGTTACAAAATCAAGATTACGAATAGTATCCCTACAACACTTCAAAATATAGATGATAGCAATTTGCTGTAATGCAATGAGTGAGCACATTGTGACAATTACTAAATCGTACCAAAATTCTGACTTTAACATCGGAACTATAAAATAGAAAATAATAAAAATAAGTAGCAATATAATTGAAACTATTACCGAAACAAAATAATATGGCAAGGAAAACTTATCATATATATTCTCAATCCAGATCAAATTTCGTTTGATCATATTGGCATCCCTACATCCTTTCTAAATCAAAAGATAGATAACCTGTATTATATCTAATCTCACAATTCTTCTCGCAAGGTCTATAGCCTTTCTTTATTAGCGATATTGTGTAAATTCCTGGTTTTGGTATCTCTAAATTTGCTGGAGTGGTTTCCGATTCATTAATTCCATTTAGATATATCCAGGCACCATCTGGTTCCGAGTCTACAGTCACATCAGAATGGACAGGGATACCCATATGTCCAGAAGATTCATCAACGTTAATAGATTCGGAGACAACATTTAACGTAGTTTGAATAGGTGTTCCGGGATAAGCGCCATAGGTTTCGCTATCCTGGTCGCCCTCGGCTAGAACAGGTCCCGTCACATTTTTAATAGTTGCATTTTCAGTAGCATTAATAGTTACATTTTCAGTGGCATTCTGCAATATTATTATTGATATTTGATCCCGATCAATATTCGTATTCCCCGTTATATCTAATCCCATAACTATCGCCGTGTTATTCATACGGTTTGATAGATACCATCCAGAAATCTTGTAGGTCTTTCTGATGACCATCGATTCCCTTGGCATTAAAAAATTTTTTGCTAAATTTATATTTCCAAAGAGATCATCTACGAGGTGTATGTCCCTTATTATCGAAACATCTCTGTTTATAATTGTATAGATATATGTTATGTTTTCTCCATTGAATGCAGCATGTTTATCTGTTTCTTGCTTTATATCTATAACCGACGTTGTATTCTTTAGACTGAATTGCTGATTGATTATATCATTATTTTTGTGATTCATGGTTGATCCTATTTCGTAAGTATTGCTTGCAGGATTAAACTTATATGTGGCACTACTTTGTATTGAAAATGCTAATTCCGTTTGTAAGAAATAAAATATTATAAAAACCAAAATTAGTCTTGAGAATAGATTCCGGTTTGCCTTTTCTCCCATGAAAGACTAAGTCGTTAACAAATCCATTTATAATTTTCGCTACTTGGCTGTTCGATTGAATCCATTAAGTACTTTGAAAATATCATGGGACAAAAGTGACCTTAAACGAATAGGTCAGGACTTATACCTTGGAAAGAGAAGATTCCCGCCCACGCTGAAAATCTTATTTGAATAAAATTGCTTTCAACATCATTTTGATCCCCTTGCCAGGCGAAGTTGTAAATCATCATACGGACTGTGACTTTGCACTCGTATTCTTTTTGATGAGCACTTGAAAAGAATCGCATATTTTCTTCTGAGCAAATAGTCGTCTCAGTTCGTTCGTCCTCTGTGCGCTCTGCGACTCTGTGGTTTTATTCCGTAAACCCAGGTTTGATTATTAAGCTACGAATATTAACCGCAGAGGCGCAGAGTTCGCAGAGAAACATAATGTGGAGCCACGCATCCCTTTACCCGCTCGATACAGCGAAAAACCTAAAAAAATTAAAACCCTTTGAAGCCAGAAATTGAAGACAGAGGTCTTACGCCCCCGCCCTCATAGCCTCTCTTCCCGCCTGCAGGGCTTCGTCCAGCTTCTCCACGTTCGGCCCTCCGCCCTGGGCCAGGTCCGGCTTGCCTCCGCCCCCTCCGCCCAAGGCTTTGGCAGCGGCCTTGATTATGCTCCCGGCCTTGACGCCCTTGTCCAAACCTGACCGCCCCACAGCAGCCACGAGCGAGCCTGTTTCCGAGCCCAACAGGGCCACATAATCCTGTTCTGCCAGCAACGCCGCGGCTTTCAGCAGCGCCTCGATGTCGGCACTGCCCATCTTCTGCACCACGATCTTGAGACCGTTGATGGTCTCGGCATCCGCGGTCATCGTCTTGAGCCGTGCCTCTGCCAGGTCCTCCTTCAGCCTCTCGATCTCCTTTTGCTGGCTCTTCCACTCCTCGAAGAAACGCGTCGCAGTCCTGGGGAGCTGTTCGTTCGGCACACGCAAAACATCTGCAGCCCCAGAAAGCAGATCATCGCGCTCCTGGCTGGCTCGCACCGCCGCCTCGCCTGCGGCAAACTCTATTCTCTCCACGCCATCCTGAATGCGTTCCGCCCGCAGGATCTTGATGGACCCGATCATGCCGGTGTTGGTGACATGCGTTCCTGCACAGGCCTCGATATCGCTGCCCACCTTGACCACCCGAATCTGCGTGCCTGGCGGCACACCTCCCTGATACAGCTCAAAGCCGAAGAGCTTCTCGGCCTCAGTGCGGGGCAGGAACTGGGTCTCGATGGGCGCGACCTCCATAACCCGCCGGTTGGCCTCCATCTCAATGGCCTTCAGCTCCAGATCCGTGATCCGCTTGTAATGGGATATGTCCAGACGCGCCCGGTCCTCGCTCTTTTGCGCTCCGGCCTGCCAGATGTGCTTGCCCAAAACGCGTTTCGCTGAGTCGTGGACGAGATGCGTTGCTGTGTGGTGACGCGCATGCGCCAGGCGGCGGTGCATGTCCACCCTTCCCGTGACGCGGTCTCCTTTCTCCAGGCCGCCCGGCTTCTCCAGCTTATGCAATACAACATCTCCCGACTTCTGCACGTCGACTACCCGGAAGACCGTTCCCGCTTTCTCCAGAGTGCCGTGATCGGCAGGCTGGCCGCCTCCCTCGGGATAGAGGAGCGTCCTGTCCAGGATGATCGAGCCCTCCACCACATCCAAGACCCGTGCCTCAAAGACCTCCTCGAAAGGATGCTCGTAGAACATCAGCTCCGTCTTGCCGGGGATAGTGAGTTTGATGACATCCTCTTTCTCAGCCCGAATATGCTTCTTGGCTACCAGCGAGTAGAAGTTATCAGGCAGCTCCACCCTTGCCCCCACCGCCTCTGCCGACTCGCGGGCGATCTCAGGAGGAATGCCGTGCGTGTCGTAAAGGGAGATCATCTCCAAGAGCGGTATGGGCTGCTTCTTCCTGGCATAGCCCTCCGCCATCTTCTTCACCATACGCTTGCCCTTCTCCAGGGTCTCGGCGTATTTTTGCTCCTCCTGGTCCAGGATCTCTTTGATGGTGACAAAACGTTCTCTCCAATCCTGGTAATCCAGCCGCGCGATCTGCATCTCGACCAGTTCTGCCAGCGGCAGAGACAGTCCCAGCTCCTTCATCAGCCTCAGAGTGCGGCGGATAACCAGGCGGGCCAGGTAGCCGGCCTTGACATTGGAGGGAATTATTCCGTCGCCCAGCATGTAGGCGAGGCACCGGGTGTGATCGACAACGGCATAGATCCTTTCCATGGGCTCGATGGTCTTCTCCAGCTTCTCAGGAGATATGCCGATGCTGCCTGCAATTTTCGCTCGCAGATCCTTCATGGAGTACTCATCCAGATCTACCATGCCCGCCAGCCTGGCATTCTGGGCGAAGATCTCCGCGTACTCCGGGTCCCTGAGATTGTGCTCGACACCTGCCAGGTCTGCCACCTTCCTGACCAGATCCGGGAAGATGGCATCGTAGATCGTGGGCGACCCCTTGGAGGCCCAGACGAATCTCTCCAGGCCGTAGCCGGTGTCCACGATATAGTTATCCATCTTTTTATAGAACTCATCCTTGATCTTGATGTCCCCTATGCGCCCTCCTGACACGACCTTCAGATCCATGAAGACAAGTGTTGCCAGCTCCAGGCCTCCGATCATGACCTCCACGCTGGGGCCGGCATTGCCTCCACCAGCCCATGGATTCTCCTTATAGGTCACGGCCAGGGGATCCATTCCCAGGCCTACCAGTAGCTCATCGCATAACTGTACAGTCCGGTCCTTCCAGTAATGCTCTTTTTCCCGTGTGTTGAATACATGGTGAGCCATCATCTCAAAGGTCGTGAGATGGCGTCCGCTGCGCCCTACGGAATCGAGGTCGTCCAGGCGAATACAGGGCTGGCTGATGGTCAGGGGGTTCGCTGGCGGCGGCACCTGCCCGGAGGTCACAAAGGGCTGAAAGTCGGCGATGGAGGCGATTGTCAGATATATGTCGTCACGCCAGCGGGCCACCACAGGATACCTCTTGATGCGCGTGTGGCCTCTTCCTTCGAAGAAACTGAGGTAGTGCTCGCGCATCTCCTCCAGACTGTGCTCGCGCTTGAATATGGGCGAGCCGATAAATGTGTAGGGATCGCAGGGCGGGTCCCCGCAGGTCTTTCTAGCAATGTCCCTGGTCCAGAAGAATTTGCCGCATTTCTCGCACTTCTTGCGCAGGAATCCCTCATCCACGAAGAAGTCCAATCGATATTCGTCCTCGGAGAACATGTGAATCAGCTTGTGAGCGGAAGATGATACAGGAATACTAAAAGGCTTTCTAAAGGCCAAACGCTTTGCGGCCCTATTGGGATGGATAATAGAAAGCAAACATTAAAAAATAGGTGCGAATGGCCGCCAGCTTCGGCCATGCACACAGTTTCGGTTTCTAGTTTACCCTCATAACCTTCATGAGCGAGACCAACGGCACACCTGCGATCTCATCCGCGCCCTTCTTATCAATTAGGACGGCGATGGCGTTGATCTTGGCGCCGCGCTCGTCCAGATACTCGACCGTCTCTTCCAAAGTCTGGCCGGATGTCACTACGTCATCGATGATGATGCATTCCTTGTCCTTGACATCCGAGAAGTTAGAGCTCAGGTTCCCGCGAGCTTTCTTGCTCTCCATCTTTAGCATCTGCTTGCTGGGAGTATAAACCGCCAGATCTGCACCCATATCAGTGGCCACTATGCTCGCCAATGGCAAGCCGCTCAGAGCGATGCCCACCACTACATCCACACCGCAATCGTTGGAGTCCAGTGTTTCATAAATGGCATCGGATAGGGCTTCAGAGATATGGTTCAGCCGAAAGGCGCTCTTGCCGATCATAGACCAGTTCACGGAAATATCCTTGGGCCCCGGGGTGCTGCTCGTCTCAGCATGTGTAAGAAGCCAGGTCACGGTCTCGCTTGAGACATTCAGCTCTTCTGAGATCTGGCCTTCTACCAGTCCTTCCGCCTTCAGTTCCGTTGCTTTCTTCATCAAAGTCTCAATATTCTTCATCTTATGCACCTCTTTTTTTTTCGGGCAGGAGTTCCGCAATCAGGACATGCTTCTCCCTCGAAGCTATGACCGCAGCCCTGGCACCTCTGTACATGTTTTAGCTTTCTTTTTATCCTGGGCTGTCCTACTGGCTCGATCTTCAAGCCGAGGTGAAGGGCGACGTTTTGCAGAGCGTAATCGTCGGTAGCAAGAACGGCTCTATACTCCAGGGCCTTGGCCAGGACCTCCAAATCGGCATGGGACAGAACTCTGAGGTCGCCCGTCTCTGCTGCTGCACTCCGCGCTGCCTTCAGCGCCTGGGATGTAGGGCTCTCCACCCGTGCCTCGAAGATGAAAAGCCTGGATTTTGCCCTTATATCCTTTAGCTCCGCCTCAACTGCAGGGACTGTGATCAGCTCCCCCTCAGGCCTTTTGCCCCAGATGAATACCGAAGCATCCGCTACGACATACACATGATTGGCTCTTGCAAGTTATAGTACTTGGACTTTTCCCGGACCAAAACGCTATTATCATATAATGCAATGCAAAGATTCGATGGCCAAGAAAGAAAAGAAGGCTGGTAACAAGGAAGTCCAGGGGGTTGAGGCAGGACCCCAGGAAAATCAGAATGAACGTATCGCCAAAGCGCCGCCAAAGGCCAAGCCCAAGAGTGCAGCCGACCGCAGAAAAGACCGCATAGACGGAATAACGAAGACCGTATACGCCGCCGCCCTGGGGGTTATTGCGGGATTTGCCAGTTATTATCTAGCAGGTGCACTCGGCACCAACAACTGGCAAATAGGCGTGCTACCCTGGCACTTTGTAATGATGTCGGTAATCCTTATCACTTCCATCATCCAGAGGTTCACCTATTCTTACCTGAAGATAGACGCGGCGAGCTTTCAAACCAAAGACTGGCTCTATGTAGAGTTCATTGTCGTAGACCTCTGGTTGGTTACATGGACGCTCCTTCTCAACTGAGGTGAACATGAGGATAGCCATCATCAATCGCGATCGTTGCCAGCCCAGAAAGTGCTCGAAGGAATGCGAGTACTTCTGTCCGCCTGTTCGTACGGGCGACGAGACCATAGTTTTTGAGGACAGCAAGCCCCTTATAACCGAAAATCTCTGTGTCGGCTGTGGTATTTGTGTGCGCAAATGTCCCTTCGGGGCTATCACTATTACCAACCTGCCCGAAGAGATGGAGGATCCGGTCCATAGATATGGGCAGAACGGCTTCGCACTGTATGGTTTGCCGGTGCCGGTGAACGGCAGGGTCACAGGGATCTTAGGCCCCAACGGCATAGGAAAGAGCACGGCTATATCCATACTCTCCGGCATTCTCAGGCCAAACCTGGGAAAAGATGCCTCCTGGGATGATATATTGCAGCGTTTCGCCGGCTCTATCCTGGGAGATTACCTGAAACGAGTAGCGGATAAGGGCGTCAAGACCTCCTACAAGCCTCAGTATGTGGATCGTATCCCTAAAAGCTATTCCGGAATGGTTTCCGGTCTCCTGGAAAAAACCGATGAGCGGGGTGCCTTATCGGATCTGACTTCAAGGCTTGGCATATCTAAGTTGATGGACCGAGAGATATCAAGCCTCAGCGGCGGCGAGCTGCAGAGAGTCGCCATAGCGGCCACAGCCGCGCGGGACGCGGATTTCTATTTCTTTGATGAGATCAGCCCGTATCTTGATATTTATCAGCGCATCAACTCTGCTCGTATCCTGCAGAGCCTGGCCAAAGAAAAGGCGGTCATGGTGGTGGAGCACGACCTGGCTCTGCTTGATCTTCTGGCGGATAATGTCCACCTCATTTACGGGGTGCCCGGTGCCTACGGTGTCATAACCAGGCCCAAAGGAGTTCGGGTGGGCATCAACCAGTACCTGCGCGGCAACCTTCCGGAAGAGAATGTGCGGTTCCGTGATACCGCCATCGGCTTCGAGGTGCATGCTCCACGAATCGAAAAGGAGATCCCAACGCTAATTGCCTACAACGCATTTGCCATGCAGTACTCATCCTTCCGGCTGGAGGCAGAGCCCGGCATCATCCGGCGAGGAGAAGTCGTCGGCATATTGGGACCAAACGGTATCGGAAAGAGTACCTATATCAAGATCCTGGCAGGCGTGGAGAAGCCGACTTCGGGAAGTTTTGAGAGCCAGCTCAAGATATCCTACAAGCCTCAGTATCTCAAGGCAGATTCCGATATGACAGTTCGCAGTCTTCTTCGCAGCGTGGCCAGCAACTTTGACAGCAGCTACTATCAGACAGAGATCCTGAATCCCATGGGCCTGGAGCCCTTTATGGATCAGATTCTGACAGAGCTCTCCGGAGGCGAGCTGCAGCGTGTGGCCATAACCGCATGCCTAAGCCGCGAGGCAGACCTCTATCTGCTGGATGAGCCGTCCGCCCATCTGGATGTGGAGCAGAGGATGCTGTCCGCCAAGGTCATGAGACGCTTCGCCGAGTCCACTGAGAAGACGGTTCTTGTCGTAGACCATGACATCTATCTAATCGACCTTCTCAGTGAGCGTTTGATGGTCTTTGACGGCGTTCCAGGTAGCTTGGGAATAGCCCACACCCCACTGGAGATGCGGGAGGGCATGAATGCCTTCCTCAAGGGGATCGGCATAACCTTCCGGAGAGATGAGGAGACCCGCAGGCCCAGGGTGAATAAACCGGAGTCGAGGCTGGACAGAATGCAAAAAGATCAGGGCGAATACTATTATCCTTTTGAGGAAGCCTAGAGGCCGATCCACAGATATCGGATTTGGCTGCGTGAATCATTGGATTCTTTTATTTAAATCTTTAATTTATTTTTATTAGGATTTTTTATATCATAGTATCTTTCCAGATGGTTTGCAGACAGCAAGCTCTTCGATCAAGCTATGGATCCTAAAATTATGAAAGATCTTCTGGCGAAAAAGGCTAGAAAAGGAGGACCTATCGCATTCCTCCCGCTGCCCGAAGATGGCCCCCGTTTTGATTGGCGTGAATAATGGGACTACTTGGTTGAGAACATAGTGGCCAACCGGCTCTGATTCATTTCCATGGAACAGAATGAGGGTTCCTTGCTGAATCCGCAGCATAGCAGTTCCTTCACGGCTTCTGGGCTACGTGAAGCGGTCGTGTTGGTGGCAAAGTCGGATTCCTTGACTATCTTGTCGTTCATGAGCATGGTGGGCGAGCCTGTTATCTTGGATTTGTTGGCCAATTCAAAGTCCTTTTGGGCATAGACCAGGCCCCGGGCAGAGTCGTTGGTGCAAGAGTTCATCTTATCCACGTCCAAAGAGACTGATTTCTGGCAATCGGCCGATTTGCCTTCCCTCATATAGCAGCGCACATAATCCCAGTATTTATCAGGCTGCTCCTCCCGGATGCAGATCTGGCGCAGGTTCTCCTGGGCTTCCAATTCGCCGTGCATGGATTTTATAGTGTTATTGACCGGGTCCAAGGATCCGATGTACCTTACCCTCAGGTACTTTTCCGTATCTCGGGATTCACTGATCATATCGGCCATGATCCTTTGCATCTGCAAGCCGAATGGGCATTTGGATACAACGAAGGCCTGCAGGAGAGGCTGATCGGATTTGGTCATGTTGACGCAGACCTGTTCCGGTGTCAGCTTGGGTTTAGCCGGAGCTTTTTTTGTTGAGGCAGCCTTCACGGTCTTCACTTTGCTGGTATTCAGCTTGGGCTCGATCCCCTTCAGTTTTGCCACGACATTTGATTTGTCTGTGTCGCCAATTATCTTGTCGGCCAGCTTGCCGTCCTTGAAGATAAGAGCGGTTGGTACGCCAGTGATATTGTATTTGGCTTTGGTGTCATTGTTCTTGTGCGTGTTTATCATCCCGAAGAATATCTGGCCCTGAAGCTCTCGGGCCAGCTCGGAGATTGTGACATTGAACAATCTGCAATAGCCACATGAATCCGTAAACCCTACCAAAACCAGCAAAGGACGGTACTCTGAGATGGCTGAATCTATGGTAGCGTCAGTGATCAGCATAGCCTGAGCGGGATTCTTCAGGCCCGGCTGGATCAGGGATATGATCTTTCCCGCATTCTGCTCTGCTGCGGCTGTTGTGGTCGTGATCGGCGCATTGACCTGAAACATGGTTATGGCCTGGGTCTCATTGAGTTGCACGTAGCAGAAAGATGGTTTTTCATTGAAACCGCAGCACAATAGCTCTTTCAGGGCCTCAGGGCTGCGGCCGTTGATTGTGTTCGTGGCGAAGTCGAATTCGCTGGCTATCTTGCTGTTCAGAGTTAGCGTGGGAGAGCCTGATATATTGAATTTATTGGCCAGATCGAAGTCTTTCTGGGCATAAGCCAGGCCGCGGCTGCGATCGTTTACGCAGGCGCTGAGACTTCCCTCATCAATGGATGAGGATTTCAGGCATTCGGCTGATTTGCCCTCTTTCATATAGCAGCTCACATAATCCCAGTATTTGCTGTCTTGCTCTTCCCTGATGCACATCTGGCGTAGGTTCTCCCGGGCTTCTTCGTCGCCATGCATGGAGGTTATGGTGTTATTGGCGACGGAGCCCAGGTATCGGACTTTAAGATAATCCTTAGCTTGGGGTAGCTTGCTGATCGTTTCAGCCATGATCCTTTGCATCTGCAAGCCATAGGGACATCGGGATACAATGAAAGCCTCCAGGAGAGGTTTGCCGGATTTGGTCATGTTCATGCAGGCTTGCAACGCTTTTGGTGACGCGGCTTCCTGAACGATCTTCACTTTGCTTACATCCAGGCCTGGCTTGAGATCCTTGATCGCTGCCAGAAGATCGGATTTGCTAACGCCGCCTTTTATCCTGTTGACCAGAATCCCCTCATCGAAAAGGAGAAGCGTAGGATATGCAGAAATCTTGTATTTCTTGACCGTTTGGCTGTTCTCCTTATCCCGGACATTTATCCTGCCAAATCTCGCCTGGCCCTTGAGCTCACTTGCCAGCTCTGAGGTGGTATTGTTCATGACCTTGCAGGGACCGCATCCAGGATAGTAGAAGTCAAGAATAAAGAGAGAGCTGTTGTCTAAGACTGATGCGACGCTGTTGTCAGTCAATTCCAGAGGGCTATTGAGCTGATTTGGATCCGATGCAGATCTTAAAAAGGTTGCAGATCCAATCAGGATAACAGTGAAGATTATTGCTGCGACTTGCGCCTTCATCGGTAGATGCATTTGGACAGAACTCCTGTTATTAGACAAATAGTTGGCAGCAAGTATTTAAAACAATACGAATTCAATCTCATTACGAACTGATCCTGTAGGCTTGTAGCCGGTTATCGACTGCAACTTTTTCTTGCAGTAGTCGTTCTCAATAGGGTGCCGTACGTTTTTTAGGGCAATTATATTTTAGGACCACTCGAGGGAGTGGCACTCCAATTATTATTACACTCACTAATCAATAGTCGACCCTTATATTCTGATATCTTATAACAATCTATATTATCCACTCCCAAGGATATCCTTCATGTCTTGGGAGATAATAGAAGTATGCGTAGAGATTGGAATATAACACTTGGAGATCTTTGATGAAGCACTTCAACCGCTACTTCGTTCGCAGCCTGGAAGGAAGAAGTCTGCTGGAGATCTTCTTCGTCACAGCCGTAGCTTCCGTTTTGGGCATACGTTTCTTCCTGGCCTTAACCGGTTACCCCAGCCTATCCCCCGGCAACCTGCATATCGCCCATGTGCTTTTAGGAGGGGTGCTCATGATGATAGCTCTCGTCATCAATCTGAGCTACATCAACAAGTCGGCCTATTATCTGGCCGCAACCCTGGGGGGCCTCGGCTTTGGAGCGTTCATAGACGAACTGGGCAAGTTCATTACCGGCGATAACAACTACTTCTACCGGCCCACAGTGGCCCTGATCTACATAATATTCGTCTTGCTGTATCTCGGGATTGAGGCTCTGGTCCTTAAGCCCAGGTTTTCGGAGCAGGAGAGACTGATAAATGTCCTGGAGCTGGCCAAAGAGGTGGTTTTGGAGGATCTGGATCACCGGGAGAGAAGAAGGGCGCTGGACCTGCTTAAAGAGTGCTCTCCCACCAATCCCGTGGCAAGGGCTCTCCGTGAGCTGCTTTATGCCGAGGACGCTGTGTCTGTTCCCAAAGCTGATGTCTTTACCGCCACCAAAGATCGCTTCCAAAGGTTTTATCGGAAGCTGATGAAAAAGGATTGGTTCGTGAAGGCGGTGATATCCTTCTTCATCCTGCAGTGCGCCTTTGCCCTGGGGCTGGACTTCTTTTTGCTCTATGCCAGGCTGCGCTGGAGAGTGGATCTGCATACCATCTTTCCCACGCTCTCATTCTTCGATCTGGCGGGCCTGGCGTCGGCCACATTGGCAGCGGCATTTGTGATCTATGCCGTCATAAAGATGCGAGGCCATAGGCTAGAAGCATACCGACTCTTCAAGAATGCGGTTCTGGTGCAGATATTCATGGTGCAGGTCTTCCTCTTCTACAAAGCTCAGTTTCTGGCCCTTCTGGGATTAGCAGGGAACATTTGCGTCCTCTTGCTATTGAACTACATGATCCGGCAGGAAGTGAACGAGGAGAGGGCCATGGAGAAGACGGGCACCTAGAGTTCAATCTCGTCGAAGAGTCTATTTAATTAGTAAAAAAAAGTTTGCGTAGATTGCATTAACGCATGAATATGCTGGGCTCTCAATCTTGCGGTAGCATTCCAGTTTTGGGTCGCGGGTGGAGATTACTGAAAATTCTCGCTAAAATAGGATATAAGGGGTTCATTTTGACCTCAAGTGCCCATTACATCACTCGTTTGCGCTTTTCAGTATATCACGTACGCGACCCAGTTTTGATGGACCACAAGGGCTTGAGCTGAGAAGAGCCATTATAATAATATCTTGTAGGTTAAAGCGTATCAAAAAAAAGAAAGATTTGATTAAAGGTTATACGCACCTATAGATGTGGATCAACCAGTATCTCCCAGTTTCTTTACTTTACGCTACTTCTTCGGATCGAACTTTATTGCCCTATCGTATATGATCTCTGAGAAGGATGGCCCGGTTTTTGTCGCCTTCTCATGGTAAAGCCTCCATCCAATGAAGAGCGTCTGATTCAATCCGATGCCGTAGCCTCCCGGACCTGTGGGAACCTCAAAGCAGTGTGTATCGCCATTGGCGTGCCTAGCTATCTTATAGACATAGAGGTATTTTGCATTAGGATTATCGGGAAGGTATTCATCAGCAGTTCCATTGAGATCAGGATCATTGACCGATCCAACACCATTCCACCCATCTGCTCCATAGAGTGCGAAGTTCGAGTATGTTGCCTTTCCCGTGGCTACATGGTTAACACCATAGACGATTATGAACTCATTGGTATCGTTACCCAGAGTAATTGCTGGATGTCTCACGAAAGGATAGTACAACGAGATATTAGGGAAAGGAGGTGTCGGCGAATTGACCGTTTGGTTTGCTGTCCATAGATAAATTGCATCGTTATTAGGACCTAATGAATTGATACCTTTCTGTAGGCCATCAATACCATCCAGTATCCACAAACTAGTCGGCAGTTCACTGGGATTAGAATTGCTATATTTTTTGAGAATCGCCTCTTGTAGCTCGGCAAGATCATCCATAAGGTCAAATTCTGTTTTGCCCGTCCCTCGGACTCTTCGCTCTGGCACATTGTACGGATCTAGTTTCTTTGATTCATTGGGAGTAACTCTGAGAATGGTCGCGGGGGTATTGTTGAGGTAATCGTTGCCAGCTTGCTTATCTTCAAATAAAGCCGGGCGAATATACATGCTAAATGTATCAGAGTTATTCTGCAAGCCCATATGCAACATGGATGAAGGAAGCACTATTGTATTAATTATGCCGTCCGAATATCCCGATGATTGTGCAGCAGCGCGTATCCGCTGATCAATGCCTTTATCGGCGGTAGTGACTATCATTGTAGTTTGATTGAATGGACTTCCTGTGGATCCATTTGACGTTCCTGCTGTCTTGATAACATCCAAGTTCAGTGGATCGCCTATGTTGGAAAAGATCCACCGGGTCTCATTACCATACGTCCTAAACATTAAGTCCGCATCGAAATTGAAGAATCTACACTCAGGCGGTGTTCTTCCTACGAAGATAACTGCTTCATCAGGACGGAGAGCGTAGTATGCAGTCGCGTTCCCGCTCTTCCCTAGCAATTTCGCAATTTTATGCCCTAATTCATTTACCTTACGACCAGGTGCTGGCGGCACAAAATATGCCAGGTATCGGGTAGTGGGATTGTTTGCATACGCGGATGGTAAAATTCCCAAATTATATAATTTAATTAAATCAAAAACCCCCACCTCGCCTTGTTGTACAGTAAATCCATCCTTTTCTAAGGCTTGTTTAAAAGCCGTTACATTGCTTATGTTCACATTCTGTGCAAGGGCAGTTCCCATCAACATGGTTAGCAAAACTGCAATTATTATATATGTTTTCATATGCGCCTCCTCAACGTTAGTTTAATCATCAATCGTTAAAATCCTTTGCGGTATGTGGAACTGTTCTCCTGGCAATGCATTGGAGAGACCATAACCAAATTTCGGGGTGAGGATCTTGCTTCAACTTTTCGTATTAACCAAAAGAAGAAATTGCCATCAGATTGAGGGGGCTCATAAGAAAACCTCCGTAAAAATTATAAGCATTAAGATGCCAATGTGATATAAAACCAAATGAAAATATAAAACAAAGAGCTAGAGGGTTCATAAATGAATATTAGATTTTTCTGGATGGGCATTATCTTTTTGGTGGTTGGCATTGAAATATGTTCGAGCTTTGTGGGCACTGGAGCTGAACTCATCAATTCATCGTCAGACAATGCCGATTATGCCAGAGCGGAACAATTCATACCTGTAAATGCAGTTGCATCCATGTTCAATGTCAGCGTTGATCCCCACTGGATACCGGGCACGCAATCTTTCTGGTATCTGAAGATGGGCAGAAATGGCGAGGAGTTCATGCTTGTTGATGTCCAGAATAGGACCAAGATGCCTGCATTCAATCATACATTGCTTGCAAGATCGCTATCTTCTGCAGTAGACAAGCAAATCGATCCCGCTCATCTTCCATTCTCTGAGATCATAGTTCATCAAGGAAGAGATGGGATCGGATTTAGTTCATTTAACCGAACAATGCAGTTCGACCTCAGTAGTGGCCTAATAAATGAAGTGCCTGCAGGTCTTGAGGCAGGACCTGGTGAGTCTCTTTCTCCCAATGGCAGGTTCGCGGCATTTGTCCGGGACCACAACCTTTGGATCAGAGAAACGAAGACCGGAAAGAAGTACCCGCTGACTACCAATGGATCAAGGGACTATGCCTATGCTGAACGCTCAGAGACAGTATCTCACCCGGTAAGCCAAGCCCGTCTCAATGGGACTCCAAAACCCTATGCGGTCTGGTCTCCCGATTCTAGTAGGATTGCAACCTTCAGGGTGGACCAGAGGAATGTTACAGAGCTGCATCTTCTCCAATACGTGCCTGACAACAATTCCAGGCCAAATCTCTGGACGTATAGGTTCGCCATGCCCAATGATGAGTACGTGCCGATGTATGAACCAATCTTGCTGGACGTTCTTCTGAAGAAGGTCATTCCTGTATCTTCCAGAGCCCAACCCGAGGTATCCCTGATGGACACAGAAGACGATGTCCTGCAATGGTGGCGGGATGATGGCCAGGTGCTCTACATGCTATATGCGGAACGAGGGGAGAAGGGTCTGCAACTCCTGAAGACCAATCCAGACAACGGCCGAACCGAGGAAATCCTTGCGGAGAGAGGCAGCACTTACGTCGAGGCCAACCTGGATTATGCCAGCCTCCCTAACGCCAAGATCTTGAAGAACGGAGACGTGGTCTGGTTCTCCGAGAAGGATGGATATGGTCACCTGTATCTTTACGACAAGGATGGAACGCAGAAGAATGCCATAACCTCCGGCAAATGGGTTGTTAGGAAACTCTTGTATGTGGATGAAATCAACTCACAGGTCTACTTCACTGCCGGAGGCAAAGAGCCGGGTCGTGATCCATACTATCGCCATTTATACAAAGTGAATTTGAACGGCAGCGATTTACGACTCCTCACGCCTGAAGATGCAGACCACAATATTCAGGTTGATCCCAATGGGACAGCCTTCATAGACACCTACTCAAGAGTGGATGAGCCTCCTGCAACTGTGGTTAGAGATATGAATGGCAACATAACCCTGAATTTAGAAAATGGAGACATAAAAAACATCACATATATGAGCTGGAAACCACCCGAGAGGTTCATCGTTAGGGCATTGGATGGCAAGACCGATCTATGTGGCCTGCTGATAAAACCAACCAACTTCAATGCCTCCCAAAAGTATCCTGTAGTGGAGACCGTTTATCCGGGACCTTGGATTATAGTCACAGCTAAATCCTTCCCCGCAGACCTGGCTTGGGTCAACAAGATATTCTGGAGGGCACAGGCAGTCGCTGAGCTAGGATTCATAGTTGTCACCCTGGACGGGCCAGGAACTCCCTTCCGATCTAAGGATTTCCATGATGCTTCCTATGGCCATTTGGGTGATGCCGGAGGACTGCCGGATCACATCAATGTCTTGAAGCTGTTGGCGAAAGACCGGCCTTACATGGACTTGAATCGAGTGGGAATGTTCGGCCACTCTGCAGGCGGATTTATGACCGCCCAGGCTCTGCTCACCTATCCTGAATTCTTTAAGGTGGGTGTAGCCTCATCAGGAGACTATGATAGCAGGTTTTACGGGGCATTCTGGGGCGAGAAGTATGAAGGGCTGAATTCTTCTGACTATAAGGAGCAAATAACTTCCCTGAAAGCAGAAAACCTTACAGGCAAGTTGCTGCTTATTGCTGGAGATGTAGATGATAATGTCAATCCCTGCATGACCATGCAGCTTGTCGATGCTTTCATAAACGCTGACAGGCCCTTTGATCTGCTGATCATGAGCAACAGGAACCATGATCTAAGCTACGATACTTACTATCTGCACCGCCTCTTCGGCTATTTTGAAGAGAACCTGAAACACGAGCAGCCAGGCGGAGCTGCTTTTCCTTCTATTTTATCCGGCCTTGCCGTGGCATAAGTTCACCAGTGTTAGGAAAAGCTCATTTTTGGGAGGCAAAAAAAGGATGCGTCTATTAGTTAACTGGAACTCGCATCAGCGTTTCAGTCAACAGGTCGTACACCTTGGATACGGTCGACACCTCTAAGCGCTCATCCGGTGAGTGGACATGTTGCAATGTGGGGCCCAAAGAGATCATATCCATTCCAGGGTACTTTTCTCCAACCACGCTAGTCTCCAGCCCGGCGTGAATGGCTACGACCTTCGGCTCTTGGCCGAATTTATCCTGATAGATCTGCTTCATCAAGCCCAGTATCGGAGACTCTGGATTAGGTGCCCAGCCAGAATAACTATCCGGGAATGATACTTTTGCACCAGCCAGCTCGAAGACACTTCGAATCATGTTGCCTACGTCGTCTCTAGCCGAATCAAGGGAGCTGCGGACATAGAATCCCGCCCAAAACTCACCCTTTTCCGCCTTCAGGATGCCCATGCTGGTAGAGGTTTCTACTAGCCCAGGAACCGCATCGCTCATCCTCAAGACGCCGTTTGGACAGCTATATACGGCGCTTATCAGGTCGACAGCGGATTGTGCCACCATTAGCTTAGCTGGAAGGTCAGCATTCTCTGCCGTTATAACCAAGCTTGGTTCTGTGGTTGAAAGCTCCTTTTGGATGGCGTCTTCGAACTCCTGGACGTACTTGGCAAAGGAGTCGGCCTTTGACTTTGGCACTACTATAATTGCATCTGCTTCTCTGGGTATGGCGTTGTAACTATCTCCTCCATTGACGGAGGCAATCCTCAGGCCGAAGGATCTCTGGGAAGTCCACAGCAGACGGGATAGGATCTTTGCTGCATTTCCTCTGCCCAGGTTTATATCCACTCCGGAGTGGCCTCCCTTTAGCCCTTTGATGGCGATTTTATATCCAACCATCTGGGCAGGTGTTCCTTCCTCGGAATAATTCTTCTTAGCGTCAACGTACAGACCGCCAGCGCTGCCGATAGTAAACTCTCCTTCCGTCTCCGAGTCCACGTTTATGTAAATGTCACCCTTAAGAAGATCTGGCTTAAGCCCATTAATACCTGTAAAACCATCTTCCTCGTTGACGGTGAAGAGTGCCTCCAGAGGGCCGTGGACTAGTTTTTTATCTTCCAAAATGGCCATGATGATCGCAACCCCTATACCGTCATCAGCACCTAGGGTTGTACCATTGGCCTTTACCCATCGATCCTCTATATAAGCCTGAATGGGATCCGTCTGAAAGTCAAAGTCCTTGTCCGCGTCTTTCTGAGCTACCATGTCCATGTGAGCCTGAAGAATCAACCCTTTTCTGTTCTCCATTCCTGGAGTGGCAGGCTTGCGAATAAGGACGTTGCCGACTTCATCGACAGTAGTCTCTAGAGCCAATTCTTTGCCAAAATTTGCCAGATAGGCGCTTATCTGCTCTTCTCCGTGGGAAGGACGCGGAACTTTAGTCAAATTATAAAAATTTTCCCAGATAGCTTTTGGCATAAGAAAATCTTTCGCATCTCCCAAGGAAACTTTGGACGAATCATTATTATCCTTGGTCGAATTTATGCCGGAGTCTATATTTGAAGCAAAGCACGAATTCGTTATAAATATCAGGATAACCACCATCATTAGCGATCTAAAACGCCAGTCTTGTTTCATGATAGGTCAACTCTTTAAACAGTTGGCATTATTTGGAAGTATCTGCCATCTGGCAGTAATGAATGCTTGCAAGAGATTAAAGGATTGCTGTACAGAAAAAATAGGGCCGTGGGCCTTTGCTCGGCCTTCACGGAACAATTCGTGACTCTGTCGCCCTCGTGCCATTGTCACTACATCTATCTTGGAAATATCCTCCCGCGTTTAGCGACAATAACTGTCGTTATGTGCTTTCTCGGCTTTTGTTATCCTCCTGAATTCTCTTACAACTTCATCGCAAAAAAGAGGGTTAGGGAAGGACAATATTAAACCCAGAATTGAACACATCAAGCATCCCGATAAACCGCTTAAATACGGAGGCATCTTCTCCTGTTATAGTCACGTTTGCCGGAGGAACCGATGGGTCAAGTGCCAGTTGTTCAAGAGTCTTATGGGGCATATAGACGGTAACATTTGCGTCTGTCGAGGATTCATTCAACCAGAACTCAAGCACACTATTCTTTACCTGAATCAGTGCTCTGTCAGCGGTATCGTTAATTACCAGGTCCATCTTGAAATTTTCTCCATCCGCTTTCGTGCCATTGAGCCTGACTGCGAGATAATCAAGGAGTTCGCTTAAAGACATCGCAGACATTACATCTGCAGATATCATCGTGTTTCCCTGTACCGGCTTGGTACTGCGAAGTTCCTGGGCTCCAACCAGGTAGGCATTCCGTGCCGGACCTGATTCTGCCTGATATCCAAGCTGTTCAAGAGATGCCGCTTCCATCTTCCTTGCCTTCATATTGGCAGGATCTGCAAAGACGAGATAATGGGCGATGGATGCTACCAGTTCATAATGTCCGGCACCATAATCAATGGCCAGTTTCTGCATGACAGCATCTGCTCCTCCCATGTACTCGGTCATGTTCCGGGCAAACTCCTCCGGAGGAAGACGCTTAAGGTTAATGGGATCTGCATCGTAAAATCCAAGATATTTCTGGTATGTTGCTTTCACAGCCATGTAGATCTGGCCGTAAAACCCATGAGTATACCAGTATTTCTGTAAGGACTTGGGGAGAACGATCATATTCGAGATCTCATCCATTGTATAGCCCTTATTCATGAAATTTAGCGTCTGGTCATTGATATACTTGTACATGTCTCGCTGGTTTTCGAGCAGTTCTATAACCTTATCATTTCCGAACCTGGGCCAGTTATGGGCGGTAAACACAACGTCGGCTTTATCGCCGTACAATCTTCGGGCTTCGTCAAGGAATTTAGCCCAGGAAAGCGGGTCTCTGACCTGCGCTCCGCGAAGGGTCAGGATATTATGGAGCGTTCCCACGCAGTTTTCAGCCATAAAAAGTGCCTTAAAATCCGGGAACCAGATGTTAATCTCAACCGGGGCTTCTGTATTGGTGTTATACTGGAACTCCATTTTGACTCCGTCAATAGTAAGTATCTGACCGGTCCTGTTAACATCAATCGTGGGTGCAATGAGAGATGCCCGTCCAATTGCTGGATACTTGCCAAGACCGTTATCGACGAGACCTTTTTCATCACGGGGAAGGGGTAATCCGTACATGTATTTAGCCCGCCGTTGCATTGCAGTTCCGGCATATACATTCTCGCTGACTGCATGCTCCATGAAGCCCTCAGGCGCGATGATCTCAACATTGCCGGCGGCAACTTCCTCATCAGTAACTACTCCTTTCACTCCCTGATAATGGTCTACATGAGGGTGCGAATAAATGACTGCCTTTACTGGATAATACCCCAATGTCCTGTTTACCAGGCTCATTGCAGCTCGTGCGGTCTCAACTGAATTCATGGGATCAATTACTATCCAGCCAGTATCACCTTTTATGAGGCTCATTGCTGTTATATCATATCCTCTGACCTGGTAAATTCCCGGGACGACTTCGAATAACCCGTTAATGTTATTCAATCGCGCATGCCTGTATAGAAGGGGATTTATCGTGTCAGGGCAGGTCCCATTATCCAGGAATGAAAATGCTTCCATATTCCAGGAGGTATAATTCGGGTAATCAGAGGGAATAATCAGCGGATCATCGGTTGCGATAAATCCCTGATCGGCAAAACGGAAGTCTTCAATATTATTACTCCATGCGGGAGTATTGTTTGCCCTCAGGTTGGCAGCAATGGTGTAATTGGTTGCATCGTTCCTGATAGAGTTACTGGATGCCACACCTGCGACTGAAATTTCGGTACCATATACTCCCGGTGTTACTGCTATCAATATGATGGCAGCGATAAGGAGTTCCTTTAAGCATATTTTCATCTTTTTCCACTCCTTTTTTTTCTGCTTTGGACTCTAAAAATTCTCTGATTTATATGTAATAATTTTCAACCATGTTTTACTGGTAGGAAAAATGACTTACATTTTGCTCGTTTCTTTGACAAAACCCTCCTTAAAATATGTCTGTAACATTTCACTATATAAGTCTGATTTTTTAATCTTAGGTCGTTTGATGAATGACAATGGCAAATTCAGCGCTGACAATAAGAGGATTTAATGGGTCGTTTGCCACTAATTTGTATTCGGTGTATGGAATTGAGCTTACCCTTTGATCTCTCTCCCTTTCCGCTTCTCTCTCGAAAGGATCAAATGCTTGTACATCTTTAAGCGTCGGAGAAGAAGGAATGCTCATGAAGGTTCTTGTCAGTGATTCTTTAGCAGAAGAGGGAGTAAAGAGGCTGGAGTCGGGTGCCGACGTTGATGTTATCACCAACCTCTCTCCTGAAGAGCTAATCCAGAAGATTGGAGAATACGATGCCCTGGTCATTCGCAGCGGGACTAAGGTAACCGCCGACGTCATCAAAGCCGCGGACCGGCTCAAAGTCATAGGCAGAGCAGGTGTCGGCATCGACAATGTGGACGTGGAGGCCGCCACCAAGAAAGGCATCATCGTGCTCAATACACCCGGCGGAAACACCATCTCTGCTGCCGAGCACACCATCGCCATGATGCTGGCCCTGGCCAGGAACATCCCCCAGGCCAATGCCGCGCTGCATAAGGGCGAATGGAACCGCAAGAAGTACACCGGAGTCGAGTTCTTCAACAAGACTCTGGGCATCGTGGGCCTGGGCCGCGTTGGGGCCGAGGTTGCTACCCGCATGAAGTCCTTCGGCATGCAGATCATCGCTTTCGATCCCTTTGTTTCCGAAGAGCGTGCCCAGCAGATGGGCCTGACCCTCGCGCCGCTGGAGACTGTTCTGCGGGAAGGCGACTTCATCACAGTGCACACTCCCCTGACCAACGAGACCCGCAACCTGATCGATGAAGACGAGTTCAAGATCATGAAGAAGGGCTGCCGCATTGTGAACTGCGCCCGGGGCGGTATAATAAATGAAGCCGCTCTGGCCAAAGCCGTAGCAGACGGAACAATTGCCGGAGCTGCGGTAGACGTCTTCACCAAAGAGCCGCCCACCGGAAACCCCCTGCTGGAGCAGGATAAGATAATAACCACGCCGCACCTGGGTGCCTCCACTGCAGAGGCGCAGGTCAATGTGGCTCTGGCTGTGGCTGACCAGATCCTCACCATCGCCAAAGGGGGCCTCCCCACCAATGCCATCAACATGCCGGCCATTTCTCCGGAAACTCTGGCAGTCATGGAGCCCTACATGATATTGGCCGAAAGGATGGGCGCTCTCCTGGGCCAGCTCGTGGGCACCGGTTTCGAGAGCATGGAGCTCATTTACAGCGGAAGTGTGGCTGAGAAGGATATAAGACCCGTGACCATATCCGCCATCAAGGGACTACTGGGAAGCCTCATGGGTGTTGGCAGCGTGAACTTCGTCAATGCCCAAAGAACGCTCAAAGAGATGGGCGTCAAGCTTCTTGAGGGCAAAACAGAGTCCGCCAACGGATACAGCAACGTCATCACTATGAAGCTGACTAAAAATGGGGCGACGTCTATGCTGCAGGGCACGGTATCCGGAAATAAAGAGACGCGCATTGTGCAGCTCGACGACTACAAGACTCACATCCCCACCGAGGGAGATATGGTGATCGCCGTCATCGAGGATAAGCCCAATATAATCGGCCCGTGCTGCGTGGTCCTTGGCGAGGGCGAGATCAACATCGGCTCGATGCACGTAGGCCGCATAGATGCAGGCAAGCCGCAGCTCATGGTGCTGAGCGTGGACCATATGGTATCGGATGACATCATGAAAAAGCTCCTGGAAGTGCCGGGAGTGACCAGCGCCAAGATGGTAGAGCTCTGAAGCCCTGAGAATTGGATTATTGAATTCGATTTGCCGGAGCGGGCAGGCGTAATCCCGCTCGCCAATTTTTTTTGTATTCAGTTCTATGCTATTCTATGTTTGTTCTACTTTGTACCGGCATCGTTCCTGACGCACTTTCCCGATACCACCACCGCCGATACACCGGACGCCGCCAACTCCTCTTTGAGCAGCTTCTCCAACTCCTTCTCAGAACACGGACACTCCAGAATGGTTGTCGGCACCAGCGCCTCCAGAAGAGCCGTGAGATCGGGCGCTTCCTGGCCACCGGTCATGGCAGCCACATCATTCTTTAGGATGACAACCAGAACATCCCGCTTCTGCCAGACGGCATTGATCAAGGCCTGCATACCCGAATGCGCCAGAGCATAGTCGCCTATAACCGCAACCCCCTTCGTCCGGAAACCCGAGGCCACGCCCACTGATGAGCCCAGGCCATAGACCACGTCCACCGATTCGTAGGGCTCGCGGGCAGCGCGAATGGCACATCCCGCATCTCCGGCCACGGGCACATCCAACTTT
This sequence comes from uncultured Methanosarcinales archaeon, assembly GCA_903871465.1. Lineage (GTDB taxonomy): Archaea > Halobacteriota > Methanosarcinia > Methanotrichales > Methanotrichaceae > Methanothrix. The sequence goes on from CAIQHB010000056.1 coordinate 57,118, forward strand.
CCCAGCGCTCGGAAGAGGGGGATGAATGGACATTCCGGGCAAACCCCGGCGTAGCCTCGCCCCGCCACGGTCTCATAAACCTCGGGAACTCTTTTCTGCTCCTTATCGAGAGTCTTCAGAGCCCGCATGATATCCGCCTTCTCCAGAAGTCCTCTGGGCAGGTGGCCGGAGAGCTTGCCCAACACTCTGGCGTCCATGCCAAGCTGCGACTCGATGTAAGGCTCCGGCTCCTCCGCAACCAGGATCAAGCGATGCGCATCGATGAAGCGGCTGAGAAGCTTTCTTGGAAGCGGATTGGCGTAGGCTACCGAGAATAGTGAGACTCCCAGATCCTCAGCCAACGAGGCAGGAAAGCCACTGGCGATGATCCCTGCTTCGCCGTCTCCGCAGACCTGTAGCCGGTTCAGGTTAGTGGACTGGGAAGCCAATTCTGCGAGTGCTAAAACCAGGTGGTGATGCCTCTGGTGGCGGCCCCGCATGGTCAGATCCGGGGCAGTCCTCTCGAACTCCTGACCCGTTTCCGGGAACGTCCGGCGCGAGATTGCAAAGCTCGGTGCCGCAAGAAGGCGTGCCGTCACTCGAACGATTGCCGGGATTCTGAGCTTCTCAGAGAGGGTGTAAGCCTCCAATATGCAGGAATAAAGGTGTTCCGGGCTCCTGGGATCGAGCACTGGTAATTCAGAGAGCGGTCCATAGAATCTGCTATCCATCTCTATCTGGGAGAGCCTGGGCCCCAGATCATCGCCGGCAATTATCACCAGACCCGAGCCAATGGTCTGCGTGGCCGAGATCACCAGCGGATCGGCCAGAATGTTCATGCCCACCTGCTTGACCAGAACCAGGGAACGCAGGCCCGTAGCCGAGGCTCCCAGAGCAATCTCCAGGGCCACCTTCTCATTTACTGAATTCTGTGCTTTAAGCGCGGCGGCAAGGTCGGTTATGGGATAGCCGGGAACATATATTCGGACCTTCGCCCCGGCATCGTCTACTGCTATTTGTGCTGCATCCCGGCCATTCATTGTATCCCGGGCACAATGGACTCATCCGGCCGGGCACAGAAAGGCAATGCAGCCACGGCCCCGATCAATCCCTGACCGTTCAAGAAAATCTGTACGCCAGCGTTTCCTGCGGCCTCCAGAGCATCCTCGTACTGAACCCTCTCCATCTTGCATCTCTGGCCAAAAGGCAATAGCTCGGACGGATCAAAATCTCGAAAAACGGCCATGCCAGTTTGCTCCGAGACCGTGTATTTGCGGAGCAACGCTTTGAAGTCGGAGAGCATGCCCTCCGCCTTTCCGGGTAGGCAGGCGAACTCCACAACCGTGGAGACGCAGTTTTGGGTCTTGGTGGGCACAGGAAAGAGCTGTACCAGAGAATGTGAGATATAGCGCGCTTCGGGCCGGTCTACCTTGCTCGCGATATTATGAATCAAGGACCATGTTGCTCCCAGGGTCTTGGAGTCCGTATCATCCACTCCGATGATCACTCTATCTCTTCTCGGCAGGACTATCGTACCTCGGGCGACGCGACCGCCACCGCATTCCGTAACGTTGTAGCGCAGGACATCATCCGCTTTTGCCCGGGAAAGCGTAGCTCCCACGCCGCCGCCGCCCAGGCCCGCATAAGTCACCTCTACTTCCTGTCCCTGCACCTGGACCGATTCAATGCCGGCAGATCTCTTGGAGGAGACCAGATCCAGGTCAGCCGAGCCCGGCGAGATCATGTAGCGGAACCATTCACCCAGATTGCGAGAGCTCAAAACCAGGGGTCCTCGAGAGTAATGGTATCTGGCCCAGGCCGAGCCGCCGTAGCATCTGGAGCGCTCCATGAGCTCAACCTGTTTCCCCTCCTGGTCAACCACGGCGTGGATCTGCTTGTAAATCACCACATATGGATCTTCTAATTCTAGTTGCACCATTCATTCCTCTCTCAACCGACCTATCTATGATTTTATTATGTACCGGCGGAGCCCTTCATATATTCTCTCAATACCACTGTGGCATAGCTGCCTTTGGGCAGTACGAACTCAAGCTCTGCGATATTTCCCTCAACCCTGATTTGAGGTTTGACCGGACAGAGAGCCGCCCGCCTTGTGCCTCGCGAGCCAAGCTCTGGATTTTCCTCCACCCTGAAGTTCCCCTGGGAGACATTCTCATCGTTTAGCACGGCTCTCTCGATTTCACCCTGTATGCCTTCTGCCAGCTTCGTCTCAAAGCCGATAAGCGGCAGGGTTACAAATGCTCTGCCCCGTTCTGCCAGCCGTCTCACCGCTTCTATGTTCTCCATAGTCACCGCCTGTTGCTTATCCATATCCGGCAAGCCTTCTTTGGCAAAGCAGACCACATCGCCCTCAACGGCTCTGTCCAACGACAGTTTTGCATCCAGCCGGTGGCTCAGGATCTTGTTGAAGAGATACGACTGGTAAGCATGCACGAAGAGGCGCTTAAGATTGACGGAAAGAACATCAAAGGAATGAGCATAATCGCCGGGGTGCTCCGCCAGATAGTTGAGCATGGCTAATTCATGATGCAGATACTCGGGAAAATCTTTCAGGGCCGATGGTATATCTCGACTCACCCACAGCCTTTCGCGAGCCTCTCTCGTCCTCTCCGGCTCACCGGAAAAGGGCAAGGCCAGATAGACATAGACCGCTTCCTCAATCTTGCCTCTCGCCAGGGACTCGCCCACTTTGTGAGTGACCGGCCTCGTCTCCCCAAACCTCTGCACGCCGAAATAATTGGGAACGCCCTTTTGCTGCATGGTCTCTTCTGTGATGCGAGCCAGAGTTGCGCCTGGCTCGGGACAGGCGAGGTCACGAATAGTGATGCGAAACCGATTGCCCAGCAGATCGCCCAGGCCCACGGAGCGGTTCGTCCTGCCCAGTACCTTTATTTTCAGTCCAGGCAAGGTGATTCGCTTCAACTCCAATTCGTCCAGGTTCATGATGCTGATCCTCTGAACCGTTACCGCCCGCTTGTCCTTGGTGCCGGCCCAACCGAATCTCTTCTGGCTGATGCGTAGCTTCCTTGCCATCTCCCTGATGAGGTGATGCGTATCCCAGTCGGTCTTCTCCACTTCCAGGACCAGGTACCTACCACCTTCGTAGCTCAACTCCTCGAAGACTTCATCCACCAGGAAGTCATGAGGACTGCTTCTGATGACGCCACTGCAGCCAGGGCTGTCTGTTATGTAATAATCCATACCCAGGACTCTATCCTGATCTGTCGCCGATATCATGCAGTCCTCGAATATCCAAAAGAGGCTTTCAGACGAGCTTGAGCTTGCCCGTCACTTTATCCATCAACTTGTTATGGGCGGGGCCCAAGCCCAAAGCGGTTACTGTGCCGGCAGGAATCTCAGTCAAGCCGGCATCAGCAACAATGGCGCAGGGAATACCGGCCCGTTCGGCCTCCTCTCGCAGCCGGAACAGGTCAGGGACCCCGGGCACTTTCAGGATCACTTTTTTTTGGCCCTCTGCCTTCCAGCCTGAGACAGCGGACTTATCCATTTTTTCCGCTCTTTCTACGCTCATGACAGCAGCATGAGCCACCTGCACAGCCAGCTTTCCTGCCGAGAGCTTCAGGTCCTCTCTAATCACTATGCATTGTTTGAACTCCATAAAATTGGCGACCTCGCTTGAATCAGAAAAAGAGGCGAGAGTGTTTACGCCTCTTTGGTCAGCACCTTGACACAAGACGGCTTCTTGACTATATTGCCCATCTTCGCACCGATGAGGTACTCCAGGCCCTTATCGGCAGCGATGTCCAGGACGCGTTGCGTCACCACGCCATCGAAGATCACGCCGTTGACGTCTCCATTCGAATCCTTGAGTTCTCTGGCCAGATCCCTTACTGCTACCTCTTTGATGACGTTCTCGTTCCTGTCCAAGAGCCTGGCGCAAAGTGTGCCATCCAGTTCATCCATATGCTTTCTGAACCATTCTCTCACCGGCTCTGGCTGGGGAACCGGCTCAGGAGGAGTGACTACTATCTCTTCCACTACAGGAACAGGTGCTGCTTTCGGCACGACTTCGCGAGGCACGATCCGACGCGGTGCGATGGCTTCCGCCCTCTCGGCAGTGTTTCGCATGCATAACGGTTTCTCACGAATGAGGCTCTTCCTCTTGGTGGTAATCTCGCGCCTTCTCTTGGGTTGGTTCTTGATTTTGTACTGGTCAAGTACCTGCTCGACAGGGATCTTTTGGCGCAAAGCCCGAACAATCTCCTTCTGGGTCATGTCCTCTACGTTTTTGCCCTCCGGAGCCCTGGCCACATAATCTATGTCTGCGACCTGTAGAAGCTCTTTTACGATCAGCTCTCCACCCCGATCGCCATCTGTGAAAGCGGTAACTACTTTCTTGGCACAGAGATCCGCGATCGTCGGAGGGACGTTGGTTCCACCTACAGCCACCGCGTTCTTGATGCCATACTTGAGCAGATTGAGCACATCCGCCCGGCCCTCAACCACCAGGATGGCGTCTGAGTCCAGCACATTTGGTCCTGCAGGCAGGTTGTCCTTGCCCAGATGCGTTATCTCCTCCACGCGCACGGACTGTTTTATCTCTTCTGTTATCTCTTCCGTCTCCAGGATGTTCTCGTCGAACATCTCCACCAGTATGCGCTTGGCCCGTTCGATGACATACTTCCTCTTGGCGGCACGCACATCTTCGATGCGGTTGACGGCGATGCGAGCTATGCAAGGCCCTACGCGATCTATGGTCTCCAGAGCTGCGGCCAAAATGGCAGTCTCTACCTTATCGAAGCTGGATGGAATGGAGATGGTGCCGCTGGACTTTCCGCCGCTGGATGCAATCTGGACATCGATCCTGCCTAACCTCCCAGTTTTTTGAAGGTCTCTTAAATCGAGGTCACTTCCCAGAAGGCCTTCGGTCTGGCCGAAGATGGCGCCGACCACATCCGGCCGCTCCACTATCCCCTCCGCTGTTATATCCGCATAAATAACATATTTAGTTGTATCAACATTTTGCATGTATGACACCTCTTCTATTAAAATAGTTAGATAAAAGTCAAACCCACACTCAAAAGCCAAAGCTATCCCTTAGATCAACAGGAGCTTATTCGCGACATATTGTCGCTATTTCGACCATGCCTCTTTAAGGCAGGCAGTGAGCAGTGAATGATGGTGAATATGAGTTTTATCCAACTATTTCAGTGTCCATTTGCCAATATCATGGATTATCTGATAGAAATGCCTACACATGAGCGTTCTTTTCTCCATTTTGCTGGCATTTCATCGCCCCAAGTTTTACTCGGGGCTTAATTATTATGTGATTCGAAGCTCAAATGCATACTTCTACCAGTTAAAATTGCACGAAACTAGTTTAAGAACTTTGTGGTGGGGATTGGAACCACAAGCTTATTCCTGATGCATAAAAGTTCCTACAATACTATAAATCCGTTTGCTGTTCTTACTACGTCCACTTCTTCACCGGGCTCGACTTGCAGATCCCTGGGTCGAGACGCGAGAGCGGACTTGAAAGTCTCCGGGTCCATAATCTCCAGGACATCATTATCTGTGGTGATGACCATCGCTTTTAGGGCATCTGCTCTATTTCCCAGGATCTCCACGATCTCTGAGTTTTCTTCGCTCATGCTGGACCTGCGCCCCTCTTGAAGTGAGGTTATTTGCGTTGTCTTTCCATCGAATCCTGACACAAAGGAGAGCGACCCACGGAAGGATACAATATCTCCTCGCTTCAACCTCGGGAACCTGACCAGCAAGGTCGAACGGAAAACGTCGCGGCCGTCCTTCTTCCCCACGAGTTTGCATGTTTCCAGGAGTCTGCCGCCGAAGCGCTCCTGGAAGGCTCTGGCCATACGTCTCCCCAGCTGCGTCGAGCCCAGTATGATGTCCAATCCGCCTTTGACTTCCTTCATCTCCTGGATAAAGGACAACTGGTCGCCTCCATGGTAGCCTGAATCGGCCATGGAATGGGCGACTTTTTTACACTCTTCGATTTCCTTCAAGGACATTGAGCGGATATTGTTTCCCCGCAGTTGAACAGTAGACTGGAAATATTTGCCGGCCATGCGGCTGCAGCGGTCGCAGGCTACGAGCTTGATCCAGACCGGAATTTCATGCTGCTCGCTTATGCTCTGGCCTTTGAAACTGCCTTTGATATCCATTTTGGCCAAATACCTGGTAGCTCCGACTTTTCGGAGGCTAATCCCGATCTCGGGTCCGGCAAATTCCTTATGAAAACAGAGTGCATCGACGGCTGCAGAAGACGCCAGTTCCTCGATAGGGCGACTTTCCGGTAAATGCCACTTTCCTTTTGACTGTCGAGAGCCGCAGACTGAGCAGATGACCACCTCGACCATATCGGGAGTGGTGATGAGCGTTGTCGAATCCAGGGTGCATTGCCGGCACAGCCCTTCTTCAACGGGCATGCCGCATTTGGGGCAAGAGGCTTGCATCACATTCGCACCATCTGGGCATATAGAATCCCATCAATGGAGAGGACATTCTCTCTTTCCACGTAGCCCAATCGGATGGCATGCTCAACGGTTTTGCAGCCGACAAAATTGGCCATGGTTGCCCCTTTAAGGGCCGTCTCGACCTCCGAACAGGTGGCCAAATCATCTCCAAAGAAGTCCTGGCTGACTTCTATGCACAGATGACCTTCTTTGAATTTCTCTCCCAGAATATCGCTGTCGCAGACGGCTATCAGGGTATTTCTTCCTTGCTGGTGAGTTCTAAGACACATCTCTTTCCTTTCGATCTCTTCTGACATCTCGGACATGGTAATCGCGTTAAATCATTTCTCTTGCTGTTTCTGTCAGGCTTTTACAACGAAGACCCGCCCCTAAATTAGGTCATCCTGGTATTTAAGGGAGCTTCAGCATTCCCGGCCGCGGCTCGAAGACGTCGCCGTCTCTTCTCATGCGGTCGATGATCTCTTCCGCTTTAGCTCTTTCTATGCCCAGCTCCTCTGCCCTATCCAGGACGGCATCTCTCGAAGCCGGGCCCTGGCTCTCGCGGCTCACGTCTCTGATGATATCGATCACCGATTTGGTTCTATCCCGGGTGCTCTTGGTGGTGCCCGAGGCGATGATGTCGGCATCCAGGAAACCTGTCTCCGGGTCTACGCCGACTTTTCGCAGGCACGCCTCCAGGATCTTGACCACTCTCTGGGCATCGGCAAGAGTCACTTTATCGCTCAGACGCAGGCGGGCGCTGGCCTCGCCCAAACGTATCAACGCTTCTAGTTGCCGGGCTGTGACGGGCACGGGCTTATTCGAATCCTGGCCCTGGGTCCTCAGGCCGACGTAGTACTTCAGGAAATATTCTTTGGCCTCATCCGTCAATGTGGGGAATATATTCTTGCGAGAATAGGCCACATATTTCCTGAGCAGCTCGGGCTCGATGGCGGGCATTATTACTGTAAGGGCATTGTCAATATCATCCTGAGATATATCCGTGTTCCAAGCTTTTTGGGTGACGAGCTCCCCGGCATAGTTGCTCTTCAGGATATGGTTTGCGATAGCCGTATCCCTTTTGGTGTCCGGGTCGTCAGTCAAAACGAAGATCAGGTCGAACCGCGACATGAGCGCCGGTGTGAGGTTGATCTGGGGGGCGATGGGCTCGTATTTGTCGAACCTTCCCAATTTCGGGTTGGCTGCCGCCAGGAGCGAGCAGCGGGACTTCAGAGTGGCCATGACTCCTGCCTTGGCGACGCTTATCGTTTGTTGCTCCATGGCCTCGTGCAGGGCGCTTTTGTCCTCATTGTTCATCTTGTCCATCTCGTCTATGGCAGCTATGCCCTTATCCGCCAAGACCAGGGCGCCTGCCTCGATGGTCCAGCGGCCGTCGCCCAGCTCGTCCTTGACCGCAGTGGCAGTGAGGCCGGCAGAGGTGGAACTCTTGCCCGATGTGTAGATGCCGCGGGGCGAGATCTTGATCATATACCGCAAAAGCTGAGATTTGGCGATGCCGGGATCGCCCACCAGCAGGATGTGAATATCTCCACGGATGCGCGCCCCATCGGGCAGATTCTTCTCGAAGCCGGAGACCAATTGCAGGGCCAGAGCCTCTTTTACATCCTCGTAGCCGTAAATGGAAGGCGCTATAGACTTCCTTATATTTTCATAGATCTCCGGGTCACGGGACATCTCCTGGATCATCTCCTCATCTTCCTTGGTGATGTCGATCTCTTCGAACTCCTGATCCTTCATCTCCACTGAAATGCCCTTATGGACGAGGTCAAAGTAGGTGCTTTTGCCCTGCTGGGGGTTATTTCGCTGGTAGGATTTGAGGATGCCATTGACGATGACCCGGTCGCCCGGGAAGATCTTGCCGGCCAGGTCGTCCTCCAGCTCGACATCGAGGGTTTGGGGCTGCTGACCGCCTCGCAATTCTTCGGGCGACTCCTGCACTCTGATCTTCTGGGCATCGACGAACTTGGATTGAGCGAGCATGAGCTTGAAAGGTCCACCCCGGTCGCAGGCCTGGTTCATGCACTTCAGGTTCTGGTCCTCGAACTTGTTGCCCGTCTGCTCCTTGAAGAAGGTGAAGCCGCACCTCTGGCACTGGAAGGCGGCGGAGACGATCTTGGGCCGGACCTCAGTGGCCGTCCTGACCAGGCCGTCGATGGCCAGCAGCTTGCCGATATGATCCGAGCGCAGCTCGCGAGTCTTGAAGTGGCGGGGCAGCTCCGCGATGCGCACGTGGGCCCGGTCCATGTAAACATCCATAGGCAGGTCGAGCTCCAGCATGGCGGCGCGCGCTGCTTCCAGAGATTGTTCCGGGTTCTCCATCAGCTCTTCTGCGAAGTCAGGATCGAACTTGTCAATATCTGAGAAGCGAATCTTCAAGCTGCGCTCATCAGGATAGGAGTCGGCCAGCTCCAGGAGATCATCCCAGTAACGTGAACGGAGGAATTCCTCCCACTTGGCGACAGGATCGGCGGGCATTTGCGGAGGGATGTAGGATGGGCAAAGTATCTAAAGGATTTGGAGCGAGAAGGAAAGTGCATAAAATTTTTTAATCTTGAAAAATATTTTAATCGGGAGTGGACTCTGAAAGTATTTGCTGATAAATGGCCTTGGAGAGAGTTGAGGTCTCCTGGGCGGCGGTCCAGAAGATTATGAACAGAAAAAGATAAAAGCTTATGCCAGATGTTCAGAATACAGAGATGATTATGATGAAAATGACTTGGTTTGTTGCCTTCTTAATTATGCTAATTCTAGTAGTTGCTCCTGCTTACGGTGAGATGACGGATTATCAGAGAGGAGTAGCTAACGGACTGAAAGTAGGGCTATTTATGGGCGAATATTATGGAAGAGGCCAGTACGTAGTAAACTATGCGGGGCAGTTTAACACTTATCTGGATACCTACAATCAATTTCTGGGGGCATCTTTTGGCAGCAATCAGACTCTACTTAATGAGTTCACACTCTCAACCATCGCCGTCGCTTCCGGATACTCAAAGTCCGGAGCAGCGATGCCGGATGCAAGCGGCAGAATTTTTGGCTATCCTGCCGCTGCTTATTATACCTGGACCGGTGCGGTTCCAGGAACCAGGCCTCAAAATCACGGAGACGCTCTGCCGGGTGTGTAGAAGATAAGGCATGCAAGAGAGGCGGCAATTCCTGAAGACCCGTAGAATTTGCCTCTCTTCTCTTTTCGTGAAGTAGAGTCCCTCAAAAGCATCCCAAAGTTTGATATCCTGCCCGACATGTAGCTGTTTTATCCATGGAACTTAATCTGCCGGACCGGGGCAAAAGAGATGGGTTGATAGTCGTCACGCTCGCCCTTATTATCCTTATTTCTTACTTCATCTGGCCGCTTCTCGACGGCCTGGTCCTTGGATTTGTCTTCGCGTATGTCGGCCGGCCAGTGCGAGATCTATTCGGAAAAAAGAGACGAAAGATCGGCTCTCTTGCGGCCATAATCTGCATTGTCGCTCCGCTTTCTGCGATCTTTGCTACAGGAGTCTTCGAGGTTATAAGGCAGATATGGTGGCTGGAGAATCACCAGAGCCAGATCATAGCCACCAGCTCTGAATTCGTTTCCAGGGTCCATATTCCGCAAGTTATATTCGACGAACTCTCCCGCGGTATGGCCAATTTGATGGGAATAAGTTTGAACCTTCTGACCAATCTGCCGGTCTTTGGCCTCGGCACAACTGTCACACTCGGGTTCCTTAACGTATTGATAGCCTTTTGTGTTTGCTACTTCCTCCTGCTGGATGGAAAGCGGCTGGTGCAGGCAATGTTAGTAGTCTCAAATCTGGAAAACAGTGACTTTGAGCTGCGCTGCCTGACAAGAATTGATACCATCCTTTGCGGGGTTTACATGGGCAGCATCTATACCGCAATCGTAGGCGGAATAACCTCGATTGCCATATTTTATATCTTCGGAGTACCCCGGCCCTTTGCTATGGCCAGCATTGTCTTCCTGGCGGGTATGGTGCCTTTTCTGACATGGCTCGTGTTTATACCTACCGCCATCAGCCGATATATTGAAATCGGGCCGATGGACGCGCTTCTCTTTTTCATAACGGCCTCCATACTGGTTCACGTTGCGGAGCTTGTCATCCGGCCTTATATCGTCTATACCAAATCCTCGATCCATCCGCTCCTGGTTCTGCTTGCTTTTCTGGGCGGAGGAGTAGTGGCCGGGATCTCCGGCTTCTTCCTGGCTCCGGCCATGGTTGGAGTAGTAACAGGCGTCTTTCAGGTGATGCGTGAAGTGCAGGAGGAAAGAAAGAGCAAGTGCGGGCCAGAGGCTGCGGATTCGGGACGCCTCTATCCAGGATAGTCTCTATATCATTTGGCTTTAATCTTTGGAATTCGCAAACATCCATCTTGCGGGTTTACTTCGTCGAAAGACGAATACCGAAACCTTTATATTCGTTTATTGCCTGGTAAGACCTGGCAAAAGTCAAATCCTCTTTTCCCTCCTACATCACGACTTTTGCCTCCCTCCTATTACATAATATTCGTCAATTGCGTCATCCGGGGGAGATGCAAATTTTGGCGGCCGCAGTGAACGTGCCTTTCGAGTGGATGCACTCAAATATCTCGGCAGTGAAGTCGGACCTACATTAGGTAAGCTGGCTGCCTACTCCTGCACCTCCGAGTGCCCGGGATATCCTCATTCTCTTTTCCGGGCGCACCAGGACATTAAGATTACCGAGCAAGAGTGAGCAGTCATGAGCTTGCGGCTTTTCGCCCGGCTGGCAGAGATAGGATTAAGCTGTTTTCAACCTAGAGGTCAAATTTGAACTGGCGGATAAGTATTATGGCGCAATATTTATTACATTATCTCGTCAATTGATGCTCGATGGATAATAAGGTTCAATTCTGCTCCCTCCCTGGAACTGGTCTATCGGATTTGGTTGATAGATTTGCAGAAGAATCCAGCAATTATCCATTTGAAACTTTTTGTGTCGTTCCTACCTCGCGCCTGAAGGCAGAAGTCGTTAGAGGAATTCAAGAAAAAGGTAACCCGATTTTGAAAGATAGGATATGCACCCTTAGGGAGCTTGCAGAATTCATCCTTTCTGTGCATCTGCCTAACCACAGTCGCATAAGCGATGAAGAGTCGAAGATCATCATTTCGCATATCATATCTGCAAATCCGCAGAGTCTCTCTCTCTTTATAGATGACAGACGCATTTCAATCAAATTTGTGCAAGAATTGAAGCGATTCATTTCGACATTGATTCAGAGAAAAATAGATTATCCCGGATGCTTGACAGATCAGCAGGGCGAAAATATTCGACAATTGTCTTTTATCTACTTTAAATATTTAAAATTTTTGTCGGATAATCACCTTGTCGACGATGATATTCTCCTGAATAAAGTTGCGGAAAGCTTAAATAAAAATGATGGGAAAAGAATAAAAAGGGTATTCATGTATGGATTCTTTGAGCCGAATCCGCTTGAAAAGGAGTTCATAGTAGCATTGGGAAACTTTTCAACTACGTTTCACTATGTGATGCCGTTTGCAGGCAATTCTAAGATCTTTGCCGATCGAGGAGACTGGCTGCCAACAGCTGAAAGAGTTCTAGTTGAATCAAATGCAGACGATGCAAAACTGTCCAGGTTATTTACTGAGACTCAAGCATTTGATTTTTCAAAAAAAATATTTTTTTCCAAATTTAATGATAGAATTTCAGAGATCAGAGCCATCGCTCAGGAAATACGCAGTCTTATCGCAAATGGGGTTGATCCAGCCAATATTGCTGTGGTTCTTCCCGATCGAGACCGTGCAGCAAGGCTCATATCAGATATATTTCCAGATTTTAAAATTCCATATGATATACGTGGAATCAGTATATTATCACACTCCGCAATCGCTCAAGCAATAATTGACATTATAGAAATTCCAGCTTATAATTACAAGAGGGACACCGTCGTTAGATTGCTCAAATCACCATATATTTGTGTCCCATCGGAAAGCGAAGGAAAGAAAAAGTTGCTGGGCTATGAAGTGGATTTTGAATCGCGAGCTGCAAATATCATCAAAGGAAAAGAGGATTGGAAAAAATTTCAGTCAGTATTGGTGAATTTAAATGAAGAGCTCAGGTCGAGTGAACTTCATAAGAACGGGAATTTAAAAATCCTCAACGAGAGGATCTGTCGCATAAAAAACATCGATACTGGAATCAATAGTCTCTTCAATTTTCTGCAAAAATTAGAAGGGGCGAAGCCTGTCAGGGAACACGTCAAGGTCCTTCGTCAGATTCTCTATGATCTGGATTTTGGACAATATGCAAAATATTCCAACCAAGAGCTGCGCCAGAGGGAGACGAGAGCGCTTAAATCATTTTTTGAGGTTTTAGACAGGATTGAAAAAGCATATTTAACCATTCCAGATGAGAAAATAGATTTGAAAGAATTTTTATCAATAATGTCTACAGGCTTATTCGAGAAGAGATACGATGCTGGGGATGCGAACACAAACGCAGTTCAGTTAACTGGATTGAGAGAAATTGCTCATTTATCATATGATTTTGTATTTATTCCTGACCTTGTTGATGGAGAAATACCCAGGACCAATCTCTCTCAGCCATTTTTTACAGGGTTTAAGGAAAGAACGGACCTGCTGACAAAGAGAGATCTTTTGAGGCAGGAAAGATATTATTTCCTGGCTGCAATATTAGCATCTAAGCGGAAGCTATTTCTGAGCTGTCCATCATCGGAGCAAGGTCTGCCACTCATTCCTTCTACCTTCATAAGGGACATTTCGGAATGCTATAGTATGGGGTCCTGGGGAGATGGCGAAATAAATTATTCGACCGTAAAGCAGCAGTTCGACGATGGAAGAAGAATATCCATTGGAGATTACAGGAACATCGGATCTATCAGAGTCCCTCCATTGGATGCAAGTCTGATTGCCAAAAAAATAAATATGGAGAATTATTATCGGAAAAGTAATTATAGATCAGAATATGATGGTATCCTTCAAAACGATCCAGCTATTGCATCTGATCTATTAAAAAGATTCAACGAATCAAAGATCTACTCCCCAACGATGTTTGAATCATATGGTCTATGCCCCTTTCAATTTTATTTAAAATATGTCCTTTATTTAGATGCGATGCCAGATATAGAGATTAAAATCTCGTCAAGAGAATTAGGTGGTCTGTTCCATCGCATTGCATTCAGATTTTTTGAAAATAGGAGGAAAGATGGCAGCCCAAAGGTCACCACCGGAAACCTGGCAAATGCTATAGTGGATATAAAAAAGATCGCCCAAGAAGAGTTCCAGATGTATTCCTTCGGTGACGATCCCGTCTGGTTCTCATTAAAGCGGCGTTTTATAGGGATTTCCGAAGGCAGAAAAGGCATATTGGAGACATTTGTAAGATATGAGGCAAAAGGCCTGACGTCGTGCTTTTCACCAACGAATTTCGAGCTATCAATTGGCAGCACCACATCGATGGATCTTTCGGATGCATGCTCTAGAGAGGATCCTGTTTCACTAGATCTGGGCCCAGGAGCCCCCTCTAGTGTGCTAATGCAAGGACGGATTGATAGGTTGGATACCACAGATGACGGTCAATTCATGGTCATCGATTATAAGACAGGGACCTTAAATCCGAGCCATAAGGATATCGTATCAGGAATCTCATTTCAGCTCCCCCTTTATATCCGCTGCGTTGAGACATGCTTCCCAGGGATTCAGGGAATCGCAGGGGCATACTATGTAATAAAAGGCGATGGAGATATATCAAAGAAGATCGTTCTTGGGGATAAAAAATATATGGATCTTTTTGAATCCCTTGGCAGAAGTCATGGAATCAAAGATGACTATCAAGCGATCATCTCTTCGTCGCTGAGTACTGTCAAGAAATATATTAAAAATATGCAAGCTGGCATTTTTCATCCCACTGTTTTGATTGGAAAATGTCCCAGGTATTGTAACTACAAAACAGTCTGCCGGTTCAATGATCTCCGGCTATTGGAGTCTGAGGCGGTGAGCTGAATGGGACTTCGAGGACGCCAGAAAGAAGCAATTGATCCATCAAGAAGCGTCTGCGTTGTCGCTGGCGCGGGGACTGGCAAAACCCATATTCTCATCTCAAAGTACATCGATCTGCTTGAAAGAGGATACAATTCAAGCGACATCCTTGCCCTCACCTTCACAAGAAAGGCCGCCTCGGAAATGAAGGAACGAATAGAGGCCGCCTTGGACTTGCAAGTATCTGAATATCCATCGAGATGGAGGCATATCAGAGATGAATTCATTTGGGCTGACATTTCGACATTTCACTCATTTTGTTCGAAAGTATTACATGAGTTTCCTATTGAAGCAAATATTGCTCCGGAATTTATTATTATTGACGAATTGCAGGCCAAACGTCTGCAGGAGGAAGCTCTCGAAGTATGCCTTCATTCGCCGAGCGGCATATCAAGGGAGAGCATATGCAGGCTATTGGGTGACACAGACGAATGGCATGTAAAGGCATACCTGCGAGAGCTCTATAAGAATAGAATCTTTGTAGAGGAATTCTTCAAGGAACTGGAAGGAGATGATGAAGCCATCATTGAAAGATGGAAATCACAGTTTCGCGATTTGCAAAAAGAGATTCTGTCCGTTTTTCAATCGAATAATGAATTATGGGGTACTATAGCAGAATTGCATAGACTTGCATCAGCCTGCAGGAAGGACAAGGACGGCGCGATGAAGTATCTGAGAAGTATCGAGTCGCATCTCGTTGATCTGATGGAGCAAAGATCTCCAGAGATCGCCCTTTCTGCTATGACTGAGCTTTCCGGGATAAGGGGGAGAACGAATATGGGATCTTCTGCCAACTGGAAGCCAGAAGATCTTAAATCGTTGCGGGATTCATATGGGAGACTGCAGTCATTTTTTGTTGCAAATGGGCCGCTGCTAGAAATCCGGGAAGGCGACGAGAACTTCTCAAAGTACGCCTTGGGTTTTCTGCGAGATCTGAAAAACGTATTCAAGGAATATCGGAAGAATGTAGATGAATTGAAGAGGCAAAGTGGTGGCATCGATTTTAATGATATGATCTTTGCTGCATATCGCCTGTTCAGAGATCATAAGGATTTGGTTCGAGCCCATTTTCTTAATAGATATAGCTATATACTTATAGATGAATTCCAGGATACAGATCCGATCCAATGCAAAATCATCTGGACGATTTTGGGCAATCTCAGGGAAAAATCAGATAGGCTATTCGTCGTTGGAGATCCCAAGCAATCCATTTACCTGTTCCGAGATGCCGATGTTACCCTATTTAAGGAGATGCAAGAGATCATTCAAGATGGTCTCAAAGGCAAGATCGTGCCTCTCAATATCAACTTCAGAAGCACTCCGCAAATAGTATATTTTGTAAATTATCTATTCTCAAAAATTCTCTCATCTTCTTCAAAGCCCTGGGAGTTCGGATATGAGCCGCTCGATGTATCCCATGAAAGGATAAATGATTCGGGATCTGTAGAGCTTCTGCTTGCACCGTCAACGATGGATGGCCAGGAAAGATCTAATAGTGAAGCAGAAATGATAGCAAGAAGAATTCAGAATCTGATAGAAACCGAGAATAAAAAAATATATTGGGATGAATGCAAACGTAAATTATCATCCCCAAGGCCGGCTCAATATAGCGATGTTGCGATTCTGCTACAGAGGAGGACAAATCTGCGCTACCTTGAGCGAGCACTTCAAAAATACGGCATACCCTACCATGTCAGCTCTGGACTGGGTTTTTATGAACGACAGGAAATCGTCGATCTGTTTAATTTACTAAAATTCCTAGATAATATACTTGACGACGTCGCCTTATACGGAATCTTGAGATCTCCGTACTTTGGAATTTCAGACGTCCAGCTTCATAAAATTGCAAAATCGGGGAGCGGATCCTTATGGTCGAGAGTTCAGCAGTGCTCCCAGCAACATGAGAGCTCTGCAGTGAGCAATGCCGTTCGATTACTTGAGGATTGGTCGTCACGTGCCCATGTTGAGCCGATCGCAGACCTCTTGCGCGTCATCATAGAAAGCTCTGGGATTTATGCGGTTTATGGCGGACTGGTGGATGGTAGCCGAATCATTGCCAACCTGGAAAAGTTCCTCCAAATTGCGCGCGATGCCCAAATGCATGGGATAACGTTAATTTCAGATTTTGCTGCTGAATTAGAGCTTCTTATTGACGAAGCACCGATGGAAGGCGAAGGCCAAATAGATAGTGAAAATGCAAATGTCGTCAAGATAATGACCGTTCATGCCTCCAAGGGGCTGGAATTTCCCATTGTGGTCATCCCTGATATGGCAGGCAAGGGTGAGAAAGACCGCCCTCCGCTCATGGTGGACGAAATCCTTGGAATTGGATTGCGTGTGCCTGATCCATCCAATGAATACAAATTGCGAGATACATTCCAGCTTCAGCTTCTAAAGATGCGCCGAGATGAAAAATCAGAGGCTGAAAGAAAGAGGCTATTTTATGTAGCTGTCACAAGGGCAAAGGATCATCTCATCTTATGCGGTTCTATTATCGAGGAGATTGAATCCCTGGAAGAAGGTGCAACATGGCTGGACTGGACATATGCATGCCTTGGCATAAATGGGAAGAATATCCAGGATGGTGCAGTCACCTTCGAATGGCCAAAAGGCTCCTCAACCATTATTTCAATTCCAATCATCGATGATCCAGAAGACATCCCTGCAGAGATAAGAGAACGAAAGCCCGAGCTTCTTGAAGCTCCTGAGCAGGATCTCTCGAAAGCAGAAATGCCAGAATTTCTTCGCCCGGTTCAATTACCAGAACCTGAACATATTTTTTCTGCAAGCGAAGTCGAGGAATATAAATTATGTCCAAAAAAATACAACAGTAAGTATGTAATAGGTGATCCCGATAGAGACATCATCCTTCCAGCCACTGGTGAGAATGCTAGAATACAGGGTCTTATTATCCATGAAATATTCCAGGGAAAAGATCCCTCCATGGTCTTCAGAAAATATAGTATTTCCGATTCAAATAAGGAGGGATTATATAGAGAATGTTATGATAATTTTTTGTCATCTGACTTTATGAAGGATGTCAAGGAAGATCATAGAGAGCTGCCTTTTTTAGCAAGAATTGATGGCATCCTCTTTTCTGGGAAAATCGATAGGATAACCAAAAAAGGTGATGGATCCTGGAACATCATCGATTATAAGACAATGGATGTGTCTGAAGAGCAAATGGTGGTGAAATCCAAGGAATACAGCGATCAGTTCGCCATATATCGCAATGTTATGCAGCAGCTCTTGGGCGGAGAGATTTGCATCTTCACATATTTTACATCAATTGAAAGATTTTTCCCAGTCAAATTGGATGATACAAGGGTCATATCCAATATAAAAAAAATAGTTCAAAAAATTAACTCGAAAGAATTCGCCTTTGAAACCTGCAATCGTTGCGAACGCAATAACATAGGCAAATTAGACGGACTGTGTCCTGCATTAAAAAATGAAATAGACATAATACATTGAATCAATAACGAAGATCTTCAGGCCTATTCTACTATGCTATCGCCGAATTCATTTTCAGTTACATTAATTATATTATCAAACTGACCCTGAACATCCCCAATATGACTTATAACTATGACTTGGGGAAATCGTGTATCAAGCCTGCGGAGCGTATTGATCATATTATCTCTGTGCATCAGATCCTGGCTGCCAAAGATCTCATCGAGTATCAGAAACGAATATCCACCAGAGCCCCCTCTTTCCTGGCGCATCAGATATTCACTTATCGCGATGCGCACTGATACTGCAATCATGTCGATTTCTCCGCCGGAATAACGGGTTATAGGGTAAGTTTCTCCCCCATCTTCGACGAAAATGTTGAACTCATCATCTATCTCTATTCTATTATATTTTCCGCTTATCTCCCCCAATATTTGTCCGGCTGACTGCTGAATATCTATCTTAATTTTAATAAGAAGTTGATCTAAGAATCCATCAAGCAATTTCTTGACGATATCCAGCATCTGAAGACTCTTTATGGCCTCTGATTGTTCGCGTTCATATTCCTTTTTCTTCCTCTCGTCGCCTTTCAACCTATCCAGATTATCATTGAGAACACCAAGTTCGATATTCTTTCCGGACAATCGCGGCCTGAAATCCTCCAAATTTTTCTTGCATACGATCAAAGCGTTTTTGGACTTTTGATGAGCATCCCCGCCATATCCTATGCTGCCGACCTCGTCTTTTTCCTTGGCAATGTCCTTTTCAAGACTTGATATTGCCTGAGCAATATCATCTCTTCTGCCTCTGATCTCTGCCTCGGGTGCCAGTTTGATCCTGATTTCTTGAGCCTCATCTTGTAATCTGGATAGATCTGTTGATTCTTTGAGGAGGGCTTCATATTCAAGCAAATTAAAGCCCAAGTTTTTCAGGGATTGATCAAGCTCCTGATGAGATTTGCGAGCTTCCTCAACTTCCATATTTTGTGAAGACAAATTTTCCATTATACCGGGAATATCCGTTATTCTCTGGTTCAATAAGATAATTTTTTCATGATCATTCTCCAACTCAGATTTTCTCTTCTTTAATGATAAGTATTTTGGTTCCTCATATCCCAATCCGTACAATCTCTCTTTCAGATCCCGCGATCTCTGAATAGACTTCTGCTGCTCATCCTTCAGCTCTTTCAATTCACTTTCCGTTATGGGAAACGCTTCGAGCCGTATCATAAGGCGGTCATAATCAGCGATTTGCGGTCCCATCTCCTGAATCTTTTGAAATATATCATCGAAATACGCTAGATCGAATTCCACTGCCCCGAGCTCATCGAGGCTACCGTTGATGCCCTCCAACTCAGCCTGAATCCCAGTCTTCTGGTCCCGTGTCGCATTCAGGCGCGCTTCAAGACGGGCATGGAGGGTTTTGTCTTGATGCAGGGCTTCCAAGGACTTTTTCAGATCGGCCTTCGCGCAGGAATTTGTTTTGATTCCTTCCTTCAGGGACTGAATTTCAGCATCAATCTCCGCGCTCTGTCGTTCGGACTCAGATATCTCACGCAGATATTTGCCACAAAGCACCTCGTGCTGCTCGCCAAGTGTCCTTTCGCAGGTCGGGCAGGTTCCATCTGCCCCAAGCAGTCTTACACGTTCCAGATTCGCTTTTGCCTCGCCTTTTTTCGATTGAAAGACACTGCTCACTCTGTTCAACTTGATTAAATTTCCGTTCAGTTCTTCGCCCTGCGCCTGCAGATCCTTCTCCTGTGTGATCAGTTTAGATTTTCGTAAATCAAGATCCGACAGCTTAGATAATTCCTGCAAGACATCATTTTCATCTGACGACAACCTGCTGATTTGTCCTGCAAGGACGTCCCTTCTCTCACTAAGGGCGTTTCTCTTATCTTTTGTATCCTTTTGAATCTTGAGGGCTGAAAGCTCCTTTTGGAAGGCATCATAATCGCTTTTTATCGGCTTAATACTGCAAAGCCTGGCATGAGATTTCTTTAATTCATCGAGGTTCTTTTCCAGCTTTGAAATCCTCGATTCTATTGAGGCTAAATTTCTTTTTTCTTCATCTAATTGACTTGAAATCTTATTATAATTATCCCTGAGAATCTCCATTTCAGGAATCTCATTTTTCAGCTTATTATAATTATTCTCATTTGGCTTTAAACTCACCAGAAGGGCTTTGTCCTTCTGGAGAGCCGATAGCCTTTCTTGGTTCTCCTTCAATAGCCTTTCAATGCCTTCTATCTGCTTATCGCTGAGTTCCTTTTTCTTGAGGAGGGATTCATAATCCCTCTTAACGGGCTCAAGAGCCACGAGTCTCGATTTGACCTGAGAATGCCTTTCGAGCTTGGGTTGAAGATCCTCGAGGTGCTTTTTATGATCATCTATTTCGACAAGCTTGCGGTCTTCAGACTTGAGGTCGTCCCTTTTCTTTGATAGGGATGCCTCCTGCTCTGAAATCTTCTCTGCCAGGCGCTTGTTTGATTGCTCTTTTCTTGAATGCAATTCATTGTCCATTTCGCTTTTCTGGACAGCACCATCCAACTCTCTTTCCTTTTTCTTAAGCTCGTCCAGCTCTACCGTTGCATTCGAGATCTTCATCATGGTCTCTTCCAGCTTTGGCCCTACATCGCCGATCTCTTTCAATGCTCCGTCAATCCAGTTCTTTTTCCCTTCATTTTCTTTTATATCAGCCCTTATCAGCTCTATCGACCTTGGCTTTATGTCAGAGAGATTTAGCAGCTTCAGAAGGTATTCCTTTTTATCAGCGCCTCCCTCCTTCAGCAGATTATCAAGATCCTTTTGTCTGGCATAAAAGGTCTTCTTAAAATCCTGAGCATTAGTATGGAGTTTCTTCGAGAGGTAATCATCCATATCTTTTACGCTCCAGGCTATCTTTTTATTATCTATTTCTAGCGATGCTTCTGTCTGGCCGTTTGCTTTCATCCCCCGATATATGCTCCATACCTGATTTCCTGTCGTCAAGACGAGCTTTACGCTCATCTGATCTAACTCCGCTGCATTAATGTTCTTTAAAAAATCCTTTTTTATGCTAAGTGCCCTATTTCCATAAAGAGACCATAGGATTGCCTCAACTATCGTACTTTTTCCTGCCCCGTTGTTTCCAATTATGCCAGTAAGACCATCTTGAAACTCTATCTCTGCATTGCGAAATTTCTTAAAATTGACCATTTCAAGTTTATTTAGTTTCATCTATTTAGGTCCTCTGCATTTCTGGCCTTTTCCACTTTGTTCATTAAATTAGATCCATAAATTATTATTTTATCGTTCATCTCTTTGCTATATGATATTTTTGATATTTCGCTGCTAATATATTTGGCAAATTCTTCCGAAAGGTTCGAAATATTTATTTGCGTATCCATCTTCTTCTCCTCATCCTTAAATTTATAAATAATTTTTAAATCAATGCATAACTTTCTTAGTTCACTTAACATAGATGAGTTTATTTTTTTATATTGATTTCTATCTACATTTGTCAAATTGCATCTTATTATTTTATTTACATTATCATTTAGGCTGCATTGTTTGAATATTTCCGAAACGATATCCTCTGCAGATAATCCTGTGCAATCGATAGGTGGATAGTCAATGCGATATTTAGACTCATAGATATTAAGTGGCTCTATTCTGCCCGTGCTCAGATCCACCAGAAGGATCCCCTTTTTCTGGTTGGCTTCATCAAAGCTGAAGTATTCCACTGATCCGCTATACCAGGTATTATCATTGACTTTTCTACGTCCATGACTATGCCCTAGAGCGATATAGTCGAAATCGCTTCTTAAGAAGCTATCGTCGAGCTCATATTCACCTACGTCATTCCGTCGCTCGCTCCACATGGATTTGACCATGCCATGCATGATGAGTACATTTCTTTTTGAATACTTAATTTTCAAGAACTCTGATTTGTATTTCTCAGCTTCCAGGCAATATGGGATACAATGGAATCTGTGATCATCTATATCAAAATATTTATATTCACCTCGATGAGCCAAATTTAGATCCTTCATTCCTTCATAAATGCAGAATGGACTGGTCTTCACTAGGCTCTTTGGTGCATCATGATTTCCACTTATGATGATAACTGGAATTCCGGCGTCATTAAGCCGTTCTAGGCCTTTCTTGAAGATATACAAGGGCCTAATCCCTGGCTTTTCCCGATGAAAAACGTCTCCAGCATGAACGACTGCATCGGGCTTGAGGTCAATTATCTTTTCTATAGTAGTAAAGAAACCAGAATATATCATCTCTTCTATAATATTTCTTCCCTTGTCATCAACCTTATTAAGATCCTGGAAACCAAGGTGAGAATCCGACATGTGAACTATCTTCATAATAGTCCCTCGCGATCAAGAATTAGCTTTGCCAGCTTCAGAGACTGGCCAAATATGATCCACGTTCCCAAAATTTGTAAATGCAGGTTCATTGAAAGCGAATGGGAGACCACTTATATTCAAGCTTTCGTCTCAAAGATCTGATCGGCCAACAACTCATAATGGAACCGACTGCTGCATTCTGGATTCTAAGGCCCGCCGCAAGAAGGAACTGGATGCGTCCCTCGCCGGTGTAGAGCGGCAGTAGGAGGTTATGGAGGCGGTGAGAGGCCACATCAACGTCTTCATGGATCAGATGCTCATCCGCGTAAAGAAAGACATCGCCTAGACGGCAGGCGAGATCGACATGATCGCCGTATCCGTGCGCGTGGCCATCAGCGAGTATCTAATGCGCTTTGGGCCGGATGGGGAGAGCTACTCCTTCCTCATACTGGACGAGGTCTTCGGCAGCCAGGATCTGGAGCACCGGGAGAAGATGATTCAGATGCTCCGCAGCCTGGAAGAGCGGTTTCCTCAAGTTATCGCCATCAGCCATATCAGCGATGTGCAGGGACAGTTTGACAACACACTGCTGGTGGTGGAGGACGAGATGGGAAATAGCCGGGTGGAAGCCTTTTAGCCCAGAGCATAGCGCAGCAACCCTGCCAGCTTTATGGCATCCCAGTCCAGGTGGCGAAGCATTTTTACCATGAGACGGCTGGGCCGGTCGATATCCCCGTGCTCCTCAATCGCTCTTATGAGCCGGGGTTTTCCTGCCAGATAGCCGATAACCCCGTCCAGCTCGGCAGCACTCATTTTATTCAGCATGCGGTTGACTCTCATGCCGATATCCAGCTCCCTGCCCAGTTTGGCCCTCCAGAGCCTGTCGTACTCTCCGAGGCGCTCGGCGGAGCCATCGCCCTCAGAGGCAGCAGCCGCCGCCACGCCCCCTGCGATCTTGGCCGCGACAAGACCCGGATAGATGCCGCCTCCCGAGGTGGGCTTGACCTGGCCTGCAGCATCGCCCACTGCCAGCAGTCCTTCTACAGCCGTCGCTGCAGGCGAGCCTAGCGGCAGACCGCCCACGTTCATGGTCGTTGCTGATCCACGGACTCTTTTTCTAATCTTCTCCGTCTTCAAGAAAGCCCGCAGGTGCTCGCATCCCCGCTCGCGCGTACATAGGCCGATGCGGGCTGTCTCCTCGTTTGTCGGAATGACCCAGGCGAAGAGCCCTGGTGCCTGTCCCAGGTGCAGCTCCACCGATTCAGGATCCTCCACGGCAAAAGGGACCTCCACCTGCGCTCCGGAGAGGATAATCTCTGGAGGCAGAATGCCCGCCTGGCGGGCCAGTCTTCCCCTGACTCCCTCCGCCGATATCACAATCTTGGCCTTGATCTCCTCACCGCCAGCAAGGATCAGAGTGCATTTGCCATCTTCTGACCTTATCTTGCGGACAAATGAGCGGAGTCGAAGTTCTGCGCCCTCCCGCAAAGCATCCAGGGCCACCGCTCTGTCGAAGAGTCTCCTGTCCACGACATAGGCTTTGCAGGATCGGGCCTTGAAATGGAGGCGAGAGCCGCCCGGAGAAAAGATCGCGGCACCGAACATGCCTCGCAGGATGAAAGAGCCTCCTGCCAGCTCCGACTCGGCCAAGGCACCTGCACCCAGGAGGCCGGCACACTCCACCGGCCAACCAACCGCCGCATGCTCCTCCAGCAAAACAGTTCGCGCACCGGCAATGGCCGCATACTTGGCGGCCATGGAGCCTGCCGGGCCCGCGCCGATAACGGCCACATCGTAACGATCCATATTCTAAAGTTGAGATGGATGACGATATTGTTAACTTTTTCTCAGCCCTGGATCTCCGCCCGGGTCAGATCCATCCATTTGGATCGCAAGGTCGAAAGGAATTTACTGGAAACATCTCTCCAGGTATGCCGCCAGATCCTCTAAGGTCTCGATCTTCTCATCGATGGGCATGCCTTCGGAAATGCGCTCGTATACCACTTCCCAGGTGCTGTATCTCCGCAGCCGCATAACCAGCTCGCCTGCAGTCGTTGTCGCCAGATCGGTCTCGAAACGCATCCAACGGTCGCTTTTCCGCCCCACCTCGAAGTTCGTGCAGGCTCCACATGTGCCGCCGTAAAATTCGCCGTCCACAACATCCATGTAAAGCCTTATCCAGGAGATGCACTTAGAGTAGCGGTAAACTCCCTCTGTGATGCAATCGGGGCCGTCCCATCCTGCCAATGGTGGCATCATTTCAAGATTCGTCATGATTACTCAGAGATTAACAAGATGTTCTATGAAATCATCCGCATTCTTGAAGTGCATTCCAAGATCCGCCATATGCTCGGCCTCGCCCTTCCGAATATTGGAGACGATTCGCCTATCGTTTTCAATAGTTTTTTCTCTTGTAGCGGGCTTCTGGATGATTTTTGTCTCCGTTTTCACATCTCCCGAAAAAAATAAGCTCTCAATGGATTAAACGCTTTCCCTGACTCTTGCTGCATTCGGTCTGTATCACTTCCCCTCAACAATCGCGATCTCCTCTTCAGACTTGAAATTGGGGAAAAAAACCACATATTTGCTTCAGAGTAAATAGTCGTCTCCGTTCGTTCGTCCTCCGTGCGCTCTGCGACTCTGCGGTTTTATTCGTAACCACCAGGAATTATTGAGCATGGACTGACCAGGAGCGACCATGTGATCCTGACGGACAACATCTTTCGGCATGGTATTAATCGATAGAAGGGACCGTGAATCCGGACAAATAGCCGTTGAGCAATTTGTGCAAAAGCATTAGTAGAATCCGCACCTATTATTGTTCATGCCCGATGTCGTGCATCTAACGGAAGAGAGAGCAGAACGGAAGGAAGAAGGCGCGTCTGGTGAGGATTCGATGCCATCCGTTCCTCCCAGAACTATCTGGTCCGGCAACCTGCGCATCGGTCTCGTGAACATCCCTGTGAAGGCATTGTCCATGATCAGAAATACGCGAATCAGCTTTCGCATGATTCACCGGAGCTGCAAGACGCCCATCTCCTTCAAGCGCATCTGCCAGGAGGGAGATGAAGTCCCCCTCGCGGATACCGTTTACGGCTATCCTCTGGGCAAGGGCAAGTACGTAATCCTGGAAAAAAAAGAGATCGAGGGCATGTTGCCCGAATCGAAGAACACAATAGCCCTTGATCGCTTTGTGAACTTCTTTGAAGTCGATCCCCATTACTTCGAGAAGACCTATCTCTTGCTGCCGGATAGATCAGAGGACGCATATTCCCTTCTAAGAAGCGTAATGGAGAAGACGGGAAAAGCCGGCATCGGCAAGATCACCATGCACTCGCGCGAGAGCCCTGTCATGGTCCACTACTACCGTCGGGCAATCGTCGCCACCATCATGAAGTATCCTGATGAGGTCCTGGATTCGGAAGGCTATGCAGTTCTAAAAGAGCTTCCTGTGCCATTGGAAAAGGAGCTGCAACTGGCCATGGAGATCGTGAAAGATCTGAGCGGAGACCTTGATTTTGATGCCTACAAGGACGAATACCGCGAGAGAATCGAGGTTCTGGTCAGGTCCAAGATGGAAGGAGTGGTTGCAGTCCCGGATACGAAAAAGGCCAAGCCCGCCGCCAAGAGCCTCATGGAGGCCCTGCGGATGACGGCGGAGTCATTGAAATAGTCCCATAATTGCGGCAATTTGGAAAGGTCAATGGAAATGGATCCCGTAAAGCCCATGCTGGCAGTCTCCGGTCAGCCTTTCAATAGAGCCGGCTGGATCTTCGAGCCCAAGATCGACGGAACGCGCTGCATTACAGCAGTCGCAAAGGATGTCCGGCTGCAGAACCGCAGGCTGGTGGATATCACCTACCGCTATCCTGAGGTGGCCGGTGCCCTGGCCCACGCTGCCCGTGAATGCGTTCTGGATGGAGAGATCACTGTC
This sequence comes from uncultured Methanosarcinales archaeon, assembly GCA_903871465.1. GTDB lineage: Archaea > Halobacteriota > Methanosarcinia > Methanotrichales > Methanotrichaceae > Methanothrix. The sequence goes on from CAIQHB010000056.1 coordinate 83,337, forward strand.
TTTGTGAAAGGACGGCCAAGCTTTCGAGCTCTAGCCGGGCGCGACCACCAGGTAGAGAGAATGAAGATCGAGTACCTCTCCCGTGCAATGCCGGTAAGCTACGTTGTCTTTGATATCCTGTACGCCAATGGAGAAAACGTTATGGACTGGCCTCTTCGCGAAAGAAAGGCGATTTTGCATGAAGTGCTTCAGGAGAGCGAGATCGTAAGCATTGTGGATTCATTTCCTGAAAAGGGCGAGGATTACTTTCAGGCGGCTCTTAAGATGGGCATAGAAGGAGTCGTTGCCAAGCGACTGGACTCCCGGTATTTGCCGGGCATCAGAAGCCCGGACTGGATAAAGATGAAGAAAAGCCTCACGATTGACCTGGTCGTGGGAGGCTACATCCCTGGAAATGGAGATCGCGAGCAGTACTTCGGCGGCTTGCTTATGGGAGCATACGACCACGGTCAACTGGTCTATGTAGGACGGGTAGGATCCGGCTTTGCTCTGGAGGAGTTGCAGGAGATCACAAGTCACTTTTTGCCCAGAATCCAGTCTCCTTTCTCCAATCCGCCACCAACGACGGATGTAAAATGGGTCGAGCCGAATCTGGTGGTGCAGGTAACCGCCCTGGAGGTCACACATGACGGCCACCTCAGAGCGCCGGTATTCTTGCGCACCAGGGACGACAAAGACCCGCAAGAATGTACAATAGACCAGATCTGGACATAATCGTCTATATGATTACTGAAAGTTAATAAGGGGTTATCATGAGATCAATGACGAAGTATCTGACAGTAATCGTAATGGCATGCGCTATGACGGCGATATTGAGTACAATCACAGCGTCAGCCGAAAGCGATGACATCTTTAGCCTGAAGAATCTCGTCACATCCTTTGAAGACAGCCTAATAAATTCCTCAGACCTGGCATTCTTCCTTGCCACTCACAACTATGACGCAGTCCCGAGGGGCGATCATGTGGATCTGTTCCTGAACGGAAGAGTTTACAAGCTCGTTCCCAACGGCGACGCTCCTGGTCTATGCAATATCGAGAATTGAAGCCAGTTTTTATCTCGATTTCTGCCTGATATTTTGTCAAAGTTCTCGAATAGAAGAAAAATTAGAGGATCTCGACCCATTTCTGCGGTTCATGCTTTTTCGGGATTATAAAATTAACCCGGGATCTACACGTTCCAGCCGGCCGCTGATTAATAAGCTTCCGGATCGGAAAGGATGATCGGCAAAGAATTCTTTCCGTTCCCTGCCCGAGTTCTTATTCCAAAAATGACTGAGGGCTGGTGCCTACAATCTATGCCATCACCTGCTCCTTCAGAATGTATCGGATCAGGTCTTCTGAGAGTTTGGTCTCTCTCTGTAATCGCTTCACAGTCTCCTCGATGCTGTTACCTTCAGACATGAGGCTTGATATGCGGTTCACAATCTTTTCGCCAATGGAATAGTACTCATCAATGTCCTTGCGGTGGCCCCAGACATCTCCTCTCAGGAGCTGTACACCTTGAATTTCAAGGAATTGTTGGGCCGCCTTCGACATGGTCTCATGATACGAGGGCGGGATCTGCACGGCCCGCAGACGAGGACATGATTGTACCAGGTTCATCACATCCATATTGGAGGCTCTGAATGCCAGATGAACTAGCTGCTCATTCCGATTTAGATCAGTAATTTCTTTCTTGGAACTAACTACCCTCAGCTTCATGACACTTACCAATGCTCTTAAAATATTTATAGATAATGGTAATCATAGTACTCCTTATTTAGATATACTGAGATTAGAAACTGATTCAATGAAATATTTATGTATCGGAGCTAACTGGTAGAAATATTGTCCAAATTATGTTAAAGAGTTCAAAATGTTTTTATGATACATGAAATTTTATATTTATAAAGCTACCCTTTGCTTGGTTAGCGTTAGTACAGTCAAATACGGTTCTTCTTCAAGAAGGATCTTACAGCATCAGCGCAGTTTGCCAGGATTTTGCCGGCCATATCCTGGCTTGGCCAGGAACCAAGGCCGCAATCTGGACCTGTCGCACGAAGCCGTCCACCGAATTGGGTATAGGCTTTCTCCAGACGTTTCTCCATAACCAGGGGAGACTCCATGTTGAGGACCTCTCTCTCCAGCCGAATCATGTCATCCCAGAGATTGATGCCATATTGCTCATTTAGGCCAGCGGACATGGAGAGAATATCAGTGCGGGCGATGCCTGCCCGAATGTAAGTGTCCGTTTCATCCAGAACCTTCTTGTCGATCAATTTCAAGTAGTCCGGATGCGCCGCAGACTCGACACCCAGGATGTTGATACCGGGAACGCGGGCACAGCACTCGGCATAAAGGGGCGAATGCAAATGCACCTCGCAGTCCATATCCAGGCAGGGAGAGCTCGCAATCTCCAGGGCCCGGCAAATCTCATCTTCAGAGAATACTATGTTGGAGCTCATGCCAAGGCTCGGCTCATCAATTGAAGCCACAACCATTCTTCCTTCGCCCTTAGCCTCGGCGAGGAACCTGGCTACGCTCTCCGCCAGAGTGTAAAGAATATCGGTATAATTCGTGGCCCCAAAGGCGGATATGTAAAGTTCGATGGGTCCACTGACACAGACGCGCACACTTTGGCCCGGAGGCACCGCCTCTAGCTCCATGATCTTAGCGTGCTCTCTCTTTATCAGGTAAGGGCTTTCCGTAAGCTCCGGGTCTTCGAGGAGGTCCATGAACATGCGAATCATGTTCCGGAACTGAGGATAGGTGGGGACCTCTACGCCTGCATTTCGCTTTTGAGCCAGAACATCCCGCACCAGTTGTAGATACTGATCGCGAGATAAACTCCCCAGCCGGACGCCTTTCGGCAAGGGATAGCTTCCGATGTCATCGAAGAAAATGCCTTTCAATTGACTTGACAATCAAACCTCCGTAAGGAAGCGCCCGAGGTAATTCCTTAGAGAAGCGTAATTTCCGTTCATCTTCTCAAAGTGCTCCTCCAGCTCATCCAGCCGGGCCATGACCTGCGGCAAAGCCGGATTTATGCCAGTGAGTCTAACGATCTCCTCCGGGAATTTGGCTGGGTCCGCCGTCTCCAACGAGATGCATGGACTCCAGTCCCCGCACTCGTTCAGATACTTCACGAGGCCTGCCCATGCGACTGCCCCATGGGGTTCCAGAAGGACTCCATATTGGCTATAAGCCTCTTTGATGGTCTGCCGGGTAACGTCGTCCGTGATAGAAACGGCATAAAGGTCCTTATGCATAGCAATAAGGTCCGGCTGCCTGGAAACCCGTCCCGTCTCGTCCATCTGACCGCCGTAAAGGCAGAAGAGCCTTGCCAGGTTGCTGGGGTGGCCGACGTTCATGGCATTGGATATGCAGTTCTTGCTGGGCCGGATGGGCTCGTAGACGCCCGTCTGCATAAAGCCTGGAAATTCATCGTTCTCGTTCGTCGCTACCACAAACTTATGCACGGGAAGGCCCATCTTCATGGCGATGAGCCCTCCCATGAGGTCGCCGAAATTGCCGCTGGGCACTGAGAAGACGATCTCTTCTCCGTGAAGTGCCGCGCGCGAGCGGGCGTAGAAGTAATAAACTGCCTGGGGCAGTAGTCTGCCTATATTTATAGAATTGGCTGAGGAGAGATTGAGCCCGCGCAGTTCGGGATCGACAAACGCCTGTTTGACCAGGGCCTGGCAGTCATCGAACTTGCCATTTATTGCCAGCGGGAAGACATTCTTGCCTAAGGTGGTCATCTGGCGGCGCTGCCTGACCGTCACCTCTTTCTCAGGAAATAATACAACTACTTTTATGTTGTCCAGGCCAAAAAAAGCGTGAGCTACGGCAGAACCGGTATCTCCAGAGGTGGCGGTGAGTATAATGATGCTCTTGCCGTCCTCCTTCAGGAAGTATTGTATCATCCTGCCCATGAGCCGGGCAGCGAAGTCCTTGAAGGAGCATGTAGGGCCTTGATCCAGTCGCAGTACGTATTTTTCGTCATAGACGCGCTCCATTGGAACCTCATAATTGTAGGCGTCCTGCAACATATTTCTCAGAGCGGAGTCTGTGATCAGATCGCCCAAGTAAGGCTTGACGACTTCATAAGCGATCTGTGGATAGCTCATCTTGGGAAATTCCTCGATAATGCTCTCGGGGATCCGGGGAATCTGCTCAGGCATAAAGAGCCCCTTATCCGGGGCCTGGCCCATCAGGAGCGCCTGCCGAAAGTCCACACGCTCGAAGTGGCCGTTGGTGCTGAAGAACTTGATAAGAGACATGGTCCCATGAAATTAGGCGGAATTGATCTTTAAGCCTTTGCCAGACAATTTCGTTATGTGATGCAGGATGCAATTGACTGGCAGTAAAAGCGAAACAAAAAATTTTAGGCCACTGTCTTCTTGCAGTGATCCACAAGGGCCCTCAAGATGTCGGTATCCTTCAGCATTCCCATCAGCTTCTGGCTGGATGTGACCACGGGCATCTGATCTATCCGGTTCTTGCGCATAACGGCCGCGCATTCGCTCACCTCATCGTTTTTAAACGCAGTTTTGGGCGGCACCATAGCCTCGCGAACGGGAATATTGCGGAGCCTGATACGAGAAACGGAATAGTACTTGCTGATGGTCTGCATTACCCGATCCCACATCCAGGTGTCCTCTCCAGCGTCAGCAGACATATCCGTCTTCTCCACGAATTCCTCGATCACGCTGGCTTTGATGAGGTCCCTGTCTGAGATTATTCCCACCAGCTTAAGGTCGCTATCTATGACAGGGCATGCTTCCACGGCAGCATATTCCATGATCGATCCGGCAATAGTCAAGGGCATCTCGCTCCAGAGCACCACGGTCTCCTTTTCCAGGTACGACTCAATGCTTTCGGTTATTTTCATTTCCTCTGCAACGCGGATGATATCGGCAACGGTAAGTATCCCCACCAGCTCTTTGCCTTCCACTACCGGAAGCCGTTTTATGCCGTGCCGGATAAGCAGTTCAGAGGCCTCAACGATGCTCTTCTCCGGGCCTATCACAACCGGATCACGAGTCATGAGCAGAGCTGTCTGATCTTCCTCGCGATTGCGGAGCAGGTCGGTCCTGGTGATCATTCCCACTACCTCGCCCTTCTTTACCACGGGAAGTCCGGACACCTTCCGGTCTTGCAGCGTCTTTAATACATCGTCCCTGTTGCCGGGGATGGCTACATAGGCCACACTCTTGACCATCACGTCCCTGACGAGAAAGCTCAAGATTATTCCCTCGGAATCGTTAAGACAGGAATACCGGAGTTGCGAACCACTTTTTCGGCCACGCTCCCCAGAAGGAACTTATCAAGACCGGTGCGTCCCACAGCGCCGATGATGATTACGCTCATGCCTGCCTTTTTCGCATAGCTTATGATCTCGCTGCTGGGATGGCCCTCCACAACAGCACTCTCGAAGGAGACGCCCACTTCCTTGGCCAGCTTCTCCACCTCTTTCACGGCTTCCTTTCCTTCTTTGAGGAGGAGCTCACGGATGCTGAATAGAAGCATGTCATCCGGCAGATGAGCAGTTCGTTCCGTGTCTGCCACATAGAGGGCAGTTACCTTTCCACCTGATATCTTGCCCAGCTCCAGGGCCACCTTGGCAGCCCTCAATCCGTGCTCGGATCCGTCGGTTGCAACCAGAATCTTCTCAAACATGATTTACCTCTAAAATATAGCTAATATGTCAGATGGCCCGGCTCTGCGCACAATGCTGGCCAACGGATCCCTTGATCCCCACAGGTTGTCCGAGTTCCTGTTTATGACCATCACTCTTGCCTCTTTTCCTTCCCGGATGGACCCAAGCCTCTGATCAAGTCCAATTATCTTGGCGCTATTTAGCGTGCACATCTTAAATACCTGTCTATCGTCATGCAGCAGGGCCTTAACCAGGAGATGCATCTCCTCGAATATATCCGGCGAGTTGAGCATGACGTTGTCTGTTCCAATTCCGAGCATTATGCCCTGCTCAACCATCTTTTTCACATTGGGCAGACCCACTCCGGTTACCAGATTGGATCTGGGACAGACCACGACCGGGATGTTGGCTCGGGCCACAGATCTCAAGTCCGACTCGTCTGCCCGGTTCATATGCACCAGGAAGTCGGGCTCCAGGGTGATGGAGTCGCATATATCATCACGAGCGGCCTCTCCGGCATGGATGGCCAGAGCCTGGCGGGCTTTGCGAGCCGAGGCCGTCACTGTCTTCAGGTAATCAAGATCGTGATCTCTGGTGCTGCTTATTCCCAGGCCCCAGCAGCTTTCCGGAGTATTCAATTCACCCTCACAGGGCCGGCCAAAGATGCGCATGAGAAGCGGCAAATCACGGGCAGCCTCCGTAAGCCTCAACAAGCCTTCCTCACCACCTTCTCGAAAGTCGGCAAAGGCACAGGTGCCTGTATTTACCATCTCCATCAGGCTTCGCCTCATGCCCTCGATGATGAGCTCTCGAGGCGTTTCAGCCAGCAGACGTGCTTTTAATCCGTTTGGGCCCACAAGGTCGGAGAGCGGCAGGAAGGGCGGATCCTTGAAGGCAGAGTCGCCCACATGAACATGAGCATTGACGAAACGAGGGCAGACTATGCCCTCAAAATCAGCATCTATATGCCCCGTGCCAAACTCCTTTATGAATCCGTCCTGAAGGCTTACGTAGCCATCCAGGGACTGGAAATCATCCCCGTAGATTATGGTTCCCTGGAGCAGGATCTCACGCGATTGAGGCATCTCTCCATCTAGGGCAGGTAAGCTATTTAGCTTCTCTTGGGCATATTATTGGCGGTGCAGACTATTGGCCAGGCCCTTCATATTCATCAACAGCGCCATGAGCGCGGACGGCAAGATCAGCTCAGTGAATCGTAAGCAGGTACGGATCTCCGGTCAGGCGGACTTGGCCAGAGTTGACGCGCTTCGCGCTGGATCCGACGCTATCATGGTGGGAATTGGAACCGTGCTGGCAGACGATCCCGGCTTGAGGGTGAAGTCGAAAAACTTTCGCGAGGAGAGACAGGCGTTGGGATTGCCGGAAAACCCGCTGCGCATTGTGGCTGACAGCCGGGCTCGCACCCCGCCTGATGCAAAGATCTTGGGTCCAGGGTGCCTGATCGCCGTCTCCCGTTCTGCGCCAGAGGATAGACTGGAAAGTCTCTCGTCGAAGTGTGAGATCATAAAATGCGGCGTCGAGAGCGTGGATGCGGCGGAGTTGATGGCTCTGCTTTATGATCGCGGCATAAAGCGTCTGATGGTGGAAGGCGGAGCACGGCTCAACTGGTCGCTCATCGAGCAGGGGCTGGTGGATGAGCTTTATGTCTACATCGGAGGGATGATCATCGGTGGAGAGAATGCACCCACCCTCGTGGATGGCCAGGGATTTCGAGAGTCTTTTCCCCGCCTGAGGTTGGACTCAGTGGAGCGGCTGGACGAGGGCGTGCTTCTCAAGTGGAGCCTGGCTCTGTGACACTATTCATCTGTGGTTGAAAACATCGCGAGCTCGCCGGCTCTCAGCGGTTACGGACGTTCACCACAGAGGAGATGCTGAATTTTCTGGCCAAAAAATCGATCCGATCACGACAAACGATTCTTACGCGGCCTGGAGAGAAGGCCAGTATGACGATTTGGTTTTAAGCATAAGCCTGGCTGACTGACGGGAAAAAGTGCCCCGAAACGACCACGCTTAACCTCCACAAGACTCCGATTCATCATCGGCCTCCCACGGTGGACGGCGACGGCTTTAGATGCGGTTATTATGGGTGAAAACTTCATTATCCTTTGACGGCGATTAAGTACGGGTAAAAATAGCCACGCTTCACAAAGCGTATCTGTAGATATCATATCATCCACCCTTGTATCTTCCAATCATGCAGGAATTTTGCAAAGTTTTTAGTTAGATCCTTCGATGCTGAACAAAGTAAGGAGGGAATCGAACGAAAAGACTACTGATTTTAGCGGTATTGGCGGTTACGCTAATTGGCATGGCAAGCGCAGCCAACTACATGTACGAAAAGGCGTCCGTCAAGGGTGTCGGCTACAAGAACGTAGAAATGATCGTTTCCACTCAGTATGGTTTTATGGGCCAGAAGCTGGTAGAAAAGGAATCTGGTTCCGGTAATGTCATCACCGAGAAGAGCGAGCTTGAGGCCGAGAGGCAACTGGTGAGAGATGGAATGCCAATCGGCGGAATAGGTGAATTCGGTAATGAATTGCTGTCGACTTGTGCCTTCCCAACCGGTCGAACCTGCATCATGGATTACATCAACTTCACTAAAGAAGCTGAGTTCGAGTACATGCCCGTGTCTTACCAGACCGGTACCTATGACCAGAAGTGGGTAGAAAAATTGTGCGTACAGAACTACAGGATCGGCGCTGTGCTGACCGAGATGTACACCCATGCCGAGCATCTCCAAAAGACAACCGAAGTTAAAACCAGGGGCTATGGCATCACTAGAGATTTCGGTCCAGGTGGATGCCCAGCTTGCTGTACCGGTGTTCTAGAGGCAAACCTGAACAGCAACGTCATCGGCGTCGCCCACATCGGATGGATCTCCCGTGATCCCAAGGCAGACGATCAGCTCAAAGGTCGCCATGCTGAGTATGGCAGATCTGTCGAGGACCTCACTGGTGTCTTCTCCATCGAGAAATTCATTCAGCTCTGGGGTAACTCCACATGCGGTGCCATCAGCGTGGATTGGCTGCCTTGCGTGTAATCGTGGTTAGGCCCATCTCCTTTTTTAAGCTTGTAGTACATATAACCTGCACGAATCCGTTCCTCTTTTTAGCATTCTCTTAACTGGCCCTATTTTCGCTTCTGGCAAAATTCCCTATTCCATAGACTATGGAATTAATTATCGACAATTGCAAGCTATCGAAAAAGCAGCATCAACTAGAATCAAATTGTGGCCCACAATCCAGAGCGCAACATCCCGACATTACGAGGACGAAAGCATGTTTATAAAATTGTGCCGACCGCATATAGCTCCCTTGAATGTTGTGCAAGATCAGTGCGTGTAACATGCAGATAGAGACGCCAATATAATCGCCGGCCAGATCGGATCTTCTGGATCAGGCAAGGGCAGATCTGATGCATGGCAGATCAAGACCGTTGCCAGCGGACAGGTACAAGGCTAAGTCCGAGCATTACCAATTGCTTAAGTCTTCAATGCAAAATAGATATAGTAGTCGATATAAGTCATTCTGATCTCCATGTCTCCTTGGGCACTCTGGCTCTGCATAGTTCTCTATATTGGATCAGGAGCAGCAGAAGATGTGCCTTTCATCTTTGACACTAATGTCTCTGGTGTATCTAGCTATACCGCTGCTCAATTTGAGCAGGCTCATGCCTCATCAACAGACCTCATAGGTGTGCCTATCGTAATACAACCTGCGGATAACGAGACCTTAGATTTTCCCGTTACTGGCGGAGGCAACACACCCGAAGGTACTACAGAAAAGAAAGTAGACGACCTCAAGATCGAATTCGATGCACGTGTGGAGCCTGAAAACCCGCGAGTAAATGATGAAGCAGTCGTGCTTGCGCTCAAATACCCTGGCGATCTCACCATCGATCAGATAGCCTCAATTTACAGTTACCTAAAAAATGGTGATGGTTCCAAGAAAGGTTGGGGCTATGTGCGGGATCCAAGAGGCATTGATTACATAAGATACGCCAATGCCTCATTAAAACTGGGTGACCGGGCCAATTGCGTGGGTGGAGGTGACTGTGACGATTTTGCCATCCTCATGGCTGCGCTGGTGGAATCCATAGGTGGGACCACCAGAATTATTCTGGCTCGCAATAATACTACAGGCGGCCATGCTTATACTGAAGTCTATCTTGGGAATCTTGATGCGAGCAGCCGGATCGAAGATATCATCAACAGGCTAAAAGAAAAGTTTGATACGGATAAGATCTATACTCATATCGATACAGATACCAAAGATGTATGGCTCAATCTCGACTGGGGTCCAGACGAAAAAGGGAACACACATCCGGGCGGTCCTTTTTACCAGGGAGACCGGCACATAGTTCTCTGCATTAGGGATCACTATAAGAAGGCCGCATTAAGCCCTAGTGAGGCATCTTTGAAAGACGACAAGTTTGAGGATATATCAGAACCGACTGCAGATAAATTCTCAACAGATACGGGGATAACAAACTCAAAAAACGATGGACAGAATGATCCAGCTATCGCTTTTTGCATCAAACGTGGTAATATATACGAAAACGGCATATGCACATTACCGGGTGGGTCATCATGTGACGTATTGGATTTCTATAGAGGAGACTGCATTTTAGCAGGTAAACGAGGTGTAGGCTCAACTGTATCAAGAACTGGAAGCACAGCCGTTGGGAGTGGTGGAAGCTACAGTTCGAGTAGCTCAGGCTCTTCATCGATGAGCATCTCTACGAACTATGACTAGCCAGAAATCGCTTAGCCAATTTTAATTATAATATTAATAAAAAAATAGATTTTAGAATCCAGCCCCTAAAACACATCGATGGTTAGGTAGTTGCTGGGCTTATCGAATATTGTGGACAAAGTCACGTGTCTACCTGGTGTGTCTGCATTTTACAAATTAAGCCATAATTCGCCTGAAATTGCCATCGCTATTTGCCTAATCCTCAATCGTCATATGCTAATAAGTCTAGCTTAGGCTGTGAACTGCGAGCCAGTTCAGATAAGACGAATGAGGTGTAATTGAATGAAGAAATTAGCAATCGTGTCAATAGTTCTGTTGCTTGCAGGAATCGGATTGGCTTTTGGAGAAGCAGGACACTGTGCAGGAAACTGCAACTGCCCTAGCGGTACAGCGTGTTCTCAATCGGTATGCGGGGCAAGCTGTGGAGGTTCGTGCACCCAAGATGCCTCTGTGACATCCTCATGTGGAACTCATTGCCCCGTAGGGAGATGCGGAGGCGCGAGTGGCTGCCAGGCTTGCTGCGGAGCTAACTGTGCGGCCTGTTGTGGCACAGCGGCTAATCAAGAAGCCCTGAGTACATATAACTCGCAAAAATCTTAAACTCTTTTTCATTCTAGTCTCAATTGGTCTAAAATCGCTTCTGCCTACCTGAACATTCCAGACACTATGGAATGATTTGTCGACAATTGCGGGCTATCGAAAAAGCAGCATCCGCTAGAATCAATTGAGGCCCACAATCCATCGCGCAACATCAGGACCTAACGAGGTCGAAAGCATATTAATAAAAATATGATGGGCACTGATTCTGTCCGGGATGAGGACTATATTTAAGTGCGTGCAACTATTGAAGACTGTCTGAGTTGACAAAAAAAAAGAGATGGGATTTATCTACGATTACACGCAGGGCAGCCAGTCAACGCTGATGGCACCGCATGTGGAGTTGCCCCAAAGCTGTATGAACTTCTCGATGGAGAAGACACCAGTTAGGTCTTCAACGCTACGGCCGTACTCAGCATGGCGGCCCTTAAGCTGTGGATCAGCACTGGGATCGCGGGAGATCCATCCGATATGGGCAACGCCGATGACGTTGCTGTTCAGGTTAGCCTCCAGAACACCGGTGCAGCAGGCTGGGCAGCCAATAGTACCATCTCCGTTTTGTCCACCAACCACGGATGATTGAATACCATAGCCTCTGGTCTTGACCTCGGTGGTCTTCTGCAGGTGCTCAGCGTGGGTGTACATCTCAGTCAGCACAGCGCCGATTCTGTAGTTCTGCACGCACAGCTTCTCAACCCACTTCTGGTCGTAGGTGCCGGTCTGGTAAGAGACAGGCATGTACTCGAACTCAGCTTCCTTGGTGAAGTTGATGTAGTCCATGGGGCATGCAGTGCCCGTTGGCCAATTGCAAGTCGGATCATAGCGTGCTGCGATTACGTCCAAATTTCCTTCCTGATTCTCTAAAATATTGGCCCACTTCTTATCGTTAACCCCAAGGGCCTCTTGATAGATTGAGTCACCCTTATAAAAGGTACCGATCAGGTTGCCATGGTCTCTGATCTTTACCGGATCTTCTGAAGTAACCACATAATGCACTGGATCCAAAACAGCACCAAGTGTGGTGTAGTCCCTGTTGAGCTGCCTTTCGGCCTCTAGCTCAGTCTTCTCGGTGATGACGTTGCCGGACCCGGACTCCTTCTCTACCAGCTTCTGGCCGCTAAAGCCAGTCTGGGTGGAAATGATCATCTCTACATTTTTGTAGCCGACACCCTTGACGGATGCCTTTTCGTACATATAGTTGGCAGCTCCCGCCGTGCCAATTAGCGCAATAGCTAGTACCGCCAAAATTAGTAGTCTCTTCGTTTTCTATTCCCTCCTAGCTTAGGATAGCAATCGGGTTATATACATTCATATTTGAATGTAATGGATAATAATCTCGAATTGAAGCATGTACTGTACTTGGCTAGATTACTGGTAATTGCCAGTTTATACAATCCTGTACACGCCTTATAGATGCGGATTCCAAATATGCGATTACGTGCGGGGGCTCAATCTCCCCATATGTTGCGCTCCATGTTCCGCATCGTCGAAATCGATAGCACTAAGATCAATTGATCGATATCAGCAACCACACAGTTTTGCTCGATCTTTATCTTATAGTGGCTGGAATAGGGACTTCGACAGAATAGGATTTAGGGCCACTTGGATGGGTTGCATAGGGCGCTATGTATAACTTGCAGGTTTTGGCCTGAGCCCTCAAAGAAGTTCTGTGGCCGTTTTCCTAATCCACCGAACATGGTCTCATCCCCCTCTCCATCTCTCTCGCCACATTCGCCCCTGCCATCCTGCTCTGCACCGTGGCCGCCAGCCCCCTGGCCGCTCGCGCCCGGGAGTACTCATCCAGCTGCCACTCCAGCCCCTCGTAGCCCACTTCCATGAGAATGAGGCCTTCGGCTGGGGCCGTCGGAGCACCGCAGTTCAGCTCCGGCCGCAGGAGCTCCACGAACCAGCTCACGTCCTTCTGGCCAGCCCCCACCTTCTCCAGAGCGCCCACGATCTTGCGCACCATATTCCAGAGAAAGCCGTCCGCCCGAATGTCGAAGATGACGAGGCCATTCTGCTCATAGATCGCGAGCTTCTGCACCGTCTTTATGGTGCCGACTTTTGCGGAGGAGAAGTTCCGAAAATCGTGCTCGCCTAAAAGCAGCTCTGCTGCCGCGTGCATCTTCTCCATATCCAGTCCTGGATGCCAGAGGAGGTAGCGGTACTCCCGCCATAGGGCATTCCAGCGGGCGGAGAAGCCTATGGGCGCCCGTGCCCAGGCCCAGGTCCAGATATCACGGGGCAGCCGCCCGTTGACGCACCTGGGCCGGGTCAATTTCTCTTTGTCCTCATCTATCCAAAAGTCGATGACCTGGCCCAGCGCCGAGACGCCCCTGTCTGTTCGTCCGGCATAGCAGAAGTCGCCGTGGATGACGCCAATCTGTGCCAGCGCTTTTTTTACTTCTGAGTCCACGGTAACCAGATCCGGCTGGCGCTGGAAGCCGTAGTAGTTATCGCCCAGGTAGGCGAGCTTGAGTGCGATTTTCATCTCTATCGAAATCCAAAAACGTTCTGGTCAGCCGTCTTCGTGCATCCTTTGTGCTCTTTGTGAGCTTTGTGTTTGGTCTAGTTGGTCTCTTTGTTGAAACCAAATGCTGTTATTTCTCTACCACAAAGAGCACAAAGCTCACCCGGGAACGCACAAAGCGCTCCTTTCAGAGTTGGGGCATCCTGCCCGGCTTCAAATCTCCCTGGGGTCGGTGATGTACCCGGTGATGGCGCTGGCTCCGGCTGTCGCTGGCGAGCAGAGGTAGACGAAGGCTTGCGGGCTGCCCTGCCGTCCCACGAAGTTTCGGTTCGAGGTGGAGAGGCCGTGCTCCCCCGCACCAAGGAGGCCGAAGCTTCCGCCCATGCAGGGTCCGCAGCAGGCCGACTCGAACATCGCCCCCGCCTCCATGAACTTCTCTATGAGCCCAGCATGCAAGCACTTCATGTACTCCTCCCGGCTGGCTGGAACCACAATCATGCGCACCCCTCTGGCCACTGGTTCCCCTTTCATCAGCTCCGAGGCGAGCTGCAAGTCCTCGAACCGGCCGTTGGTGCATGAGCCCAGGAACACCTGATCGATCTTTGTCTTGGGAACCCGGCTTATGGGCAAGACATTATCGACATTATGGGGCATAGCGATCTGAGGCTCGAGATCGTCCACATTCCAGCTCTTCCTGGAGACCACGGCATCCTCGTCCCCCCGGACGATGCCCGCTTTCACGGCTGCCCTGTCCTTCACCCGACTCTCCAGGTAATTTATTGTGGTCTCATCCGTCTCGAAGATGCCGGCCTTGGCTCCCATCTCAATGGCCATATTGGATACCGTCATCCTCTCGGGAATGCTCATCCTGGCCGCAGCCTCGCCCTTGAACTCGCAGGCCAGGTAGTTGGCGCCATCCGCCCCAATGTCGCCTATAATGCGAAGCACCGCATCCTTTGAGGTGACGCGAGAAGGCAGCCTTCCCTCTATCATGAGCTGCAGGGTCTTGGGCACCATGAACCAGAGCGACCCCGTGGCAAAGACGGATGCCATGTCCGTAGATCCGACCCCTGTGGCAAAGGATCCAAAGGCCCCGTAGGTGCAGGTATGCGAGTCAGTTCCCACGATTATGCTACCGGGAAGTACGTGGCCCTTCTCGGGCATGACCTGGTGGCATACGCCGCAGAAAATATCGTAGTTGAGAATGCCCTGCTCTGTTGCGAACTTGCGCAGCATGATATGATTTTCCGCCGCCTTCAGGCTGTCCGCAGGCACCTGATGATCAAAGAGCAGCACGATCTTGGAGGGATCCCAGACCTTGGCGTCTTTGCCCGCGATCTCATAGAATCCCTTGACCGCCAGGGGACCGGTGATATCGTGAATCATGGCTCCGTCTATCTTCGCCATGACGAACTCGCCAGAATGCACCTCTTTACTTGCCGCTCTGGAAAATATCTTCTCCGACAGGGTTTGGCCACTCATGAGCATTGTCATCTCATCCATGATAAATAAATCTTAACCTTGCCGGGACGGAAAATCAATTAAAAAGTCTTCAGACTATTTCAAAGCCTTTAAATAAAACAGATGAATCAACGATGTACAAGAGATTACATCATAGTTGGAAAATGGAGTGTCCAGATGAAGATCAAGTACTTGCTCGACGAGGAAGAGATCCCCAAGAAGTGGTATAACGTTGCTGCAGACATGCCTACGCCCCTGGACGCACCTCTGCATCCCGGGACGCTAAAGCCACTCACTGCCGAGGATATGGAGATGATCTTCCCCAAAGCGCTCATCCGGCAAGAGATGAGCACGGACCGCTGGATAGACATCCCAGAAGAGGTACGCGACATCTACAGGCTCTGGAGGCCAACGCCACTGTTTCGGGCCGCAGCACTGGAGAAGGCACTCAAGACACCGGCCAAGATCTACTACAAATATGAGGGTGTCAGCCCGGCAGGAAGCCATAAGCCCAATACGGCAGTTCCTCAGGCCTACTACAATATGAAAGAGGGCATGGAGAGACTGGCCACGGAGACCGGCGCGGGCCAGTGGGGCTCGGCCCTGAGCTTGGCCACCTGTCTCTTCGACATGAAGTGCACAGTCTACATGGTGAGATCAAGCTTTGACAGCAAACCCTACCGCAAGAGCGCCATGCGCGTCTGGGGGGCAGAGTGCCTGGCCAGCCCGTCCGACCGGACAAATTATGGCCGACAAGTCCTGGCCAAGATGCCAGACACACCTGGAAGCCTGGGCATTGCCATCTCTGAGGCGGTTGAGGACGCTGCGAGCCACGATAATACCAATTATGCACTGGGGTCAGTGCTCAATCATGTCCTTCTCCATCAAACCGTTGAGGGCTTGGAATTGAAAAAACAGTTCAAAATGACAGACGACTATCCAGATATCATGTTCGGCTGCTGCGGCGGCGGGAGCAACTTCCCGGGAATGGTTTTCCCCTTCATTCCCGATAAGATGAAGGATAAGAAGGATCTGCGCATGGTCGCATGCGAGCCTTCTGCCTGTCCCAGCCTGACGAAAGGGCTTTATGCCTACGACTTTGGCGACACCGCGGGCATGGCACCTGTGATAAAGATGTACACCCTGGGCCACGACTTCATACCGCCTGGAATTCATGCCGGCGGCCTGCGCTACCATGGAGACGCTCCACTGCTCTGCAACCTGGTTCACGATGGCCTGATCGAGGCCGTAGCCCTGCAGCAAAACGAGGTCTTTGAAGCGGCCACACTCTTCGCCCGCACGGAAGGCATAATTCCCGCCCCGGAGGCGGCTCACGCCATAAAGCCCGCCATTGAAGAGGCACGAAGGTGCAGTAAGACGGGCGAAGAGAAGATCATCTTCATCTCCCTGACAGGACACGGCCACTTCGATCTGGCGGCCTACGATGCCTATAACGACGGCAAGCTGATAGACTACGAGTATCCCGCCGATCTGGTGAAGCAGTCTCTCGCCAAGCTGCCCCAGGTTTGAGGGCTCGGTTTTGATGGCAGGAAGGGCCGGGAAGATCGGCTTCCTGATCAACCCCGTTGCAGGCATGGGCGGAGCTGTAGGCCTGAAGGGCACGGATGGCCTGGCCGAAGAGGCAAGGGCCAGGGGGGCCAAACCCCAGGCGGCCGAGCGGGCCCGGACATGCCTCTCTAAACTCGCCCGGGAATCGAAAAGCCTTCTCTTTTTTACCGCCAGCGGCGAGATGGGCGAAAGGGCTTTGCACGAATGCGACCTGCATTATGAGGGAGTCTATGAAGCCTCAGAAGAGTCCAGCTCAATTGATACAAAAGCCGCCTGCCAGGCCTTCCTGGAAAAAGGAGCGGATCTGATCCTATTTTGCGGAGGCGATGGTACGGCGCGGGATGTGGCGTCAAAGACAGATCAGGTGCCTATCCTTGGCATTCCGGCAGGCGTGAAGATGCATTCCGGTGTCTTTGCCGTCAGCCCTGAAGCCGCAGCAGAGCTGACGCTCGGCTTTGTCCGGGGCGAACTCAAAGTCAGAGATACAGAGATCGTGGATGTAGACGAAGATCTCTACCGCTCTGGAGTTTTGCAGACCAGGCTTTATGCCGTAGCTAAGACGCCATACCTTCCCGTGCTGGTGCAGGATAGAAAGAGAATCTATAGCTCCTCAAGCGAGGAGGAGTTCAAGGACCAGATAGCTCTTTTCGCCGGCGAGTTCATGAGGGACGGCTCAGCCTATATCATAGGAGCGGGAACAACTACCGGCAGGATAGCCGAGCATTTGGGAGTCGAGAAGACACTGCTGGGCGTAGATGTGGTTCAAAATGGGTTGCTGATCCTGAAAGACGCCGCTGAGAAAGACCTGCTGGACCTGCTAGATAGGGTTAAGAGCGCCAAGATCATCATCTCCCCCATCGGAGCGCAGGGCTTCATCCTGGGTCGAGGCAGCCAGCAGATAAGCGCAGCAGTAATAAGGAGAGTAGGCACGGAGAACCTGATAATAGTCTCCACGCCCCATAAGCTGGCGGAGCTATCCTATCTCCTGGTGGACACGGGAGACCCTGAAATTGACAGAAGCCTGAGCGGAAAGAGGCAAGTAGTAACCGGATACAGGATAGCTCAGAGAAAGGATGTCTTTGCCGCGTCAATGCCTCCCGGCTCTTGATGGGTATCAGTTATCTGCGGATTTTCCGGAGTTGCCAGGGCGAAATGCTATGCCGAAAATGCGGTGCAACTTTTCGGTGATGCACATTCGGTGACATTGATGCCGGAGGAGACCGGCTTGGAGATGACACACGAAAAGAGCGAGAAGAGCTACATACGTCCCCTGAAGACCCGGCATGCTCCGGTTCATACGAGCCAGCCGTCGCCGCCAACAGAATAGAGTACTTGGAGCGAGAAGAGAATTGGTTAATAAAGTGAGGCGTGTTCATGTCAAGATGATGGTAACTGCCTTTGCTTTTAGCCCATATCAGCTACGTACACTGAAAAAGTCCGGAACTATTTAGCTTAGTTGAAGCCATAGAAGAATGATCAAAAAAATAAGAGCGATCAAAAGAGAAATGGATATCAATAGGATGATTGCAGAATGCATTTCTCAAAAATACCCCTTGAAATGTGGTAATTGGAATCCCCTATTGTCTTTATCCCTATGTCTTCTTGGATTACATGGCCAGGCATTTTTTCTTTTAATCGGCTTTTGCTGGGCGGGCTAAAATCCGATACCGTAAAGAGATGTTGGCATTTTGAGGAGTAAGGCGACGTAGATAGCGCACACAAGAATATCTCAAGCCATTGGATGAGGGTGAATAGCACCCTCACCGTTGCTGAGCTCTTTGCGTTCGATATTTACCATACATAGATCCAAACCACGTTGCTCCAACCCGATCTGCTGCCCCACATTGCCAGTTCATGCCAGCCGCGAGCGTCGCCTATGAATCTTCCGTGGAAGTATCCTGGCATTCTGTAACCCAAGTTGCGCCAGCTACGCTGCCCATTGGGATACATCTCCCAGGACCAAATGGTTTGTGCTTGGTCGTTATAAGATAGCAGGCTTGTGCTTCTCCAGTAGAAGACCGCCGCGGGATCGGTCGTCCACATTCCATTGTACCGTGTCCAGACCTGCAGCCCGCCCACAAGCATATAAGCCATCGTTCCGCTGCCTGTAGACCCCATTCCACGTCCCGATGCCATCAATCCGCCGCTTGAAACCTCTTGCTGGCTCAAAGATTGACCCTCTGCATAATTCAGCGCCTCGGTACTCGATCCAGATGGTGCAGAAAGAGGCTGTGAAGCACTCGGTCCATCAGACGGATGGCTCCCCTCAACGGGTTCCAATGCAGGCGTGGGTCCTAGTTGAGGTCCTGGATAGTCAGGCCCATTCGGGTAATTCGGTCCCTGATAGTCCGGAGTCGAAGGATAATTCGGCCCAGGATAGTCGGGGATTGAAGGATAGTCAGGTCCTTGATCTCCAGGTCCGTATGGTCCCTGTGGGACCGGCTGAGCGGTGGCGGCTGCTACAAATAAAATAAATGCAGTAAATGCCACTGCAGTCATTATCGATTTGTTCTTCATTTTCACTCACCTGAGATTTGTTAATTTCCGTCTAACCAAAGCTCGAAGAGATGCTCATCGATCCTTCGCTGCTGCTCATAGATGAATAACCTGAGCTGCTCGAGCCGTAGCTACCACCACTCCGAATGATTGTGCTTCCGGTCCTTGATACGGTTGAGCCCACGCCAGCTACCGGATTCGTCTGGCCTTGGCTTGCACTTCCCTGCACGTAGAACCTTACGATGTTGCTATAATAACCATTTATATTGTACCTTATCATGTGTGTTCCGGGAACATCTCCAAAGAACCACATCTTATATACGTGATAAGATCGGACGTAGCCCATGCCGAAGGTACGCACCTTCCCATCAGGATACATCTCCTCGATGGTTATTTGACCTTCTACACTGGGCGTAATCTCCTCCCTGGCGTATCCATTTAAGGGAACGCTCATTTCAGGATAGCGGTTCAAACCGGTTGAATCGACTATCCACAGGCCATTTGGACCGGATTGCCCTCCAGCAGGCGTTTGCGCACCAAATCCCGGCGCAGTGCCAGTATCAGAGAGCTGGCCGTAATCCGTAGGCTTCTGAGTCAAATAGCTGCTTCCCGGCGTGCCCCAGGAATTACTCCCTGCATTGCCGGATACGGGCTGGTTGGGGACAATCTCTTGCTGTGAAACAATATCGCTTGTGAATCCACCATTGTTATCTGAGGGTATTTGCTGTGTTTGTGTAAATCCGCCATTATTTGGGGTGTCTGGAAATTCGCCAAGAACTCCCGCACTCTGATGTTGTGCGCTAGCAAACAAACATGAAAACAAGATGCAAACAATAAAACCTAATATCAAACTCGGTTTCATAGTCCCTCCATAGAGCCTGAATGAAGAATGTATTTTCTTGGATTAAATAGATTTCTTAGAAGTAACTCAACAAGAGATTGGTGTAGGAAAAAAAACACAGCCATTCTCATTACTATGCACATTCAAGTTTTGGGCTTTCAGCTTCCGATAGTCTGAATGGGCCTTATAAATTTTTTGCATCAGAGTCTGAAAGGTCTCTATATGAGATCTATCTTCGAGGCGTCCCAGTTGAGATACAAATTCCTGCATAGAAATCCCACACATTACGGGAAGACCCGCCTGGGAAAGTGGATTTCCCATTCTCGGATATGTTTCCCCTTCTATGCAAAAAGCGATAGCAGCACAAGAATGAGTCAATAAGATAAGCCGCACACTCGAAGATTAATTCGTACAGCTAACTCCCCTCTGTGCCATAACAAAGGAATCCGAAGCTTCTTTATCCATTCCCATACCCATCAGAGCTTCTCCTTTCTGTTTCCAGTAGTCAGAGCAAGGTTTTATCTGGATTGCCCTATCAAAACAGTTTTCTGCCTCCTGGTATTGACCCATAATGTAAAAGGTATCCCCTTTGTCCTTCCAAGCATTGTCTCGGTTGGATTCTATGGCTATCGCCTTGTCGAAACAGCTTAAAGCCTCATCATACTTCCCGAGGCCGCGTAGCGCCAATCCTTTCAGATCCCAAGCCAAATAGTTTTCAGGATCTAAGCCTAATGCTTGATCGTATAAACCTGCAGCTACTTCGTAATTTCCTCCGTTATTTTGGGCGATACCCTGATCGATCAGGGCGTCTGCTCCTCCTGCAGTGGAGTAAGATGCCCGGCTCGGTGCTGTACTATTTTGATAACTTACTTCATCTTGACTTGAAGTGGATGTCTCTGCAGGTTTGCTGAGCTTGACAGTCTCAGCAGCATGTTTATTCGTCTCAAAACCTTCTGGCGGACGCAATGAAGTCTTCTCATATTGATCGCGAACACTGATTAATGTATGGCGGCTTCCCTTAAAGAAAGGCCCTCCAGGTTGGTCGGCAGACCAGTCCAGGTTCAACCATATATCTTTGGTATCGGTATCGATATGTGTGTAGATTTTATCGGTATCAAACGTCTGCTTGAGCCAATTGATTGTATCATTTATCCGATTATTTGTGGCGTTGAGCTGCCCGAGATAAACCTCAGTATATGCATGTCCACCGGTACTATTATTCTGAGCCAGAATAATTCGCGAAGTTCCTCCGATGGATTCAACAAGTGCAGACATGAGGATAGCAAAATCATCGCAATCACCTGCGCCCGCGCATCCAGCATCCTTGCCCACCGTCAGGGACTCATTGGCGTAGTTTAAGTAATCCAGACCTCTTGGATCTCTTACATAACGCCAGTTCTCTTTTAGATAGCTGTAAATTGCGCTGACTTGTTCTATTGTATAGTCTCCCGGATGCTTGGCCTCAAGTAAAAGAGCCTCTTTATGGACGATGGGATTTTCTGGCTCCACTCGACAGTTAAGGGTCCTCTTGAGATTTGCTACCTTCGTCTCTGTTGTGCCACCGGGAGCGCTGCCGCCGCCTGTAATGGAATAATCGATCATCTCATTATCAGACGGCGCTGATACCAATGGCACACCTGCGAGATCGTAAGATGAACTGACCATGCTCTCAAGTTGATCTGTAGTATAGCTGCTGGCGACTGAATAGCTCTCATTAAACACGAAAGGAATGCTGAGAGCTGCTCCTACGCCAATAACACTAAACACAATAACTAGCAGCATAAGGTTATGCTTTGGCATTTGAGATTCACTCTTCAGTATCAGATTAATTATTCAGGCCCAATGAAATACTTTGCGACTCAGTTCATCTTAGCAACATGAACGCATCGGATAATCAAAAATTTGGTTCCGGATTCGATATCCAGAACCTATACAACATCAATTGTTACGTAGTTGCTGGGCTTATCGAAGATCGTGAACAGAGTCACGTGTCTGCCCGGCGTATCGGCATAGAACCAGATATACTTGTAACCGGGTGTAGCAAATCCATAGCTGTAGAGTTTTATGCTGCCATCAGGATAGAACTCATAGAGCTTCATCGTTCCGGTATAGGGCACATACATTAAGTTCTGAATCCAGCCACCAACAGGACAGGTTGCATACCACGACCATCCTGCGGAAGATGCAACCCAGAGCGCCGGTGATTTTGCTGAGAACACCTGATAGAACGATGTCCAGGGCATGAAAGTGCCACTGTAATACACCGCAGTCGGCGGAGCGGTTTGAACATCGTAATTCAACAGAACCTTCTGTTGAGTGACGGGCGGAGCTTGGGTAGTATATGTCGCAGTTATCGTGCTGCTACTTACAGTACTTGCTGTTCGTCCAACGCTTCCCAATTGAATAACTGGCTTTCCGGTCTGAACTGTTGAAGTAACCGCTTTTTCAACCACAGTAGTTGTGGGGCCAGGTGTAGTAGTGACTAGTGTGGTCTGAGTTGGCTGACCTGCAACGGAGATAGGTGCTCCGGGATAAGCGCCATAGGTTTCGCCACTCTGGGTGTCCTCGGCTAGAACAATCCCAGTCAATGCAATGCCCAGGCAAAAAATACTTAGGAGCAATAATGCTTTGCGCAAGTTGAACATCATAATTCCCTCCTGCTTTTTCAATTCCCTTTATTGTCAAGCTTGACCTTGATCTATGCCGCATCGATTGTAATGTAGTTACTCGGAATATCGGCTATCGTGAGCATAGTTAGGTATCTGCCAGGCGTATCTACTTGGAACCATCTGTATTTGTAGCCCGGCGCAGCAAAGCCATAGCTATAGTACCTTGTTGTTCCGTCTGGATACAGATCATATACTTTCATGGTTCCTGTAACAGGAACGTACATCTGCTCTTGCATCCAGCCACCTACGGGACAGGTTGCATACCAGGACCAACCGACTGATGATGCAATCCAGAGTGCAGGGGAGTTTGCCGGAAATACCTGATAGAACGATGTCCAGGGCATATACGAGCCGCTATAATATACGGTCGCAGGTGGAGCAGTCTGGATATCATAAGTCAGCAAAACATTCTGCTGCACTACAGGTGGTGCCTGAGTATAATATACTGCAGTTACGGTACTTGGGTTAGGTGTCGTAACTGGATTGGTAACAATTGCCCCTGTATTAGCGGCTGGCTGCACAACAGGTGTTGTAATAACTGTGGTGGGTTGTGTCGGGTACGCCGTTACTGTCGTAGGGGTTGTGACAGGAGTTGGAGTTTGGGTAGGTAACTGAGTGGGTCCATTCGGATAAGCGCCATAAGTTCCGTCATCTATGGCTACAACCATCCCGGTTAACAAGAGTCCTAGACACAATATGCATAGGACCAGCAATGGTTTGAGCTGTCGGTTTCTCATTTTTTAACCTCCTACATCCTTATTTTAGCAATTTTTAGCAATTTAATTGCAGTAAAGACATTCTACAATATAAACAAATCTCTGAGAGGAAGCTTGTATCAATTTTAGACAAGGCTTGATAATACATTAGAAATAACTCGTCCCATACTAATCCAACGGTATTTATAAACACAAACCTTTTCATCATGGACGTCAATGAGTTCTGACAATAGAGGGATAAATAGATGAAATTAAGCTTCCTTCTCTGGATTGGGCTAATCTTTCTGCTGGAACCTGCACTAACGGCAGATATTCCATACGTTTTCAACAATAGTTCATATGATGTGGGCAGCTACAACTCTGATCAGCTTGTGAACATCAGCGCTTCGTCCCCTGAGCTAGCCGGAGTGCCCCCGGTATCTGCCTCCAGAGATAGCGAGGTCCTGCTGTTCCCAGAGAACAAAACCTACAAGACTGTAGGTGAGATCAAGAATGAGTTTGATTACAGGGTCTGGCAAAAAAAAGGCATGATTCTCTTTAATCAGGGCAGATACGATGAAGCTCTTCAAGCATTCGACCAATCGATACAGATGAATCCCAAAATTGCAGAAAGCTGGAGATACAAAGGCGTTGTGCTGCTGGTCACGCACCATGATCGAGAAGCAATCATGTGTTTTGATGTGGCAACTGCACTCGAGCCATCATTCGCGACCGCCTGGAACAACAAAGCTGAAGCCTTCTATGCCATGGGCAGATACGATGAAGCTCTTCAGGCTTGTGATAAGGCCATACAAATAGATCTCTGGTCTGCAAAAGCCTGGTATACCAAAGGCAGGATCTTGAAGACCAAAGCTAAGGAAGCATTTGCAAATGCTAGGGAAATCGAGCAGGAAAGCTAAAATCAACCACAACAAGAACGCTTTCCCCTTTGCTAAAATGAGGTATCTCTGATCCCTATGGCTCCTTGGGTTATATGGCTTGGCATTTTTCTTTTAATCGGCACCGGGATGGCAGTAGATATACCGTTCGTCTTTGATGGGACCTCCGCAGGTGTAGCTGGCTATACAACTGCTCAGTTTGAACAGACTCGTACTTCATCTCCTGACCTTGCAGGTGTACCAACGGTAACCCAGGTTGCAGACAACGAGATTATAGCATTCCCTGTAACTGGTGGTGGCAGTGCTCCCGAGGGTGCAACCGACAAGCAGGTTGGAGAACTCAAGAAGGCATTTGATGCCGCAGTGGAACCGGATAATTCACGTGTCCATGAAGAGGCAGTTGTGCTTGCTCTCAAGTATCCTGGAGACCTCACTATCGATCAGATCGCCTCCATTTACAGTTACTTAAAAACTGGTGACGGCTCAAAGAAAGGGTGGGGCTATGTGCGAGACCCAAGAGGCATTGATTATTTTAATTATGCCAATGCTTCTTTGAAACTGGGTGACAGGGCCAACTGCGTGGGTGGCGGCGATTGTGATGATTTCGCCATCCTCATGTCAGCACTGGTGGAGTCCATTGGGGGAACCACACGAATCATCTTGGCTCGCAATAATACCACCGGCGGCCATGCTTATGCGGAAGTCTATCTTGGTCGACTTAATGTCCCAAACAGCCAGGTGGAGGATATTATAATCTGGCTGAAGCAGGAATTTGATACCAATAAGATCTACACTCATATTGACACCGATACCAAAGATGTCTGGCTGAATCTTGACTGGGGAGCAGACGAAAAAGGGAACACACATCCTGGGGGGCCTTTCTTCCAAGGGGATAAGCACATAGTGCTCTGTATCAGAGACAAGTTTGAAAAAACACCGCTAAAGCTACCTGTAAAATCTAACGATCCGCCCAAGCTGATTAGTCTGACTTCGGACAAACCAAATATGCAGGATGCTGGAACATCTATAACGTGGACCGCCGAGGCCAAAGATCCGGATAACGATCAGATATTTTACAAGTTCTTCCTGCACGACAATCCCGTAACCAAATGGATAACGGATAACACATGGGTCTGGAGTACCACGGATAACGATATTGGTAAAAACCAAATAGAGGTTCAAGTGCGAGACACGAAGCATGCAGAAGCTGATGCCTTCGATAGCAGCAAGGTTGCTAGTTTTATGATACAACTTAGCGCAGATAGTGGTAGTGGCTGCCAACACGATTGCAATGAGGACGGAAATTGCGAAGAGTGCTGCTCTACCAGCGATTGTCCTAGCGACGAAGTGTGCGACATTGGCCATCAATGTGTGGTGTGTACGGATTTAGGGGCGTCCTGCTCGCTTGATAGCCAGTGCTGTTCCGGGTGGTGCAAATCGTGGCATTGTGCTAGCCTTTGCTCAAATGATAGCGATTGTCCTCCGGAAACACCATTCTGTTATACAGGAGGTTGCGCAGCTTCTTGCGTACAGGATGTGCAGTGTGATCCATCCAGGCCACATTGCACAAATGGTCAGTGCATGTCGTAAAGGCTGATCCAATAGAGAATTTCAGGTTAGAAGCAGTATGGATGGGATCTGGAGATTGCATAGTGCATTCACCTTGTGCCTGTGCCTGCCATGGTTAGGACTATGGATTTCCCCGTCATCCTTTTAAGCGACTTTCAGGCAAACGAACTCATCCGAGGTGAGGAAATCTTGTGACCACATAGGCAAAGATATGCATGTCGTTGTATGTGCCCTATACCGGAACGATGAAGCACTATGAGTTCTATCCTGACGACAGCATAAAACTCTATAGCTATGGCTTTGCCACACCGGGCTACAAGTACATATGGTCCTATGCCGATACGCCGGGCAGGCACGTGACTCTGTTCCCGATCATCAATAGGCCCAGCAACTACGTAACGATTGATGTTCTTTAGGTTGGCCCATAATCCAAACCTTTTTTGATTTGCAGACTGATTGGATACCAAGTTTTGGCTCTTCGCTATTTCAAGTTGCTAACCTCAGGTTACTATGGTTTTTCAGTTTGTAAGTTAGTCGCTCTGTGCGTACTCTGTGAACTCTGTGTCTTTGTGGTGGAAACGTCGTTAGCCGCTGAGTTATAACCATGTGGCTGACGATACTACTACCACAGAGACGCAGAGCGCACGGAGGACTCACAAAGGACTCGATTATTCTATTACCCACTCGAAACAGCGAGGAACCATTTTAATTTTTAAAGGTATGATTATTTGGCTCTTTAGCTTGATATCTTTTTTGTGGGATAAAGTCGAAATTTGGGTATTTGGTAAAGGCGTGAAGACCCCGAGACAGAAGCAGAACTAAAAGAGATTCCTGCCAGGGAGATTCTGGACAAGATCCAGGAACCAGTAGTTAATTTGATATTCTCTCAAGCTATCTCCTGCCACGAGGACCAATATGGCCAAAAGCACCATGTATTTTGCATGCATACTGGCTATGATCATAGCCTTAACAATTACCTCGCAGGCTCACGATAACAATACAACAACGAATTTAAAAGCAGGACTTAGCATTAATGAGGAAAAAGAGGTGTTGGCAGCCCAAAATAGATATCGAGCTGAAGTAAACGTCACACCTCTTGAATGGTCTCTGAATTTATCCGCCCAGGCTCAAAAATGCGCTGACTACAATGCTGCTAACTTTCTCTCTTCAGGACAACAGAAGCACTGCCGAACACCGGGGTTCGGGCAGAACATCGCCATGGCAAATTCCAACCTGCATTTAACCTTGACTCAAATGGTTGACGCATGGGGCAATGAAAAGCGCAATTTTCTGAATGGTGAGTATCCATCCGTCAGCGCAACTGGGTCCCCGGGTGACGTCAGTCACTACACGCAGATTATATGGCAGAATACCGGCGAGGTGGGATGCGGAGTTGCCAGTGCCGGTGGGTATAATATCCTGGTATGCGATTACAGTCCCCAAGGCAACATAGATGGAACAACGGTTTATTCTCCGAAGCCGCCTCATGTGGTAGCGGTGAATGAATCAAATCCCTACAAGAACTTGAGAAAGGATTACTCGGGAATGCCTGCAAGGAACGTTTTGATCGATACTGTATTAAATCGGCCAGTTTCCTGCTATCTGCCTTCCCCAGTATGATCAGAGTGCGATGCACGGGAAATGAGTCGTCGAGCAAAATCGAACCCGGATTGGAAGTGTGGAGCTGGCTAGAAAGGATGGGGATGGCCAGAGAGGTTCAGCCAGGCGAGCCTCCTAATTCTTTTGCAGGGTGATAACTTCTTATATCTTGTGGCTAAGGGCGGGAAAAGGTAAATGGAGCTATCTAGTGCCGAATATAAACACTAAAGCCCATGTTCCGGCTCGTGACAGTTTTGTATGTCGCTATTGTGGCGCTCGACCATACCTGGACCAGCCTGTAAAAATACTTGAAATGCAGATTTACCATTTCCATAAATTTTGCTCAACGCTATCACAGACAGACCTCAATATCCTCGGATTTCAGGTCAGAACTAAAAATCAGGAGAGACGATAGCAAATTATTATATACAATAACGGCCGTCAATTATTTGGGAACTTATATGGAGATCAGAAAAGAAATTTTTGGCTTTGCAGCCATGGTTTTTTGTCGTTTTCAATGTTTTCAATTATATTCTATTTTATCTACATAAATGTTATAAAGTAGATACAATCGTTTTCTTGATGTGGTATTACCAAGCATAAAGTTGTTTCAGGAGATCCTGGCAATAGGCTGCTTGACGCGGTTCTGGATGTGATAACTCTAAATAATTTTTATGAATTAAAGAATAGTACTTCCTGCAATGCAAGGCAATAGATGATCTCACGGACCTATGAATGAAGATATCTACTGATAGGCAGACATGTGTCTGTGGCAATGTTTGACCCCCCAAATGAAGAAGCGATCCGGAAGATAGCCAATCCATTTAGAGAACCAGGCGTTGTTAATGTAAATCCAGCATTGCCTTTGGATGAATCATTGAAAATGATGGAAAAGATGCAAGCCAATATAAGCGACACTTCTTTTTCAAAATATTTTTCGCATGAGTTTAAATAGAATCTTAGATTAAATTTCTATGCTATTTTCGTACCGATTGAGCAGAATGCTACTGAATACTAAGTGTTTCATTTGGCTACGGTCTGAATTGGTATCCATATCCAATGAAAAAATAAAATCTTAAAACTTTTTTTCGTGGTTCGTGCTTTTGATACGCTGTGAAGGCTGGATAGACCCGGTATTTTGCAGGACTTTAAATCCCAGGGTATATATGTCCGAAAGTGAATAGACCTCTTTGAGGTATCCGGATGAGATTCAAGTCATTATTAATATTTCTTTCATTATTTGTTTTTATAAGCTATTGCGCGGCGGAAGAGGTCAGGATAGAAGGAAATGCTGTTGAGCAGTTCCAAAGGATAGGGGCGTGGGGTTGGGTTGTTTCGGTAGGCAGCGTTCAAAAAGGACCTGAAGAAATGGAAGGCGGCAATGTCTCAGTCTACCTGACTTCCGCGAATCCCGAAGAATACCCACCAGGACTCATCGACCCGAACATCGCGGTAGGAGATCGTGTTGCAGTCTATGGGTTGCTGGAAACAGCTGAACCGGATGCATATGATATCTTGCTGGTTGGCTCTAAACAGTATTACATCAAGCAAGTCACCTCATAGTGATCTGGGGATGCGGGGGTCAGGCTCACAGCAGCCGATCATAAAGAAGCCGAATGGGGCAATAATAACATAGCCCGCTCTCGGAGAATATCTCCACGACCCCATTTTGCCATTTTCAGATATTTAGCTCCCTTTGAGGCTAATTGCGAGGGAGGGCATCTCAGCGATTGAGCTTCCAAATGGAGTAATTCAAATAGCCGGCGACGCTAACCCAAATAAGGTACGGCACGAGCAACACGGCGGCTCCTCTGGATATCTTCCAGAACTTCCGTATGGTAGCAAGAATTGATCCCCCAAGGAGCAAGATCGTGGCCATCCCTGCCAATGGTGAGCGGAGATAGAAGAAGGCAAAGGACCAGAGCACGTTGACAATTAGCTGAATCCTATACAAACCGAGAGCGCTTTTTACACCGGGACGGTCAAGTTCCCTTCGCGAGACGAGATAGGCGGATGTTCCCATCAGGGTGTAAAGTACTATCCAGATGCTGGAGATTAGGTGTCCAGATGGCGCAAGGTCCGGCTTTTTTAGAGACTTGTACCAAGTTGATACGGATGTGATAGTAAATAGGCCACCTAACATTCCTGCCAACTGGGCAGTCGATATACTTTTTAGAAGTTTGAATGGTTCTCCAAAGCCTATTTGCATATTCCTTCACCCCTTTTGCTAAAACTATTTGCCAATATCATTGTGATAAGGGATTATTGTGCGTTTTTCTATATATAATAATTGCTAACTATCTCGGCCGGGCTATCCTTGGCCGTCACTATCTCCAAAGCTACATACGAAACCACCAATTACTATTTTCATAACGACAAGAAAATTATTTCCTGTGGTGCCCTATGCATGGCACCTTCCCGGTGGATGGATTACTCTGGCACGTCCATAGATTGCTTGAAGGCCGTGGAAGGCGGGCAGGGGACTTGCTTAAAGCAGCCCCATGTTCTCAAGCTGCATCTTAACGATCCGTGCGCCTTCTTCGCACTCCTCAGGCGATTTGCCGCCCGTGATCACCAGTTTGCCGGAGCTGAATATGAGCACTACTACTTTGGGCTGCTTGATCCTGTAGACTAGCCCAGGAAATTGCTCCGGCTCGTACTCGATGTTCTCCAGGCCCAGGCCCAGTGCGACGGCGTTCAGGTTCAGGTCCGTCTTCAGATCTGCGGAGGCCACAATATTCTGAATGTGGATCTCAGGATCAAGATCAATCTTCTCGAAGCCGATGGACTTGAGCGTATTGGCCAGGGTGGTGATGACTGTGCGAACATCCTCGATGTTCTTGGATCCGGTGCATACTATCTTGCCGGAAGTGAAGATGAGAAAAGCAGCTTTAGGGGCCTTGACTCTGTAGACGAGGCCGGGAAACTTCTTTTTATTATACACCGCGCCCTCCAGCTCAGCCTCAATCTTGGGCAGGTCAAACGCTTCCGCCAGCTTGGTGGATGCCACCACGTTCACGATATCTATTGGGGACTTCATACATATATGATATATCCAACCCACTCTTTATATAGTCCAGCATTGGGCCGGTTGTGAGTCCCTTTTGGAAGATGTTAAAGGCTTTTTCACACGTACTCCTGAAATAGTATCAGTCTTTAGGGGCCTTCTTCCAGGCGTTCTCGCTCCTGGGCCTTCTCCTGCTCCCGTTTCCTTTCCAGCTCCTCCACGAAGCCGGAGGTTAGAATGGACGTTGGCAGGGCAAAGGTGGCCACACCCAATATTATTATCAACCCACCCACCAGCTTCCCCCATGGCGTTATGGGGTAAAAATTGTCCCCGACTGTGGTCATGGTCAGAACCGCCCACCACATCGTGGCAGGGATGTCGGGAAAACGCTGGGGCTGGGCGTCATGCTCCAGGAAGTAGACCGCCGTCGAGGAGAGAACCATGAAAAATAGTATGGCTGAGAAGCTCATGAACAGCTCGCGCTGCTGGGCCCGGATCACGTTCTCAATAGTCTCCAGTGATTCGGAGTACCGCCTGAGCTTGAGCAGTCGGAAAGTCCAGAGCAGGCGAAGGCTGCGCAAGAGCTGGTGATCGGATGGAAACGCCAGAATTACATAGGCCGGAAGTATGACCATGAGATCTATCAGTGCCAGAGGAGTCAGAGCGAAGCGGAGCCTTCCAAGAATTGGCTGCCTGTATTTGGGCTCCACATCGCATGACCAAACGCGCAGAATGTACTCAATGGTGAATATTACTATGGAGAAGGTTGCGAAGTAGTGGAACAGATCCTTATAAACCAGATAGATGCCCTCCACAGTCTCCAGGACCACGGCTGCGACATTAGAGACCACCAGGAGCAGCATAATGAGATTTGCGGCTTCTGCTACCCTGTCCTCTGGATCGGTTGCCTCCAGAATCTCGTAGACCCGTTCCTTGTAGCTTTCTGCCATCCCAACCCTCTGTCATGTCTATCTTAATATATACGAACTTGCCCTCTTTTTAGATATGCGTGCGGCCTGCATCCAGCAACAGATAGTGCCCTGTAAGAATGAAAAAAACCTGGCCAATGCTTTGCAGATGGCCGGCTCTGCCCTGGACGAAGGCGCAGAGATCCTGGTCTATCCCGAGCTCTTCTTGACAGGATTTTGCTATGGATCATCCCCAAAGGAAGGCCCGTTTTTCTCCGAGCTCGATCCCTTTCGCGAGCTGGCAGAGGCGCACGAGTGCTTGATTATCGGCTCGCTTCGATCCGGTCGCCAAAACCTCGGCTTCTGCCTGGATGTCAACGGCCTGGAGATTCGACCCAAGATCCATCCCTTTGGAGAGGAAAAAGGGCACTTCGATGGTGGAAACTTCATCTCGCCCGCCGCCACAACGTGGGGGCGGGTGGGCCTCGAGATCTGCTACGACCTGCGGTTCCCGGAGGTCGCGCGCTCTTTGGCTCTGCAGGGCGCAGATTTCCTGGTGACCGTGGCTCAGTTTCCAACTTCTCGCGTAGCGCAGTGGAGGGCGCTCGCTCTTGCGCGAGCCATTGAGAATCAGATTCCTCATCTAGCCTGCAACTGGGCGAATGCCGGCGGCTCTCTGATCATCAATTCCTCGGGAATGGTGGCGGCGGAGGCGGAGGCCGGCATCGGTGAGACTATTATATGGGGCGATATTGACCTGGCCGAGAGGGACGACGTGCGCCGCGAGATTCCCTGTTTTGCCGACCGGCGGCCGGAGATCTACTGAGGTGAATTCTTGAACGCACTTACCTGGAATTTCCTGGTCTCGAAGTTCAAGGAGTATTATATTGAATCATCCCTGGAAGCTCCGCCAGGCTTCGTATCCCGAGAATGGGGCTTTCTCTTCTTCGATGACTCAGGCATGCGCCGCCATAAGTCGTTCTTCAGTCGAGGGGAACTGGTGGACTATGTGCGAGCCATGGTGCCGCGGCATGTCTATCACTCCGCTGCCTATTACCAGCGGCCGGGCGCCCCCACCATGAAGGAGAAGATCTGGCAGGGCGCAGACCTGATCTTCGACCTGGACGCGGATCATCTGCGCAATGCTCCCAAGAGCTACGGCAAGATGCTGGAGCTGGTGAAGAAGGAGACGCAGAAGCTTTTGACTTTTCTCCTCTCGGATTTCGGATTTCGCGAGGAGAAACTCAGCGTGGTTTTTTCCGGTGGCAGGGGCTATCACATCCACATTCGCGATCCGCGAATATTCGCCCTGGGTGGCGATGAGCGGCGAGAAATCGTAGATTACCTAACCGGCAGAGGCCTTGATATCGAACGGCTGAGATTTAAGGTATCGATATCCGGGGATGTTGGTGCTGAGAAAGTTCGAGCTCTCAGATGTCAGTCTGAAAATTCGCCTGGATGGGGTGGCAGGTTTAATGAGGCGGTTGTTAGATTTGCTGAAGAAATCCGCAATCTAGATGAAAAGAACGCTGTGAAAAAGCTCACGAAGATAAAAAACATTGGAGATGTTCGGGCAGTCGAATTCTATATGCGGATCAAGAGCGATCGGGTGTTAGATGATATACGTTCGGGTAATCTGGATAGTTTAAAAGGCGTTCAGGATATTTGGAAATTTGTTATCAATCATTATCTGGC
Source organism: uncultured Methanosarcinales archaeon (assembly GCA_903871465.1). Classification (GTDB taxonomy): domain Archaea; phylum Halobacteriota; class Methanosarcinia; order Methanotrichales; family Methanotrichaceae; genus Methanothrix. The sequence continues at coordinate 116,228 of CAIQHB010000056.1, forward strand.
AGACCAGTTCGTAGAAGTCCTGGGTGGCGAGACCGACGAGCCCGTCACTGCAGACGTGCGCCGGTTGATTCGCTGTCCTGGCAGCCTGCATGGCGGCTCGGGCCTGCGGGTGACGCCTCTGTCCATCCGCGACCTGGAGGATTTCGATCCCCTTCACGATGCTGTGGTCTTTGGTGACGAGAGCATACCCCTGGAGATTCTCAAGCCCTTCAATACCCAGATGCGCGGGCAGAGCTACCATCTGGTGGAAGGCCCGACAGAGCTGCCGGCCTGCGTGGCTGTCTTCCTCATGGCCCGGGGTGTGGCTGAAGCCCGGACAAAGCTCTAAACCAGTGAAAAATCTATATAGTATTTGATCCATCATGACAAGTCCGCGCTAAATGCATTTGAGGAGGAAACGATTGGATCTGGCCAATGCGCTCAGGGAAGAGCGCAAATCCGCGGAGCTTCAGCATCTGGATAAGGACTTTTACCAGCAGGTTGGCGTCTATCTGACAGGCCTGGCGCAGGAGCTCTCCCGTGTAGATGATACCTTTAGCGTAGAGGCTCAGATTCTCCAGGACACCCTCAAGAGTGAGAAGAATAGCGTAAACAAGCTCATCGACCAGAGGGTCAAGAAGATTGTCCGCCGGGCGCTCCGCAATGCAAGATCCGCTTCCCGGGAGGATGCCTTCCAGGGCATGACCGAAGAGGAAGCGGAGATCTATCGGCAGATGTTGTCTGCCATCGCCAGCGGTCGCGAGGTCATACTTGCCCATGTGGCTCACACCGAAAGGCCTTTAACGGGCAAGAAAGATATATTCCGGGAATACGAAGTTGTGCGGTTGCTGGATAGTGTTCCTATGTTTGCGGGAGTTGACGGGAAAAATTACCTTCTCGCGAAGGATGATGTGGCCGTTCTTCCGGTCGTCCATGCCAGAAATCTGCGCAACAAAAATTTAGCGTCTGAAGTGAAGATTGAGAGATGATACGTTGTGAAGATGCCAAAGAAGCTTAACGCTTACTGTCCGTTCTGCAAAAAACACACCCCCCAAACGGTGGAGCGGGTGAGAAAAGGCCGGGCTTCCTCCTTGACCCATATTGCGAGGCAGAAGCTCAGAGCTAATGGAATAGGGAATCAAGGCAAGTTTTCCAAGGTCCCCGGCGGAGACAAGCCAACAAAGAGGCTGAATTTGAGATACCGTTGTGGCACCTGCAAGAAGGCTCATAACCGTGCAGGTTTCAGGGCAGGCAAGTTCGATCTTGTGGAGAGCTAAATATGTCATCCAAGTTCGTTAAGGTAAAATGCAATGACTGCGAGAACGAGCAGGTGATCTTCGCCCATGCTTCCACAGTCGTCAAATGCCTGGTATGCGGGCGCACTTTAGCTGAGCCCACCGGCGGCAAGGCTGAGATCAAAACCCAGGTAGTCGAAGTGCTAGAGTGATCTTTGATGCAACGTGAGGGCTGGCCAGAGCCCGGATCTCTCGTGGTCTGCACCGTGACTCAGGTGGTGGACTTCGGAGCCTTCGTCTCTATTGACGAGTATTCCGGTAAGCAGGGCCTGATTCACATCTCCGAAGTGGCCAGCGGATGGATCAAGTACATTCGCGACCACGTACGAGAGGGGCAGAAGATCGTCTGCAAGGTATTGAATGTAGACACATCCAGGCACCATATCGATCTCTCTCTAAAAGATGTAAACGAACATCAGCGAAGGGAGAAGATTCAGGAGTGGAAGGCAGATCAAAAAGCCTGGAAGTGGCTGGAGATGGCATATAAGGATCGGCCCGAGGATGCAAAGCGGGTAGCTGATTCGTTGGTGGCGGCTTACGACAGCCTTTATCTGGCCATGGAAGAGGCGGCTATCTTAGGGGCCGTTGCCCTGAAGGATGCCACTCTAACGGAAGAAGATCTAAAGATGCTGGAGAGCCTCTCCAAGGATAACGTCAAGATACCATCCGTTGACATCAGCGGCTACGTGGATATCACTTCTCCTGCGCCTGACGGAGTCGAAGTCATCCGCAAAGCCCTCAAGCAGGCCAAACGCAGCAAAGACAAGGATGCCACGCTCACCATATCATATATAGGTGCGCCGCGCTACCGCATTCATGTAACCGCGCCGGACTACAAGCACGCGGAGTCTGTTCTTAAGAAGTCTGCTCAAGCTGTTGTGAAATACATGGAACAACACGGCGGAGAAGGCACCTTCCTTAGAGAAGCATGAGATCCAAGATCCTGAGGTGTACGGCATGCGGCCGCTACACCCTGTCGGATATCTGCCCCGTTTGCGGGGGTCATGCTGTTATTACCAAGCCGGCAAGATTCTCTCCTGACGACCCTTACGGGAAATATAGAAGAGCTCTCAATCCGGAGGCAAAATGAAAGAGACCCTGGTTCACCGCATAAAAGATGTAACCCTTAACAATCCTATTCTGGTGGAAGGGCTACCCGGTGTCGGCCATGTAGGAAAGCTGGTGGCCGATCACTTGGTGGAGGAGCTGAATGCCGAGAAGATCATTGAGATCTACTCACCCCATTTTCCTCCTCAGGTTATGGTGAAAGAAGACGGCACCATCAAGCAAGTCCGAAATGAGATCTATGCTCGCCAGGGCAAGAACGGCGAACCGGATCTGCTCATTCTCATCGGGGACTACCAGAGCGCCACCAACGAGGGGCACTATGAGCTCACCAGCATCTTCCTGGACATAGCCGAGAGCTTCAATGTGAGGCGGATCTATGCCTTAGGCGGCTATGGGACAGGCCAGTTCGTAGAGAAGCCTACGGTCATGGGTGCAGCCACAAGTCCTGAATTAGTGGAAGAGATGAAACAGCAGGGCGTTGTCTTTCACGAGAACGAGCCGGGCGGGGGCATTATCGGTGTCTCCGGGCTCTTGCTGGGACTGGGTGCTTTGCGGGGAATAGATGCCATCTGTCTCATGGGCGTGACCAGCGGCTATCTTGTTGATCCCAAGGCAGCTTCAGAGGTATTGCGCGTTCTCTCTCACATTCTAGGTATAGAAGTTGGCATGCATGCATTAGAAGAGAGGGCGAAAGAGATGGAGAAGATCATCGGCAAGCTCCAGGAGATGGAACGAGCTCAGGCTCCTTTCGAGGCTGGCGGGGATGAAGATCTCAGGTATATCGGATAGTCTCCTCGAATATGCTCATCAGCTCATCGCTCTGGCCCTTCGAGAGGGGGCGGCAGAGGCTGAGGTTTATGGAATGGTGGGCCGGTCCGTGGATGCTGATCTGCGCAAGGGATCTGTTGAAATGGCCAGCGAGAGCTTTCATCGTGGCCTCGGGGTGAGGGCTGTAGTGAAAGGTGCCGTGGGATTTTCCAGCACAAGCGACATGTCGCTGCTGGAATACGTCGCCCAAAGCGCTGTGAAGTCTGCAAAAGTACGGGGCTCGGACGAGTCCTGGATATCTCTTCCCACCCCTGAGAAGGTCGTGCCGGTGCAGGGCATCTATGACACGCGCTTGGAGCAGATCGGTCCCGAGGAATGCCTTGAGGCTGCGATGAGCATGCTCGAAGGCTGCAGAACGGTCAATGGGGCAGAGCCTGTTTCAGGGGGCGTGGTATGCGTTTGCGGCACAGGTTTTGTCATCAATTCCCAAGGACTCGAGTTGATGGAGACGGCCACGATCATGCAGGCTTCCATGGAGACCATTGCCAAAGCCGGGGATGTGGCCACAGGCAGTGAGTTTTTCAATTCTCGAAGCTTTCAGCCCTCTATGGAAGCCGTGGGCAAAGCGGCAGCTGTCATGGCCAGGACTTCACTGGCCGGAACCAAGGCCGAGAGCGGGACATACGACGTCCTCCTTAAGCCGCTGGCGGTGGCAGAGCTGCTGGAGAACACAATTCTTTCCGCTTTTGAAGCCGACAATGTGCAAAAGGGTCGTTCTTCCCTGAAAGGACGGTTGGGAGAGATGATATCTTCCGAAGGATTAAATGTCCATGATGACGGCCTGCTGGCAGGAGGATTAGACTCTTCTGCCTTTGATGGCGAGGGGTCGCCTTCCCGAAGGACGGTTTTGATCGAGAAGGGCATCTTGAAGGGATTTCTCTATGATAGCTATACGGCAGGAAAGGACGGTGTTAAATCCACAGGCAATGCCGTGCGGCAAGGGTATTCCGATGTTCCCAGGGTGGGCATGCGAAATCTGATTGTCAGCTCCCCCGTCGCTTACGATCTCCTGGAGGAGACGAAAGGATATCTGATAAACGGTCTAATCGGGGCTCATACCGCCAACCCCATATCAGGCGATTTCTCAGTGGAGGCAAGAAATGCCTTCCGCGTCTCGCCAGGGGAAATGCCCGTACCCATCCGCTCTTTGATGCTGGCTGGAAATATCTACGATCTCCTAAAAAATATCGAGATAGGTACGGATGTGCGGGCCGTTGGCGGCATAGTCACGCCGACCATAAAAGTCAAAATGAATGTAGTAGGAAGCTAAAAGGAGGATTTTGATGATTATCGGAGGCCCGGCCTCTCAGCTTCTGGCTGGCAGGGTGGCGGCCATTTTAGGAGAGACACTAGCTCTTTGCGACTACAAGACATTTCCTGATGGCGAGTCCTACACCCAGGTGGTGACGACATTGGAGGATGAAGTTGTAATAATCCAGTCCACACCAACCGATCAAGACCTCGTTTATCTGCTACAGCTCCTGGATGTTTGCAAGGAAAGCAGGGTCTCCCTGGTCATACCATACTTTGGTTATGCCCGCCAGGACAAGATCTTCAAGCCCGGCGAGCCCATGACTGCCAGGGCGGTGGCCACGGCCTTGAATCCTTTCTTGAAGAACGGTCGGGTCCATCTGGTAAATATCCATGCTCCCTCCGTTATGTCTCATTTCCAGAGCCCTATTGAGAATCTGGATGCAACGCCCCTTCTGGCCGAGAGGATCGGAACTATGGGCTTGAAGGATGCAGTGGTCATCTCTCCCGACAAGGGCGCGGTGGCCATGGCCAAAACGGCAGCCGCAACTCTTGGCTGCGATTGCGATTATCTGCAGAAGACCCGTCTCTCCGGCACGGAGGTCTCCATGACTCCCAAAGAGGTGAATGTCAAGGGCAGGGATGTGGTCATATTCGACGACATGATTGCCACGGGCGGCACCATGGCGACGGCTATCACGCTTCTGCGCCAGCAGGGAGCAAACCGGGTCTACCTGGCAGCGGTTCATCCTGTCTTAACCGGATCGGCCGTCATCAAGCTCTACCGCTCTGGAGTGGAGGCGGTGCTGGCTACCGATACGCTGGATAAGGGCGTGAGCACTGTGTCGGTGGCGCCACTGATCGCGAAGGCGCTCAGATCATAAAGAGACTTACATACGGCTGATGAAAATCGGGATTCCTTGACATCATTAACTCGACCTTATTCAAGAGTCGTGGCTACATCCAGACAATGGAACTCTCGACCGGTCTGCAGCTTAACCACCGTCGCTCGGCCGGCCGCGGCCATAAGCCGCACCCCTGACCATAGCGCGGGAGGGCCGCAGGGCAGACTCGCGGCACCCCGGAAGAAAAGAGGAAAGCCGTCCTCGTTTGCATCTACTCTGTCCCATCTGCAGTTGAATAACATTGGCGTATCTTCCATCTAGCCCCCAAAAATTGATCCCACCTCTTCTTCCGAATTTCGCGCGGGTGTTATCTGCTCGGGTAACGGGGCCAGACTTATGGTCGTGCTGCCCCCCTAATCCCGCGGCTGCGGGGGACGATCTATGAAGCCCTTCCCTAAATCCTTGGAAGGCAAATAGCGAAGGGCTTCGTTTGTTTGGATGCATCGAGAATAGGATTGGTAGAGTCATTTGACATAAACATGGCAGAAGTTATTAATGATTAAAGCCTACTAGTTCCGAGATGAAGCTTCAAGCCGTGATTGGCGGCGATAAAATATGTGATATGGAGTTATTTTGTTGAGGATCAAGTGCATGAGGGTATGCAATTATCTGGCATAATTTTTGAAGAGTACGTGGGTCATGTACCTACCATTAAGACCTTCTCAGCCTTTTGCACTTCAGAACTTCTGGACAGATGGATCCGAGAATATAAATTAGCAGAAAAAATGAATTACATTTCGAATGATATTATAATTTGAGGAGGCTTCCTGATATGTCCGGCAACACCTTTGGCACCATATTTCGCATCACCACCTGGGGCGAGTCGCACGGCAGAGCTGTGGGCGTGGTAGTGGACGGCTGCCCTGCAGGCATGGCCCTGGCTGCGGAGGATATCCAGAAGGAGCTGGACCGCAGGCGTCCCGGCCAGAGTCGAGCCTCAACGCAGCGCAAGGAAGAGGACCGCGCGGAGATCATATCCGGCATCTTCGAGGGCAGAACCACGGGGACTCCCATCTCCATCGTCGTCTGGAACAAGGATGCGGATTCGTCCGCCTACGAACTCTTGCGGGATAGACCGCGACCGGGACATGCCGATTATGCTTACCAGATGAAATACGGCCTGCGCGATCACCGGGGCGGGGGTAGGGCCTCGGCCCGGGAGACCGTGGGCCGCGTTGCCGCTGGTGCCATCGCCAAGAAGCTGTTGCACGGGACTGGTATCGAGGTAGTGGCCTATGTGGCGGAGCTGGGTGAAATAAGAGCAGAAATCGATTCATCCGATTTATTAGAGCTTCGTGCGCGAGCCGAGTCCAATCCCGTCCGCTGCCCGGACCCTGCGGCCGCGGAGAGGATGATGGAGCGCCTGGACAGCGTGCGGGCGGAGGGTGATAGCCTGGGCGGCATCGTTGTGATAACTGCAGAAGGCGTGCCTCCGGGCCTGGGCGAGCCGGTCTTCGATAAACTGGACGCCGACCTGGCTAAAGCGCTGATGAGCATCGGCGCCGTGAAGACGGTGGAGATCGGTGCTGGCCGGGAGTGCGCTGGCATGCGGGGCAGCCAGATGAACGATCCCATTTCTATGTCCGCGGACAAGATCGATTTTGTCAGCAACAACGCCGGGGGCATCCTGGGCGGCATATCCACAGGCCAGGCCATAGTCTGCAGAATTGCCGTGAAGCCGACGCCATCCATTGCCAAGCCGCAGCAAACGGTCGACCTTGCATCCGGCGAAGCCGCGGTGATCGAGATCAAAGGAAGGCATGATCCGGCCATTCCTCCCAGAATTGTGCCCGTAGCCGAGTCCATGGTGGCCCTGGTTCTGGCAGATCACCTTCTCCGCCAGAGGGCGGCGAGGCTCTGATTTTATATCTTTTCCGGGCCACCAAATGGCCTTATGCGTAAGGAGTTTCGCAGCCTCATCCCTTTGCCGGAAGCCAAATCGATCATCTTCGACCATGCGCCACAACCAGGGGTTGAGGCCGTCCCCATGGAAGGCTCTAGGGGCCGCATTTTGGCTGAGAAGATCATCTCTGAGGTGGATGTTCCGGGTTTCCATCGTGCCTCCATGGACGGCTACGCGGTCCAGGCCGCGGATACGCTTGAATCCAGAGAGGACCGGCCCGTCTCCCTTCTACTGGTTGGATGCGTTCCCATGGGGAGGCTTCCTGACGTCCGGGTCGCGCGTGGTGAAGCGGCCGAGGTCTCCACCGGCTCCATGATGCCGGACGGGGCGGATGCCGTGGTCATGATCGAGTATGCCCAGGCCCTCGCGGACCGGATCTATATTCGCAGGCCAGTTTACGAGGGCGAGAATGTGCAGAAAGCCGGAAGCGACATCTCTTTTGGTGAATTGGTGCTCTTTCCCGGCACAAAGATAGCCTCACGCGAGATGGGCGTCCTGGCTGCCCTGGGCCGGGAGACCGTCCAGGTTTTGAGCCTCAAGGTAGGGTTGGCCTCTACAGGGAGCGAGCTCGTATCTCCCGGCCACTCTCTTGGCCCGGGCCAGATCTATGATATCAACACCTATACCATAGCCGCCGGGGTGCAGGAATGCGGAGCCTCTGCTGTCCCCTACGGCATTCTGCCGGACGAGCGAGACGAGATGGCAAAAATGCTGCAGAAGATGGCCCAGGAGTGCGAAATGGTCCTGGTGAGCGGCAGCACCTCTGCCGGAGCCGGAGACATGGTCTACCAGGTTCTGGACGAGATCGGAGAGTTGGTATTTCATGGAGTGAACCTGAAGCCGGGCAAGCCCACCATCTTCGGCTTGATCGATAATAAGCCCTGCCTGGGATTGCCGGGCTATCCCACCAGCGCTCTAACGGTCTTCTATGAGCTCGCGGCTCCCGTCATCCGCAAGGCATTGGGCCAGAGGCATCAGGGAAACAAGACTCCGGGGAAGCTGGCCGGGCCGCTGCGAACGGAAGGCCGCCAGCAGATGCTGGCTGTAGGAGTTTCGGGGAAGCTGGTTTATCCCGTGGACAAGGGCAGCGGCTCCATAACCACTCTGGCACTGGCAGATGGTGTCATCGAGATTCCGGCCGGCGTCGAGTACCTGGAGACCGGCCTGGATGTGGAGGTGAAGCTCTTCCGAGAGCTGCAGAGGCCAAGCCTGGTCGTGGCCGGTGAGAACTCCGTGATTCTCGAGAGGCTGGCCGGAAGCCTTCCCTGGCGGCTTATGCTGCTGAATACAGGTTCCTTGCAGGGTAGGGTCTATCTGGAGGACGGCGTGGCTGACCTGGCTTCCATTTCAAATCTCGAAGCGGTTCCCGTTCCCACAGGAATGGAGGTAATAAAGGGCTACAAGCGAGAGCTGGGCCTGATTTACAGGGACGTGGGGGCAATATCCGACCCTGGCAGCCGCATCGTGGGCTGGCCCGGGGACTCGGCTATGAAGTCCGCATTTGAGCGAGCTCTGTTGGACCTGGGCCTCACCAATCCCGGGCGCGTGCGCGTGGCCAAGACCCATTCCGCAGCGGCGGCTATCGTGGCCTCAGGCCGCGCGGATTTAGGTTTTGCAGAGAAAGAGGCCGCAATTGAGAGTGGCCTTGGCTTTAAATTTCTGGCAGAAGACGAGATACAATTCCTGGCCAGATCCGACGCGATCAACAATCCCTGGCTAAAGTCCTTTATTGATGCACTTCCGCAGGAGTAAACATTCTCGCTCGTCTCTCGTAGTAGCCGAGAGGATGGCGAATTTTGCGGCAGAGTTCGTCTTCGCCCGGACAGTTGCCATAGGTGGCCATGGTGGCACATGCAGGCGGCCGGTATTGGGTTCCGGCGGATCCGGCGATATGCTCTACTTGATAGCGGGTCCTCTCCTGATCGAAGTCAGGGCTGGTGTTGAAGAGGGCGATCACCTCATCCGGGGACATGTTGATCTGCAAGAGAAAGCTGACCAGGGCAAAACGCGCACTATGGGCCAGGTTCACGCCTTTAGCGACCTCGGTCAGCATCTTCTTGATGCAGGGCGGAAAGGCTCCCTCTTCCACGGCTCCCAGGTCCACCTTCTGCCGGGCTCTTAATGTCTCCAGTTGCCGGCTGAGGGGCTTCAGGTATTCTTCCAGGGTCTGGCAGATCTTCTCGTCCACGGGGGTCGGCAGCCCTTTCAAGACCTTCTCCCTGATTACCTCCTCCAGGATACGCTTCAGCTCAACTTCCGTCACCGTGAGATAGCCCTCGAACAGATCCCGGTTCGTCAGCTTCCATTTTGGGCTATGCATGCGGTGGGCTGCCCGAATATACTCGGCAAAATAGATCTTCCAGGGTCCGGGGCCCCGAAGATTCAGGCCAAGATCACCCGCCAGCATGGTCAACCCTTCTTTCTCATCTTGCATCCTCCGGAAGGCCAGCTTTGCCTCAGCCAGAGCATAGCGGCGCAATAGAATAGGATCGTTCAGGCACGAGACCATCACTCTGGCCAGGGGATAGCTGAGCAGCTCCGTGAGATTCTCGGCAACAGTATCTCCCGAGCTTTCAGGAATGGCATCGCCCATAGCTCCAGCCACCCGTTCTGCGGCACGGCTGCGCACGGTCTTAAAAGAGGATTTGGATAGAAGGCTCTCTAAGGAGTATCCCAGGCTTCGAACATGCTCTGTTGCTTCCTGCGTAAAAGGGTAGTCGGAGACCCTCATTCCTGTTCAATGCGCGGAGCGAGGAGGTAGTTAATCTCCACGGACTGGCCGAGCTTGAATTTCACCCGCAGTGGATAGTCTATACCCATCTCCAGAGTGACCTCGCCCGCCTTGCTGATCGACTTGGACATGTCCTCCAGATAGTCCAGTGAGAAGAGGCTCCTCGCCTCGCCCGGCTTCATACTCAGTAATTCCGTGCTGGGGATCTTGAGTTTGAGGGAGTCGATATCTCCCTTGGCCTCCATATAGAATCCCTCATCAGAGACGCCCAAAATTACGTGATCGCTGACCTTTTCCGCGGCTTTTACCGCCCGGCGCAGCTCCGCTCCCGGTAGAGTCACATGTGCCGGCAAATCAAGCTCGGGGATGCGCGGCTCTTTTCTTATAGCCGTTGGATCGATCAGACTTAATGTGTAGGAGAGTGACCCCACGCCAATCTTCAGTTTATGGCTCTCCTCATCCAGCTCCAACTGAACGTTTTCGCCCTTATCGGCCATGCTCAAGACATCGCTCAGCCGAACCAGGTCTACGCCAATTTCACCTTGATCGGCCTTGAAGTACTCAAAGGCATCATTGCCGATCTTGAGCGACACCATGGCTACGTTCGCAGGGTCTACTGCCTTCAGCTCCAAGCCTTTTTCGGATATAGAGAACTTAACCTCATCTACTAGAGAAGAGACTGAATCGATTGCATCGCGCAGAGTTTCCGCATTGATTACTGCCTTGAACATTCCTTGATCCTCCTGAATGAGGACAATTTAATATTTAATATAGTTGATGCTTAGTCGTACTCGCGCCAGGTTCTGCTGCACTTGGTGCAGCGGAAGAATCGAACCTCGCTCTCATCAGCAGAACGTAGCTGGCGCAGCCACCAGTAGGCGACATTATTGCCGCATTCGGGACACCTGGCACTGGTGGTAGGAAGGCCGGATGACTCCTGCTCCAACACAGGCACAACGCGATCGAACTGCTTGGTCTTGCTGACTATGGATTCGCCAGCAAGCTTCGGCATCTTCTGGCCGCATTTCCGGCAGACCATCATTCCGTCTTTGGGCATCATCATGCTCTTACATTGAGGACAAAACTCCATTGCCAAGGAGTAATCACTCGTCATATTAAAGTTTGCCAGTCCCATTTGGGGGCCGAAGAGGCAAGATATGAGCACAGCGATAAATGTGATCTGCCTGGATCGACCAGGAATGCTGCGCGACATTGCGGGCGCGGTGGCAAAGAGAGGCGGCAATATCATCTACACCCAGCAGTTCGTAATGGAGCGAGGCTTGAATCGCGGCAAGGCTTCTGTCTACATGGAGATTGATGGCCGCGAAGAGGTCGTTCGTGAGATGGCGGTGGAGCTGGAAGACTTCGATTCCATATTCGAGGTATCCATCCACGAGCCCTTTGAGAAGATATTCGGCTCCAGGGTGATAATAATAGGCGGCGGAGCCCAGGTGGCCCAGGTCGCGGTTGGAGCGGTGAGCGAGGCCGACCGGCACAATTTGCGAGGTGAGCGGATCAGCGTGGATACCATTCCACTGGTCGGCGAAGAAGCCATTGCCGACGCTGTCCGCGCCGTGAGCAGGCTGCCGCGCGCATCCATCCTGGTTCTGGCTGGGGCGCTCATGGGCGGGCGCATCACCAAGGAGGTCAAGAGACTTCAGGCCGAAGGGATTCCGGTCATCGCTTTGAAGATGGCCGGGTCGGTTCCCGATCAGGCCGATCTGGTGGTGACGGACCCAATCCAGGCCGGCACATTTGCCGTAATGCACGTGGCCAGCACGGCGGTCTTCGATATAACCCGGGTGAGGGGCAGGGAATTCTAGCTGTTAATGATTTCGGCCAGATTCTTGAGCTTCTCGCCGGAGAACAGCTCTTGGACGGTGTAGAACTTCTCCTCTGCCTGGAGCACAGGCGCTGAAAGGGTGAATACGCCGTTTATGCGCAGCTCCGTGAGCGCTTCAGGGGTGGCCATATCAAGATTCTCGAACGAGATGCCCGCATCTACCAGCGCCGCTTTGAGCTGTTCGCATTTAGGGCAGGACTTTGTGGAATAGACTCTGTACTTCAAAGAAATACCTCTGTGCATAGCTGTCTTAGGTGTTACAAAATATCGGAGTTTATTGCAGACTATAAGCGGTTTGCGGGCGTCTATCGCAGTGCCATGGGGTATGATTTCTGGGCCCACATCGCGTATCCCTTCTCTACAGCCATCTTGGCACATTCACTGCAGCAGGAGAAGTTGGCCAGGTATTCTGCTCCTTCCATCTCATGCTCGAAGACATTATTGCAGGTGAATCCTGATATTCGCCGGAAGTCGTCGCCTTTGCCGAACTCATCGCATTCTGCCTCGGCAGGGCGCTCCAGTACAACCCAGTCTCTGGGAAGAAGCACGGGCAAGGTGGCCAAGCTCATGCCGCATCCGCAGGGACCGAAAACATCTTCTAAGTCTTTATAGATAATAGCCTTACTTACCTTCTCGCTCATTTGTCCGCTCCTCTTGCTAACGGTATTGGGGCCTCCAACCTAAATAACATTTCCCGTCCACTTTCCTGTTTTATCACTTTCGCACGGTTTTATATCTCAAATGGCCTTGCTATATGAGATGGATTTCTTTAAAAATGCGGAATAGGGTTTTATTCTTGCGCCAAAAATCTGCAATCAAGCGAATCATGATGCTTGTCCCAATTAATAGATATCATTGCCAAAACAAAAAATATATATGGAATTACGGGATGATAACTGTCCATTCTGGCTTGTAGCTCCAGATGGGTTGAATTCTGGCTCGTCTGGCTGCAAAATCCGGATTTATGAGGTGGATTACAAATGCCGATACTTCCCGTCGCTCCGGTGAGCAGACTCATCCGCGAGGCAGGGGCAAAGAGAGTGAGTGAAGGCGCGAGGGACGCGCTAGCAGAGGTTCTCGAGGGCTATGGTTTAGAGGTAGCTCATGAGGCAGTGGGCTGGGCCAATCACGCCAAGAGGAAGACGGTCAAGGCGGAGGACATAAGAGAAGCAGTCAAAAGAGTTAAACCTCCTGTAGTCCCTGAAAGGTGATCGATGGCAAAAGACGTCTCACCAGGGTTGGACTACCGGGCTTTAGGCCTCCTATGCGGCATTGAAATTCATCAACAGCTCGACACCGCGTGTAAGCTCTTCTGCGGCTGCCCTACAAAGCACCGGGAAGTCGAGGAGTCCAATTTCGAGTTTTTCCGGTATCTCCGACCTTCGAGAAGCGAGCTTGGCGAGATTGATCGCGCCGCGTTAGAAGAGGTTCTTGTATCGCGCAAGTTTCATTATAAGTCCTATGACACCACCTGTCTGGTGGAAGCGGATGAGGAGCCGCCCCGGGAGATTAACTCCGAGGCTCTGCAGATATCTCTCATCATCGCGCGGCTGCTCAACATGCGGGTCGTGGATGAGGTGCAGACCATGCGCAAGATGGTCATAGACGGCTCCAATACCTCCGGCTTCCAGCGCACTGCCTACATCGGATCTGAAGGCAAGATTGAAACCGAGCGAGGGTCGGTCGGTATTGGAGTCCTCTGCCTGGAAGAGGAGGCGGCGCGCATCATTGAAGACCGCGGAGACAGCGTGGTCTACTCTCTCGACCGGTTGGGCATTCCGCTAGTGGAAATTGGCACCGCACCGGACATCGTCTCCCCGGCGCACGCTCGTGAGGTTGCTTCGTACCTGGGAATGATTCTCCGCTCCACCGGCCGCGTCAAGAGGGGGCTTGGCACCATTCGCCAGGACGTGAATGTCTCTATCAAGGGCGGAGCACGCGTGGAGGTGAAGGGCGTTCAGGCCCTGAATCTCGTCGACAAGGTAGTGGAGTTTGAGGCACTGCGTCAGGTCAGGCTTCTGGAAATTAGAACAGAGCTCGGGAGTCGCGAGGCTGCAGTTGATGGTGCCTTGTGGGATGTCACAGAGCTCTTTGCCGAGACGGGCTCGAAGGTCATATCAAAGTCACTCAAGATGGGTGGTGTGGTCCTGGCCTGCCGCCTGCAAGGCTTTGCCGGTCTGGTGGGCAGAGAGACTCAGCCCGGTCGACGACTCGGCTCGGAGATGTCCGACCGAGCCAAACGAGCAGGAGTGGGCGGAATCTTTCATACCGATGAGCTCCCCGCTTACGGGGTGACCGAAAGTGAGGTTGAAGCTGTGCGAGGCCTCCTTGGTGCAGTGGAGCCGGATGCTGTTGTCATGGTCACAAGCAGCAGGGACCGGGCAGAGAAGGCTTTGCAGGCAGTTCTGGTTCGGGCCCGGGAGGCCCTGGCTGTGGTGCCGGAAGAGACGCGCAGAGCGCTTCCTAACGGCTGTTCGGAGTACATGCGGCCGTTGCCGGGTTCTGCCAGAATGTATCCGGAGACGGATGTGCCATCGGTCGTAATCACGGAAGAGATGCTGGATCGGCTCCAGCTTCCCGAGCTCTTCCTGGCTCGCTCCAATCGTTTCGGACGCGAGTATGGCTTGAATGCCGAGCAGGCTCGCGTTATGGCTGCTTCTCCCAATTACCAGCTCTTTGAGGAGATCGTGGTGAAGTTTCAGGTTCCGTCCTCCATGGTGGTTCGGGCACTGGAGACAATACCCATTGAGCTGGCACGCGAGGGTGTGCCCATCTCCAACCTGACGGAACAGCACCATAAGGACTGCTTTGGCCTTGTAAGTTCAGGCCAGGTCGCCAAGGAGGGACTGGTGGATCTGCTTCGCTCTTTGGCGGAACATCCTGATTGGGAAGCCTCCGAGGCGGCGAAGGCTGCGGGCCTGGCCGGGGTAAATGAGGCGGATGTGGAGAAGGCTGTGCAGGCAATTGTCGCTCGCAAGGCCGATCTGGTGCGCTCCAAGGGCGAGAGGGCAGCGGCTCCTCTAATGGGCCTGGTGATGTTGGAGCTGAGAGGCAAAGCAGATGGTGCTATAGTGAGCGCCATATTGAAGAAGGAAATACAAAATATACTAAACGAGTGAGCCCCGAAAAAACTAAGAGACCAGATATGCTCCTCTGGGAGGAGACGCTATTCAAGGACAGGGATCGGTTCGAGTTAGATCACCTGCCGGAGCACTTCCTCCACCGGGAAGCGCAGATGAACAGCCTCAAGTTCTGCATCCGCCCGGCATTGCAGGGCGGCCGGCCCGTCAATGCTCTATGCCTGGGCCCTCCCGGCACGGGAAAGACCACGGCGATTCTCAAGCTCTTTGAGGAGATCGAGGCCCATTCTTCCCAGATCGTCCCGGTGCATGTCAACTGTCAGATGAACTCTACAAGATATGCGGTCTTCTACCAGCTTTACAAAAAAATCTTCCAGCATGCTCCTCCGTCCAGCGGGATCTCCTTCAAGCGCGTCTTCGAGAAGGTGGCCCAGCACTCCGCGGATGAAAACAAAGTACTTGTGGTAGCCCTGGATGACATAAATTATCTCTTCCCTGAAAAGGAAGTAGATCATGTTTTATACTCCCTGCTGCGGGCGCATGAGACCTGCCCCGGTGCCAGAATGGGTGTCATCGGCGTCATGAGTGAGCTTACCTTGAACTATGTTTTCGACCCCCGGGTCGTCTCCGTTTTTCAGGCGGAAGATGTGGTCTTTCCTCTCTACTCGCGCTCCGAGATACGCAATATTCTGGGACATCGGGTGCAGATGGGCTTCTATCCCGGAGTGATGGCAGACGATATCCTGGACGCTGTGGTGGACTACACCGAGAAGTCCGGGGATCTGCGGGTGGGGATAGACCTGCTTAAAAGGTCGGGCCTGACGGCAGAGAAGCGCGCCTCCAAGAGCATCTCGTCAGAGGATGTAGCAAGCTCTTACGATCGTTCCCGGCTGGTTCATCTCACCTATGCCCTGAAATCCCTGAAAGCGGATGAACAAAAGGTGCTGCAATTGGCGGTAAGCCAGGAGAGCTGGCGCGCAGGCGACCTCTTTCATCGCTTCCATGAGGAGACGGGAGCTGGATACACCCGTTTCCATGAGATCCTCAATAAGCTGGATGCTATCCGGCTAATTAATGCCGACTTTACCGGGGCGGGAGAGCGTGGTCGGAGCCGTGTCATTACCGTGCGCTATGAGCCGGAAGAGATCCTGAGCCGGCTGGGCTCGTGATTATTTTAAAAAGTTGTCTCTATAAAATGTATACACGGTAAATTCTCTATATAGATACAATAGACAAGGGCTTTAACTGCGGATGTGATTTCACATGCCGTATGGATCGGCCACGAATAAAGATGCCTCGTAAGTATGGCGAGCTTTTCGTTGAGGCACTTCTATTCATGTCTGCTATCGCCTCCATCCTCATTATAGCTCTCATCTTCTACTTCCTCATAAATGAGAGTCTTCCCGCCTTTTCCGAACTCGGCCTCGGCTCTCTGCTTCTTGGAACAAAATGGCATCCTGCAGGTGAAATCTATGGCTTGCTGCCTCTGATTGCCGCTTCTCTTATCATCACACTTCTCGCGCTCTTCATCAATATCGCCATCGGTTTTCCTCTGGCCATTTATCTGGCAGAACTGGCCGGTCCCAGGAGCAAGGCCTTACTAAAACCTTCCATAGAGCTTCTGGCCGGAGTGCCATCCATCGTCTACGGTTTCCTGGGGGTGATAATTCTCGTATCCTACCTGCAGGATAGCTTTGACATGCTCACAGGGAGATCTATTCTGGCCGGGGCCATACTGCTCGGCATTATGTTCATTCCATATCTGACTACCATCTGCGAGGATTCTCTGAGGGCTGTGCCCAGCGAATTCAAAGAAGGTTCCCTGGCACTGGGAGCAAATCGATGGCAAACGCTCAGAAACGTGACGATACCGGCAGCATCGTCGGGAATTACCGCAGCCGTTCTGCTCAACATTGGAAGCATAATCGGCGAGACCATGGCGGTTCTTCTAGTAGTAGGCAATGTGGCCAGACTGCCTTCTCCCATCTACAATATCTTTGGTCAGGGCGCGACTTTCACCTCGGTCATCGCTGGTGAAATGGGTGAGGTAGCCAGGGGTTCAATGCATTATCACGTTCTATTTGCGGTAGGTTTTGTTCTTCTATTCGTCGTTTCAGTTCTCAGTCTGGTTGCAGATTATGCCCGGGCTCGCATAAGAAAGAAATTCGGAGGATATTGAATATGAGAATTAGCCCCATTCTTGCGGCATCATTTGCTCTATCCGCATTTCTATTCGTATCTTCGATAACGTGTCTCATCCTGCAGCCTGACCTGGAAAGGCTGACGCCGATTTGGGATGCCTGCCTCATCATCTGCCCTCTCTTAATTCTCGTATCCTATTTGATAACAAATGGCGTTTCCAGAAAGACGGCTCCCTTCCTGTTACTGGATCTACTCATTTGTGCAGGGATCTTCTTCTTCTCATATTCAGGCGCCCTTCAACCTGGTTTTGTCATTCACAGACCTTTTGGAGTGGGTGCTTCATTCAATTATGCCTTCATTTCTCCTCTTCTCGTATTTTTTGCCAGCTTGCTTTGCATAAAGGACGCCCTAAATATCGTCTACGGTTACAGTGCCCGGGGGAGAGAGGCCTTGATATTTCTGACCATAAAGCTCTCGGCAGTTTTGTCGCTTCTGCTTCTGGGTGGAATTCTCTTTATCATAATCTACAAAGGAATTTGGGCCATAAACTGGGAGTTCTTGACGACTCCTCACAGGAGATTGGGTCAGGCTGGCGGAATCAGCACGGCCATATTGGGGTCGCTCTGGATGGTTCTTGGGGCCATGATAGTCTCTTCACCCCTGGGCATTGGGGCAGCTATCTACCTGCATGAGTACTCCAAGAGCCAGAGGCTCAATCGTTTGATCACCATCGCCGTAAGCTGTTTGAATGGCGTTCCTTCCGTCGTCTTCGGCCTCTTCGGACTGGCCTTTCTGGTAACGGTTTTTGGAGTATCGCTCTTATCCGGATCCATAATTCTGGGTCTGATAAATATACCCACCATAATTCTGACCAGCCAGGAAGCCCTCAGAAGCGTTCCCAACTCCTTGCGAGAAGGCAGCATGGCCTTGGGAGCAACGAAGTGGCAGACGATAAGAAAGGTTGTTATTCCTTCAGCCATGCCAGGCATCCTCACAGGCGTAATCATCGGGGTAGCCAAGGCCTCAGGAGAGACGGCCCCCATCATGTGGACGGCTGTAACCTTCACTGCCACCCCTGTTCAGATGATCTATGGCGTTATACCTAATGTGTTTCAGCCGGTGAACAACCTGGATTATCATCTTTTGAACCTGATCTACTTCCTGGGAGCATGGGATGTCGAGTCCAGGGCCTGGGGCACCGCTCTGGTGCTGATTTCTCTGGTGCTGGGGACTAATATGCTGGCCATAGTGGTGCGAAATCATTACCGCAAAAGAATCTCCTGGTAGGGTGGCGGAAAATGAGTTTTCTTCAGACGAAAAATGATACTTGAATCAAAAGAGTTTGGTTCACTTTTCAGCTATGCGAGGAACAAATCTATGTTTCGAGACCATTTTGTGGGAAGCGATCTCAGAGGATGTAAGAATCCTCAACCCTCCGTCCTTGCGGCAAAGCCATCCATCACCTGGGCGAGTAGATCATGAATTCCTGGCACTTCATCCTCCCTGAGATCTGACTGCATCAGTGGTAGAGCAAACATCACTGCAACATCAAGCTTTATTGCGGTCATTGGACTGCGATGATCGCCTGCTCTCAGGACTTCATTTCGAACGGCTGCAATGCTGCAACGCATTGCCTTCAGCTCTTTTTCACTTTGCGCCAAAGTCTTGTCAATGCTCTTCATCTCCCAAGCGCTTAAGACTGCAGAGCCTAAATTTGACTTAAGGTCATCCGGAATAGTGACAGCTTTCAGGAGGTCTAAAATAAATCCGAGTTTGAGTGATCTGACTTCTCCTGCCCTTGCCACCAGACCGCTTCTCTCCATGATTGCTTCGTAGTATTCAAGAAGTCCAAGTAGATTCTCAGTATATCGAGGATCCTCACAGCCAACCGCGTTAATCATTTTTCTCCTCTTGCACATAAAATTGAAAAGACAATTGACAGGCCTATTTGTTTTCACTTATGTAGACTGCAAAAAAGGTGCTCGAATTATTCCTGTTCCAAAGATGAGAACGTTGAGAATCAAACTCCTTTAAGGAACATCCAAGACCCTCTAACGACTGCATATACCACTCCATCAATCGAACTGCTTGGGATAATCCATCATCACCCATCTCACAGGATAAAGCGCCCGACACTAATAATTGGAATTGAATTAGACCGTTATATGCCTTGTCTCATTAGACTATATGGATGTATATTTGGTATATAATCTATATGTTTTCTCGGTGCCGGAAAAACAACGCGCCAACTCTCAAATATTCATATTATTGCCTCTGTGCATGGACCTATGCCTTCTCTTTTTCCACCATATTGTATATTTCGGGAATTACGCTTTGTATGTTTTTAAAATCCTTGAGCAGCTTAGCTCCTTTTGGTGTAGTTGTAAATATGACCGAGGAATTTCTGGTGGTCGCGATCTCTAGGAGTTCATTTTTTATAAGTAAATCAATATATGGGATTACCGTCCTGAAGTTTAGGTTCGATTGATAAACGATCCTAGTCTTGCTTGCACCCTCAGTGCAGACGTCCAATATTTGAGAAATTATGGCATCTTTACTTCTCTTCATATCCTTCCTCACAACATATACTCAGTTTACAACTTGAATTCACTCTGTCCTAAAAAGGTTTTGATTCTCCAACGAGCAGTATTGCTCTGGCATCAATAATTACATATAAATCTGTCGCATTGCCGCGACAGGTTATTTATAAGGATAGCGTTGCATAATATTGGTAAAATTTTTCCCTGATCGCTCAGATAATTCCTGAATTTGATTGATGCTACTGGTTAGGTGGCCACCCATTCTTGTTTTCGAATAGTAAGACCTACTTGCTTGGCTTCCTTAAGACCGTCTTCAGTTAGCAGTTATGGATACGAATTCGCGATTCCAATTTCGTATCCGCTTAGTATGATATTTGAGTTCTTTGACATGCAACAATAATGTGTCATATCATATGAGAATATGCTCAAAATCTCTAAAGCCTTTCGTTTTTAATTTTCTCAACTATATTTTTTATTACTAATTTTAATCTAATAATAATGATAAGAATTCCGCTCTAAACCAACAATTTTTGCTTATTAAAATATATTTTAGAGAATCGTAATTAGAACCATTGAATCTGATTCATATATATGGCAATAAAAGTTGATATACTTAGTGAAACAAATTCAAGTTATCAAAGTGATGTACTAAAGGTATGGAAGCTTTTTAGAGTTGCAAGAAGGAATTATGTATGGGCGTGGCAAAGTATCGGCCTGCAATCAAGATCGTCCTCAAGCTTCTTGAGTGCATATACAAGAGCCAATCAAACGGGCGTGCCTTGAAGACCCATATAATCCAGTGCGCTAATCTCAAGACAACATCCGCCGAAAAATACATTCAAATGCTCAAAGACGCAGGATATGTCGAGGAGAGGAGAGTAGCGTGGGGGGCACGAGAAGTGATAGAGTATGAGCTTACACCCTTGGGCAAAGCCAGGTATGAATGGTTCAAGACTATCAATGATGAGCTCTTTATAATGAACGAATGGTAAACGAGTGAGAAGATGGAATATAATGCCTCAATAGATGCTGTATATGATGCGGTTGAGCGAATAGAGCAGCAAAGAAAACGGCTTGCCCGGAACCTCATGGCCCTCTCCATCTCAGCATTGCTAGGTTTGGTGGTCAACACATTTGTCTTCATGATATTCTCGCACCAAAAGGGATCATTGAATAATATGACTATTGCATTAATTATGTTAATATTTTTGGTATGCATGGTTCTTTCGGGTTTGGCAATAAGGAAATTCATTTTACTAAAAAAGTTTGAACAAAGGCTCAATCATTTTGGCGAATTGGAAGAAACGATCTGTGATGAGGTTCTAAAGCACCATCTGGATTAGGTCATAATAGTGTCTAGCAGGTCCTTTGATACCCCTATAGTAATTCATATACGAGGATCGCATGATACGCAAAGCGTATAGTTATGGCCAAAGAATTTCGAAACAATTCTTTCATCGCTCACTGATATCGAACTCCATTTCATAAAATCCTGCAGAATTATAAAATAGAGCGCTGAAGAAAAGCATTTCGCTAATCAGCTACTTGATCCCTCACACACCGGTGCGATTAATTTATAAAATATATTTGGGGAAGATAGATCCATAAGGAGGCAACGTATGGAGGCAAGTGCGATCCTATCAGATCTACCTCTATTTTGTCTAAAGGCAACCCATCATTTAAATGCTTTACGGATAAACAACACGCCTAATTGTCACGTACCAATCGTACTGGAAAATGATAGGCGCACCCCCTTATACGCCTCTAAAGCCGCGCATCAATTTTGAGAAAATTGCGTAATTGTATTCGCCGACTCAATTTTGACCACCTCTATATGGCACTATCTAGAAATCTAGTACATCTGGGCTGATAAAAACACAAGGATAAGGCTTTATATATAATCACCTACAGATACTCTGTGATAGGGGAGTATCAATGCCGGGTCCAAAACCATCAGCAATCAACTTAAACGACGTCGAGCGCCAAGGTTTGGAATTGCTTGTTCGCCGTTATACTACAGGACAGCAAAAAGTTATCAGGGCACGAATTGTTTTATTTTATGGCAATACCCCGATGCTTGCATCGGGGATAAAGGGCATACGTGTTCAACTTGAGAATGGATCAGATCAATATAGTTCCGCCTGCTTCCAGCGGGGTGCGCCGCCGCCGTTTGACATCAGTTACAGCAAGTTGGTTTCCTGCTTCTGGATATTCCTGCAAAATTTATATCAAAACTGGCACGTTACCCCTTGTCTCATTAGACTATATGGATGTATATTCTGTATATTATCTATATATTTCCCTTCAAGCCGGAAAAGTTCTAATAGGAAAACCCAACCATAGCGAAAATATGCGGCTAAGCCTCTTTGTAATATTGATTCTGATCATCGGCTCCGTTTCAGCAGCCAAGATCACTGTGGGCCCGGCTGGCGAAGACTACCAGCAGATTCAGAAAGCGATTGATAACGCGAGTTCCGGGAACCTCATTGAAGTGCATAGCGGGACTTATCCAGAGCACCTCTATCTCTCCAAAGCCGTAACCTTAATAGGCGTCGATACCGGAAAGGGACGGCCAATAGTAAACGCAACAAAATCCGGCAGCGCGCTTACCCTGGCAGCCAACGGATCGACGGTCGAGGGTTTTAACTTTACTGGCTCTGGCCACTGCGGATGCGGAAATGCGGGGATTTACGTGCAGTCCAGCAATGATACGGTCATTGACAATGTCATCTACAAAAATAAGTATGGCATTTACGTCAAGGCAGGATATAAGAATAACACCTTTATATCCAACGACCTCCTGGATAACGAGATATCTGCCAACGACCAGGGCGGCAACAGGTGGGATGGCAGCCTGAAGGCCGAAGGGTTGCAAAGTCTTATGGAATTGATTTCTGGAAAACAGATGAAAGGAAATCATTACAGCGATTATGACGAGCCAAAAGAAGGCTGCAATGATACCAACAATGATGGAATCTGTGATCAGCCCAGGAAGATAAATGGCGGCTCCTCTGTAGATCTATATCCATCGATCTCACGAGGAAATTCTTGAATGATGATCAAGCAAGCTGGGTGACTTCCTTCCTACCCTGAAAGGGGTAGGGCTTCCTGCTTCCTGGAGTCGGTTACTCTGATCTCTCTATAGGCTCTTCCCCTCAGTCCAAGGATGCGAATGTTCAAGCCGGCGTTGATGTCTCTGTCCACCTCTAAGTCACAGTTGGGACAAAGATGGCCTCTCTCTGTTAGTTTATTTTATGCGATCTATAGATTATACATCTAGCTGCCGCTAATCCTTGTATGAACTTCACAACTACACCTCCATTCGACACTTAACGTAGGATGGCACTATCGCATTTCCCAGTGAGTACGTGTTTAGCTAGCTAGCTTCGCCGTTAGCATTTGGAGACAGTTTAGTCCATTCTGTCCCCATGTTGCCAGTGTCGTCATGATGCGCTCATGAATCGAGGTTCCTTTCTCATTGCGTAGCGTGCCCAAGATCTTTCTCAAAACGACTTGCGGTCGCAATGCCCTCTCAGCCCTATTATTTGTGGGCTCCACGCCTGAATTTATGATAAATGTAAACCAGTACTCAAATCCGTTATTGATTTTTCCGATGAGTTTCTGAACCTTCTCAATGGAGTACTCTTTCATAATCAAGTGCCGAAGCGTTTCTCGCGCTAATTGCCATAGATTCATCCTGACTTCTGTTGAGGGATCGTTTTCCAGAGCTTTGGTTAGCATCTCATAGAGTTCTTTGAGCGCGTTATGCAGCGGAATAGCTTCCTCGAACTTCTCTGAAAGATCTTTCGACTCTCTAAGTAGGTGTGCCCAGCATCGCTGAATGCGATTTGTGAATCTGGCATAAGGTTTCCATCCGTCGCATACGATTATTCCTCTGAATCTCCGCGTCAAAACTTCGATCAGGACTTTCGTGCCTCGACTCTTTCGAATCACAAAAAAGGTCTCAGATGGTGTGGTAAACGTCCAGATCCAATGCTTTTCTCCCTGGACATGGATTCCCGTTTCATCCACATACAGGATCGGAGCATTTCGAATCTTGTTCAAGATTGCATCGTAGTCTGATTGAACTGCCTCGGCAGCACGACGGGTTAAATCAAATATCGTGGCAGGACTTATTTTCAGTCCATGCATTCTGTTCAGTGTACTTTGTATTTTTCTGTGAGGAAGCCTATCTTCGTATTTCAGTAGCGTCGCCTGCGCAATTGTGTTGTTTCCGAATTTGCCTTCATGAGGGCAACTTGCATCGTTCGCAACGACTTCTTTTTGACAGCATGGACATCTGTAATGAGCGATTTTGTATTCAGTAACCCCACATTTCGCATTAACGGTTTGAACACTTCATGATTTCTCTCGACTATTATAGATAGGTTTTTTTAATAGCTCAACCATGAGCTTTTTTGAGGGGAAGTAGCATGGATATCTCGACAGAAGCTATCGAGCATTTTGGGATAGTAGCAGGAATCTTCGATGAGCTTGGTATAGGTAAGATCATAGATCACGCACTCCCAAAAACCAGACATCATAAAGCCAGTCATTCTGCAATTATAAAAGCGATGGTTCTGAATGGCCTGGGTTTCAATGAATCTCGTCTCTATTTCTACTCCAATTTTTTCATGGGTCTTCCTACCGAGAGTTTGTTGGGTGAAGGCATTTCGCCATCTAGCCTGAATGATGACACATTATCGCGAACATTAGATGCAATTTTTGACTATGGTCCAACTGAGCTGTTTAACGATCTTGCTCTGCAAGCCATGAACAAAATGACAGAGGAAATGCATCTACTACATGTGGATACGACAAACTTTTCGATGTTTGGAAAGTACGAAGGTGATGCTCCAGATGGAACAGATTCAATCGAAATTACTTTTGGCCATGCCAAAGATAACCGAATGGATCTCAAGCGTTTCGTTCTGGGAATGGTCGTGAATCAACATGGAGTTCCTCTTTTTATGCAGTCGTTTTCCGGAAACAAATCGGATAAAAAAAGTTTGCCAGAGAAGATCCAAAGACTGAGAGAGTCCATTTCCTTAGATAATTCAAATTATTGGGTCGCAGATAGCGCTATCTATTCTGAAGAAAATCTAAAGCTACTGGGAGAAAATCTGCATTGGATCACTCGTGTTCCTGAAACTGTAGGGGCAGCAAAGGCTTTGATCTCAGCAGAACTGGAAATGACACATGCAACGGACCCACGCTATGCGTTCCATACTACTTATCTGAATTATGGAGGCATTCCTCAGAAAGCTGCCGTTTTCTGGTCTCAGGAGATGCAGGCGCAAAAGGAGAAGACCTTTGATAAGAACCTTCAAAAAAAGATTGATGATGCCCAGAAGGATCTCAATTCGTTGAAACGTCAACGGTACGCTTGTGAACCCGATGCCATAGCCGCGGCAAAGAAATGGATTTTGGATCATCCTCTTTTCAAGCTTAAAGACCTGAGGGCCTCGTCTATTTTAGAGCGAGCAGAAAAGAAGAGGGGGAGGCCGAAAAAGGATGAAGCGCGAATTTATCAGTATGCGATTGAAGCTGATATCGAAATAGATCAAGAATCTGTAATCCGAGAGCGCCAAAAATTGGGCCGGTTCGTACTCGCGAGCAATGACTTGGATCTAGATTCTGAAACCATGCTGAACTATTACAAAGGGCAGCAAGTGGTAGAGAGAGGCTTCCGCTTCTTGAAAGACAAACGTTTCCATGCCTCAGAATTTTTTCTAAAGAAAGAAGAACGTATCGAAGCTTTGGCAATGATTATGGTCCTTTGCCTATTGATTTATTCGTATGCAGAGTGGAAGCTTCGAAGAAAACTAAAGGAGGCGGGGCAGAGTGTCCCTAATCAACTCAAAAAACCGACTCAAAAACCGACCATGAGATGGATATTTCAGATTTTTATGAGAGTAACCTTAATAATAGTAACTGAGGGCCAACATGTGATTAGCCGGCAGATAAAGCTGAGCGTGACTCAGGGATTAGTCCTAAAGCTACTCGGGCAGGACTGCAAAAAATATTATGGATTGGAGTGTTAATGCGAAATGTGGGGTAACCATGACCGGCTGAGGATCGGGAATTTCCTCAATGATCTTCGACTCAATGCGAAAAGGAATGCCAAGCTCTGCTCCTCAATCAGGACATCGATCTGCTGTGACCTCTACTTGACTATCCGGCGCAGCATAGGGTCGCGTTAAGCCTTTATGTCCTTCCTTTTGACCAGGCTTTCCCTTGTCTTCCTTGTGCTTTTTACGATTGCGGCCGCCTCTTAAACTTGGTGGAGTATGTGCATTCTCATATCGGGCCAGTCGGGCTTCAAGCTCTCTTATTTTTGCCTTAAGCAGCTCATTCTCACGCCTTAATTGTTCATTCTGTTCTCGAAGCTGCTTAATTATCTCTCCTTCGTCCATAATCCCAATTAAAGAATATTGACATTATATTACTTAA
>CAIQHB010000057.1 GCA_903871465.1 uncultured Methanosarcinales archaeon
AAGAATCGACAATATTGAAACGGTTAAGAAAGAAGTAGCGGCATGGCAGGAGTTTAGAACTAATAAAAATGTAAAGGTAAATTGGCGATTCACTACCACAGATGCCAGAGTTAAGCTCTCCCGTCTTTATCCGACATTACATAGTTGACGAGACACTAGAATGAAGGATGAGTTCTTCAAGAGTCTCATGCCAATTTTTCCGGTATTCATTGGCGCCTCCTGAACCATATCCTCAGGCTGTGCTCAGGTAGTAGAGCCCAAAAAAGACCAGGAAACCGCCGCATAGGCCCAGAATTATTCTATAGCTCTTTTCCGAGATGATGTTTCGTCCTCTATCTAGGCCGGTTGAGACCAGGAGGTACCACCCAAAGTCCGCACCCCAGTGACAGATCATGAGGATCGCGGCCATGATCAACCCTATTTGCAGGCCCGATAATACCATGGCGCTGCCTACGGTGAGCCACCAGAACCAGAAGTAGGGATTGGCCCCGCTGGTGATCATTCCTGCCAGGTAGGGGTTGCCGATCGCTTTCCCCTCCCTTACTGCCATAGTGGCGCTCTTGCATCCTTTTGCGGTAAGAATTCCAAAAGCGATCAGTGCCAGGCCGCCTACAAAGTGAATTGAGCGAAAATGCTGCTGCATAACCACGTTCGCTCCTCCCACAATTGATAGAAAGATCACAATTTCCACGAGAGCATGGCCTGCTGCAATCTTCGGACCCGCGGTCCAGCCGTATTTGAGAGAAGAATTGATGGTGGCAACAAGCGTCGGCCCGGGAGCTAGCGCGCCCGTCAAGCCGGTGAGGAAGGCCATAGTCAGCATCCAAATCATCTCGTACATCTTCCCCTCTCTGCCGATTCTAGAAGCAATTCTTGTCTGCAGATAAAAGACATTTTGCTCACTTGGGTAGGCCCGGAGTCTCTTCAGAAAGACAATCAAAAAGACATTTAAGAAGACATCTAAAAAAACTGACTGCCACAAAACAGAGGAAATGGACAGGTCGGGATTTGAACCCGAGGCCTCTACCATGCCAAGGTAGCGATCTTCCAGCTGATCTACCTGCCCTTCGATCCTG
The DNA here is from genome assembly GCA_903871465.1 of uncultured Methanosarcinales archaeon. Classification (GTDB taxonomy): domain Archaea; phylum Halobacteriota; class Methanosarcinia; order Methanotrichales; family Methanotrichaceae; genus Methanothrix. Next base: position 1,077 of record CAIQHB010000057.1, read on the forward strand.
AAGGTGAGCCGTACTCCATTTAAACATGTCGGTAGGATGGCATCTTTCGGGAAAGCGGCCAACCCAACACAGGTCGTTATGAAGGGAATACGTGCCGGAAGGCTCAATCTATCTTTAAATATAATTCAAAGAACGGAGAATCTATCCTCTACTCCTTTGCGATGCAAGGTATTGTAGGCGCAGAAGGGAATTATGCGCCCGTCCGGCGTGGCATAATGCGCGCCGCACCGCTGCAGCCTCTCCGTGTCCAGGTTGTATGCATCCTGAAAGTGCATGGCTCCTATGAATAGGGTCTTATTATGGAAATCCTTCAGGGATTCGCGCGTCCCGTTACGAAATACCCCCGAGATGCATGCGAGTCAAATTCAAGTCATCCGGCGCTCTCGACTCGTCTACGAATTTGGGCAGTTCCCTGAGCATTCTTTCCTTCAGCTTCAGCTGGCCGAGAAGCGTGCCGTCATAATTTTCCGCCTCGTTCTTGATCAACTCATAGAGCCCATCCACGTCAACGAACCGGGTGATAGGAATCAGATGATCGTTATAGCTGAAGATGTATGTCGCAGCCCCGCAGCAAGGATGAATGGTAAAGGCCAGCTCAGTCGATCCCTGTCGCGCCCCAAGTAGCCGGGAGAATGGAACCACAAAGGGAATGGGATAGAAGTCCTCTCTGGAGACCTCTCCTGCAGTCTGTTCCTTCAGGAGGATTAGAAGATCGGGGATAGTTATTCTTTGGGCGGCTCTCGATCCGGCCTCGATCCTCCCCGAGAAAGAGATGGGTTGGAAGTTGACGCCCTTGACCGTATCCAGGTTTTTAGAAGCAAAGCGAACGATATCGCCCACCTGATGATCATTGACCTTCCGGACGAGGGTTGGAACCAGCACGGTGCTGGTCATATGAGCCCGGCGAAAGTTCTCCCGTGCCTGTAGCTTCTGCGGAAATACATCGCGACCACGGACGACCTCATAAGGAGCGGGTGTAACTCCGTTGAACCTGAGATAGACGGTGTTCAGACCGCTCCTCTCCAGAGCGCGGCAAAGATCGAGGTCCTCTGCCAGGATCAGGTCGTCGGTGGCAATCTGGATTTGAGAGAAGCCCTTCTTCCTGGCCAGGGCATGATTTCCGGCAGGTCTCGCCACAATGAGGGCTCGCCGCCGGAGAACTGGACCGAAGGGCAGCGCACAGGCATACCATTGCGAAGATTTTGCAGCATGGCACGAATCTGCTCAAGGCTCGGCTCATAGATTCGGCCGCCGGAGTCTGCGAAACAGACGGGGCAGGACATGTTGCAGCGGCGAGTTAGATCGATATTGCCGAGCAAGGTCGGAGTTAAGTGGCTTATGCATAGGCCGCAGTCATATGGACCGCCCTGTAGGGCTTCGGCTGCACCGTCCACGTCCTATCCTTCGCACCCATATTTATGGAATTTTTCATACAAACGAAGGTCGGACCAGTAGAGTTCCATAAAATCGCCGTGCTCATGGCACCTCTTTTCCATGAAGACCTTTTCGTCCTCCGAAAATATGCGAGCCGGGACTATCTTCAGACAAACAGGACAGAGGGATGAAACCGCCTTATCGAGGATAGTTTGCTGCATAGCGACTCAAAAGTATCTGCCGGGAACTGCACATAATGATTATGTCAACTCCGGACGTCAGAGATCTGGTTACCAGTGGCACCGGCGACCATCTGGAGTCAATCACATGAAGAATAACAAAAACATAAAAACAATTGAAACGGCTCCGTCCCGAGCCGTTCCATTCAATAGATCATCTAGAGACGAATAGCAGCATTGATCTCAGTTTCCTGCGACCTAAATCTGGGGCCATTTGGGCATATTGACATCAGTATACCAGAACGTACCGTACCAGGCGTCGACTCCCAGGTGCATATCGTCCCATGGATAGGTTTTCTTCTGATTATCGCATTTTGCATCGGGACAGGGATTTGTAGGACATGATGGACATTCCGCGCAGAATATACGATTGGGACAAATTTTTACCCGTTCTTCATGAGGCGAGATCGTGGTATTGCTTGATGTGCTGCCAATGATTTCCAATTCCACTTTTTCAGGTCCGGATGCTACGATCCTTGTGTTGTCGGTTCTACTTCCGACAATATCCACAACCACTGATCCAGGGCTACCGAACGCAAGTGCACCGGATGCCGATAGCATCAGTGCCAGAGCCAATATGATTGATAACTTCAACTTCATTCCCCCTTCGTCGAATCTAATAATTAACCAATGTTTTATATATACTAAAAGTAGAAAAGTCTTTCGGCCCATTAATCGGATCTCTTGAGGAATGAACGGTTTGAGACGCATCAACAGTAAGATCAATTGAACGGAATAATGAAACAGAATAATTGGGTTGAATAATTCTGTCAAATAATTTGATTCGATAAATTAAAAGATATATACGAAAAGAAGAAAATATAAAAAATGAATATTTTAAAACTAGTTCTCGCTATGGATTCGCCCTTCCTTGACCCAAAACTAGTGCTCCCGATACATTGTTGGAGTATCCTCGATTTCTGTTGATGAGCGGCCGGTTATACCTGGTCGGAATATAAGAACTCCAGGGATAGCATAGAGGCCTTGTGAAGTCATCCCACGGTGTTTTATAGCTCATTTTCTCTCCGCACGGGCCGCAAATCGAGCCATCGTTGTCCCTGCCTCTTCTTGCTTCATCCCCCGGATTGCCGATCTGGATGTTAGTCGCAGAGCTGCCCACAATATCCACTACAACCGGCATACCCTCCGGCGTTATGAATGTGGTATTATTCGCAAGGCTTCCCATGATATCTAAGTTTGCCGACCCCCCGCCATTCACACCATATGCGGCAGATGCCCATAGGATTAGCATGGAGATCAGAACAATTAATTTCCTCAACCTTTCGCCCCCTTTTTATAATTAGATCTATTAAAATGTCGTGGAAGTAGAAAAACCTTTTGTTGCGTCCCATGCATTCCATCCCGCCGTGCCTCCCAAACAATTAAATCTCCCATTCGATTCATAGGACCCATGAAACTCATTTATATGGCCGGCAAGGGTGGCGTGGGAAAGAGCGTCTGCTCGGCGGCGACCGGCATCTGGACCTCGGACCGGGGTCTGGATACCCTGGCCTTCTCCATGGACCCTGCTCATTCACTCTCAGACATTTTTGATATAGAGCTGGGTAGCCAGCCAAAGTTGATCCGCGATCATCTCTATGCCTACGAGCCGGACCTGGCAGAGGAGGCACGGGGTTTCTATCGCAGGTATAAGAACATCTTCACGGCTCTCTTCGGACTCTTCGAAGTGGAGGTCAAGCCGGAGGACTTTGCCAATATGCCCGGCGTCTCCGAACTCATCTTCATGGACAAACTCAACGACATCTTTGTGGAGAAGAAGTACGACTATGTGATCATCGACTCCGCTCCCACGGCCATGGTACTGCCGTTGCTGCAACTGCCGTCCATTACCACCGGTTTTGTCACAAGAGTTCTGGGAATGAGAAACAAGTGGATTGGCATTCTGAATCTCCTGGAAAAAGGGTTCGGCGACTCGATTCTCACCGAGATCAGGACCATGCGGGTCAAAGCCGAGAACATGCGTAACGCTCTCCTCGATCCGAAGACGGCCAGCATCACTGTCGTCACCATACCCGAGAAGGCAGCTGTCGAGGAAAGCCGGCGCCTGATCGAGACTGTGGAGTCGCACGGGGTCCACGTCTCAGCCCTGGTCATCAACCATGTGATTCGAGAATGCGACTGCCGGTTCTGCCAGCAGAAGATGGCCTCTCAGACCTCCTACATCCAGGATCTTAAAAGTCGGTATCAGGAAAAACAGATCACCATCCTGCCAGACTACGGAGCAGAGGTGAAGGGAGACAGATTGAATCAGGTGGCTGAGGATCTTTACGGAAAGGGGCAGATGGATACTGTTAACTTCTGAGGCCGTAAGACCGGTGGTTGCGGGCTATGTACAAAGGATGCAGATGGAGTCGCCCACCATCTTCCTCCAGGTTCCGACAAATCGACATATTTATGGGCAATGATAGCCAAAAGTTTAATGCAATTTAGGCCAGAGGATAGATGATGTTCGAAAAAGCGCTAATTCCCACCGATTTTTCCAGGTACGCCCATAAGATGCAAGAGTGCATAGCAGAGATTCCTGGGCTGAAAGAGGTCGTTCTTCTTAACGTCCTGGATGCCAGCAATCCCATGAACCTGGAGAAGAGCGGATGGAGCTACGATTCCTTCATCAGTGACGCAGAAACACGGCTGAAAGAGCAGGCAGAGTCTCTTTCTCGCTCGGGAAAATCGGGTCTTATAGTCAAGTCCCTTTTGAAGGTCATCGTGGAACCGATGAGCGGCGCAGATGGAGTCAATCTGCAAAGGCTGGAGCCGAGATCCGGTGCCGGGCTGATATATGGTGGCAGCGTGGCCGAGGCAATCCAGAAAACGGCAACGGAGGAGAACGTCTCTCTCATCATCATGGGCGCGCAGGGAAAAGGTTTGGTAGAGGGAATCCTCCTGGGAAGCGTCTCCACAGAAGTGCTGCGCCATGGCGAGACCGATCTGCTCCTCATTCGCCATCAGATCCTGGAAGGAAACGAAGAAAAGAGCCTGGCAAAATTCTGCCCCAACATATTCTCAAGACTGCTTGTCACCACAGACTTTTCTCCCGCGGCCAGGGAAGCCGTATCCCTTGTGAAGGGCTTGCAGGGCATTTTTGAGATCTTGCTGGTGCATGTGATCTCCAACGGAGAGGACTTCAACAAGGCGGCGCAGTCGCTCAACTTGATGCGTGATGAACTGGCCGAGTCAGGCAGCAAGATCACTATCCATATCCTGGAAGGCGATCCTGCGGAAGAGATCCTCAATCTTGCCAGGAAGCAGGATGCATCTCTATTGATCATCAGTTCTCAGGGAAAGGGCTGGCTCAAGCAGATCCGGATGGGAAGCGTCTCCTTCGATGTGGCCCGCCGGACAGACCGACCCTTGATGGTGGTCCGGCAAAGGAAGTCATGAGTAACCCGTTTCTCAGCAAAGGCCATCTTGGACCCCGGGATAGCCGTCCCGGGGCAGACTTTGATTCGATCCAATTGATCCCTTTCAAGAGATCAATTCATCTGGCCATTGCCGTGAACAACCCTCTTGCTCTCAGTTCAATCAAAACCCGCGAAACCGGCATTTAATAGATGCTGAAAGATCAAAAGAATTTCACCCGTTTTGCTGTACGGGCAATATTATATTACAAATTGAATAAATAGGCGATATGCTGGTATGATCCGTTCATTTTTGCATCTAAACTTCACATAATCGTCTATATAACTATGGGTTTTCATTATTGAAAGACAGTACGGGGAAATGCCCAAGATCAACCATGATTATCAGTGTGAAGCAATAATTTCGCTCGACAATGCTTTGGCTATAAGGCGATTTGGAGCTTGAAGAATCTAAATGCTTCCCTCAAGATGCATGTATTAGTTCTCGGAAACCAAATCGTTCCCTTCACAATCATGATTTTGATGCCAAGATGGGATCAAGAAGAAGCGGTCTATGAATCAAGCTCCGAAGGAGTTGCAACCGCATGAGGAATCCGCAAGGATGGTACCATGAAAAGAACCAAGCAAGAGATATTCTCCCAAATCCTAGACATATGCATGAAAGGCGCAAATAAGACCCGAATAGTATATCAGGCGAATCTTAACTTCAGAACAGTAAATCCGTACTTGGATATTCTAATCAAAAATCATCATCTTATAGAAACCGGTCAGGGAGAGCAGATACTATACCAGACCACACAAAAGGGCTCGGATCTGCTGGAAAGCATGAATAAGGTCAATGGCACACTATTTCCTAAATAAATGTATAGCTGTGATCGTTACATAATCCCTAAATGGTAGCCTACCCTTTCTCATTTGACGTCGTCCTCTCTATTTTCAGAATACTTAATGGACTGGTTTCCTCCTCCTGGTTCGCGCTTTGTACCAAAAATCACAATCTGTGTCATAAAACACTTATACAAACGTATTGAGAATAGACTGGACATGTAACGCCCGTGTTCGCAAAAAAAAGATACTACGATTTCCTACAGGAGAGGATGAAGAATGAGGTCGAATGATGGGATGAAGAGAAAGATGGAGTCTGCCAAGAAAACAGCCCGAGCAATTAGCGACAATTCCTCAGATTGAGTATCGATATAATCGGCTACGGTTGGGCTATTTATTCGATTGGTTTAGACGATTTTTTGGCTATTTCTTATTTCAAATGATGATGTGTTAGAGATGAATACGCAAAGAATAGATAAAAAGAATAATTCCGGGAGATGTATCGCTTGCGGCCAACTGACTACATCTGGGTCGCTCTGTAATTATTGTCAGGAGATGCGAGAAGATCTTCGTTGCTGGCCAAAATAATGTGGTCCATATCCATATTCCCTATCGAGATGCTTTTTTTTCCCGGGTAAAACATTGGATCTACCGACAAATCATTGGTGACGGGGCATCCTGTTCAAGTTTGGCAGAAATGCTCCGATCTTCGTAACGATCGAAAGGCACTGATAGCAATTCAGGTTCGTTTGAGTCTTTGGACACAATATTGGATACAAGATATAATTTAACAGGAGCGACTGAACGAATCAAAATACAATTCTTATATTAAATAAGTATATGTAATAAGAATTGAAGTTATAGTTGATTCAGTACAGTGCAATCTTCAGAAATGAACATAATCGTCTATAATACTGAATACGGAAGATCAATGCTAAGAATGGAGGACGGCATGAAAAGAAATAGAAATGAAATCATCTCGGAAATCCTGAAAATATGCATCACAGGTGCCAGCAAGACCCGAGTAGTGTATCAAGCAAACCTCAATTTCAGAACCGTTGATCCTTACTTGCAGCTCCTAATAAAGAATGATCTGATAAGGGTCAATCAAGGCAGACGTATACTCTATGAAACCACGGAAAAGGGCAAATGCTTAATGGAGACCATCAACCAGGTCCATAATACTCTCTCCGAAGATCAAGGTGCACTTATCCTGCCAACTTCGGCCATATAGAAATCATTTTTAAGACCGCGTCTTGAAGAGATGCTCTCCAAAGCTCTATTTTGCGAGCAAGATCACATAGATGATGATATCGCGTTTCGATGCGGCTGATATTTCTCAAGCAGCTTCGCCAGCTCATTCATCCGCACGGGTTTGCTGATGTAGTCGTCCATGCCCGCAGCCAGGCACTTCTCTTTGTCTCCCTGCAGAGCAAAAGCGGTTATAGCTATTATCTTCGGTCCCTTTTCAGGCCAGCGCTGGCGGATGATCCTGGTGGCCTCCAAACCGCCCATTTCAGGCATCCTGACATCCATCAGCACAAGGTCATAAGATTGATTTTCCACTGCCTGCAATGCCTCTTTTCCATTAGCCACCACATCCGCATTGTATCCCAGACGCTTGAGCATGGTCATGGTAACCTTTTGATTGGACACATTGTCTTCAGCCAGCAAGACCCGCATAGAACTTGGGCCGGTCTCTTTACTGATTGGCAACGGCTCCTTTAAGGGCTCGGTTCGCGTGGTAAGTAAAGTAGTGAGGGCGTTATGCAGCTCGGACAACTTGAGGGGCTTCCATAAAGTTGCATCCGATAAGTCAGCCTCCATTCGCTGGCCCACGAATGCGAGAGTAAGCAGAGGCAATGCCTGGTTGTATTTGCGAATTATTCTCGCCAAAGACATTTCGTCTATTTCCGGCATATCGTTATCCAGGGCGACAACATCAAAGGTATTGTCACGCTGGACCAATCCAACGGCTTCATGACTTGAGTCGACTGTCACGGGAATCATGCCCCAATCACAGGCCTGAAGGCTAAGGATATTTCGGATGTTTTTATTTCCTTCAACGATGAGAATGTGTTTGCCCTGAAGCAAGGGCTGGATTCCGGAAAATGGTAATATGCTGCTGATGTGCTCCACCATGATGGTGAAATGGATCGAAGATCCAACGCCTACCTTGCTTTCTGCCCAGATCTTACCTTCCATCAGCTCAACAAGTTTTTTGCTTATCGCAAGTCCCAATCCCTTTCCAGTGTATTTTTTCGTGGCGGGATCATTGGCATGGCTAAACGACTCGAAATCAGCCTGGCTAAACGATTCGGAAAGGCGATCCATTGCCTGGCCATAAGACTCAAAAAGGTGATCGATTTTATTTGGCGGGATGCCGATGCCTGTATCCTTAATCGCGAAATGGATCTCATATCGAGAACCAGAACGCTTGGAAGAAGCTGATACTAGAACTTCTCCGTTCTCAGTGAACTTGACGGCATTATTGAGCAGATTGACCAAGATCTGACGGAGACGATTCTTGTCTGCATTGATCGAGCCTGGTGTATTTCTATCCGTTATGTAGGCCAGATCCAGCTTCTTCTCTGCTGCCATTAATGCCACAGAATCGAGAGCTTCTTCAACACAATCGCGTAGGTTGAAATCTTGGACATCGAGAGTTAACGTTTCCCGCTCAATCTTCGTGAAATCCAGAATACTGCTTATTATCGACATCAGGGCATCGCCGCTGACCTTGATCATCTCTACGAAATCCCTTTGCTCAGGGGTCAGTTTTTCGTCAAGGAGGAGGCTTGTTGTGCCTACAATTGTGTTCATGGGAACACGAATCTCGTAGCTCATATCTTCCATGAATTGTTTATATGTAGTCAAAAGCTCGATGACGCTTTTTTCATCAGATATGTAATACTTTTTTTCTCGCCCTGATTTTTCATGGAATAGTATTTTTTGGTCTTCCAGGGTATTGATGTATTTGGACGCCGTTGAGGTGCCTATTGATAATTTCGCAACCATTTGGGAGAATGTCAGCCCGGGATAATCTATCAAAACCAGGATAATGTCGCGAAAACGCTTCTGCTGAAGCAACGGAGTCAAAGTCTTCTCTATGGGTTTTAGTTTACCGGAGGTAAAATATACCTTTAGATTATTTTGTTTTTGGCAACCAATTAACCCTTTTTTTTCTAAATTGTCGAGGTGATATCTAAGAGTGCTCAGGTGGATATCCAGATCCCTTGCGATTTTCCTCAGATGAGCACCTGGGTTATTCGATATGTAATCGAGAACGGCTTTTCGATTATCGATGCCAATATCCTCTTGCATATTATGCCGAACCTTTTTTTTTGAGAATATACAATCTGCTTATTTGGAGGTTATGTCATTTTGGACCATTTCGATGAGATTGCTGACCAGAGGTTCGCTAGATATCCCCAAATGGTTTTATTCCGTCTATCATTGCCTCATGATTAACTTACCCTTATTAAAAGTATATGCTTAAATTAGGCTCCTCGCTATTCTCCGTGGGTAGCAGAGAAAACCTTTATAGCAACTCTTACTAGAAAATATTCTGTGTCGATCTCACAGGAAGCCCTCTTTAAAATAGCACTGAAACTCGAAGATCCTTGGTACATCAAATTAATCTATTTTAGTGCCGAAGGTAAACAACTTGATGTCCACTTAGATTTTGAGTCAGGCAGCGTTTGGGTCGGGTCTTCCCAACGACCTGGTTCTGCAATACTTGCTGGCTCATCTTCAAGTTTCTTGATCTCAAACTTGATGCAGGAACTGAAAAAGAATCCAGTCCTAAAATCGATATCTTTAGTGCGGGGGATGGGAACCTAACTCGAGTTTACGAGTAAGTATTGGGGCTCATTTAACCAATGGAGAGACTCCGGCATCAGCCACAGAAAATCGCTAATAATGTAGGGGGCGGGCGGGGCATTTTTCAGGCCTCGCTTCCACGCTCACCCCTTATATTTTCATAATCGATTGCAGGAGTCAAGCTACAGAACACCGCTAGAGAGAATACGCACCTCCAGTTGGGCCGTACATATCCTTTCCGTCGGGACTGACATACGAACCAGGAATTCCGCCTGTCTCTTGCGATGTGCCGCTAATTACGAGTTTGACAGATTGAACTGCGGTGTCATCCTGGATCAATCCATCCAGGTGACCCGTCCTGATGGCGGCCATGATATCAGAATTTCCGGAAAGGTCAACTTCGACAGTGTTCCATTGATCGGCCTGCAGCTCATTAAATTTGTCATATACCGCCTGGCCTTCGTCGTTGATGCCTTTCAGTGCCAGCTGATCGGTACCTATAAGCTGACCGATGGGCTTTACCACCATTACAATCTTTGCCGTGCCTATATTCGCGGGGGGACTGAAGTCAAAGCTAAACGGCACCCAAACATCTACTTGATCTGAATCTCCAAAACCGCGAGTAGGGTTACCGTTTACGGGGTACGCTCCACCAGGAGTTGCATCGATGCTCAGTTCATTTCCTGTTCCTGCATTATCACCCCCTGCATTATCACCGCCTGTAGTATCTCCTCCTACGGCATGGCATCCATAGTCATCGTCGAAATACGGGCTTACCTTCCCCATCGCTGCATCCCCTTCGCTGAATGTTGAGAACGGTCCGGGATAGCGTTCATCAAGTTCCCACCCTTCGCGTGCGGCTAGAGGCGTGACAGAACAAGATCCTCCCGCAACGGTTGCTCTTGCGGCTGACGCCGTGGTGGCTGCTAGATAGAATTCGAAGCAGTTCTCTTGAGGCGGATAATATGGTCTTCGGAGCAAGCAGTACTGTGTAACATCGCTACCTGTACCAGTGCCAGTTCCAGTACCCGCACCCATACCAGTTCCGGTTCCTATTCCAGTTGCAGTACCAGTACCTGTCCCTATTCCAGTTGCAGTACCAGTACCTGTTCCTATTCCAGTTGCAGTACCAGTACCTGTTCCTATTCCAGTTGCAGTACCAGTACCGGTTCCCATGCCAGTTCCTGTTCCAGTACCTGTTCCCATTCCAGTTGCAGTTCCTGTACTGGTTCCCATTCCAGTTGCAGTACCAGTACCTGTTCCCATGCCAGTTGCAGTACCAGTACCGGTTCCCATGCCAGTTCCTGTTCCAGTGCCAGTTCCCATGCCAGTTCCTGTTCCAGTGCCAGTTCCTATTCCAGTGCCAGTTCCTATTCCAGTACCGGGTGTTCCTGGGCCTGTTACTGGCCTTGTTAAGCTGGGATCAAGCTTGATAGCATTGCCATAAGCAATTTGGGCCTCTTCGTGCCTTCCCACGGTATCGAGGGCAAGGCCTTCGTAGTACCAGGCCTGTGCACAAATAGATTTTTGACCCGGCCACCATTCACCGTACTTGTTAAAAGACAGTATGGAGTTTTCATAAGCTTGTATGGCTTCGTCATATCTACCTGCTCCGGATAGCGTACGGCCTATCCAATAATAAGCAACAACTCCATCCTTTGGATTTATCTCATTGACCTTGTCGAAAGCTCTTATAGCCTCATCGATCATGCCCAACTTACTGTATGCAGTGCCTTTGTGATAATATAGATCGGTCCACTGTGGAGATAGCGCAACACCATTATCATATGCTTGTAAGGCTTCTGTGTATCCGCCCTGATTAACCAGTCTTTGGCCTTCATTCAGCCAATCAGAGGCTGTTTGCTGCCCTAGAGTTGGTGTAATCAACACAACGAAGAGCATTGAAAGCAGTATGATTGCCAATTGCCTCAATTAGACCCCTCCTTTTGAAATCTTAAATTGAGATTAATGATATAAGACAAATATAAATCGCTTCCGGTGCAAATAGAATCAAATGGTGTACCACCTTCGGTCGTTTATCTATTATGGGTTGGAGTTTCTGGATTTCGATTACTGGGGGCGGTTTCATGCATATGCATCGAGAAAGGCCCTCCAAGAAAATATGTATCATTTAGGCCTGGTTCTGACATATGTTTGAGATTGCATTATATGTTTCGATCGGTAAAAAAGATGTCATAGAATATCTTAAGATGAATGTGTAGAGGCTTGATTAGGGGCTACTTCCTCTTGTGAAGGACCATTTTTTGATTGCGAAAGCACTTTTTCGACACCAGCCTTATCAATGGGTTCGATAACATCTTTCGCTAGAGATAAATAATTTTGATCTTGTTGTTTCATGGCTGGTTTGATTTCATAATCAGGTTGAACGGTCGCTTCCTTATATTGTTTTGTAGCGGTTTGCTTATCCGCAGTTTTTGGTTTATCCGGAGATTTTCCCGTGGTTTCTCCACCAGACTCTGTTTTTTTATCTTCTGATGGACTAATCTTCCCGGAAATTTTTTGTAGAAGTTCCATAGATAGAGAGTCACTGAATCCACCTAGAAAGGCTAATACCCAAACCAATTGAGGAACTTGAATGGTTGTTTCCTGTCCAGCAAAAACTATCAAACCAGTGATCAACATCAGATATGTCATTACACCCATTACTATTCCAACAATAGACCTGTGAAGAATCCAACTCATTCCTTCATTTATATCTCTGAACGGCATTTTTTCTGCGCGATATAGCATTGAAGTTAGGCTTCCGAGAAGGGCATAAATCCATACTGGTAATGGCACACCTAACACTAGATGTTTATTTAGATCTTCGACAGAACTTGCTATATCGAAAATCTTGAAGTAATATGCCACTAGAATAGAGAGTGCCATTATCAAGACAAGTACACCAACCACTTTATACGACTTTTTCCCTACTTCCGCCCTATTTAGCTCGGTTTCAACGTGCCCCAAATATTCATGAACTTTTGCCATTTTTTCTAGGGCTTCTCGGCTAGTGGTTGTCTTATCGTTGATTGCGCTATTAACATCCATTAGGTTAGATTCAGCTTTACTGAGACAGCATGAGCACTTATCTTGCGATTCTTCTGATAGATACTTAAGGTTTGTATAATATCTATCGTAGCATTCGTCAATTTTATTATTTGAATAATTAATTCTTTTTTGAATTCTCTTATCTCGATCGATATCTCCTGATTTAGTGCCGCAAGTCAATTCTTTAAAAGTACGTGTTTAGCTGGCTAGCTTCGCCGTTAGCATTTGGAGACAGTTTAGTCCATTCTGCCCCCATGTTGCCAGTGTCGTCATGATGCGCTCATGAATCGAGGTTCCTTTCTCATTGCGTAGCGTGCCCA
>CAIQHB010000058.1 GCA_903871465.1 uncultured Methanosarcinales archaeon
AATCGGAATTGGCTGAGTCGCCAAGACCAATGTCAGACACGAAAAAACTCGCGTCTCCATATTTTCTAATATATCGCAGCTTGGAACTCGGCCCGTCATCAAATCGGGGTCGTAGCCTTTGTGTTGCGACGCCTCATCGGCTCATTAAGGTTATCAGCCGAGGTATTTAAGCTTTTCTCTCAGTCCATCCCATTTCTGGGAAGAATAGAGAAACCCTGGCTTCCTTAAACCGATATCATATTCAGGCCCTATAATCACTATCTACAGGACCCGTTGCCACGCCATCCAGGCGGGCCGAACTCATCCAATAACTCAGACGTATATAACCTTTTTGCTTCACACGTCAGCGCCCACGGCAGAGAGAAAGAGAAACGGATACCTTATATCGCTTAGTTTTAATATGATCATAACCTAAAACTATGGATTATTAACAAGGAATAGTAAGCCTGCTGGAGGTCATTTATGGGTTACACCTTGACTGAAAAAATCCTGAGGGAACACCTCGCGGATGGTTCCTACGAGCTAGGCAAAGAGATCGGCATTAAGATAGACCAGACACTCACCCAGGACGCCACCGGCACCATGGCATATCTCCAGTTTGAGTCTATGGGACTAACAGACATCTCTACCGAGCTCTCCGTCAGCTACATTGATCATAATACTATCCAGGTGGGATACGAGAATGCAGACGATCATGCCTACCTGGAATCTATCGCGAAGAAGTACGGCATCTACTTCTCGCGACCTGGAAACGGCATTTGTCACCAGGTCCACCTGGAGAGATTCGCGAGACCTGGCAAGACTCTGCTCGGATCAGACAGCCATACTCCCACCGCCGGAGGCATGGGTTCCCTGGCCATGGGAGCAGGAGGTCTCGATGTGGCTGTAGCCATGGGAGGCGGGGCATACTATCTCGCCACCCCGCGAGTGATCAATATCCACCTCACGGGAGAGCTGCAGACCTGGACCACAGCCAAAGACGTGGCTCTCAGAGTCCTCCAAATCCTCAGTACAAAGGGTAACGTTGGCTGCATCTCAGAATATACTGGAGAAGGAATATCCCGTCTGACGGTGCCTGAGAGAGCGACCATCACCAATATGGGCGCAGAGACTGGCGTTACGACATCCATATTTCCCAGCGACCTGCAAACCAAGAAGTTCCTGGAAGCGCAGGGAAGAGGCGAACAGTGGATTTCTCTAGCAGCGGATGCGGATGCCATTTACGATCGCACAATTGAGATCGATCTTGATGAAATCGAGCCCCTCGCTGCCGCCCCACACAGCCCGGGAAACATAGCCACGGTCCGAGGTCTTAACCTGCCCGTGGATCAGGTGATGATAGGCTCCTGCACCAACTCCTCTTATGTAGATCTCATGACTGTAGCGAGAATGGTGAGAGGCAAGACTCTTCCTGCCGGAGTATCTCTGGGCATTGCACCGGGCTCCCGGCAGGTGCTCAGCGCCATAGCCAGGAACGGCGCTCTGAACGATCTCATATCATTTGGAGCCAGGATCCTGGAGTCATCTTGCGGTTTTTGTATCGGAAACAGCATGTCGCCTTGCACGGACTCGGTCTCCATTCGAACCAGCAACCGCAATTTTCAGGGCCGGTCCGGCACTCCCAGCGCCAATGTCTACCTGACCAGCCCGGTAGTCGCCGCAGCATCTGCAATCACTGGCAAGCTGATGGACCCAAGAGGCCTGGGAATGGATTTTCCCGAGATAGAGATGCCAGAGCATTTTGAGATCGATGATCGCATGATCATTCCACCGCTTCCGGCCAAGCAGAGGGCTGAAATAAAGGTCTGCCGCGGTCCCAACATCGGAGAGCCTCCTGTAAACGGCCCTATGCCGGAGGAGATTAGGGGAGTTGTCACCATAAGAGTGGGAGATCTGGTAACCACAGATCATATCATGCCTGCCGGCTCTCGCCTCAAGTACAGGTCCAACGTTCCCAAATACTCAGAATTCGTATTTGAACCTCTGGATAAGCAGTTCTGCAGCCGGGCATCCTCCTTAAGAGATCAGGGCAACCATAACCTGATAGTTGCAGGTCTTAGCTACGGCCAGGGCTCTTCGAGGGAGCATGCTGCGCTCTGTCCCATGTACCTGGGGGTGAAAGGCGTGATCGCTAAGTCCATCGAGAGGATACACGCCGCCAATCTGGTCAACTTCGGCATAGTGCCCTTCACTTTTGCCAAGGATTCGGACTGGGATTTGCTGCCGGAAAATACCCAGGTCCGAATACCAGGCATTCGAAAGTCGCTGGAGATCGGCGACGAAAGCGTCCGGGCTCTGGCCGGTAATATAGAAATAAACCTGGCTTTGAGCCTCTCCAAACGCCAGAGGGAGATCCTTCTGGCAGGTGGCTTGTTGCCCTTAACGGTAAAGAAAACAAAAGGAAAGTGAAAATCAGGAAAATAGCTCTGCCCAAATGCAGGCAGAGCTTTTCTCGTTTTTCTCTAGTTCTTTTTCAGATATAACGCGCTTCAGACGTTGAAGAATGTTACGATATTCTGCGAGAGCATCTTTCCTGCTGCATCCTTAGCAGGCGTACCGGTTCCACTTGATGTGGTCAGACTTCCGCTTGTGGCAGGAATTGACCAGACCTGATTCACGGCAAACCCGCTATTCACATCCCTTGTCAGCGACTGGCTGTTCCTATCAGCTACACTGAGAGAGGTAGCCGAAACATTGCCGTTGAAGCTCGATGACTTGAGCGGCAGGGGTGAGCTGAATACCAGGGGGAAAGAATTCATCCAGATATCCATATCAGATGTCGCACTGCGATGGGTCAGATTTTGCTGGTTGGTGATATAGGATCCCCAATAAGTCTGGACATCAGGTTCAAAGGTCGATGAGCTTGGTGCATTGAAGAATGCCAATTGGCTGGAGCTGTAGCCCTCGCCGATGAACATAGTCTGGGCACCGGCAACACCCAATAGGCAGATTAGTGCTATTAATGCTACTATCGTTTTCATATTAATACATCCCGTTTTATTCGTTGATCTTTACTCCAGGAAATCTGACCCAACCTATTTATTCCTTATTGGTGAAGTGGGGCTTATGCCGGACCATTTCGAGATACTGCACAAAGATCTGGCCGGAAGGATCGGCCGGCTTTCTACACCACACGGCACAGTCGAGACTCCTCTGCTCATGCCCGTGGTCAATCCCCATCTTCCACTCATAACACCCGGAGAGCTGGCAGAGATAGGTGCAGATATGATCATCACCAACAGCTACATAATTAACCAGGACCCGGACCTGAAAATCAGGGCTGTGGAGCGAGGACTGCATGAGCTCCTGGGCTTCAAAGGGCCGATAATGACCGACTCGGGCGCCTTCCAGCTCTCCGTCTATGGAGACATCGATGTTCAGCCTATGGAGATCCTGGATTTTCAATTTGCCATAAAATCGGACATCTCTGTGCCCCTCGACATACCAACTCCGCCTGATGTCGCCAGAGAAAGGGCAGAGTCGGAGCTGCATACAACAGAGGAAAGGCTGCAAGAAGCCGCAGCCGCCAATAGATCTGCCTTGCTCGCGGGACCTGTTCAGGGCTCGACCTATCCCGATCTCCGGGAAAGAGCAGGCAAGTTTGCCCGCGACCTTGGATTTGACGTTTATCCTGTGGGCGGAGTTGTGCCCCTCATGGAGGCTTACAGGTACAGAGATCTGGTAGATGTGGTTGTGGCCGCGAAAAAGGGGCTGGGCTCGGGCGTGCCCGTCCATCTCTTCGGGGCAGGCCACCCCATGATCTTCGCTCTGGCAGCCGCCATGGGCTGCGACTTATTTGATTCTGCGGCTTATGCCCTCTACGCCCGACAGGACCGATACTTGACCGTGCGCGGGACCTGGAAGCTGGCGGAGATGAATTACCTTCCCTGCTCCTGCCCGGTCTGCCAGGCGCATACCCGCCAGGAGCTGGTGGACAGCCCTCATAAGACCAGAGATCTCGCCAGGCACAATCTCTACGTCTCTTTGCAGGAGATTCGGCTGGTCAAGCAGAGCATTCGCGAGGGGTCGCTCTGGGATCTTCTGGAGACGCGCTGCCGATCTCATCCCCGCATGCTGGACGGCTTGAAGAGGCTTTGCAGCCAGGGAAAATGGCTGGAGGGACTGGATACTGCCAGCAAGTCCACATTCTTCTATCTGAGCCCTGAATCGGCCTCAAGGCCGGAGGTCATTCGTCATGCCAGGAGGGTCGATCGCATCTGTCTGCAGGGCAACGTCCTGATCACCGACGATCCCAATGCGGACAAAGCTGGCTATAACCATGTACTGAACTTCAAGCCGCCTTTCGGGCCTTATCCGACGGAACTCTCTGAGACCTATCCCTTCA
The DNA here is from genome assembly GCA_903871465.1 of uncultured Methanosarcinales archaeon. Classification (GTDB taxonomy): domain Archaea; phylum Halobacteriota; class Methanosarcinia; order Methanotrichales; family Methanotrichaceae; genus Methanothrix. The sequence goes on from CAIQHB010000058.1 coordinate 4,346, forward strand.
ACGCCGAGGTTCCAGAGGATGCAGATAATACAGCAATAGATCAGGCAGTGAAAATAACCAAACGGCTCGTCAGGGCCAATCCAGAGGCGAGGTTCACCTTCAGGCTCAAGTTCTGCGATTTGGGAGAACGACTGAAACAATCATAAGCTAGTAGTAACAATCTGCCTTTCTTCAGTCGTCGCTATAGAGTCCCCAGGCAGCATACTGACGTATGAACTGCTCCATCAGCTCACCATGATGAGTCTCAAGGTACCGACACACCGCTTCTACTACCCAGGCTGTTGAGGTCAGGAAACCAGCCAGCTTTGACCTGATCCTGCACGTCTTCAGCTAAGCGTTTTGGTAAGCGGATCTCTGTCTTCAACTCAGACATGAGAAAATAATAAGTTACTTTTATAGTTGAACTTCCGATCGAGGCTATTGCCGAACTAGGGCTCTCAACTCCTTCCAGGCTTCGTCGAGCCTAATGCTACTCTCGAAGTTGTAGGAGCCCTCGTAGGTCAAGAGAAGGGGGATTATGGAGATTGTGACCTTGATTTTGTTCTCGACTTTCAAATCGGGGAGCTTACGGCATTCTACCAAGAATTCCCGCCTTTGGCTATTTCCACATCGCGTATCTGAGTAGATTTTATTTCAGTGACCATATGTCATTTTCATTAATTCCATCAAAAATGTCACAGTTTCTTTTTCGGGCTTGGTGCATGTTTCACGCACCCGAATATACAACCTTTCTGAGCCTGTCCAAACGGCCTAAATCCTCTTCTGGCAAAGTCCACATTCCAGCGACTATAAGAATGATAATCAAGTTTTCTTGCGCGGTGCTTGATATCTATCAATTGGTTTTCCTGCCTTCGATTCCGAAAATGCAGAACTTGGAGTGCAACATATCGGGGTTCGACCTGGAAGTATCCTTATAATAACATCCTGTGATTTAGTGGCTATCTAAAAAAAAGAGGGTGGCTTGCAGGTTGTATATACTGCTAGGATCTGGGTCATCTTATCTATGCACATGTGGGAATTCTGCTTGTGTTGGAGCTTCAGTTTTGGGGCTATTATCACCAATCAGGGTTTTTCCTATATCCGAAACGCCGGAACCCCCATTTGATGACATATCCGAAGTTGGTGATGGTAACAGAGGAGTTCCTATTCCAGCACACTTAGATGGATCGATATCACAAGGATCGAGATCCGTGTGAGCGGGGATTAATACCCCCACAACTACCGCAGCTGCTACTGCGGCGAAAAATGCACCAGCACTAAACGCAGCACCTGCGGCTGATGCTTCTTCAATTGCCGCCGCTTTAATTGCTTCCGCCGCTGCATAATCACCTGCCGCTCTAGCTGCAACATAAGCTTCAGCTCCCTTAGATATTATGGCCTTAATAATCATTTCTTTCGTTAATACAACTGTTCCAGTTTCTATGGCATCCCCAGCTGCCCCTATTGCGTAATCTTTGATTGCTTGTGTTGATGTAGGATTACCACTATTTTCGTAAAACGCTCCTGCAAGATTGCTAGCTTCACCTATTACCGCACCAGTTGTTGCCTTATCAATTATGGGGCTGGTTTGGCTAACTGCCACACCTAAACTCATAATTATTGCTGATATACATAACATATGAAGTCTCGTCTTCCAATTCATAGCAAAGCAACCTCCTTTTATCTTATTTTTGCCTCTAATGTTACACTACAACTAATAAGACACTTTGGGGCAAGTGCAATCAAAGATTCCTTTTGCATCTGTTCCAAAGCCTTTCTTGTCAGAATACGTCATATCTTCCCAACCACCGGAACAACAGGGCAGCCACGAATCTTCGCTCACAATCTTGGTCACAGGCAATGTCAGGTTCATCTTGGTCGCAAAGTTGAAGGTTCCTGTGTAGTCTTCGTCTATTGTGATGTTGGACTTGTGCCAAGCACTTTTACCTATGTCCCAAGTGCCAATATTACCCTGTAGCATTCCTATATGAGCAGTACCGCTAGTGACGCCTCCATTTAGATTCATAAGGGTCCTGGCCAAGCCTTTAGAGGCACCTGTATAGGAGTAATCATCCTCTACACTTGCTACCAGATCCATGTTGATGGCCTTTGCTTGCTTAGTTTCGTGGGTCATAGATGTCTCTGAAGCGTAATTCTTGATCTGAGTCTTGTCGCTTAGAAGAGAGTTGAACTTTACGGGATGGTTGGCATAGTAACCATTGCCAATGGACATAGTTTGAGGTTCATAGACCATACTATTATTATCAAAGGCAGCAATCAATCCATAAGCATAAATCGAATCAGGAGAGACCTGGCTTTTTGTTGATTCAGTAGATGTTATAATCGATTCTCTTTCAATCGATCCACTACCACGATCAATTTTTTGAAGGTACACGTCAGCCAATCTGCCGTACACGCGAGCATCAGCGTGTGGACCTTGTGCAACTACTTTGTCGTTGCTTGCAAAAAGTCCACTACCGCGGGTGCTATCCTCGTATTTGAATATTACTCCCGTGGTTTTCTCTTGGAGGGGATCTTCTGACATCACTAGTCCAACAAGCATGATCAGACCAAGCATAGCTAAAAAGATTCTGCAAGAACGCTTCCCTCCACACATAAGTTTGTTTCATCTGCCTAATAACATTTCAATCTTTCCCTAATCACAAGAAGAATGTGTCTCACCATGGTATGTTTTACTTCAGAAAAACACTATCTTGAGGAGAAAACGGCAAACCTTTATAGCAACTCCTACTAGAAAATATTCTGTGTCGATCTCACAGGAAGCCCTCTTTAAAATAGCACTGAATCTCGAAGATCCTTGGTACATCAAATCAATAGATTTTAGTGCCGAAGGTAAACAACTCGATGTCCACGTAGATTTTGAGTCAGGCAGCAAATTTCCTTGTGCAAAGTGCGGCAAACCAGAGTGCTGCGTGCATGATACTATCGAAAGAACCTGGCGTCACTTGAATTTCTTTCAGTTCAAAACCTCCACTGCCGCGTTCCTCGCACAGAATGCAAAGACTGTGGAGTAAAACAGGTTAAGGTTCCCTGGGCCAGAAAAGGCAGCGGATTCACTCTGCTCATGGATTCCATGATAGTCTTTGATGGCTCAGCATATGACTGTGACAGCGATTGCTGAGATGATAGACGAACACGATACTCGAATATGGCGGGTTCTAGAGTATTATGTTGGAGAAGCTAGATCTAATGAGGATTTTTCAAAGGTTAAATCAGTCGGCGTAGATGAAACGTCAAGAGCAAAAGGACATATGTATGTTCCAGTTTTTATAAACCTTGATAAATCAAAAGTAGTGCATGTATGCGAAGGAAAAGATGCTTCGACCATTGAGTCGTTCAAGAACGATTTAGAGCAGCACAAAGGATCTAGCGACAATATAAATAATTTTTGCTGCGATATGTCTCCTGCATTTATATCTGGAATAAATGATACCTTCCCAATGCATCAATTACCTTTGACAGGTTCCATGTGATGAAGCTTATGAATGAAGCAATCGATAAAGTTAGGGGGAAGAGCAATCGCATAATGTTCTGCTTAAAAAGTCAAGATACCTCTGGCTCAAAAATCCAGAAAACCTTACGATCAAGCAAAATGAGACGTTCGGAGCTCTAAAAGATCTTAGACTCAAAACATTAAGAGCGTATAACATCAAACTGGCTCTTCGCGATTTCTGGAATCAAGACCAGCATTCGGCTGAAGGCTATCTCAAACGATGGTATTTCTGGGCAACGCATAGCAGGCTCAATCCTGTAATCGATTGCGCTAAAACCATAAAGAAGCATTGGAATGGGGTAACTAATTATATTAAAACTAAAATCAGCAATGGCATCTTAGAAGGAACTAATAGCCTCATTCAGGCGGCAAAGGGTAGTGCAAGAGGCTTCAGATCCACAAAGAATTTTATTATTACTATTTATCTTAGGACAGGAAAGCTCGAATTCAATCTACCCACATGAAACAGCGAAGAGCCGATATAGTGGATTATTCCATGCCCTATGAGATATGGTATGGTGAAGTGGAAGGAGGATCAGGTCCGCCAGATCAAGGAGTCGGAACTCTCTTGCAGGCAGAACGAGCTTTCTAATGTCTGGCTGTCCGCCTTCTTCGGCAATGAAGTGATGGACGACGATTACTATGAGCTGCAAAACCACCTGAGCCCGGGAGAAGTTTCCGGACTGGTCCGACCTACGGGTGCAGTGGAGAATCTATAAGAGTCCCCCATGAGTGGGCATTATTGGTCCCCCATTCAAAATGGTAGATCGCAGGGGTTTCCTGGAAAGTGAAGTTGACTCCAAAAATTCCGCATCCCTAAAATCATCGCTTCGTTTATTCTTCACCCTCTGCAAATTATCGTCGAAGCAAAGCTTCTTTTTATAGGATTATGTTATCATTAGAAGTGATATGAAGACTTCCGCCTGCCATCCGAGACATTCCAGCATTCATGAGCTGCCAGGTGCATAAGATATGACCAAGTACTTCGAGGTAGTCCGCCGCGACGGCCCGGCCCGCATGGGAAAGCTGCTCCTGGAGAGGTCGATCAGCACGCCCGGCTTTATCACGGGCGATGATTATGCAACAGCTGGCAGCGTCTACAGCTATGCCTCTGTGGATGAAGCCATACTGGCCCAGGAGACGTTGAAAGGCCAAAAGAAGCTGAATGTACTTCCTTACGTTCCCGCAGCTTTGCACACCGAGCCAGCACTGGAGATGCCCCCAATGGAGATGGAAGGCCCCAAAGGCGTCGTGGTCCATCCCTTCAGCGAAAAGAAACCGCAAAATGCCGATGTCTATCTGCTGGGCAACGCCGGGACGATCAAGAATCCAAGAGACCTGGTGAAGGCCGTCATCAATGTAAGGAACATGACCCAGGCGGATACTGCTCTTTATGCTCCAGCTCTCGCCACGCCTGCCAATCTGGCCTTGTTAGTGTATTTGGGAATCGATCTTCTGGACAGAACGCGCATGGTGGCCGACGGCCTTCTGGGCCGCTACCACACCCGCGATGGAATGCGGACTTTGAGCGATCTTAATGAGCTGCCCTGCCTCTGCCCGCATTGCCGGAAGATGAATGAGAGCGGCCGGGAGACGGGGCTCCTGATCGCTCATAACCGGCATATGCTGGAGGAGGAATTGCTCTCGGTTCGGGAGGCGATTCGCTCCGAGACGACTCGGGAATATATTGAACGGCAGGTACGAGTAACGCCCGATCAGACGGCAGCCCTGAGGCTGCTGGACGCGGAACACCAGTACCTGGAGAGGAGGACTCCCGTAAGCCGTCGAAGCATCTTCTATGCCAATTGCGCAGAATCGTTACAACGCGTGGAAGTCACCCGCTTCGCCGATAGGGTGATTAGCCGGTATAAGGCCCCACAAAGCGATGTCTTGCTGCTGCTGCCCTGCTCTGCCAGAAAGCCCTACTCCACATCCCGATCGCACCGGCTTTTCGCGGAAGCCATCGGATCTTACCGTCGCTATCTGCACGAGCTGATACTGACCTCGCCCCTGGCCCTGGTGCCGCGCGAGCTGGAAGAGGCTTATCCTGCAGCCAGCTACGATGTTCCCGTCACCGGCCGATGGGATCTGGAGGAGAGGGCGTGGCTGACGGGTTGTTTAGAGGCCTACCTCAAAAAGAACAAGTACACCAGAGTCGTCGCCCACCTGGATGGAGAGCTGGAGGAGACCGTGAAGGACTCCGGCCTTGAAGCAGTCTACACCGGCGGCGGGACCAACAGCCAGGCTCTGCAGCGGCTTGCGGATGCAGTTGCAGAAGCCTGCCGCGGCGGGGCCACTCGATTACCCGATCTGCGCCTCCTGCGCTACCGCGCCCATGCAGATTTCCATTTTGGTCCGGGTGCAGGCGACGCTCTTCTGGCAGGAAAGATAATAGTGAAAGGCAGAGAGATCCAGGATGAGACCAAAAAATCGCTGGCCGCGACCACACCCAATGGCATGATCGCAATCTCCATGGCAGGAGCAAAGCGGCTGGAGCCGCTGGGGTGCTACACCGTCTGGATTGGCGACTTCCTGCCCAAAGGCTCCTTGCTGGCGCCAGGCGTTGTGGATGCAGACGAGCAGATCCGTCCCGGGGATGAGGTAATAATAGTAGGAGAGAAGGCCTTCGGCGTCGGTCGGGCCAGGATGTCGGGCTGGGAGATGAGAGATTCCCGCAGAGGTGTGGCAGTGGAGATCAGGCATATAAAGGAGAAGTAAGGCCTCACTATAGATCGATGTCAAGTCTCTCTTCGAGTGGAAGAGTAGTTGCGTATTGTAAGCTGTTTCACGCCTAAAAGAGGTGGGAGATACGGAGCTAATTGATGAGATGAAGAGTCATTTGCCCATTCCCGCTTATGCAAGCCTGGAACTGAGCAATTATCTTATCGAGAATGGAAAAGACATCGCGCCGGAGACGGAATTGATGATAACAAAGGTTTTCGAATCCGGAGATGATGGTGGCATAGTCTGTTTGTTGGATGTGATGGATCAGGAGGCATTTGTCATCTCCATAACGCTGCTCAGGATTAAGCCCGAACACGCTCTATACGACAAGATCTCTGCCTATCAAAAGCAGAGGATAAGAAGCATTTTCAGGTCAAAAGGTCTGAGGCCGAGGAGACATTAGGAAACGGGAAGTGTGCCTGGGGGAGACGAGCGTTAAGGAGCGAATGGCTTGCATAAAGCCTTTCTCCAAATTTTGTATTGCGGTCAGATAGCCCGGAAGAAGGAGATTAGTAAATCGTACAGGCAGCAGATTACTTCCGCTGGGATCAGGATGCTATGTTGCAGAGCCCCGGGGCCGATCCATTTGGGGTGAGTTTGTAGACATTGCCAGCCAGATCGACTTCAACATATCCGCCTTCCGGAGTGGCATCGAAGCCATGAGTGGCAAGGTAGAAAGCAAGGTCCACAGAGTTGATGTGCGGATCGTCAAAGCCTGATACTAAGGACCTCAGATCCGAGAGGGAATCTCTAGACGCACTGACTGTCGGCAGAGCCATCATGATTATGATCAAGATGATACCAATTGCACTTATCTCCTTCCATGCCATACTAACATCTAATCACTCAGAGAATCATATAGACGATTGTGTGTAAATAAGTCATAAAATTTTGACAGATTCGGCCAGCAAGGTCCGAATAGTAGAGAAGATACCAGACGCACCCTGTTTAGGACACCTGTAAGAAGGTCCAAAAAGGGATGCTCTAAACTGCTAAAAATCAAACAGCGACTTCTGCTTCTGCTCCTTCTGGACAGAGCCTTCGAAGCTGAACAGATTGCTCTGAGCGCGGCCGGCGCACAGCCGGTCCTTGGTGACACCAAAGCTCTCGAAGATACGCAGAACGGGCGGAAGGATCTGCTTTTCTACATAGTACTCCGTGTCCAGAGGCATGTTATTCTCCAAAACAAAAGCCGGATCTTCAGCTCGGTCTACGAAGAGCGCCTTGTTCTTGCGACTGCTCTTACCCTTGATTATCACGAAAGGTACCCTGTCGCCAACACTTGGCACCTGTCCGCCCCGCTCTCTTATCTTCTCTACCAGTTGAATGTGTGGCTGCTTGTTCTTGTAGGAGCCGGTGCTCTTAGTGTATCTTCTGGTAAGTGTTAGTTCCTCCAAAATCCCAGGATCCAAAGATAGATCCAGACTCTGCAGCCTGACGACTACCGAGCGAACGTGATCCACCGCCTCGTCCACTTTTCCCTCTTTGAGCACCAGCTCCAGGCAGGTCTTCAAGGTCTTGGAGGTCAGACCGCACCAATCACGCCTCACCGTCTCCATGCCGCGCACCTTAATTCTATCCTTCCAGACTTCACCCACCTGCTCGAATACCCAGAGAGCGTAGCGTTTTTTCGCCAAGAAGATTCCGCGTCTGGCGAAGGCCTCGAAGACCAGCTCCATAGGCGAGGGAAGACTGGACGTGACAGTCTCCGCAATCTTTTTGCCGATCAACTCTGCGTCTTGCAGAGAGACTGGTCCGCCGGTGGAGCCAGAAGGGCTCAGGCGTACAAAGACGCTGTCTGTATCCCCATAAACGACCGCAATATCAAAGCCCTTTGCTGCCATCTTCCCAAAGGTCAGATCATCCTTGAAGACGACCTCACCGTCGATCACGTAAACCGAGCCGATCTCATCAATGATCTTCTTCGTGCGCAGGATATTCTCCCGGCCAAAAGACGTAACCGCGTTGGCCAGAGCAAGGCTGTAAAGCCTGGCCCGGGCATAACCCGAGTAGCCATAGAAGCTATTCAGCAGAATCTTCATGGCATATTGCTTGGCATCCAGAAAGCGGCGCTCCTCATCACCGGCCTTCTTCATAAGTTTCTTTGTCTCGGTTCTCTGATCGAGCAGCTCCTTCAGGACGCCCGGCATGATGCCCGGAGATATCTCGGTCGAGACGAATTTTCCTCCGGAAGGCGCGGTTATGATTTGATCAATTACGGGCGAGTCTCGCAGCACGACTGTGGAGTAGCACAGGTTGTGGGCCATCATAATAGTTGGATAAAGAGACTTGTAATCCAGGATGACCACATCTTCTACAAGGCCTTTCTCAGGCACCAGTACGGCTCCGCCCTTCAGGTCTTCATTCTCTATATAACGTTCCTCTGAGACGCCGACATCCGGCTTGGGGGGCACGACCCGGGATCTCTCCCGGAAACGGCGCAAGAGCAGGTTCTCTACCATCCCTGATTGGCCGCCATTGACGACATCCTGCAGCAAAGAACCGCTGGCCCGGGACATGGCGATATATTTGTCCATGAGCCGCAGGTCCAGCAGCATGTGCAGAGCCAAGACGGCATCCCGCCTGGAGTAGCTGATGAAGCGTTTCAGGCCTTCCCCATCACCGCTTTCCGCCCAGAGGGCCTCAATCTCTTTGGGGTCCACGTCATACTTCTCCATTTTAAGAAGCTCAGCTGCAGCGTTTCGGAGTGTGTACTGCTTCAGACTGTAGGAGGAGCGTATGATGGGCAGGAGATCAACTACTATCCGGCCGGTGATGGAGACGTCGGTCCGATTCACGATCTTGCGCACGTACCAGGAATTTCCATCTCGACCGACCCGCGATTCTACGCGCTGCTGTTTGGCCCTCTCCTGCAGATAGGGAAAATCGAACTCATTGGAGTTGTAGCCCGCCAGAATATCAGGATTGTAATCCCTGATGATGGAGGCGAACTGGGCCAGAAGATCGTATTCATCCCGGCAGGATCGAGTGTCCGAACGAATGCAGTCGATATTCTTTCCCACCAGCACCAGGTCTTTTTGGCCCTGATACTCCGGCTGGAAGGCCATGCTGATGAGAACAACCGGCGAGACTTCGGCCTTGGGCATGGCTCCGTGATCTGGCAAGCACTCGATGTCGAAGCTCATGAAGCGCAACGGAGCATTGGCCTCATGCTGCACGGGATGCAATGTTTGCACGTTTACGATTGGAGCTGATGGTAATGCATGTGAGGCATCCTGGCTGAGAGTCCATTCCGGAATGGGCGCCTCTACCCATCCCATGCCGCCTAATGCCTGATCGATGAGAAACCTGTTCTTGAAGAGGATATCCGTCTCATAGACGGCTTTAATGCCAGGGACCTCACGCACACGTTCCCTGAGGCTGCGCACCTCTTTGGGATCAATGGTGGTGATCTTAAGCATCTTCTTGGGTGAACTCTGATATCCGATGGGCTCAAAGCGCTCTACTTCCTCGACCTCCAGCCCCCATGCCCGGAGATCCTCGGCCGCCCTTTTCAGGCAGCCTTCCTCGACGCCCGCGTAAAAGTAGGGCCGAAATCCTGCCACGCGGCAGGTAACGCTTTTCCCCTCTGGCGTCGAGCCGAAGAGCTGCACCAGAGGGTTTCTATCTGAGTCATAGGAGTAGTTGGCGTCCAGGATCTGGAAGATCATCACTTATAAATGGAAATTTTCGCATAAATAGCTAATCATGCCGACCTCATTGGTTCAAACCAGGCATTCAAAAATAGATACGAATATTCCCGTTATCTTTCGCTCTTCCACTTGACCTTATCTCCTTTGATCTTCACCACGTCGCTCTTCTCCAGCACCTTGGCCAGCTCCTCGGCAACTTCCTCCCCGTCAATCAAGATGTCATCGCCGTCTTCATCCTTCAGACGCATAGAGCAGTTTTCTATGAATTCCCCAAAATCCATCTTTCGAGATGTGGGCGATGTGGCCAGCTTCTCGATCAGCATCCCCAATACTCTGAGATTCTGATACTCTTCTGGATATAAATCACTGAACTCTTCATCGAGCTCGCTGGAGAGCGGCGTTGTGAACTCATCGACATAGACTCCAACGGTCTTTTCCAGATGGAACTCAATCGTTGTCTTATACTGCTCCGGTTTTGGGTCGTAATCTCTTGAATTGACTGGAATATCCAGCAGAGGATCGTCCAGCTTATCTCCCACGGGCTCTCCGATCTCGATATCGTTCAGAGAAAGAACAGACTGGGCAAAGAGTTGGGCTTTCCCAAACTTTACTAGAAAGCTCAACCATCCTGTTGAATTGAAATCGAGGGATTCCTTTTCAACTTCCGAAAGGCTGTCCGGGTTCTGAGAGAGCGCCAGTATCTTATCCCTCTTTTCCGTCATAGTGGGGTCCAGCTCCGCCATGAAGAGCTCATCGAATTCCGCCTCGGTCGTGCTCCGGACAAGGACGCTCTTCAGCACCGATAGATAGCCTTCGTACTCGTCCATGTCTTTTGCCACATCTTTGAGCAGGCTATGTCTACCATGAAGGAAACAAGTCTGTTCCTCCATTACCACAAGGGAAGGCTTGAGCTCGACCTTAATGCCGGCATCAATCAGAAAGGTCCGGATCTCCTTGGCCTCTTCTTCATCGTACTCTCCGAGATTGAACATGGGCGAGAGAATTATAAGAAGGACTAAAAAAAGCTTTACATGGGAGAGGCTCGAAGCCAGGGTGTCTGTGATCATCTGATCTGTCTCGTAGACACGCACTCGACCTAACTGTATCCTCGGTGCTAATTCACGGGTAATTGGATATCGATTTTTCCCTAACCATATTACTTTTTTCTATAAAATGTTAACATGGATAAGTCTTAAAATCCATCTCGGGGCCTCAATCTGTCTCTGGCCAAGTTTAGATTCAGGGACATCCCTCTTTTTTGCTGCTCATACGTACTACTTTATGCAACGCTCCAAGATCGGCTAATTCCTCTGCCTGCGAATTTTACATCAAAACTGGCACGCTACCCTAAATTATCACTTCATAATGCTTAAATATGATATTAAGTGATCAGATTGCAATCTAAACAAGGAGGGAACGAAACGAAGAAACTCCTAATTTTGGCGGTATTAGCTATTGCGCTAATTGGTATGGCAGAATCTGCCAACTACATGTACGAAAAAGCATCTGTCAATGGTGTAGGCTACAAGAACGTAGAGATGATCATCTCTACTCAGACCGGCTTTAACGGTCAGAAGCTTGTGGAGAAGGAGGCCGGCTCCGGTAATGTCATCACCGAGAGGACTGAACTTGAAGCCGAGAGACAACTTGAACGATTTGAAGGCTTCGTCGACAACTTGCCACCTGTTATGCCAAACGCCGATTGGCCGTACGGACTAACAAAAGGGGCTTGGGTTCCAATTGGATATCCGTATCAGGGAGATGGAGGATGTGCATTCCCAACCGGAACTGCATGCCCCATGGATTACATCAACTTCACCAAGGAAGCTGAGTTCGAGTACATGCCCGTGTCTTATCAGACCGGTACTTACGACCAGAAGTGGGTTGAGAAACTGTGCGTGCAGAACTACAGGATCGGCGCTGTGCTGACTGAGATGTACACCCATGCTGAGCACTTGCAGAAGACCACCGAGGTCAAGACCAGAGGATACGGCGACACTCTTGGTGGAATTGAAGGCCCGCTTTATCCTCGTGATGGAAACTGCCCAGCTTGTTGCACCGGTGTTCTCGAGGCTAACCTGAACAGCAATGTCATCGGCGTTGCCCACATTGGGTGGATCTCCAGGGACCCCAACGCTGACAACCAGCTCAAGGGACGCCATGCCGAATATGGCCGCAGTGTCGAAGACCTCACCGGTGTCTTCTCCATTGAGAAGTTCATCCAGCTATGGGGCAACTCTACCTGCGGAGCCATCAGCGTTGATTGGCTGCCGTGCGTCTGATCCTAGCAAATATCAATCTCCTTTTTTTGCCAATCAGCAACTCGCTTGTCAAGATATCCGACATTATTCTATTTCATAGTTCCGTAACGCCATGTTTGCCAGCGAACTACATGAATCGCTCAATCGTGATCGCCCGTAGTTTTCCCGGCTGAAAGGTTTATCATGTAGTGTATTAGTTCGGTAATTCAGCTCGAACTCTATGGAGGCCTGAGTTGAAGATCGCTGTGGATATTGACGGGGTATTGGCAGATCAAGTCGGAGCCGTCCTGAAAGTGATTGAAAGAGAATACGGGTTAAAGTATTCCAAAAGCGATATTGATCGTGCCCACTGGAGCTTCGGGGGAATCGAGATCTGGACTGAGATCGGAAAGCTGTTGTCCGACCCGGAATACGTGCTGCAAGTGCCTTTAATTGAGGGTTCGCAAAACGCCATAAAACGGCTCTTCCGGCATGATGTATTTGTGGTGACAGCCAGAAGGCCCAATTCAGAGGTGGCCACAAAGCAGTGGCTGAGTGCTCATTTCCCAAGCCTGAAGCAATACCATTCTGCAAGTACAGGCTCCAAGCATAACATACCTTCAGATGTGTTGATTGACGACCTCGACATGAATATCGTAGAATTTGTCAAGAGCGACCCCAATCGACATGGAATTCTGTTCCAGCACCCCTGGAGCCTGAATGGCATGGATATCGAGAGCTACTCAAATCAAGTATCATATTGCCCTGATTGGCAAAGCGTGGTGTTGGCAGTCGAGGCTTTTGACCGAGCCCGCCAATGATCGTTTCCCGATTTTTCAAGGCCAATGTTCGGCCAGCCATCCAACATCTTTATGGTCTGGAATAGCAATTCTTTCGCCAGGATTCTGAATTGAGGCTCATCTATGCTGGAAAGGCTCAAGAAATCATTGCTGGAGGCTCCCATATTCAAGCGGGGCAGCTACAACTACTTCATACATCCCATCACAGACGGCGTGCCCGAGGTCAGGCCGGACCTTATCCGGGAGGTTACAGCCAACATCGTGCGCATTGCCGACCTGGAGGTGGACAAAATTGTGACCGTTGAGGCTATGGGAATTCCTATCGGCATTGGCCTCTCCATTATCACCGATATTCCCCTGGTGATAATACGCAAACGTAAATACGGACTTCCCGGCGAGATCGAAATCAGCCAGAAGACCGGCTACTCCAAATCGCAGCTCTTTCTAAACGGAATAGAAAAAGGCGATCGGGTCATCGTGGTGGACGATGTGATCAGCACAGGTGGAACTCTTCTCGCCACGCTGGAATCCCTCAAGATCGCTGGGGCGACAGTTGTCGATGTGGTAATAGTGGTGCAGCGAGGAGACGGTGTGGAGAGACTGAAGTCCAAGGGTTATGCCGTCAAGACCATGGTCCTGGTCGAGGTGGATGAGAGCCGGGTGACCAAGGTCATGGAATCCCATAATGATCGCCGCCGGGACGCTTGAAATGAGCTGTGCCGGGGCATGAGCCCAAAAGAGACCGATATGGATCCGGAAAAGAGTCTGGAAGAAGATCTGCAGATGGAGACATTGAAATGGCTGAAGAAAGCAGAAGAGCTCTATTGCCAAATATCCGGTGATGAGCATTTCCTGGACAACGTCTCTGCCTACATTCGCGACTCCCATTATTTCCTGGAAAAAAAGGATCTCATCAGAGCCTTCGAAGCTGTGATTTGGGCCTGGGCCTGGATGGAGATAGGCCTGGAGAAGGAGATGCTAAAGCAGAGAGAATGAGAGGCAAGCGAGTATTAGCAGAGATGTCAGGCTTTATCTATCTATTAGAATTATAGAAAATCAAGAATTTTAACAATCAGTAACTTTAGGTTAGTATTATATACTTAGACTTAACAACACGGAATTAGAATGAGGATTGATTACGGATCCCGGTTGGATGAAGCAAAGTCCCTGGCGGACATTTTCGAAGTTGTCAAATCACTGGTACTGAACAGCACAGGTAAGTGCAGAGGAGGGTTGATGCTAGGCATGGCTAACCTGGGCAACCATCCCCAGGGATTCTTCGGCGGCTTCTTCACCACAGGATCAAATGTCATCGTCCTGAATAAGATTCCGCTGCAAAGGATCAAGGAAACTAGGCCCGAGCTCTATAAGCCCTATGTCTTTCATGTGCTGCTGCATGAGTATATCCACTCCCTGGGTTACCTGGATGAAGCGATAGTTCGCTCCAAGGTTCATCATATCACAAAAGAGGCTCTCGGAGAAGAGCACCTGGCCACTCAAATGGCTGCCAATACGGTAGGCTTCATTAAGCACCTGGCTTATCCCGATGTATCCTGGAAGCCGGACGATACCGGACTCGAACTGGTGGAAGGATTCGATAGGTCGAGCGTCTCGTATATCGCTTAATACTTCCAGGTAAGAGTCGAACGCAGATCATAATATTAGAAAGAACAATGCGGCGACGACTGGAACGGCGAGATTGTCATCAACTGGCAAGGTCAACCCTTCCACAATTGCGGTGAGAGCGGCTAGCGCAACTCCAACCCAACCTACAAACAGACAGACGGGAAGGGAAAAGACGAAGAAGGCGAGAGAGCCTTCAACCGTCTTGCATCTATTATAGGGAAGCGGATGGCAAGCTCTGACTCCAAAGACCGTGGCCGCGGAATCACCCAGGGCAAGAGTCAAAATTGCGGCTGCGATTTCATTGGAGGCGCCAAGAAATAAAGCGGCCAGCAGGGTCCCTACAACATACCAGAAGGCTCCATAGCCGGGAAATCTGACATTCTCTCTTTCGAATGTCTCCTCAAACCAGTCGGCGACCGGAATTTTTCGACCCTGTACTCTCCACACAACCATAATTGATCCCAAGAGGAGCAGAAGACTCAAGAGAATAATCAAATTTTTGCGGCCGGAGTAAAATAGAACCGATATCAAAAATAGGCCAAAAAACGAATGCAAGAGCTTCCTTCTGAGCTCAAAATCAAATGCCGTTCTTTTCATGAAAACTCAGCCTTCAACGCCCTCGATCTTTCCAAATGGGCCACCCCGGACGTATACCCAATTAAATGCCGGGGGGAGATACCTTTGCAACCCTCCTATGTTATCCTTGTCTTCAGCCTATGGGATCAGTAGAAGCAAAAAGGTTGGGAGGGGATGGCAAATCAATTTGCTTTATATTCATGAACCATTCAACCCCGCCCTCTTGGGCAGCAGGTATCTCTCCTTGTATTTCCCCAGATCTATGCCCAAGAGATAAATCAATCCATGAATAGTCCAGGTATTTATAGGCCAACTTAGCGCAATGAAAATTGCAAGAGGTTCCATGAAGTGATAATGCCATAGCCCCGCCATAGAGCCGATCAATTCCATGTACCCCCCAACAACAAGGCCGACTACCATAATGGAAGCATTCCATTCAATCGAATGTCTCCAGGAATAAACTAGACCTATTACTGCCATGACACCATACATCTCCAGAACCTCTCTTCCACAGATCGCCAGATACCCTTCCCAATAGAAGAAAAGGGCAAAGACTATGAAAGTGATGACAAAAGGCAAGATGCTCCAGCCCTGCATATTTTTGAATATGCCAAGGCCTGGAAGCCATTTCATGGAGAGATCCGATAGCTGCAGAATGACAACCATCATCAGAATCCATCCCGAAACGACGAAGAGAGATACATCCGGGCTCCCGGAATAAGCGAGCAGCCCGGCGGAAACGTTGGTATGCTCGACAACGACAGAGACAAGCGCGGAGGAAAGCACCAGAGCGGCCAGGTTTTTTGTTTTCATCCTTGCTGCCGCCACCAGGGCTACTGCGATGGCCGCCAGGTAGCTCAGTTCAAATAAAAGACTGGAATGCCGGATGTATCCATCTGAATAGTAGCCCGACCCAGATGCCAGGGCTACTAGAAGCACTATTGCGATATTGGTCTTTCTCCTGGCAATATCCTGCTCTGTATCCTTGAGGTCTTTAAGATTCAGGTAAACGATATCATTCATCAGCTTGAGAAGGGCGGGAGTCAGGTAACAAAATACCGGCATGCGGCTCAGATCATACAGGAAGAAGTCTGCGCCGATGTTGAATAGGGTCTCCCAGCCGGGCAGCTTCATGAGAAGTTCGATCCCCCATTCGTAAAAATCCTTGACCGATGGATCAGGACGGTCCCAGTTTCCGTCTTTTCCTCCCGGATGGCTGTAGGGCAATCGGTCGAGATCAAACTTTGCTCTGGCATTGCCAAGGCCGGATTCCTGGGCTATTTTTAAATGAACCACGTTCATTGGATCGTAGCCCATAATTTGGCAGGCAATAGAGTCGGCCATGACCACATCATTGGAAGCGATGATGGTCTCGAAGGATAGCGGTCTTGTGGACAGGGGTCCTACGGCTTCTCCGCCAATGCTGCCGTCAATCACCACAAGGCTGGGTGTGAAAGCATGATTCACCTCATAGATGGTCTGTTCGATGCCCTTGCGGTGATACTTCGCCTTGTCCACATCCGGGAAGGTTCCGTACATATTCTTCATGCCCAAAGTGACTCCGGTAAGAAGATGGGTCTTCATGGTTGGAACGGAGATTATTACATCGGCATTGATGCATTCCATAGAGACCTTCTCGATGCCCAAGACGCTGTCTTTTCCGAAGTCGAAGTTCACAATCTTTGTCTCAGAGAGGTTCATGAGACGAACTCCTTTCTCTTTAGCCCAATCCACCCAACCGGAATCCTTGGCCGCCTGCCAGAACTTGGTCCAGATCATATCGGCGTCTGCCAAAATAGGCTCTCCGCCTGCGGATCGGATCAAATCCACCAGCTCACCTGCTACAATGGTGCTGGTATAGGACCCTTTGATCTCAGGAACACCCCCACAGATGTTGACTTTGACCAGAACCTTGTCGCCGTTTTTCACGAACTTGCCGATGCCGCCCAAGGCGTTTATGGCATCTTGCACGCATTTTTTGGGGTCATTTCCCCTGATGACGGCATATATTGATCGAGCAATCTCGTGCTTTCTTTCGGCGCTTCCATCGGCACTGGGTTCATCGATTTTTGTTCGGATCCTGTTTTTGCTCTTGACACTGGAATATGTATAGGTCTCTTTGGAGAAGCGTCTCTTCTTCTCAATGAGAAGGGCTGATGCGTATCCGGCAAAGATCCATACAGGGTAGAGCAGAAACAAAAAAGCCTCAATTATCGCAGGAATATCTGAATTTCTGATGCCGGTGAGGTTAGTATGTAACATAAATTCAGAAGCCCTTCCTGAGAAGAATGGGAACGGGCAGCGAATTAGGTCTGTACATAGAAGGGCGCTGAAGATGATGAACATCAAAGCAATCGCAATTCCCACTACGATCTTGGCGTGCCTGCTCCAATCAAGCCTTCTACCTAAAAAGTAAATGGCAAGGCCGGAAAGAAAAAGCAGAGGAGGATCTATCAGGAAACTCATAGTCGAACCTCAATTTTGTGATCCCTCATTACGCGCTATTGAGGCGATCCTAAATAGAAATAGGGCTTAAAATATTTAATCTTATCTTAATCCGGGAATGAGAGGCGGGAAATGCCAAGTTGAGCAAGGCAGTCAGTTTCATGCGCCTATGAATATTATTTACACTATTTAAAATAATAGTAGTTATTAAACATTGATTAGAATAATTTGATAATGCAGGAATGCATCTTAACACCTGAAATGATCGATCTTGCTCCTGAATTGGCAACCATCAAAAGCGCGATCGTTCCTCCTTCCTCTCGGCCAGATACGCCTTAGCCACCTTAGGGTCCGTCGCCAGGTCATTTATTCTTTGCTCCGACATCTCCCAAATCATATCATCCAATTCAATCTCTTCATCTCTCTTCTGCCACCAGGAGAGGCAGATCGTCGCCGCCAGCTCGCAGGCGTCCTCATCAGACATATGGAGAGATGCACAGAACGCCTCACCCACGCATGCGCCCGCAGGTGCTCTGGTACAATAATCACAGGTCATTATCGGCTCCTAAACTCCAAAAAGCTGCTCTCTTTAAATATTTTCTTATCGGCATTGGCTTCATCCCCGATTTGGGACGGTCGTTTAATAGAATGTATTAAGCTATATCGATTCCCAGCTATATAAGTACATTACATAAACTAAAAAGTTCCAAAGATAAAGTTTTCAATCCATCTTCGCGCATTTGGGTTCAAGTTGCCGGCATTCTGACATATCCCTGTTTTTCAATCTTTGAAAATCAAAGCTAGTAGTATGTATTTATATAGAACCTCAAACATTGGTTAGCTATAAGAATTGAATCGCAATTGAATCGCTATTGAGGTAATTAATTGGCAGGACAATTTAACGGGAGCCCTATTTACATACTTAGGGAAGGCAGCCAGAGAACTGCTGGAAGAGAGGCACAAAGATCGAATATCATGGCCGCCAAGGCCGTGGCTGGTGCCGTAAGAACCACTCTTGGCCCCAAGGGCATGGACAAGATGCTGGTAGACACCATGGGAGACGTGGTAATAACCAATGACGGCGTCACCATCCTCAAGGAAATGGATATTGAGCACCCTGCCGCCAAGATGATGGTGGAGATTGCCAAGACTCAGGACACCGAGGTTGGAGATGGAACTACCACTGCGGTGGTCCTCGCCGGAGAGCTTCTCAAGCAGGCCGAAGAGCTGCTGGAACAAGAGATCCATCCTACAGTTATCGCAGCAGGCTATAGGGCTGCAGCCGAAAAGTCCATGGAGATCCTGCAGACCTTGGCAGTAAAGGTCACCGTAAAGGATGAAGACCTTCTAAGGAAGATAGCCATCACAGCTATGACCGGCAAGGGCTCTCAAGCTGCCCGGGATGATCTGGCAACTATTGCCGTCAATGCCATCAAAGCAGTTGTGGATGAAGATGGATCTGTCGACACCGACAACATAACAGTGGAGAAGAAAGTCGGCGGAAGCATAGGCGACTCGGTTCTCATTAGCGGTGTGGTTATCGACAAGGATAGACTCCATCCCAGCATGCCGAAGAAGGTCATCGATGCCAAGATCGCTCTGCTTAATGCGGCTGTGGAGATTGAGAAGACCGAGGTCGATGCCAAGATTCAGATCACCTCCCCTGATCAACTTCAGGCATTCCTGGACCAGGAGGAGACTATGCTCAAGGGCATGGTTGATAAGATTGCAGCCTCCGGTGCGAATGTGCTATTCGTCCAGAAGGGCATAGACGACCTGGCTCAGCACTATCTGGCCAAGGCCGGCATCTATACCGTGCGCCGCGTCAAGAAAAGCGACATGGAGAAGCTCGCCCGTGCCACAGGCGCAAGGGTTGTCACCAGCATCCATGAGATCTCCAACGAGGACCTGGGAAAGGCAGGTCTTGTCGAGGAGAGAAAGGTCTCAGATGAGAAGATGACCTTTGTGGAAGAGTGCCACAATCCCAAGTCAGTCTCCATAATCCTGCGTGGCGGAACCGAGCACGTGGTCGATGAGCTGGACCGAGCCATGGAGGACGCCCTCCGGGTTGTGGGAGTAGCCGTCGAGGATAAGATGCTTGTCGCCGGCGGAGGAGCACCGGAAGTAGAGCTGGCTCTGAGGCTGCGAGCTTATGCCTCAACCGTGGGAGGCCGCGAGCAGTTGGCCATTGAATCCTTTGCAGATGCCATGGAGATCATACCCAAGACCCTGGCCGAGAATGCCGGCTTGGATCAGATCGATACACTCGTATCTCTGCGCAGCCAGCATGAGAAGGGTGTGAAGACTGCAGGTCTTGATATGGATACCGGCAAGCCTGTTGACATGCTGAAGCTGGGAGTGGTCGAGCCATTGAGAGTAAAGACCCAGGCCATCAATTCTGCAGCAGAAGCCGCAGTCATGATTCTGCGCATTGACGACGTCATCGCATCCAAGTCCGGAGGACCGGGCGGCGCGGGCGGAATGCCCGGCGGTATGCCTGGCGGCATGGGCGGAGAGGACTTCGAATAGGTCCTAACCGCTTTCTTTTTTATCTTTTTTTGGTCTAAACATAATAATTCGAATAGGTTCTAACCGCTGTCTTTTGTGTCTCTCTTAGTCAAGACATAATAATTCGCTCAGAGACAAGATAGACTCTTGGAAGTATTGATAAGTTTGAGAACATGTTTATAATTGCCCGGAAGAACCGGGGTATCGAGGGGTGCCTGGAAGCTGGCAGGGACGATTACATATCCGAGCCTGTGAACCTGAATGAGTTGGCAAGAGTGGTGGAAAATATCAGGCATTTCAGGTCGACTTATAGCTACTTGTCAGCTAATACTTGAATCAAGCAAAATAGAATCGATATGCCGTCGATTCCGGTCTTTGTAAGGCGGCCAATGCCATTGATTCAGTGCTCTGCCGCCTTTCTGGCCTGCACCGCCAGGCCCCGCTTGATCTGCAGCATCTCCTCGGGCGCGAGCACAGCCGTGCCTGTGGCCAGCAATCGATTTCCGGAGTCCACTACCAACACCTCTTCCCCAGCACGAATCTCGGGGTCTACGCTTAAGACGTGCTTGGCAAAGACGTTCCCGCCTTTGGCAACAAAGGGCGCGGCATCGTCCGAGGCCACGACTCTGAGCCGCGGGCTCTCGAATAGATCATGCAGCCTTTTGGCGCCCAACATACTTAGAGTCAAAAGGTTGTCACTGGCCCGAACTGTGGCAATCCTCTCCTTTCCGGTGTAGAGATATCTCAGCCGGCGCGTCTTGGAGAGGCTATAGGTTGTGTCATCGGGAAATAGGGCGGCACCCGCTCCCCTGCCAAACTGGTAGTCGGCGATGATCCTGGCGCGCTTTAGCATCCTTATGGCAATGAATGGAACTAATAAAGAGTTATGGTTGCAAGAGAGGGCAGGATTCAGTGGCTTAATCCCTGGTAGCTTCCGAGGAGAAGGACCCGGGAAAATCGGGCTTTCACCATAATCTATTTTGCCCTCCTCATTACATCTCCTCCAATCTCGCTAGTTCATACCGGTGATTTGATTTGAAACCATTAAGTGTGGAAGATCCCCAAATCGCAGCCGCAATCCAGGCTGAGCTGGAGCGGCAGCGAAATAACATCATTCTGATTGCATCAGAGAACTTCGCAAGTAGAGCGGTCATGGAAGCCCAGGGCTGCATCATGACCAACAAGTATGCGGAAGGCTACCCAGGCAAACGCTACTACCGCGGCACCGGATGCGTAGACGTGGCTGAGGAGCTGGCACGCGAACGCTGCAAGAAGCTCTTTGGTGCTGAACACGTGAACGTCCAGCCGCACAGCGGCACCCAGGCCAACATGGCCGCCTATTTCGCTGTGCTGAAACTCGGCGACACCATTATGGGCATGAATCTAGCCCATGGCGGTCACCTCTCTCACGGCAGCCCGGTGAACTTCTCAGGAAAGATGTACAAGATTGTACCCTACAGCGTCTCACTGGAGACCGAGATGCTGGACTACTCCGAGATGGCGGATATTGCCAGAAAGAACAAGCCCCAGCTCATTGTTGTTGGCGCTTCCAGCTATCCCAGAACCATCGATTTCAAAGTCGTCCGAGAGATCGCAGATGAGGTAGGAGCCAAAGTTATGGCCGATATCGCCCATATTGCGGGCCTTTGTGCGGTGGGCGCGCATCCCTCACCTGTGCCCTACTCGGACATAGTTACGACTACCACTCATAAGACCCTGCGCGGGCCTAGAGGCGCCCTCATCATGTGCAGAGAGGAGCTCGCGCCAGCCGTGGACCGCTCGGTTTTTCCCGGGACTCAAGGCGGGCCTTTCATGCATGCCATAGCCGCAAAAGCCGTGGCTTTCAAGGAAGCTCTGGCTCCGGAGTTCAAAGAATATCAGTTCCAGGTGGTCAAGAACGCCAAAGCTCTGGCGGAACGATTATTGGAAAATAGGTTCGAGCTGGTCTCGGGCGGCACTGACAACCATCTCATGCTGGTCAAACTGATCAAAGAAGGCATTACCGGCAAGGTTGCAGATGAGACTCTGGAGAGGGCAGGAATCACTCTCAACAAGAACATGATTCCATTCGACCCGGCCACTCCTTTTGTCACCAGCGGCATTCGCATCGGCACTCCAGCCATGACCACCCGGGGAATGCGTGAATCGCAGATGGTCCAGATCGCCGACATGATCACCACCGTGCTCCGCGATATCGAGAATGAGGAGACAATATCATCGGTGCGTTCAGAGGTCAGAGAGCTGTGCGACCAGTTCCCGCTGTATCTTGATATGGTGTGATCGAACTGACAACGATAATTGATGGAAAAGCGTTGGCCTCAGACGTCGAAGTCGATGCAAGAGAGAGAGCAAAGAAGCTGGCAAAACGAGGAATTGTACCGGGTCTGGCTACGGTTCTGGTGGGGGAGAATCCGGCTTCACAGATGTACATCCGGCTCAAGCATTCCGCCTGTTCCCGGGTAGGCATCCGCTCCGAGAACGTGGTCCTTCCCCCGGAAAGTACAGAGATTGATCTCATCGCCAGGATCCAGGAGCTCAACTCGAGGTCCGACATAAACGGCATACTCCTGCAGCTGCCTCTGCCTCGGGGCCTGAGCCCTCAAAGGGCCATGATGACCATTCGACCTGAGAAGGATGTGGACGGATTCCATCCTCAGAATATGGGCGCGCTGCTTCTCGGAGTTGAGTTGCTGGTGCCCTGCACGCCGCTGGGCATCATCTACGCTCTGGAGCGTCTGGGGAAGAAGCTGGAGGGAGCCGAGGTCGTGATCGTGGGCCACAGCAATGTAGTGGGCAAACCTCTGGCAGCCATGATGCTCAATCGCAATGCTACGGTTCAGGTCTGTCATGTCTTCACCGGAGATCTGGCCAGGCACACGCGCGATGCCGAGATATTAGTAGTGGCGGCAGGAGTTCCGGGGCTCATCAAGAAGGAGATGGTGAAATCCGGTGCTTATGTCTTTGATGTGGGCATCAACCGCGTGGGAGATAAGACTGTGGGCGACGTGGACTTCGATAAAGTGTCGGAGGTAGCAGCGGCTATAACGCCCGTACCGGGAGGCGTCGGGCCGCTCACTGTAGCCATGCTGCTTCGCCAGACTCTGCAGGCGACCGAGAATCAGAATCAGAACAATCCGACGGATTAGTAAAAGAGAAGCAGAAGGTCTTGAAGATGTCCCTGATCATTGCGCTGGCAGGAAGCCGGGAGGCGGTAATCGGAGGCGACAGGCGCTGCATCACTTTTTCGGGCAGCTGCCAAAAGCTAGAAGACGAGCTCTACGGTGGCCGGATCAAGAATGATGAGGCCCTGCAGGCCAGAGCCGCAGAGCTGGGAGCCACTTTGCAGGTCTCGGATGAAAAAGAGAAGGTCTGGAGGATCGGTGATTTGCTGGTGGGTGAGGTCACAGAACTGTCCAGACGGCAAGAGCGACGCAGGAGGATCTATCTTGCACCAGGAGCCAGCCTGGAAGTAGACATCACAGGCCGCGAGGCCCGGATCAGAGCCCGCGGTGGCGTAGGATGCGTGGTTTTTGGAAACCGATTCACACAGGAGCTTGCCGGATCAAGCGTCGCCCGGGCCGGAGGAAGGGTGAATGAGGACCTCATAAAGAGCATCTTTGTAGAGGCCGGGGACAGGACGGCCTCGGTGAGTCGCCAGCACATGATCCTGAAGAGCGACAAAATGCCCTCGGACCCAAATGGGGCTCTGCAAAAAGCGCTGGAGGTGGACTGCCAGAAGAGCGGTTGGAGGCTATGCGATCCGCAGTGATACTGGCGGGGGGCAGCAGCCTTCGACTGGGCGCGGAAAAGTCGCTCCTGGCGTTTGACGATAAGCCGCTCATCTGCTGGACTGTAGAGATTCTCTCCCAGGCAACGGATGAAGTGATAATAGTTGCCAGAGACCGTAGACATGCAGAGAGCCTGGAGAGGATCATTTTCGAATCGAATGCTGATGCAGGATCAAATCCGCCTCCAAAAGCCTTCTTCACCTGGGATAGCATCCCTGGATTTGGGCCGGTGGCGGGCCTGGAAGCCGGTATGAGACGCGCCAGGGGTAGGCTTGCATTTGCCACCGGATGCGATTTGCCGTTCTTGAAATTGGAAGTGATCGACAGGCTCTATGAGCTGGCGGATGAATTGTCTGATGATTCGGTTGCGTATGAAGCCGCCGTTCCTGTGCAGCCCAATGGATTTTTCGAGCCGCTTCACTCGGTTTATGATCGAGAGAAGATGCAGATCGCATGCATTAGGGCGCTGGAAAATGGAGAACGGAGAATTCACGTTCCACTGCAGGAGCTCTGCGTCAACCGCGTCCCTGTAGATCAGCTTCGGCCGCTTGACCCCGATCTTCTCAGCTTCTTCAACCTGAACACGAGAAAGGACCTGGAAACGGCCCTGGCGCTCTGGCCGGATCACAGGTCGAAAGGCTTGCTTAGCCGCACCGAGAGCTTTTGACGGGCATCAAGCGTAAAACAGCATTAATTCAATCGATGTCAGGCAGGCCGAAATGTCGGCTGATCCTGGAATGGATAATGGCTGTTTGAGACATCCTGGAATCAGCCGCATGTCATCCTTCGCCCACTAACCTTTAAGAGCGGCCTCTCTTGATGGAACTCGCCATCGAACGCAAGCGCATCTTCGGTTTGAATACTGGAGCTGCAGCCAGAAGTCCACGATCTTCTGATAGACCTCTTTCAGATTCTTCAACCACACATCGCAACCAGAAGCTGCCTTCATCATCGGTCTCTATCCCATGGATCTCGCGCTCGAAACCCGGGAAGCGGAGGTTGAACTTCTCGAGCGCTAACAGGAATTTGACATGAGGACCTTTCACCTTAAGGGGCTCGCCTGGCATCAGTATGGGTATTCCGGGAGGATAGGGCACAAGCATGTGTCCAGCGATCCGATCAGCGGCCATCACCGAGATCTTTACCCTCTCAGTCTTGTAGCGTACCAGCATCTGGTACGTCTCTGCCGACGAGTACTCCGCTTGGGGAATGTCGTCGCAGGCTTCATTGAGAAGGCCAGGTAATTCCAGATCACACATTGCAGAATGCATACCCTGGCAAAGCTCCTTGAGTGTCATTATCGGCTGACCGTCTGAATCCCAACCATATCTGTCTGGATATTTTTCAGCAAGCTCAGGCAGCACTTCTGCAACGCTAGCACCGCCATCGTACAGGCGCTTGAACTCGAGAAGCGCCTCGATGAGGGTTCCCCACTTGCCTTTGCTGGTCCCGACAGAAAAGAGCACCAACACTGTGTAATCTCCCGTCCTTGCGATCTCAATGCGTCGTGAGTCCAGGAAGCGGGTGAGGATGGTGCCAGGAATGCCCAATTCAGAGATGTGACCCTGAGAATCCATGCCAGGACAGAGAATGGTCACCTTTGTGGGGTCGAGCATGCAGTAGCCGTCTCCAGACAGGTCTTCCTTCTTGAATCCGTGCCATGAATCTCCAGGCATCAGCGCCCAGCATGATGGCAAGTTTGCCAGAAGATCATCCGGGGCATCCACAAAGTCGTAGTGGTGCTTTGGCGGCTTTGGATCGGTTATCCTTTCAGGCTGGTAGCAGCTGAAGAACCATTTATCCTTATTGTCGCTGGCCATGATGCGATTTGCAACAGAGGCAATGGCTTTTCGCAGGCCTATAGCATCCCTGACGGTCTCGTCCATCATCGTTCGTCCGGCGGGCTCGTCCATCATAGATGTAGCCACATCAATAGAGGCGATCATGGGATAGAAGGGTGATGTGGTGCCGTGCATCATGAATGCCTCATTGAATTGGTCGTGATCCAGTCTTGCCCGGGACTCATTGACCTTGACGTGGATCATTGAGGCCATTGAGAAGGCCGGCAGCATCTTGTGCGTTGACTGCACTGCGAATAGTGTCGGAAGATCTGCCTTATCCTCCAGGCCCATAGCAAATCGGCCACAATAGAGGGGATGGAACTTGGCATAGGCGTACCAGGCCTCGTCGAAGTGGACACGAGGAACGCTTTTGGAGAGGTTGTCCACTACTGCATTGACATCATAGCAGAAGCCGTCATAAGTGCAATTGGTCACCACAGCGTACGAAGGCTCTAATGAGACTGCACCTTCTTTGAGCTTGCTCCTATCAATCAGCTGTTTGATGTAGTCCGGCTCGAAGTATCTGAGAGGGATGAGCCCGATCATGCCAAAGCTGTTGCGAGTTGGCTTCAGGTAGACGGCCCTTGCCCTGCTGATGGTCAGGCCATGGTTGAGCGACTTGTGACAGTTGCGGTCGGCCACAACCATCTCCTCTGCGCCTATTGCACCCTGGCAGACTATTCGGTTTGAGGTCGACGACCCGCCAAGCACATAGAAGGTCCATTGAGCGCCAAAGATGCGGGCTGCATTGCATTCAGACTCATTTGAAGGGCCTATATGCTCGAGCCAGTCCCCCATCTGCGAAGTTGAGATCCCTATGTCGGCGCGCATGATGTTCTCGCCAAAGAACCTGTGAAACTCCATGCCCACAGGATGCTTGAGGTATGCCACGCCACCCATATGACCTGGCGCATCCCAGCTGTAGGCTGCGTCCTCAGTGAACTTTTTGAGCTCTCTGAAGTAAGGTGGCAGAAGGCCCTCGTAATAGCGTCTGGAGGCAAAGTCCACCCTGCCAGCTATGAAGTCAGGCGTGTCCTGGCCCAGGTAGATGTACTCGTGCACCTCCTTAACAACATCCAGAGGAATATCCTGTAGCTGTGTCTTATCGGCGATGAGGAATATGGGTAGCCTTCTATCCATATCCCTGATAGCGCAGATTATATCTTCAGCAGCCCTCTGACAGAAGCTGCCGCCTCCTGGCAGGTCCCAATCCAGTAAGACGCATCCAAAGCCATGGTAGGATTTGACCAGGCTTTTTCCATCGCCTGGAGTGGTAGCTATAAGAGTCTGATACCCCAGGCTTTTGATAGCCTCATCCAATCGGTTCATTGCCAGAATAGAGGCAGACCCTGCATCTTCACTCCCACCGGAGATGATCAAAATCGAAAGTTTATGCGACATTATCTTTCACCTCTACTGTTCCCTCAAAGTCGTCATCGGCTCTTTCCTGACCATCTCTCGCTGACAGGTCTGGTGCTCTTTTATGTATTCCAATTCAGAGCCGGGCTCTGTCATCTCAGTCTTGCCGACATATCGGACACATCCTACTTCCTGAAGCTCTTGGTACTGGTATATTCTGGGGCCATACTGGTATCCTACCTTGCCCAGCCATTCTTCGGGATAACCTTGCTTTGTGCTCGAAATCACCCCGTTCTGGACTTCATTGACCAATCCGTTGCTGTATTTCACTATGAGCGAGTCAGAGAGATTCCACCAGCGGCTGATGACTGACAGGGCATTTCTGCTGCTGTAATCGGTCAGGAGCTTGCCGCAGGCTTTGCTTCCCTTGGACTCGTAGATGTTCCTGGCCGTCTCTTCTATCTCCGTCTGCTTGAAGAGCTCCTCCTCTTCAATCCTGCACTGCTCTGACCTTATGTCCTTGATCATGTGGCAGTAACGAAGCATTGCCCAGTTGGCGACGAAGTTGAAGGCCCACCAGGCGGATTTGCGGTCGAAGATGGACCTTCTTCCACAATTGAGCTCTGCAGGGAGCGAGTCTGCTCCTGCATAGACAGGAATGTAGCAGGTCTCAGAAGGCTGGGCAAATCCGAACCAACATATCCCGCCAACTGGATCTGGAAGCCGGCTCCGTCCCTGTGTGACATAGCTGTAGCTGCAGAATATGGCAGATACCGGCCTCGGCCATGAACCTGGTTTGATCTCTCCTGGCAAGAAGGCCTCATGCGAATCGAATTGTCCATCATCGCGGTAAGGGTTGCCATAGGGACCAGCCGCAAGGCCCGTGGTCAGATCAAAAACAGTTCCCTCATAATGATCCCTGAAGATCTGGAAGGTATCTTTGGCCGTCAGCTTCTGGTCCGGCACCAGAGAAAAGGGATAGTCGCGTGACCAGCTGTCCTTGACGTAGGGGCTGAAGCTTTTGGACGGAGACAGGCGGCGGTAGACGCTCCACAAGCGGGCGAGAGAGTAGTAGGGGTGGGAGTACTCTCCTGTTGAGAATGTATACAGCCAGTCGAGCATGCCTTTTCCATCCCACCATCCCTTGGAAATAGCAACATCATGAAGCTTGCAGGAATAAAGCATATCAGGATCTTTGGTATCCACATCTCTTATCCGGAATGTGTTTGAAGCCACGAAGACCTGGCCATCCGGCACTTTCTTTGCCACCCAGAGGCCTTTGCAACCATCCACTGTGCAACCGCACATCTCCAATACCCAGGCTTCCCTCGGGTCAGCAAAGATGAGAGTCTCGCCCGTGCCATATACGCCGAACTGATCTATCAGCCTTCCAACCAGCTCTACAGCCTCCCTGGCTTGAGTGCACCTCTCCAGGGCGATGTTGGAGAGCTCAGAGCTGTAGAAGATCCGCTCTGCAGGAACATAATCTGGCTGCATCTTGGCAAAGTCAGTGCACTCCGAGCACATGAGCTGGTGCTCGTTCATTATGCCATAGCTTCCAGTCAGATAGCCGTATGTATGGTTGACCTCGTCAATGTATGATACAACGTGATCGGTCTTACCGCCGCCTGACTGATCGTCTGAGCCTGAGTTAGGATCATAGTGGACCGTGCGCTTGGCACCCTGCAGGTGGTCAGCAGCTGGAATGTAAACGAGCTTGTTCCCCTCATCTGATAGCTCATGGCCGACAACGCATGGACCGAATCCATCGTTAGTATGACCGGTGAACATCGATCCCTCGGCGCAGGCTCCGGGCGTCACAGCGAATATTGTGCACCCGTGATTCTTCTCCCTCAAGGGCGGATTCTCTTTAGCCATAGATATGCACATTGCATAAATACATATTAAGTTTTTGGATATATCAATCTAATTATTTCCTCACGGATTTTTGCAGTAGGAGAATAAAGCTTTGCTCGAACTTACACTAGAAAAATATGTCAAATCGAGTTCACAGGAAGCCTCTTTTAGTAGCATTGAATCGCGAAGACCGTTGTTGCATCGTGTTTATAGATTTGCGCTGAAGGCAAGAAATCGATTGCTCCAATTGAATTTCAAATCAGGCTACAAATTTTCCATTGCAAAACGCGGTAAACAAGGCTGAAGTGTGTGTTATACTATCGAAAGAACCCTAGGTGAATTGGACTCATTTTAATTCAAAAATTTATAAATGACTCAGTTTATGACTGAGACTGCGATCACTGGGATGATTGACGACCATGATACTCGAATATGAGGGTCCTAGAGTACTACGTAACGTACTATGTTTATCTTAGGCTAGGGAAACTCTAATTCAAATAACCCACATGAAGGAGAGCCATTTTAAGCGTAGTGTTTCAGAATTAGATAAATTATGTAGACTATCACTGCGAAGATCGCAATCCGCATTAGCCACCAGAAGGCATTCCAGAGGACAAGTGCCACAAGAACGGCCAGCAGTATCAACACCAGATTCTTCTCGCGGCTCATGGCGGGCTGCGGAAGACCCCAAATCCGACTGTGCATGGCAGCCCATAAGAGGAATAGGTATTAATCGCTTTTCCTATCGGAACTGTGTAGTCCCGAAACTCTTGACTTTATATACCCATCACTGGTGCATGGGAAAGAAGAACAAAATCGTAAAGCTAACTTCGAAAAAAATCAGATACATAATCCGCTACAAAACCAATAACAATAGCACCAAATCAATCGCTAAAGATCTCAAAATTAGCGAATCAACTGTAAAGCGAGTCTGGATGCATTGGATCAGAACCAAGACGCCCCTAAACATTAGTAAATTTGGAAGAAAGAAAAAGGAATTGGATAGAGCCACAGAGGAATTGATTCTCAGAATCAACAAAGAGCAAAATCTCGGCGCAAGGCGTCTGGAGAAGATCATAAAATTCACGCACGGAAAACATATACCGCATAATGCCATCCATAAGGTGTTAATGGCTCATGGTCAGGCAAAGACAAATCCAAACAAATCAAAACGCAGGAAGCCGTGGGTTCGATGGGAGCGAGATCACAGCTTAAGCCTTGTGCATCTGGATTGGCACATCAGCAAGTGCAATGGCAAAGAGGTTTGCGTCGTTCTCGATGATAGCTCGCGGTGCATTCTTGCGGGTGGCGAATTCGATGCGGAGACAACGGAAAACAGCATCAAACTCCTCCAGGAGGCTTTGGATAGTTTCGGGTGGCTGACATCGATTCGCGAGGTGATGACCGATCATGGGACTCAGTTCTATGCCAACAAGCGGGACAAAAATGGCAATGCTGACAGCCGATTTGAAGACTTTCTCCGGAGAAATAAAATCAGTCACATATTAGCTCCAGTTAAACGCCCTCAAGTCAATGGCAAAATTGAAAAATGGAATGATACGTACGAAAAGAATCGATCCAGGTTTGATAGTTTTGACAAATTCATGAATTGGTATAACACAGTCAGGTTCCATGAATCGCTTGATACAAAGTGGTATCTACAGACGCCTGATATCGCATTCTGGGCCAGGCTACCAGAAGGATGCAAGTTGGGAATGTTCTTGAATCGCATGGAGACTGAATTAAATGCTAGAAAAAGAATGTAAATATCGGAGTGGAGTATATAAAGTCCAAACATTCAGGACTACACA
>CAIQHB010000059.1 GCA_903871465.1 uncultured Methanosarcinales archaeon
CGATACTGAAGCTGTATTATCCGTCGAGCCAGAACAGACTGATGAGGGTGCGGTTATTGTGCAGCGGCACTTGGACACAGCAGTCCCACAACTATAGCTCCCCGGCGTGCAGGTATTGGCACTTGATATGAGATTGGACCCGTCGCCGAAATCTACTGTCTGCCCGGGTGTAATCACAACGGTCTT
Organism: uncultured Methanosarcinales archaeon; assembly: GCA_903871465.1. Classification (GTDB taxonomy): domain Archaea; phylum Halobacteriota; class Methanosarcinia; order Methanotrichales; family Methanotrichaceae; genus Methanothrix. The sequence continues at coordinate 187 of CAIQHB010000059.1, forward strand.
AGAAGGTAGTGACCATGCATTGTGGCAGGGGACATACAGGGGATCGTTGTTGACCTCAGAGACATGAAGGTACTCTGTAAGAGTATATGTCCCAGCTGGAACCCAATATTCTGTCACATCGGGGCAGATTACAACATACCCCGATTGTTGAGTGCCACAATCATTGGCCACGATAGCTCCGGGATTGGTCCACGAAGCAGCTACCGTGGAATTAGCGAACGTAACTGCATTAATGCATACCCCGTGCTCCCAATCGGTAGTTAGGCCACGGCAACTCGAATCCGGCTGGGTGGGGCAGTTATGGAAGTTGGGTTCTGTGTTGTATGGGTGATCGTTCGAAACCTTTATCCACCCGCCATTGGCTTTCTGCCAGTCTTCATAGGTAGCAGAGGGTTGTGCTGAAGCAGCCGCTATCAGCAGCAAACCAACTAGTATTCCCACAAGGATCAATCTCATAGGATCGAATAAGTGATTGACGAATATATGCATATCGAGCTGGACGTTCATGGTCCAACTGGTCAAATTGATTGATGATTTGGTTAGAAAATCAAGCCTTATATCATAGATCGCTTTGCCTTGCACATACTATATTTGCATGTTGTATATACAGTCCTATACTGCTAAAAAGACCACTAACAGGGCCAGAATATTATTATATATACCATTCAGACCTCGTAAATACTGATGTTGCGCGGCGGATTCTACATCGCGTTCTCTGTTTATCTGTTGCGGGTTAATCGATAGCGGACAATTGTCGAAATACATTCCATAAAGTATAGAATGGTCAGATAGACAAAGTGATTTAGGTTGTCTGGAAAAGGATGGAGCAAAGATGAAATCTTTGCAGGTTATACATACTCCAGAAGCTAAGATGTCCAGTATATCGCGGTTTAGCCCTGACTAACAAAATAGTTACCATGAAATCGCCCTGAATAAAAAAAGTCAGCGGCTTTAACCGCGTTCAAGCATCCGTTCTTCCTCACCTGGTTTAAGAACATAGCTAACCGGCACAGAGGCACAACCCGAAAGGCCCCCTCCAAAGCCCCGGGCGGCCTCATCTCCGCCTCCCACTCAGGGCACGGTAGAAAGCCAAGACCCTCGCCTCCTGGGCATCCTTAGGCCTCGGTTTCTGCTAATTATATAAAAATAGGTAACCCGCCAAGGCAGTATGGAGGATCCTCTAAAACCTCCTCCCGTAGTACTCCTGCCGTTTCCTCTCTGCCTCCCGGAACTCGTCCAGAGCTTGCCGGACCTCTGGGGAGAGCTCCGCCTCCGGCCACCTGTCCAGGGCCTCCAGGTTCTTGCGGCTGACCGGTCCGTACCACTTCTGCCGGTCCCGATCCCATTTGAAGTGCATCCCCTCGAACCCCAGGGCCTTGCACCTCTGCCGGGTCTTGCCGCTAACGATTAGCGTGAGATCCTGGACGGCCACAAAAATAACGGGGAAGGTCTTAAGCCGTGGCAGTTGCACGCCCTCTCCCCTCCGGAAGCTTGCCGGTTAAGACGAACTCCACCGCCTCGCGGGCCTGCTTGCTGGCCTTCAAGACCCATTTAGGATTATTCTGTAGATGCTGGATCCAGGACTGAATATAGGCGGTCGAGTTTTGCAGGGTCTGGGATGTGTCGAGGGCGGCAATCTGGCAGAAGAAGGCGGCGCCCATCTCGGCGGTGAGCTCCTCCTGGCTCCTCACATCCTTGCCCATGTGGTAGTTGCTGATGCTATCCCGGCAGAGCCTCCCAGCTCCTCCCGTCCAGTGAGTCAACTCATGATAGGCGGTTGCATAATAAGCCTCACTGCTTTCGAACTGGTCGAGAGTGGGCAGATAAATCTTATCGCTATGCGGGCGATAATAGGCCTGCTCTGTGTCGATTTCGATGCAGGGGCCTCTCCGCCTCAATAGCTCCTCGGCGCCCGGGATCTGCTGATTATCCCTCTCCACAGGGAGCTTTTCCGGCAAGCCTTTGGTCTGGCACCAGTTGAAGACGGTGTAATATTTGAGGAAATGAATGGGCCTAAGAACTACTTGCCCTTCCTTGTTCGTCTCTTCCTTGACCATACGATCTACAAAGACGATTGGCGAGCCCTTCTCACCGACCCGGATGACTCCTCCCATCTTCTGAGCCTGGCGGAAGGTGACCCAGTAAGGGCTCTCATAATTCGACTGCAAGAGGAGGGTATTGATTCCCTGATATTCTTTGTTGGTGGCGTAGGATGTCGGGCCGTTGGAGGTCCAGGGCCGGCGCCAGGGAATTATTCCCTCGTTAAGCTGCTTTAGTATCTGGCCGGTCACGACCTCGAAGACGTCCTTCATATTGTTTGCCTCCCGGAGTCGTCATATCCCAGGGTCTGCAACTCTCCCAGGATGAGATAAGATAACGTGGTTGCTATTCTCTCCTGTTCGGAGAGAGAAAGCTTGAGGGCCTCCTCAAGGATCTCGGCAGGGCTCAAGGCTTCCACCTCCTGATTATATCCCGGTGCCTGGGGGCTTGGATCCAGGATTTCCACCACAAGTCAAAGGCGACAAGGGCCACGGTCACGAAGAGCAGGCCAAAAAGGAGAAGATTGGCGTCTACCGGCCAGGCCGAGGTATCAACTAATTGCATTTTCAATACCCCAGGCTGAGGCAGTAGCGGTTCTCTTCCCGCTCAAGGTCCTTGTATTCCTGGCAGTCCCACTGGCTGGCGTCTCCCAGGGCTTTTAGCCGGGCTTGTATCTTTTCCAGCCTGTGGGCCGATTTGCAAAAATTTTTGTAATCCATGGGCTGGAATTCGCGGACCCGGTGGGCGGCGTGATCGTTCTGCAGGTATTCTTCGTACTCTTTGACCCTCTTGGAGTCGGCCAGGGCCGGAATGGATTCCGTATTCTTCCGGCCGGCTTTGGACTTTTGAGAAGGAGCCTTCACTTGGCGAACCTCCCGGCAGCTTTCTGAGACGTTCCCATCTTCTCGTTGGGCGACGAGTTCCGGGAATGCGGCCTTAAAGTGCCTGCACTTTCCGCGGTAGACAAAGCCCTTGCAGGTGCAACCCTGCGGAGTGACACGGTAGTAAAACTGGCCTGTAGAGGAGAGCACCAGGACAATTTGCTCGTAAGCTGTCTCCGGCATCTTAACCATATCAGGCTTGGCCACTGTGGCCCGGACGGTCATGATTTCGACCAAGGCTTGAACGAACCTAACCTCAAACTTTCCTTCGCTTGCAGCGGGCGGAAGAGGCAGCTTTGCCGTTATCCTCTCGGCTTCGGCCTGGGCACCGGCCGCCATCTGGTCTGCTGCCTGCTTAATCCTCTGCTGCTCGGCAAGCATATCCTCAACCATCCAGCTTGCCGATGTTGCTTTTGTCTCCGTTGTCATTTTTCGAACCTCCCAAAGTTCTTAGTATATACCCTACCTTCGGACTTATAAGAGTTACGCTTACGCCTACTCTTACTATTACGCTTACGCTTACATAAGGCAGAAAACGGGCACTTTTTCGGCCAGGCAGACGGCAAAACAGCGACTCTGCGCGACAAGATCACACAGAAAACGATAGCAATAGACACAACTGGCGGAGCGAAAGCGCCCAGCGGCGGCGAGGCAGAATGGCATGCTCGAAGAGGCCCGCCCTCAAAAAAGTTCTTTGGCATTTTTTAACATTACTCATTGAATGTCATAGAACAAAATCCAGCCCCAGGGCAGACTCCGCCCGGCCATCTCGCTCGTCCGTCTCCGTCAGTAAACCCCCGGAATGTGGGGGTCCGGGGGTTTACGTTAATTCCAACAGCGACGAGCACGGACCCCTACTGGTGGGGGTCCGCGCACAGGAGCGTGCTTTCTCTCATGCCCGAATCAACCTAAAAAGAAGCCGTGACCGGAGATTTCATGCCCCCTGATTACTGGCAGAGGCCCTGTGCCCCCTGAATTGCGGCCGCAAATACTCCCGCCCGGAAACGTCCCCGAATCCAAGCCTTCCCGGCGTTGAGGGGGCCCCGCCCCTTCCCGCGCGTTTAACCGCGCGCGGCACCCCGTAAGAAGAAGCTCAAGCAGCAGCAGTTAGGTGGAGAGGCCCAAACTGGCCCTGGAGAGGGCCATCCAGGCCCTTCTCCTAACAGTACCGTAAAGATGCAAAAGCCTTAAATGTAAGATACGCTTACGCTTACGCTTATGCCTACGCCTACAAAGAGAGATAAAATCATTGAGCGACTCAATGTGACCGTCCTCGCTACTGCCAAGAATGTCCTGAGCGATTTTCAAGAGAAGGGAGGCTACGCTTCTCAAGGCGACGCCCTCAACGACCTTCTTTTAGACTACGGAAGGCTCCAGGAGAGAGTAAAGGAGCTAGAGGCTCAGCTGACCGAAGCGAAGAAGGAGTAATAATTCCATCAGTTAATGCCTTAAAATCGCAAGAAAAACAGATTGTTGGATGCAAATGCCCAAGCAACTTAGCGCTTATGTCCCCTGCCTCTACTGCCGGAGAGGCCCGAAAGGAGACGATCCGAACCCCTGCTCCGGAGTGCAGCACATCAGGTCCTTGCAGGCCGGCGGCTGCTTCCTGGGAGAGGTCACGCCGAGAAAAGAGAAGCTTCATGCCAGGTTCATAAAGACCCTGGAGGTGAAAGCCTGAAGATCGAGCGCAGGGACGACCCCCAGACCCAGGAGCATGTGATTACGATTACCCTGACCCGTGAAGAGATGCTGCGGGCAAGCGACGAGATGACCCCGGCCGAAAAGCAGGCCACCTATCTCATGAGCCAGAGCCCGTTGATCTCCACCCAGCTCTGCTCTCTGTTCGAGATGGCATCCGCCCTTGAGAAAGCTGATGCAAAGACGGAGTACTTCGTCTGGGCGAGGAACCAGAGCGAGGCCAAAGCACGGCTGGCAGGTCTGCGAAAAGAGCAGGCTACAAGTCAGGGCCTCTCCAGAGGATAACAAAATGCAAGATGAAATGGCTAAACAATTTAGCGGTTATGCCATTATACTCCAGCTAAAGAGAGTCTAAAGGATACGACTAGGACACAAGCACCAGAACGCATCATATCAGATCTCTTCAGGCTGAGCGAAGATAGGTGTTAGGACAAGACCCAAGCAGATAGTAGTAGCAATCGCAAAGTTAATATTTAATGAATAAGAATTGTCTAACGATGCATCTATGAGAAGAGAGATCTTTCTAATCTTGATAATTTTCATAAATATGTGCATGCCGGTACTTGGGCAGATGACCGCAGAACATTGGTTAGACAAGGGTAATGATCTCCTTTATCAAAGTAAATACAAAGAGGCTCTTGAAGCTTATAACAAATCTATCGAGATCAATTCAGACTTCACGGAAGCTTGGAGCAACAGGGGTATTGCTCTTGGACACCTATACAGATACAACGAGTCCATTGAATCTTTCAACAAGGCTATTGAACTCAATCCGGATTTCGCGGACGCTTGGAACAACAAAGGCAAGGTTCTCTCTGACCTGGGCGAATATGATGAAGCCATTCAGGCATTCAATATGGTAATCAAGATCAATCCACCAGAACTACAATTATTAGCGGGGGCTTGGTATAATAAAGGCCTTGCTTATTATAACCTGGAAAAGTATGATGCAGCGGTTAGGGCTTACTACATGGCCACCGTTATTTACCCGCGATATGCCGACGCCTGGAACAACATAGGCGTTGCTCTTATGGCTCAAGGAAAGGATGATGAAGCCCTCCAAGCTTATAACAAATCTATCGAGATCAACCCGACATATTATGCGTGGTACAACATGGGCAATGATCTCCTTAATAAAAGCAAATACATTGAGGCCATCCAAGCTTATAAAAAATCCATCGAAATAAATTCAAAAAATGCATATGCATGGAATAATAAAGGTTTAGCACTTCATGATCTGAGAAGAGATGGAGAAGCCCTTCAAGCTTACAACCAATCTATCAAGATCGATCAGAAATTAGAGGCTGCTTGGTTCAATAAAGGCTTAGCCCTCTATGAAAAGGCGTATTTCAACGAATCGATTCAGGCTTATGACCAGGCAATTAATCTAGATCCAACAGATTCAGAAGCATTGACCAATAAAGGTGCTTCTTACTATAAGCTTAAGAATTATCCCCAAGCCATTCAGACTCTTAATGATGCTATTAACATAACCCCAAACAATGCATACGCATGGTACAACAAAGGTCTAGCTCTGGGGGCACTGGGTGAGTTCGATAGCGCCATCCAAGCCTTTGATCTGGCCATCAAAATCAATTCGAGCTATAAGGATGCCTGGTACAGCAAAGGAATGGCTCTCAATAACCTAGGCAAGTACGAAGAGGCCAACGAGTCTTTCGGCAAGGCTAACAAAATCTGTACATCAAAGTTGGTAATTTGCAGCGCTACAAATAATACAAGTCGACAGAATAACACTTCATATATGTCATTAGGTGATGAAGTACCTGCCGTTTTCAATCTAAAAGTGTGTCCCACTACTGTGAGTATCCCTGGATAAAAAACGATGATATCAAATATTGACTTGATTGATCCACCTCTCAGCGAAATTGAGACAGAAAAGAACCCAGAGGATATCCATATTAGGTTAATATATCAAAAAATTTTTTATGTTTTTAAAATTGTCATAATCTTAATCTCATTAGTTATTATTGGTTTTTTGATTTTAGTTGCAATCGTTCCGGAGAACGGAATTATCATACAGCCGTTCGAAGGTAATCAAAAGAATCTTAGTGGAGTATTCACAGCCAATCATCTTAATTTCGAATTACTCGACATAAAAGATACTTATAGTAAGAAAATAGGTGACTCTGCATCTCAGTCTGATTATGGTAATGCACGTATAAGTATACCATCTATTTTAATACAAGCACACTCTATAGATTACAGCATCACCGGTTTGGGTAATGTTGGCGTTGGAGGAACATCTCTTTCCGTAGGTCAATTAGTTTTATCAATAAAGCAATTTACAGGTCATAGTACACCGATCCTCTATGGCTGTATCGAGAGATCTAGATCGAATTTACGCATTATTGGCATTTTAAACGATCCAGGTCTCTCTGGGGGAACTAAGGCTTGGGAAATATGTAAGAATCTTTCAGAAAGCAGTGATGCTAGCGAAGAAGACATACCTTTGATGATCGAAGACCTTGCATTTCAAATAGCTACTAGCTTAATAAATGAAGATAAATACCCTTGGTGGGATATCCTTCATTTCGTCCATTTATCGGAGACAGATTTCGGGAAAAATCCACAAACTTGGGAGGCATTCAAGAATTTAACATTAAGCAGAAAAGCCTACATTAGATATACGGCTACTGGCAACATCAATGATCTAAACAGGGCCAGAGAATATGCAAGCATTGCAAATGAATCCGAACCCGGTTGCTCAGAAACTGCGGTTCTCTTTTCCCTCCTTGGTTCGTCCTATTTGAAGCTGCACGATTACTCAGAGGCAGAACAACTTTTCAAGAATGCTGTATATTTAAATCCTTCTGATAAAGTCTCCTGGTGTGGGATAGGCTTAGTTCTTCTCGAAAATAAAAATTTTGCAGAATCAATTCAAGCTTTTGACAAGGCAATAAGGATCGATCCGCGATATGCCGAGGCTTGGAACAACAAGGGCGTTACTCTTATGGCTCAAGGAAAGGATGATGAAGCCCTCCAAGCCTACAACCAATCTATCAAGTTCGATCAGAAATTAGAGACGGCTTGGTTCAATAAAGGCTTAGCCCTCTATGATAAAACATATTTCAACGAATCGATTAAAGCTTATGACCAGGCAATTAATCTAGATCCAACAGATTCAGACGCATTGACCAATAAAGGTGCTTCTTACTATAAGCTTAAGAATTATCCCCAAGCCATTCAGACTCTTAATGATGCTATTAACATAACTCCAAACAATGCATACGCATGGTACAACAAAGGTCTAGCTCTGGGGGCACAGGAAGAGTTCGATAGCGCCATCCAAGCCTTTGATCAGGCCATCAAAATAAATTCGAGCTATAAGAAGGAAGCCTGGTACCATAAAGGGGTGGTTCTCTATAACCAGGACAAGTGCGGAGAGGCCATCGAGGCTTTCGGTAAGGCCATCATGCTTGATCCCAACTATGCCAAGGAGCTTGAAAAGGACATGGCCGGCCAGGCACAAAGGATACCAATTCCCCCATGCATGGCAGCAACTTCCACCTTCTTGAACAAAAGGGACGCGAAGAACGAGAACCTGACCTGCTAGCCGGAGCGAAAACCAAGCAACGCGCGGAATTCTATAAGAAGAAGCAACCAAACGCATTTAAGACGAGTGGCTCCCAAACTGCCTTATCCAGGGCTATCTAGGCCCTCATTCTAACAGTTCCATAAAGATGCAAATACTTAAATTATTAAGATACGATGACATTTACAGATAAGCCTACACAAAGAAAGAAGAGCATTAGACCGGATCTATGTAGCCGTTCTTTGGACAGCCAAGAAGGTATTAACTGATTTTCAGGAAAAGGGACGCATCTCTCCTCAGGGAGATACGCTAAACGACTTGCTCTTGGATTGCAAGAAGGTCAAGGAGGGGATCAAGGAGCTAGAAATCCTACTAACTGAAGTAAAAGAGCAAACCGTCAATTGAATTATATTAATTATATAATAAGTGATGACACTGCACTTCCAGCTATCCCGCCACAGCTGTGATCACCGAGGAGAGAGGGTGGGGTCCGGGGAAAGAAAGCTGAGGGCCTTCATGACTGATGCCATATTCTCGATCAAACACCGCTACGCAGAACGCATTTACAGCGGCCATAAGAGCGTAGAGCTGCGGTGGACGGCTCCGAAGACGCCCATAGAGCAGGCCTGGATCTACGAAACAGCGCCGGTGAAAAGGATTACAGGCTGGTTTGAACCCGGCCTGATTCATCCACCGATGGACTGCGAGGCCCTCCTGGAGAGGTTCGGAGAGGATAAATGCCTGGGAATGCAGGTCATCGGGACCAAGGAGGAGCGACTCCAGGCGATGATCGAGGCCCTGGGAGACAAGCCTCTGCATGCAATCAGCATCAAAAGAGCCCAACGAATACGCCCTGTGGAGCTTCGCTTCAGGCCACCGCAAAGCTGGATGTACTGCAGGAAGACAGAAAAGCTCGGTTAGAAGTGCCTCCAAAGATCGCAAGCGTGGTGCTGGGCGCTGAGCAGGCCATGAAGCACGAAATTATCCCGGCCTGCCAGAAACGGCTACATCCCGCACTCCCGGCTATCCCGCCGCCGCGGCCGTGACCATCGAGGAGAGAGAGTGGGGTCCGGGGAGGGGGAGAGGAGAAATGCCTCTGTATGCAATCAGCATCAAGGAGCCAAGTGAATTAGCCCGGTTTGGCTTCGCATCCGGTCACCATCACAAATACGCGCACACCGCCCTCACCTTCGTCTTCTGCTCGGTTCCCTTGAAAGTTATCGCCGTCATGGATGCCTGACCCGTCTTGCAGTTCAGGTAATACGTCCCCTTGGCCGCCAGATCCAACAGATAGCCATAGAGGCTAACAGACCCCCTCAGAGAGACACCGGAGCTGATGCCGATCTTCGTCGTAGTCTCCTTATTCACCTCTGAATTGGCAGCCGTAGACAACGTTGCGAAGACATCAAGTGCTCCCGCCGCGGCCCTCGTGACTTCCAGCTCTGCAGCGTACTCTACCCTCCAGCGACCAATAGGAATCGTCAAAGATCCGCCCTTATTATACCAGGTTCCAGCCGCAGGCGACGCTTGAGAGCTATCCGATGTCACCAGGCTCTCGACCCTCCATTTGGCTTCATCCACCGGGAATCCATAGGGCGCTTTTGCCATCGAGAAATAGGGCTCGATGATCCGGGAATTGGCCAGGCTGTAATCCGTGCCTGCATAGAGTGTAATCGTGGTGCTGGGTGCTGAGTAGGCCACGCCTGTGATGATGAAGTATGAAGTTATCCCGGCCTGCTGGAGCCTGACTCTCATTCCTTTTCCGTACTTCCAGGAGAGGTCTCCAGGCACGGTCAGAGTATAGGTCTTAACTGCAGCATCTGCGCCGGCATAAGTCCAGGACTCCTCCACCGCCGAGATCCAGCCGCCATTATAGGCGTCCTCCAGGCGGCGGATTTTCTCCAGGAGGCTTTGCATCTGCTCAGATATCGCTTGCGAATCCATCGTACAGGGTCAACTCCATCACATCAGAATTCAGGGCGCTCTCGAAGGCTTTGTTCAGGATCCTCATGTCGTACTGGCCGTTATAGGGAGGCGAGGAGATCGTCACCCTCACGAAATCACCGCATTGCAGGGTGTAGTCCGGCCTGGTCCAAATCTTCAGATAACGCTCATCGCAGGTCTGGCCAATCATGGCCGAGGTGCAGCGGAAGACCTGATCATAGCTCATGGAAATGTCGCTGGTTACGTGCTCCTTCCAGACTCCGGCAGAAGGAGAGTAGTTGCCAGTATGATAATCCCGGCCAAAGCGTGCAGGCGGCCAGAAGCTGTAGCCAAAGGTGCAATCCCGGCCCTTCATGACCACGGAATCAAAGCCATAATTAGCAGCATCAAGAGTTCCAACCTCGAAATCAACCAGATCTGCCTCAATGTAGGCCTTGACCGGGTTATCATACCAGCCGTTATAGAGCTGCAGATCACATCTCAGCTCCTGATCCCCATCGGAGCGGTTGACAAAATTCCACTCCAGGCCCTCATGAGACATGACACGGTTGAGAGTGGTGATCAGCCTTTCATGCACAGCGGGAACGCCGGGACTGGAGAGATTCCAGGTGGGCATGGGCGAGCCTTTGCAAAGGTGTGCATTCTTGTAGTTCAAGACGTAGCAGGGATAGTTCTTGGGATTGCCCTCCGGATCAGCTACGCCCGTTCTGACATACAGATAATCGGTATCTCTAAACCACTGATTAACGGCCATGCCGGCCAGAGATGCGGCCTGTGTCAGCAAAGTGGTGCCCAAATAAACGGCGGGAGTGGGCACCGGGATTCTCTGAGGAAAGCCGGTCCCGGTGTAGTAAGGGGCGCTGTAGGTTCCTGCCGGCGCACCCATAGAGGAAGCATCCTGCCAATTTGGAGGCATGAGGGAACCGGCCTGGAAGAGTATTCCCTGGCTGGCCACAGTATCTCCGAAGATGTTGCTTATGGCGTCATTACTCGTATAGGCCCGCACATGCGGAAAACGATGATGCAGTATGGCCGAATGGCCCAGGCAGTGGTACTCCTGCGGCTTCTTTGACTTGAAAGACGGCCTCGAAATCTTATCAAACCAGCCGCAGAAGACGGGCATGGTTTCACCGGCCTTGGTTACATTGATCTTGGCCCGCTCATCCACAGTCTGCCCGTCGAAGCACTGGAAAGAAAGCCTCTGGTGGCCCATATGCGGCCAATCGGCCCGGTACTCGATTGGCTTGAGGCTTAAGGTAGAGCCATCCGGATTGGTGGCCACGAAACTCAAATCAGTCGGCATTTTTCACCTCAAGGCGCTATGGTGTAGCTGATTGTGGTCGTAGCGTCATAGCCGCCCTTTTCGGCGTGCTTTCCATCAATCACCTGCACCTTCAGGCCATTTGTCCCGCTGTCGGCCAGCGTGGGCTTCCAGCTCGTCCAGTTTCGACTCTGCCAGCCTGAGAGGTCCTTCCAATAAGAGGCTCCAGGCGGCTGATGCAAGAACTTGTAAAACAGCTCGTTGCCATCAGCGTCCGTTGCGGTGCAGATCAGCTCGATCTCCAGGCCGGGAGGCTGGGGGCTGGCGAGCGAGGGCATGAGACTCGTAATTGTTGGCACCGCCTGGGCGGTTGCAGTGATTGTGTAGCTTATCGACGTTGATTGATCCGCAGCCCCTTTGTTGATGCCTCCCCGGATTTCTATGTAAATTGTGGATACACCTACATCGGCCTCAGTAGTCCTCCAGCTTAAGCTGTTTCTCGATTGCCACTCAGACATATCCCGCTTAACCCCACCAGTGCCAGGACCAGTTATGAGAAATCTATACTCAAGTCCTTGATTAGGAGACGCGATCGCTGTAAAAACAATCTCACTTGTTGCCGCTTTTGGGCTCGCCTGAGATGGAGTTATTGTTAAGGTAAAAGTGCTTTTGATATGACAAGACACTTCCATCTTGCACCTGTAGCCTTTGATTATGGCATCGTAGGCCACAACGCCAAATATTTTAGTAACTGTGACACCACTAAATCCATCATCAAGAATCTGGCGCACTGCATCGGCAATCAGAGCGCAATACTCAGCGCCGCCGTCGCCAGCAGTCCCTTTTCTAGTCCTGATATCCACGATAAAAACTTGATCTGCAGAGAGAATCTGGCCGTGCAAGTCCGAAAGTTCGCAGGAGATCTGGCTTTTATTTACATCTCCACTCAAATCTACTACACTGGCAGAGATGGCTTTGTTCTTATAAATCTTTGAATTAACTAGCGTGCAGAGGGCCAAATTGCCGGTTAAGGCGGCAAGCAAATTATCAAGTGGTGTGTAGCCTGTCATCGTTTCCTCAGATCATTGATTGCCCTAAGTATGCCTTCCTCATCTGTTCCGTTCCCATGCTTGGGTCTTTGCCAAGGCCAATTACCGGCCAGGAGAAGCCGCCACGTGTGATTAGGTCGTCCTTTTGAATAGGGCTTGAGGTCAGGATATAGGCAATCTGTTGCAACTGCCTGCCTTCGTCGCCCTGAAATGACTTGACCTCATCGTACCACAAAACAGTGATTGTAGAATCTGAGTAAACCGGATCAACATTTGCATCTACGCCGGTTTTGTGCCGCCAGATAACATATTCACCCATTGAATCAAGGTATGCATCCAATAAGCCCATTGAATATCTCTCCCTAAAAATTATAGACGAGCATCGGGAAGTCCGAGAAGGCGCTCATACCTTTCCCACTATCCAACCGATTGCAGCGAAGGCTGAACCCACGAGCCCCCATTTCAAGACGCCGTTCCGGCCCAGCCAGGAGAATGTGCATCGGGAGGCTTTGAAAACGAAAAGATATTTGTCGCCTTCATCCAGTCGGGCAAATATCTTATCATGCTCATTCTTGTTGCTCGTTGTCAGGCAGTTGACAGCCTGCACGACCTGTCCGAGGATGATATCTCGGCTACATTCAGGAGGGATCTTGATGGCCGGGTCTTGGTCGTCCATGCGCCCTCATGCTCATGCATTGTGTGTGGCGGTGATCTTGCGCAGGCCTGCCATCAGCAGAGAACAAACTATGAGAATCGTCTGAGGCTCTATGCCTGTCTGCTGGCCCACGAAGGCAGCCGCGCCAGGATCGATGTAGCCTACCAGACCGATCAGAAAAAGGGCAGCAGCGGCGATGTAGGTCCTATATCCTTCCAGATTCATCATCTATTCCACCTCCCACACAAGCCATCCTTTGGCCACGTAGAATTCTATCTGCTCATCTGAGAAGTCGAGGGCATTGTACCATGGGCCCTTTTCACCGGTGCCCTCCAGGATAATTAGTTCCTCGTTCTCGTTCTTGCTCAGGCTCTTTGGGCCGAAATCGCCCCTATTGATTCCGCCTTTCTTTTGACAATAGAATTTTTGTGACATGTATCAATTCACCTCATTCTCGCTCCCCGGTACTTTCTCAAAAGTTTCCTGGCCACTGAGCTAAGCAAGCACTGACTGCCCGCACCTACTACAAAAGTCTCTGACAGTTTGCCTGCGACTGTAAAGGACTGCACGCCCTCATCTTGTAACCTCTTGCGGCCTCCTATGCCGACACGGTAGATCTCTAATGCCTCTTCGATGCACGCAGATTTCACATCCTGGGGGACTATTGCAAGCCCGCTGGTGCTGTTGTAGTCCAGAGTCACGCCATCGATAATTCTGGGGAATGCCCGTTTCTGATCCAGTACACCCGCGGTTATTCCTGGATCATATTTTTTGCCCCGATAATTCCAAGAATCAATAGCCTGAGTGGCTCTGTTTAAGTAAGAGGTCATCTGTTGATCTGCCAGTGCCTGGAATTCTGCGGCCCGGTCATCTCCTACTAAGTAGGTTGCAGTCTCGGCCAAAGTCACATAGGCGTCTAATACGGGTAGTTCGACCATGATGCACCTAAAAAAAGATTATTTGCCGAGGCCGGTCTTGCTCGGCTTATCTTCCTTCTCGCCCTTGTCTATCTCTTTGGGATGATCTTCTTTTGCTGGCCTGATCTCATATTTCTCAGGATATTTCTGTAGGTGCTTGAGAGTGCCCTCATCTGAGATCTCCCAGACAGTCTTTTCGATCTTGTTAAAGACTCTGACTATCTTAACACCTTCAGAATGACCATAGTGGCCGTGGTTACGTTTGTAGTCGAGAACTTGAGATACTTGGTAGTGTTCAGGAACCGGGCTGACTCCAACGGGCCGCACAGGACCGAGCGGTTGACTATAAGAGGGATTGCCAGGTTGCCTATCTCGGCCCGGAATGCAGGCGGGTTATTTCCGGCCAAGATGTTCAGTTTTGGACTTGTTCCTACAGTTGTAGCGTTGATAATCACGAAATACGTGTAGGCGCTATCGTAGGCGATATACTTTGTATTCGTGCTCGTGGGTGCAGCACTCCAATAGGCAGCCGTGACATAACTATTCTCACCCGTTAGTGTCCCGGCAGCCGTGAGCGCGGTATCTGTAGCCTGTACCTCTGCCATACCGGCTAGAAGTAAAGCACCGGCTAGCAAAAAATATAGAATCCTATTCATCTTATCCACCTCTTTAGCTGAAGTTGCAGGTCATAACGCCCAAGCATGCCGGCTTCACTACTTTTCTGCCGAACACGTACTCCCCATCTACCTTTCTGGCATACTGCTTTTCCATAGTCATGATACGAGTATCTTCTACCTGAGATGCGAAGGTTATGGCCTGCTTGGTGCCGAACAGGATCTTGTTCAATGTTCCGTTGGTGTTAGGCACGTTGTTGGATACCAGTAGCTCAAATCCTCCGATGCGGCCAATCGAGCCGTTTAAGATTGCCGGAGTTGCCACAGTTGGCGCGCTGGAACCCTGATCGTGCAGGTCGTTTACAATCAGTGCCTCCATCTCAGGAGGTATGATCATCCACTTGGGCATGGCTGCCGGCACTTTGGACTTTTTGAGCTTGGTTCCGCAGTCCGTGATTAACTTGAATATGTTGGAAGGATCGGCCTTCGTTACATTAGGAGTCTTGGGTGCTGCGTCCGTGCCCACCAGATTAGAGGCACTGGCATCGACATAAGAAGAAGCCACAGCCAAATCTACTGCATCAGCCACAGCATAAGCTGCCTCTATGTTGACCTCATCCATTAGGTTAATTAGGGTCTGCTCTTCATCTTTCTTGGGGATCTTGAAGTTGTAACCCTTATGAAAATCGATCACAAGATGGGTATCTGTATCCGCAATGATTTCAGGGTCGGGCATGTCGACATTATCAGTTACATCGAATACAGTAACTCCGCCGATGCCGGTTAGGCGCACACTCTTAGCGTACTTTACTGATCCCTCATAATTGCGATTAATCACGCCTTCCTGGGCAAAAACTAATACAGATTGTAGCTGGTGTTGAACTTCCAGCGCGACTCTTTCTTCTTTAAACGCTTCATAAGCCAAAGTACCACCTCATTCTCTTACTCGTCCTTCTGCTTCTGCTCGCTTAATATCGGCTAGCACTTCCGCAGTTATGGTTCCAGTCTTGCGAAGTTCCCGGACCTTTGCCGCAGTCCAAATTGTCTTTCCCTGCTGGTCTCCATTCTGCAATCCCTGGTTCCCAGCTCCGTGTGCATTTCCTCCACCTCCTTGTGCAGCCCCGTTACCCTGCTGGCCTTGCTGTTGCTGTCCTTCCTGGGGCAGCATTTTGGCCAGAGCCAGGGCTTCAAGGCTGGCGTTGATCTCAGTAGGGGTCGTTCCGGCAATGTTCAGGAATTGCAGCAGTACCGGGATCTGACCCGATGGAACATTGCGCTGCATGAGGGCCTTCATCTTGGCCAGTTCCAGGTCAGCACCCTTTAGCGTCTCGCCCTTCGGCTCCTCTTTCGGCTTCTTGCCGGCTGCCAGGAGAGCCTTTGCTTCTGCTAGCGGCATTCCGAGCGCAGTTTCGAGGTCTGCTAAACTCATGTTATCCTCTTTTTGCTGATTCCCTTCTGGACCAGCTCCTTGGCCCTGGTCTACCTGGCCCTCTTCTTGACCCTGGTCTACCTGGCCGTCTCCTGCGTTTTCTTCATTTTCCATTGGATTTTCTCCGTTCCTAACTTGTCGTATTCACTGTCTTTACTAACGAAAAAAAATAGAATTTATGATTTTAAAAATGAGGCTTATAAGATCTGTATGTTGTGGATGCAACCGGGGTGAAATAGGCCCTCCTCTCTTGCTTCTTCAATCGAGGGAAAGCCCGGCACATCCCCAGTCAAGCTCACCACCTGGCCGGCCCATTTCAGGCATACTGAGCAGGTGTTTCCTGAGTGTCCTTCTGTGATCCTGCACAATGTCATCCTTGCCTCTACCATGCCGTTTAGGTTGCCTTGCCGGAAGCTCTGGATAGTGGCCTCTGGCCCCAGGAGAGAGGCATAGCGGCCCATGTCCCACTTGTTGCCGGTCTTATCTACGAATCCTGTTAGCTCGTCCATGTGGGCCTCCCTGGTGCGGCCTTTTGCATAGCTGCTTTTAGGTGTGCAAGATTGTGCTGCTTGATCATATCATCAATCTGCCTGCCTACTACATCCACCACACCGGCCAGCCTGGAAAATGTACTCTGAGCCAGAACATCCATCGTTTGCAGGTGCAGCGGGCTTAATGATGTTGGGTCTAAATTGCCCCGGGCTGCTCTCAGGCCGGCCAAATAACAGTCAGGTATGGCCTCCTCGACCCACTGCCGGGAGCCCGCCAGCAGTTCTGCTCTTATCTGCTTGATTCGTGCTACTCTCAAATCATCTGGTCCGATGATAGACGATTGCAAAAGAATGCAATTGCATTCTCTCAGTAGCTCTCGTTCTGCATCCTCGAATAGCTTAATGAGACGTTGGGCCTGGGGGCTGGTGGGGGGAAACTCAGGCATTCTGCTCCACAGGCTGGACGGGCAGGACTGGTTGCAGCTTGATAATTGGCTCTGCCGGTGCTATCCTCTGTTGTGCACCCCGGATTCGTTCAAGCTCCTGGTTAAAGGCGTCAGATCCTTCTTTAAATCCCTGTAGCTCCAACTTGCGCTCTAATGAGAGTGCCCCAAGCGAATCCCAGATCTGGGCTGCTGTAGCAGTTTCGATCTGATCTACCGGCAGGCCGTCTTTCAGGATGACGCTGATATTACTAATCTCGATTACAGGAGGATGCAACTGAGACCAGAGGTTCAGGACTTTTGGTATTGCCTTTTCCATGGCCCTGGCGTGCTTGTCCACCTGAGACATAGTTGGAATGAGGCGGAAGCGCAAGGCTGTTCCGGATTCGGCTGTACCTGCATCTTTGCCAGCCAGTAGAACTCGGCTGAGTTGGAGCATCTGAAGTAATTGGTCCATCTTTTGATCTATGGCAGCCTCAACATGGCCGAGCTGGGCGTCCCAGACCATGAGAGAAGGCGGTACGTCCCCCGGCATTGTAAATATGGGCTCCCCTGGTCGATAGACCCACTCTCCTAATCCGTGATCGAATACCTGGGCACTGTCCGGTATTACAGGAGTGGGTGCTGTGAAATTGCTCTGTACCGCGTCACGCTCAGAAAATGAGATTTCCAAAGACTCGATCAGAGAGAGGACCGATGGCTTGTAGTCCGAGCGCCCATAATATCGCTCGCTTGATAGCGCATTCTGAACATGGACAATTAAGGTATCATCCACATCTGTTTTCTGGACCCCATTTTCTTCTATGACAATATCTGCGAAGGCAGGGAAGCTGTTGAGCACCAGAGGGCCACTTAGCTTTCCTCCCCTCAACTCAAATAATAGGTGCTGAATCTGACCCTTGCTGTGGATCGTGAACTTGATATATTCCAGCTCTTTGCCTTCGTCGTTCTTCTGCTTGAACTTGGCAAAGATCACAAAATGAGTTATGTGCTGAAGATATACCGGCGAGACCACCAGATACATGTTTTCGGGATTGATGATATAAATCCCCTGGTTAGTGACTTCATAAGCCGCATGACCGTATCTACTGGCATCGATTACTACTTGCGAGTCTGGCCGATCCGGGATAACTTTCATAGGAGTCTTGATTTCGATAGGCTTACCAAAGCAGAGGTTCAAATATGTGGTTGTGGCCAATTGTGCCCAGTCCAGGATGATCTTTGGCTTATGCTGCCTCTCTGCCGT
This sequence comes from uncultured Methanosarcinales archaeon, assembly GCA_903871465.1. Lineage (GTDB taxonomy): Archaea > Halobacteriota > Methanosarcinia > Methanotrichales > Methanotrichaceae > Methanothrix. The sequence goes on from CAIQHB010000059.1 coordinate 18,408, forward strand.
GTCGGCCAGGTAAGCTGCATACCGAGGGAAAATGCTATCGTGCAGGCCGTTATAGATCTGCCTCATGAGCACATGCTCAGCTATGCGGTTGGCCTCATCTTCGTCTTTAGGCGGCCACTGTCCCCCATCTATCAGAAAGTCCAGGTTATTTAGCATCTGGTATCTTCCCTGCCTCTTCGATTATCTCTTGGTCATTCTTTTTTATGTCACCGTAACACTTTTGGCAGCTTAGGCGATCTGTTAAAATCGTGCTGCCGAGCTTGTTTGGCGTCACACCGGGCAGATAAGGTACTACCGGCGTGAACTCAACAATTTTAACTGGCACAGGTAACTCTTTTCCTATATCACCCCCACAAAATAAGCACTTCAATTATCTTTTCCTCCTATCGTTTTTGTCTACTGTTCTCCTGTGCCTGCGAGAATACCTGTATTCTCCGTACCAGGCAGATAGAGCCAGGCACAAAACCAGGTCGTCATGTTCAGATTCCCGCCATGCTGAATAAGAATCATGGCCACTGGCGTTTATCTTGAGCTTGAGGTTGGTTAATTCTCCTTTCAGTGGCTCGGCTAGTGGCAATGCCTCCGCTACCTTAATTCGCTGTGACTGGTAGATAGCCAGCAGGGCAAAGACCAGATCCCTTTTTGGTACATGGTAGCCCCCAATTACACGAGAGGGCGTATGGCCTGCTGTGATGGTAATTTCTATGACTTCCTTGTTTAGCGCAATCAGGCCGCTAGTGTCAGGTTTCATGAGTTTGGGATTGAACATATCACAAACCGGAGCCCCTACCCCAGTTTTATCAATGATTAGCAGGGGCGGTTCGCTGGCTTGCAGTTCCGGCTTTTTCAATAGTGCCTCGACCTTATCCACAATCAGGGGGTAAGGCATCCCTCGCACTCGTTCTAAGTAAGGTAGTTCATACTCGAATCTGTGCCTCGACTCCACAAATTTCTGATGCAAAATCCCCAAAGCTGTGTAGTCGTTGGCCTGGCCCAAATCCAGGCCGACTAAATAGCGATGCTCTTCTTTAGGCGATTGCAAGAACTTGTACCTCCGAAGTAAACGCTTGTGCAACTATATCGTAACTGAAGAGCTGGCTATCCGTATCTGTAAACTGGTTGAAATATTCCTGTTTCCAGAACAGCTCGGGCATGCCATCGTCAAGCTCCTGCTGCAAGAACTCCCTGGAGATCCTGGGGCATTGGTGGGCACTAATCTCGTACTTCTCCCAGCCTTTAGCTGTGGTCCAGGTGTCATGGAAATGGCCCCTCTTTCCAAAGGGCGTGGACATCATTATATACCGGCCACCTGAGACCGCCAACATGGGCGAGACTGAGCGTTTTAGGAGGTCATCCACCCAGGCCGCCTCGTCCTCCAGGAGGAGAGTTACGGCAGATTTACCGCGGGAGGTCTTAGCGGACCCTGGCCGAGCAATGAATCTGTTTCCATTGGCGAATTTGACGGCAAGCTTGGTGTCCGTATCCAGGTACTCGCTGGTCAGCTCCACTGCCTGGCGGAACTCGTCAAACTTCATCATTAGCTCGCCGGACTGGTCTTGAGAGGGAGCGATGGCCATTCCAAAAGACGGGCGCCTGTAAATGGACTCATGCAGGCCCAGGGCGGCGCAGATGGTGCTTTTCCCGCTTTGTCGGGAGCAGTTGAGGATAATGCGCTTTGCTCTGGACTGCAAAAGGTTAGCCTGCCAGGGGTCCGGTTTGATTCCCAGAACCTCCTTAATCCAGATGGCAGGATCGAGAGCATAAAGCAGGTCATCGCTATTTTTCCATTTTATCCTGTGTACCTGCTTGCCGCTCTTTCTCCTGCGCTTGAACGTCATCCTCTGAGGTCCTTCAGAGCCTCAATGATCTTCTTTTGCACCTCTGGGTGGTCTTCAACTGCTTTCAGGATCGCTACTCTGGCATCCTCCCAGTCAGACATAGCCTGAGCAATAATTCCTTCTGCATCGTCCCCTGAAAGCTCCATCTCCAGTTTTGCTGCTTGAAAGAGTATGTTCATCCCAGTTGGCCAGTAAACCGAGGCCGACCCCAGGGTTAAGGTGTGCTCGGACCCATCCGAGACCAGGAATTTATCACCTATATTCACTTCAAGGAGCTGCTTAGCTCTCTTCAGTCCCAGGTGCAGCACATCCAGAGTCTTTACCACTTCTTCGACTGCCTGGCCTCTGGCCTCTTCATGCTTCTGGGCCCTGATATCTTTGGCATCCTTCACCAGTCCTTTTAATCCCCAGACCGCCACCTTGTAACGGTTGATTGTCGAGTAGAGGTTAGGGTTCCCTAGTTCCCTAGCTATCGCCCTGGGACTTTTCTTGTCAGCAAATCCTTTCTCGATCAGGTCGATAAAAGGAGCCAGGGATTCGAATGCCATAGATATGTCCTTAGGTAGTGATGCAAAGAAATTCGTGATGCAGGACTGTAGTGATGCAAACTGATGCAAAGCAATTCGTGTGGCTGTGACACAATTTAGTATTCTGATTCACTGGTGCAAAATGATGCAAGGTTAAGGCTTGCCCGTTTTAGAGGCTTCCCTTAAAATGTGCTGCTCAAGATGGATCAGGAAGTTGATGAGCTTGCGGATTGCTTTTACTCGCCATGCTGTCGTAGCTGGCACCTTTGCACTCGTCTTGCAATCCGTTTGCATGCTTGCATCACTCTGCATCAATTTGCATCATAGCTCGACATTTACATCAGCCGGAACGGACTTTTCATGAAGAGATGTCTTATCCCTTCACATGTTTCAGCAAGCCCCAGATCATATCAAGAAGTGTACGAGCCGCTCCGTAGTTTGTTGCCTTCTCCAGGCAAGCAGTGATTTCCTCGGCGGTCACATTATCGTCATCTGTGACATTGTCCAGTTCTGTTGAACCCACAGCCACGGCATGAAGGCCAACCTTGAATGCACCCCAAGCAGCAGGGTTGGTCTTCTTCAATACGATGATTCCGTTATTAACCAGCAATGCGCCGGCATTTTCTATTGGTCCCATGTTTCAAACCTTCTCCCAGGGTTATACCCTGGGCAATTCTGGGCTGAAGTCCGGAAAAAGGATAATGGCAAGTTATTATTAGAGAAAACCAGGCTTCAGCTATCCAGTGAGTTTTAAAAGCAAGACCGCCCAGAGGTAAGACGGAGGCCCTGAATAGATCTTTTCTAGCGCACAACCCCAATGCTTTACGGGTAGGAAAATATGTTTATAAAATTGTGCTGAATAGAATTGGCACGATAATCGCTATGAAGAGCCACATTACAGAGGCAGTCCGCGAGCCATGCGAAACTCAATCCGATTTTTCTTGTAGTGATCCCTCAGAACAGAGAAATGAGTGCCTCTGCCCCAGACATTACGGCGCTTGCGGTAATCGATTTTGCGCTTCCCCTCAAATTTGAGCACTCCAGCGACCTGCAAGACCTTAGCTATGCCCTGGGTCGGAAGACCCAACTCTATGTAATCGGCCTTTTCCTGACGCTCCATCAAGAGCGAATCAAGGTCAGCGCCAGCGTCCGCTAGCTTTCGTAAAGTATCCTTTGGCCTGAAAGACATAAAAACCTCTTATTTCTGTTTTGCCAACTCTGCAGCCTTTTCCCAATCTTCCGGCGTTGGGGCTCGTGGGAGGTAGAGAACAGAGCCGGAAGCTTCGCCCATCTCTTCGGCATAGATCTCCTCCAGCTCTGGATCATCCGCAATCATGGCCTGCAGCTCCCTGTCGAGCTTGGCCATCTCACTGAAGATCGTCTCTACTTCCATTAAAGAACATATCTGAGCTTCATTATTTATATATTATTCTGCCTGTCTTTTGCGCTTTCAACCTCCTGTATTGCTCAATATCTTGCCGTGATCTCCTCTTTGGCTGGGCCTTGAAAGGTTCATTGCCACAGCTAGGACAATAGGGAAAATCTAGCTCGTCGAAAACTACGTCCCCCTGCTTGCAATGCGGGCACTTTCTGGGCCGGAAGATGGTGATATCCTCAAGCACTACCTTTTCAAAGCCCCAGAAACGACCAGCTTTGCCTCCATGATATTCGGTGGCAAGTCGTGTCCCAGGCTCCCGGAGGGGCTCAAGAAACATCGATAGGGTCCCCCGAAAAGAGTCTGCTCACGAGCTGAGAAGCCTGAACATTATGCAAAATTGTAATTCTTATTATATTTAAAGATTTGTAATAAGAGGATGTCCAATTCAACACTGCACCCCCAAGCATTTCTCAGATAGATCGGCATGGAGGGGCTCCACCTGATCCATGAAGGCCTTGGATAAGTCTTCGATATCGCTATCTAGCCCTTGAAGGTGCATCATGCGGGCCATCTCGGCCATGACCATGAAGCTCATCCTAAGATCTGAGGGAACGCTATGCATGTCATATTCGTCTTCCCTGAGACGGCCTGTGATCTCTACCAGAGCGGTCCTGGTGCTCTCCAATGCCGCGGAGCAGGGGCGACACATCCTCATGCTGTCACCTCCTGGGTCTCGACAGTCACCAGAACACGTTTTCCAATGGCTCCTTCCAGGAACTGGTTTGTGTCTCCGAGGGAGCCGGGCACATTCAGGCAGAAATGAACTGTGCCCATCATGCCGAAACTGGTCTGGAGAGTTCCTGCAAACTCTTTTCTCACGCGGTCGCCCCCATTAAAGCGGCCTTTTGCCTAAGCTCAAGATTCTCAGCGCTTAGGCTATTGACACCCACAATATGGCACATCTCGCTTCTCACCACACTACTCTGCGATATATTCCCGGTGAAACGTCATCTACAGAAGGGAACATGTTCCTGCCCGGCGCCCACACGCCAGGCAGAAACGAAGACGCATCTCACCTAATTATCGAACAAATTACGACTATTTAAATATTGTAGCAGTAAGTCTGATCAACTAGACCTTAGTTTTGATCAAGTAAAAATTTGTAAATAGTGGCAAATGACCTCTACATTCTCCATGTTATCGATTTTCTTGAATATCATCTTTTCTATCCCTTCTTCATCTCAGCCAGATCATTGATAATCTCGACGTACTGCCGGACCAGGGATTTACTCATCTCCAGCTCCGAAGCGATATTCTCCGCAGGAATCCCATCTCCATGAAGCTTTAGAACCTTTTTGTAACCTTTGATGTACCTATCGCATGCCTCTTCGCTATGGGAAGTTCTCCGCGCGATCTCAGGAGTAGGGATGTTCCTAACAAACTGCTGGATGATTATCTTCTTGTGAGTTAACGTTGGACCAATATCATGAATAGTCCCACGATACGGCAGGATAACCCCGCGCTCCAGTTGGAACTCTCTGATGTCCTTGCCAATAGTGCCTGCACTCACTCCGATCAAGAGACTCACATCAGCTTGATTCAGAACTCCATCCTGCTCATATGCTTCACGAAGTAACCTGGCAACCTTACACTTGCGTATCTCTTTGGCAGAGTAACCATCAAGCCTCAGCTTCAAGTCATCCTGGTTAGCGATGGACAAAATAACCGGAACCATCTTGGTGTTCTCGATAGTCTTATTCCGTCCTGGATATTCATCTTTATGTGCCGCCCACCATACAACCTGACCGGCATCAAGCTTCCATCCGTCTTTCAGATGCCTATTAAACTCTTCAAGCAAGTCTTTGATGAACATATCCTGGATTTTGTCACCTCCAAGAAACTTGTATTCCTGATTGAGCATCTGCTTTACGGAGTTGGCGAACCCTTTGTACTTCCGGAGCATTCGCTCTGCATTCGAATCTTTCATGGGTTCATCACTCCGCTGCCCTCGTGTAAAGGTATTGAGTTTTTTTTCAATGGCAACGGCTCAGCGAGAATCTGTTGAAGCCTGATTTGGGATTCAGGATGATCTTTGCAGGTCTCGTAGAGATCAAGATAGTCCTTAACGAGCCTTTCGGACATGTCGGTTAGTTCGCGTATTTCAGGCAAAGAATATCCGCGACAGTGGAATCGGACTGACTTAGCGAAGCCCGTGAGATACCTTTGAACAGAAAAGCCGGAGTGGCCAGTCTTGCGCTCGATGTCTGTGTATTCATATCCTTCAAGCCACATCTTAACAACTTTCGATTTATGTGTTACTCCGGGACCAATATCTTGAAGTGTTCCACGAGTAGGAACATCGATTCCCTGTTGTTTCAGCTCCTTGACATCACGCCGGATCGTTCTTCTGGAGCTGCAGAGAAGAACCGCCAGATCCTCTTGCGTCAGAAGACCGTCTTGATCCAAAGCCTCGCTAGACATGCGAAGAATCTTATGTTTTCGCAGACCGGAAGTGCCTTTCTCGGTTAGGATGTTCATATCATTTCTATCATGAAACGTTAGGTGGACTGGGACCGATTTTATCTCTGAGAGCCTTTTTCCGGGAGGTTCTGATGCAGAGGCGGCATAGAAAGTTATCTGGCCTTCATGAAGCTTCTCGCCAAAGGTTTCGTTGAGAAAATCCCACATCAGATTCACAAGGGATCGGCAAGTAGCCTTCGGGAAGCTGTAGTCCGCTTCAAGTGTTTGGAATAACCTTTGCTGAGCACTTCTCACCCAAGGGCCTTTGTAAACCAGATCAGTCTCATCTACTTGTACCATCTGTCCCACCAGTGCTTGAATTTGCACGCGAAGATACTTTAATGTAGGGGACATTTGGACGAATAGTAAAACACGCGAAGCATAACGATTAATCAAGTAGATATTAATGCCAATAGCATGTAAATATGTGGCAAAACAGTTTTATATTTTGCTGACAAACGCCCGAAATAGGAACAGTAATACTGTTCAAAGACACTGAGGGATGAAGGCAGAAGAATTATGTCTTAGCGACGAAAGAGTATGGGCTCTTTCGCCGCGAAGAGTTGCCAACGCCATTGGTGAGATGGCGATGTGCCAAACCGACCTGCCTGACATCTGGTGCCGAGACCTATCAAGCCATGGCTAACTAGAAGAGGCAAGTCTATGACATATGTAGAGCAACAAGATAAAAGGCTTTGCGCTCCAAACGGATGCACTGCTAAAAGCTTTTTTGGCCTTTCTGCTGTGCTAAATCAGAAGGCTAAGGCGTATCTTAGCAGCAAGCCTCAGGGTATTACATTCAAAATTAAGATTGAAAGATTGACACGGAGAGCTGCCCTTGCTCTCCGAGGCCTGTTTGCGATTCTTGGGAGGTTCGCAAAACCACAGCACGCACCGGAGTTGCATTCATGAATCTAGGGACGGGCTGGAGTTTTCAGGCATGAATAAGCTTGCTGCCCATGATATAAACTCTTTTCGCACTGCGCAGGAGCTTTCTTCATCGGAGCCGGCTAAGCTCAAGAGAACTATCGCAGAGCTCGAGGCCAGAATCAGCAATCAAGATATACTCATTGCCCAGCAGAACGAAGGCATCCTAAGCCTGTCCCAGGAGCTTCAACAGAAAGAAGATGAGCTTCACGCCATTAAGAAAATGGGCGGCAAACCGGACCAAGGATTCTACGATATTCCTGAGGGCTTCGAGCACTTTCTGGAAAAAGAGAGGCTGGAAAAGGCTAACAAGAAAATGGAGGAGCTAATCGAAGAGTTCGAGGAGGGCTTCTGGACTCTATTCTCCGAGCAATGCCAGGGATTGGATGAATGCCTGAAAGCCCTGGAGCAGCTCCCCGCCACCCGAGAGACGAAGAGCCTCTACGCCCATGTCAAGAAAGAGTGGAAGGCCATAGAGGCGGCCAAAAAACGAGGCATAATATCTCCCGTAAACGCCTTGCGGCAATTGGCCGACCTGGAGCGGGCCGTTGTAACATTCATCCTGGGCAGGCCAAGGCTGAGTTTGACTACTGTCGAGACCTGGCGGGCCGAGGTCCTCCGAGAGGCTTTTGTAACGGATCGCAAATTGAAACAGCTAAACACTAACGATTCTGTAAGGATCATCTCCGCCAAAGAGGAGAGGAAGATCTACCGGGAGCAGGGCCTACGAGCCATGCGCCGGGCCGCCTCGCTTTTCCCAGATAAAGTCAATTTTGAGAAGAAGGGCAAAGCTGCCAGGCTCATCAAGATCGAAGAGGGCTTCAGCGCGAATTTGGCCCACCGATGCATAATAACAGTCTGTTACATGATTTATGCCAGTCACTGTTTGTTACAATCATTCGACGACATACCAGAAGGAATAATTTGTACAATAGGGGGAATCTTCCGGGATATATTTGCCTTTTGAGAAAAATTAATTGATTAATATGGCAGGTAACAGGATGTTATGTTAGTTTACGGTTTATTTGTCTCGGGGTTTTAGGTCGGGGAGTATGAGGGGTCTAGAGAGATACCGCGGATATAACAAACTGTTACAAAAGTTATTACGACGCAGGGAAAATCCAAGTCTATGCATTCAACATCAATGGGCTTGCTACAAAAGGGAACTCATTCTTTCCCAAGAGCCTTAAGATATTATCGCGAATTACTGAGCCCTCATGTTAAGGTCAACATTCTTTAACTAAACTAGGTCCACTATTAAAATTCATTAATTTTAAACCCATGAAGGCCTATTGTAAGCCACTGATGCGTATTAACGCAAGTTGGACAATCTTTATTTATATAATAAATGAGTTTTATATTATATTACTTTATATTCATTTTAGAAATAAACTTAAATATGACAGCAAAATACAGTGTAATACATGGGCGAAGGGAAGACATCCATTTGTGCAAGGGTGGATGACGAGTTAGTCGGCTGGATAGATCAACAAATTGAAGTGAAGCGATTTAACAATAGGACCCATGCCCTTAACTACGCTTTGTATGCGCTAAAACAAGCAGAAAGCGCTAACACCTCATAAAAATAGGATGGGATCTAAGAGAAAAATAAAGAAATACTGCTCAGTCCAGGGCTGGCACCCTGGGCCGAACTAAGCATTAAAGGGACTACTTATGATAAACGTAGCTATTGCTAGGATATATAATTTTGCATCGGGAGTGCAAAAGCAGAAGCCATTAGAGGAAATTCCCGGTAAACTTAGCTCGCAAAATGAAAAAATCACTAATTTTAGAAAATATAAGGGGATGCCCTTGCGAAAAGAGACATTGTTCTTGGCAAGAGAAGAATTAGGTGCATCCCGGACAGGCTCATCAACGCATTTTCAGAAAACTAACCACTCTGAGAGAGGATATTATAATTTAGAATATAATAGTACCAAATAATAGTTGAAAAACTAGGTCCGGTCCAGGGTTGCCGCCCTGGACAGGAATACTCCCTAGAACGCAGGAGCTTTACCTTATGATAGAAATAGCCTCAGCTAGGATAAATACCTTTGGGCCTTCACCCAAAGCCGATTTTGTACCGCCAGATGATCCTATTCTTGAAATCCATGCCTCCGAGCTACAAGCCCTCTTTAACTCCTCAGTGGCCTTATTCAATGATATCTTGGACATTGCCAGGGAGGAGCGACTACTGGATAAGAAGAACTCAGCCGAAATACTAATCAATGCTCAAAACACTATCAAAAACGAAAAATCGCCTATACAGAAGCTTATTTTGCTCAATGTCTTCATACAAAAAGCTTTCAAGCCCATCAGAGTGGCCATAAGCCAAAGGCCAGCCGCAAATGCCACAGAAAAAATAATTCAGGCATCCACAAAAATCAAGCTCCGGGCCATGATGCTTTTTGAGCATGTAAAGACCATCGCGAAAAGTGAGAATAGAAAGAAAGATTTTGTGTTTGGCTCACCAGATGTCCGCACCTTTCTAGCAGGCAAAGAAGGCCAGGCTCCTAGCCGACGTGACGCAATCAGGGCAATGGAGAAAGCAGAAAGTCTTTTCCCTGCTTTGCGATGTGAACATACCCCCAACGATGGCCGCCAGACCATGCGCATTATCGCCAAGATTGATGATTTAGATAATAGCAATATTATAGAAGCAGACTGTGAACGTAGCAAATGGCAACGGTTCAGAATGACTGAGGTACTGCCCTTTATGAACCCTAATCCATTATGAGGATATAAGTACCATATTAAAATTTGTCTTTGAAATATAAATCCGAGAAGGATATAATTATGCTTGATGCTTGCTTTAGTTGATCTGCTACTACCGTTTCGGTTTCGTTTCTATTATAATAGCAGGAGAATATTATATCTTAGGCAAGATAGATGTTCTCTTCAGACCGTTGCCAAAGGGAACGTAATATAAAGTTTAAAAATGCTTTATAGAACCCCTCCAGCATGGCAGGCATAAACTATCCGTTTGAGAGTGTGCCCTCTGGCCAGGAAGATCAAGAGCAGTAAAGTAAATGGATCATAAGATCCGGCCATACTTACCATCCTGCTTTTATGTTATTTCTCTTTTCCGTTTGTGTAAAAATGGTCTGCTGCTATCTTTTTCCGGCCAAACTACTTATTCTCGTAAGGGCAATAGACTTACTATGGCAGGAGTTCTTGAGCGGATGTTGGGTTCTAAGAGGCGGCTGGTAAGGCATTCCGGAAAAGCTCCCTGGGTGAATCCCAAAGTTCTGGAGCTCCAGACGGCCAAAGAGATACTGGCCGAGGTCTTCGGTGTGAGGATCTCAGATGTGGAGGAGATGCTCAATCAGCGCTGTGAGGTTGTGGTCCAATCATACAGCAGGGAAGAGGGGCTTTGGCAGGAGAGCTTCTGTCTGGCGGAATGATACACTTTATCTTCACATTAGCAACCACGAAATTTATGGCTGAAATTCAGCCTTCATTTCTCAAATGACGAAAGTCTGTTGTCAGTATATGATATTCTGCACGAGTCTTCCTGATACCAATCACTCTGTATTTCAGAAAAATGAATGCTGAAACTCAGCTAAAGATAAACGAAAAACATAAATAAGATATCATCAATTGCACTCTGAATTATGAAAGTCATAGGAGTAGCTATTCAAAAGGGAGGGGTTGGGAAAACCACTACGGCCATCAATCTCTCTGCAGCTTTGGCCATTAAGGGCAAGCGCGTTCTCATCGTGGACATAGACCCACAGGCGCATGTGACGCTCAGTTTGGGATTCGATGTCTGGAACCAGTCTGCAACTATCTACGATGTCATGGTAAAAGGGAAGCCAATCAAGGACATAATTCAATCCACAGAGACGCCCGGTCTAGATGTGGCGCCCAGCACCTACGACCTTGCAGGAGCAGAGATGGAGCTGGCCACGAGATTTGGGCGAGAGTATATTCTGAGAGATCATATCAGTCAGCTTTCCGGATATGATTACGTGATAATCGACACGCCTCCCAGTCTGGGAGTTCTCGTAGCTAATGCGATTATTGCCAGTTCCATGCTGATAATACCAATGCAAGTAGAGTTTCTTCCCATGACCGGCTATGCTCATCTCATCAAAACGCTCAATCTCATAGCCACACATCTGAAACACGATCCTGAGCAGCGCATATTGCTAACCATGTACGACGGCCGGACTAAGACCAGTGAAGATGTAGCTAAGGAGATTCGTGGATATTTCAAGGAAAAGGTTTTCAAGACGATGATTCCCAGGAATATAGACCTCTCTCGAGCTCCAAGCCATGGCAAGACCATATTCCAATACGCTCCCGATTCTTCTGGCGCTTTAGCTTACTCTCAGCTTGCGGAGGAGATCCTGAATGCTTGAGCGAAAATCATCTCTGGGGAGGGGTGCAGCATCGATCTTCTCAGGAGTTTCTCAGCAATCAGAAGACGAGAGACGAATCTCCGAAGAAAAGGAAAGGATAGCTGAAAAGCTAGAATCACAATCTGATATTCAGAATCCGAATGACAGAGGCTTAACTGCAGATATTCGGCAATCGTCTGCTGAGACGCAGAGTCTGAAAGATGTAACCAGTGGTGATGAATCTCATCATTCACCTGTAGATACTCCTTTAGGTGAAAATCTACAAATTCTTGCTGAATCTCAGCAATCCTCGGTCATAATTCCGAAGACGAAGGATGAGGTTCAGGACATCGACATGGTTGCTTTGGAGCTGGCTGTAAAAGAGGGAATGAAATATCCCAAAGTCACTGTTTACTCTCCGCTCATTGCTTCATTCATGCGCTACAAGGAGATCACAATCCCCCGCTTCAAGTTGAGCCCCCAAGCAGAAGGCCGGCTGGAAAAGGTACTGAAGAGAGAAAATCCTGAGCTTTGGAAGGCCGCTGAAGAGGGTGTGAAGTGGAATAAAAAGAAAGAACCTCAAAGGCCGAAAGAAGAGGCTAATGCAGTTGATCCGGCATTTGTGGAGCAGTCCATCGAAGAGGGAATGAAATATCCGAAGGTGACGATATACTCGCCTATCATCGCAGCCTTCATGAGATATTCGGAGATCACTATCCCTCGGTTTAAGCTCAGCCCTGCGGTGGAAGGCCGTTTAGAGAAGGTCCTGAAGAGGGAGGATGCAGAGCTGTGGAAGGCTATTGAAGAGCGAATCTCGTGGAGGAAGCGGAAGAGATAGCGAATGTCTCTGCCTTCTTACTTCTTTTTTCGTACGTGTTTAGCTCCGACTTAAGCTCCTTAAAATTTGCAGCAAAATGTGTGTAGACCATAAAAATTAAATAATACAACTATGATACTTGTCCATTGGGAGTATGGACGAAGGAGAAACTAACAAGCAACTTCACGAAGAGAATGAGCAATTAAAGAACGAGAATAAGTTGCTTAAGGCCAAAATCATTGAGCTTGAAGCCCGGCTAGCCCAATATGAGAATGCACATACTCCACCAAGTTTAAGACGTGGCCGCAATCGCAAAAAAGATCAGGATAAGAACAACAAGGGAAATCCTGGTCAGAAAGTCGGTCATAAAGGCTTAACGAGACCCTATGCCACTCCGGATAGGCAAGTAGAAGTCACAATGGATCGTTGCCCAGATTGCGGGACTGATCTAGGTGCTCCTTTTCGAATAGACTCGAAGATTGTCGAGGAAATTCCCGAACCGCAACCGATCATCGTCACTGAATACAAGATAGCGCATTACAGATGTCCTTGCTGCCGGAAGGAAGTTGCTGCAAAAGATCCAAGCTGCCCACATGAAGGTAAATTTGGAAACTATGTAATTGCGCAGGCGACACTACTGAAATATGAGGATAGAATACCTCACAGAAAGATCCACGACGCAATGATGAGAATATTTGGGTTGAAAATAAGTCCTGCCACGATATTCGATTTGACCCGTCGCGCTGCCGATGCGATTCGATCGGAATACGATGCGATCTTGAGCAAGATTCGTAGTGCTCCGATCCTGTACGTAGATGAAACGTCAATCCATGTACAGGGAGAGAGACATTGGATTTGGACCTTTTCCACACCATCGGAGTCGTTTTTCGTGATTCGAAAGAGCCGAGGCATGAAGGTTCTGATGGAAGTCTTAACTCGGAGATTCAAGGGAATAATCGTATGCGATGGGTGGAAACCTTATGCCCGATTCACAAAACGCATTCAGCGATGTTGGGCACATCTACTTCGAGAGTCGAAAGACATTTCTGAGAAGTTCGAGGAAGCGATCCCACTGCATAACGCGCTCAAAGAGCTTTACGAGATACTAACCGAAGCTCTGGAAAAAGATCCCCCGCCAGAAGTCAGAAAGACTTTATGGCAATTGGCTCGAGAAGCGCTTCGGCACTGGATCATGAAAGAGTACTCTATCGAGAAAGTCCGAAAATTCATCGGGAAAATTAACAACGGCTTTGACTATTGGTTCACGTTTATCATCAATCCTGGGGTGGAGCCGACCAATAATAGAGCCGAAAGAGCATTGCGGCCCCACGTCGTTTTGAGAAAGATCTTGGGCACACTGCGCAATGAAAAAGGTACTTCGATTCATGAGCGAATCATGACGACTCTGGCAACTTGGGGACAGAGAGGGCTGGACAGTCTACAAATGCTAACCGCAAAACTGGCCAGCTAAACACATACCTTTTTTCCAGGGATCCTTATTTTATTTTTCTCATAACAGTGGTGCAAAAACAGATGAACAATGAAACAAGATTGATGAAACTCAGCAATAGTTATTATGTTTTCTGAAAGATGAATAACTATTGACTAATCTCGATTTTCTGGAAAAATATTACTAATAACTATTCGCTACAAATAATTTTTGATATTAGTTATTTATCATTCATATGTAGTTATTCATCTTACGGGAAAAGATTAACTATCTTTGTAATTCGACTATCTATTTATGCCTGTTATGAAAAAAGATTGATGAATTTCAGCAGTAGTAATTAATTTAACTGAAAGATGAATAACTATTAACTAATATCGATTTTCGGAATAATATTACTAAAAACTATTAACTACAAGCAGATTTTGATAATAGTCATTCATAATTCATACGTTGATATTCAGCTTATGAAAGTAGATTAACTATGTTCGTAATTCAATTTTCTATTTATGCCTTCTGTATTCTGGAAGATGAGATTCTGAAAAATGATATTATCAAGTCCCGGGCCGGGCGAGCGTAGATCCACAGCGTCCTTTGCTGAGGGACCGATCACCGAAGTGACGGCCTGACCTGCACCCAAGAAAATCATCTCGATGTGTGGCCTGCGCTTGCACCCGGCAGGCACCAGCTTGATTTTTATGCCGCGTCCTGGGCCTAAGCGAGGATTCCGGATCCTAAGGCTGACCAACGACATGCTGCGCTCGTTACGGCGAGTTGTTTGCGGTTGACCAAATGGAGCTGCGGGCCTGGGCCAGTTGTGGCTCTTCCTCGGCCGGAGCTCCGGACACCTGAGCACCAAGAAGGAGATGCGGGCAATAGACGTGGTTCGGCAGACTAGCGATGACGGCTATATTCTGGCCGGACAGACTAATGAAGGTGATACACCTGTTGCCTTGGTGATTAAGACCGATTCTTTAGGGAATCAAATATGGGATAGAACTTTCGGAACCTATGGAAATTCAGCACAGGATATCCAGCAAATAAGCGACGGAGGATACATTATTGCTGGATATGGCTTTGGCCCCTGGATAGCAAAAGTTGGTAGTAATTAAAGTATAACGAAGCAAAGTTTGCTTACTTGCAGGTATATACAACCTGCAAGTCATCGGTGGGGAATATATTTTACGACATTATGATCATGACGAGATACTAGTGCTGTTCTTGGCAAACCCTCCAAAACAGAGAGCTTCCGCAGAAGGTAAAGAGACGTGAACTTTATACTTGATGAGATAGGTTAGTTATTTAATTTGGGTCAAATTTGGGCTGGCGGATACATCTATGAGATTGATATATGCTACGTTCATCCTCTTGCTAGCATTAATGACATCAGCACAATGTCAACAGACTGCAGGAGATTGGGTTAATAAAGGTAACGATTTTATGGGCAAGTCTTTTTACGATTTAGCAATCAAGTGCTATGATAAAGCCATCGAGATCGATTCAAACAATGCCTCGATCTGGTGCAGCAAAGGCGAAGCTCTCTTATTTCAGGGCAAGCACGATGATGCCATCAAAGCTTATAACGAGTCCATTAGGCTAGATCCCAATAATGCCAGGGCCTGGTACGATAAAGGAGAATGTCTCGATTTTCAGGGTAAGCATGATGATGCCATCAAGGCTTTTGATGAGGCCATAATAATAGATCCAAAATTTGTCTCGGCCTGGTACGGCAAAGGCCGCGCTCTCGAAATGCAGTTCAAGCTCGATGAAGCCATCAAGGCTTTCGACGAGGGCATCAGGCTAGATCCGAAAGATGACGAAAATTGGGAGCAGAAAGCCGGATGTCTTATTATATTGGGTAGGTACAATGAGTCTATCGCTGTCCTTGATGATGCTATCCAGATAGTTCCGGGTGATGCAGCATACCTGAACTATATGAAAGGCACGGTCTTTGAGTCCACTGGCAGATACAACGAGTCTATTGTTGCCTTTGACGAAGCTATCCGGACAGATTCAGCGTATGCGGACTTGAATAGTTTAATAGGCGATGCATTCTATGGATTGGGTAAGTACGAGACTGCCCTGGAATATTACAACAAATCTATTGAGCAAAATCAGTCGATTAGCTACAATTGGTACAAAACAGGTCTTTCCCTTCAGGCACTTGGGCATGATTCAGAATCTCAGCATGCATTCACGAAAGCTAAAGAATTGGGGTTGAGCGATGCAGCGGCGATGGCTGTCAACGGTGATGCGTTCCGCTTATCTGGTAAGTACAATGAATCTCTTGAAGCCTATAACAAAGCTATCGAGCTGGATCCCAAATTAGGAGGAGCATGGTTCGGCAAAATTACGACTATCAGAGCGCTTCATCGTGATTCCGAGGCTAATGCGACCCTCACCAAGGTAGCAAGAGCTGAGGCGCTCTCACCAAGGTAGCAAGAGCCGGGGCTCTAACAGAGCAGGGGGCGTAGTGGATAGGGTGCAGTCCTATCCACATTTCTCAGGAGGCCCTCCTGGCGTAAAGGCAATAGAATGCGAAATGGCCATCCGGTGAGACTCCGGAAGCTGAAGGCAAGGTCATGGCGAGTTTACTGGTACTCTTCAGCTAGGCAAGCGAGGATAACGCCTATAAATGTCGTTTCCGTATCTGGGATTACGTGCGGTGGATGAGAACCCCGCACTCCAATCATCACAAACTATACCGCTCCTGTCTTAGCAACCGACCAAACGTAGATAGTAGCCAAAAAAAATAGAGGAAACAAATTCAATAGACTTTAGAGTCTACATAGAGTTATTACCCACCATTTCGTTCCTATATATGTAATATCTAAGAGTATCATTGTCAGCAGTTCGAATATGTATATCAGTCATCAGTCCGATATCACTTTTCCGCGTAAGAGTGATCGGGTTATCCTTGTTGTCCATAGTGATGGTGCCGGCTGTGGCATCAACGATCCTTATGGTCATCTTGTCGTATTGGGAATCTGGTGATATGGATATAGGATTCTCGGAGATCTGCCATATTCCATCGGCCGTGGCTTGCGCCCACTCTCCGACTTTATTAGCGTTCCTGAAGTGCACTGCTATAGTAACAAGGTTATTCTGGGCGCCCACTTTCGGATTTCTGTAATAATAGGTCCTATCAAGCTCGGTAGCACCATCTTTGGATGGTGCCAAGAACGAGCTGTCGACCACGTTTCCACCCTTTTGAAGTTCGAGGTACATCATTCCGTCGTCATTCATTCCTTTGAGGACGAGTTCGTACCCTTCTTTGAGCTTAATGGATTCTCCAGTCTTGACTTTCATATTAGATTTTTCATTCATCAGGATCTTCTCGAGCTGCTCGCTGGATAGCGAATTCTTGTCGGTGGACTCCGCGGAGAAGATGTCGGACCCGGACTGTTCATCGACGCCCCAGTTGTATCCGGCAAAATATCCATTGCCCATGAACCCGATCACTCTGTAGCTGCCCCAGAGATCGCGTTCAAATGCCTTGTTCTGGACGGTTGTGGTGTAAGTAACACCGTAGGGTGCATCGCCACTGAGCTTGTTACCATCGTCCCCGGAGAGAACGAACTTGAGGTTCTCAGTGCCCAGATCTTTCTTTATATCATAGTAGAACCCTGCGAAGTTCTGAGGATTCCAGGTGAAGGTGTTATCAACCAAGTTGCTCCAACCGTTGATTGTGCCAGCTACCGATCCTCGAAGTTCATATGTTCCCGGTTCAGTTATATTTTTATATATATAATACCTCAGAGTGTCATTGTCTGCTGTTCTAATGTAAATTCCAGGCATGATCTCGATGTTTTTGTTCTTACTGAGGCGGAAGGCGTTGTCTCTGTTGTCCAATGTGATCGTGCCAGTAGTAGAGTCAATAGTGCGAACTCTCAATTTGCCATATTTCATCCCTAATTGGGCATTCTCGAACGCCTTTATCCGGTTGCTAGCTTCGTAGACTATACCATAAGGAGCATCTCCGCTTAGCTTGTTATTCTCGGTCAGATTTGTGGTCAACAAGTTTTCATTACCTACATCGTGATCTATGTCATAGTCAAATCCTGCGAAGGTCTGCGCGTTCCATGTGAATGTGTTGTCCACAAGATTACTTGCGCCGTTCACTGTGCCAGCCACAGCACCTCTGATCTCCAGCGCATGTACCGGAATAGCTATGAACGATATCAACAACAAGATAGCAAACCAGTTTATATTATATGATCTCAAATTAAATCCCTCAATACCACTTACTTGGCTGAAGATATGAAAAGGTTTGTGTAGCTTTGTCTTTTGGTTTGATGCGCTAAGTTCTACTCGTGTTTACTCGTGTGTCAGCTATTATATTATATATTATATTTTTCAAAGACAAGAAGGGTAATAAGCTAAAAGATTTATCCAACTCTGATGATTGTAGATAACATAATGAACTAGGAGGCGAGTAGATGCGATTAAGTTATGTAAAATTAGGTTTTCTGGCAATAATAGCTGTTTTTTTTCTTCAGTCGATCACTTTTGCGACAGATCAATCCACTTCATCATGGCCTAGTGTGACAGACCATTTCATTCTACCACCAAATGGGCAAAAAATAAATGCATTTCATATGGTTGTAATTGGAGATTCGGTTGCCTGGGGCAACGGATTGAATACAGAGGATAAATACTATCATTTGGTAGCAGATTGGCTTCAAAATAAGTTAAATAAACCTGTTGATGTGACAGTTTACGCTCATTCGGGAGCAACAATATCAGGAGAAACTGGTAGATCCATCGATCCAAACCTTAATAGTGGATATCCCACGTTAATGGATCAGGCAGATAATATTCAAAATGCAGATGATGTAGACCTCATTTTGATATCAGGAGGAATAAATGATGTAGATGTTATGAAAATTATTAACGTGTACACTCCTGCCGAAGAGATAGACCAACGTGCCCAGTCTATCAAAGATCCTATGAAGAACTTACTCTCATCTCTATTGAGTAAATGTAAAAATACCAAAATTATTGTGACGAACTATTATCCGATAGTTTCCGAGGACAGCAACATAGACGGAATTGCCGCTCTTTACGGACTAGGAGTATATTTTATTAACGATGTAACGAATAAAAATGTTTTGGATGCCGTTACCGTAAAGGAAAGACTAACTGAAAATTCATATATGTTCAATGGCGGCAGCCTAACAGCTTTAACTAATGCAGTACTAGAAGCAGACAACGGTGCAAAACGCATAACCTTAGCCATGGTAAATTTCCAACCAAACAATTGTTATGCTGCAAGTCAAACATGGTTATGGAAGTTAGAGGGACTCAAGACCAATGACGATCAATTTGATTATCGTTCTTCATTAACTTCGGATCCAATTAATAAAATTAATGCGATAGGGCATCCGAATAGAGATGGTGCAATAGAGTATGCTCGTGCAATAGGATCTACCATAGAATCTAAGGGACTAAGCTGGCTGCAAAATGATGTCACCGTCAGTTCTGGAACTAATGATACACAGGAATCCAGCCAACCAGTGTCTTCAACAGCAAGTGCACAATCTACCAACTCACCTCGCATAGCATGGAGAAGAGACTTTGCAGGAGGATACTCGGATGCATCCTCCATCCAGCAGACTAGTGATGGGGGGTACATGATCGCTGGAACAGATGGTGGTGACGTTCGCCTCATTAAAACTGATGCGAAAGGCAATGTGATTTTGGATAAGAGATTCAAAGGACCTGAAGAATCAGAAACACAGAAGACAGCGGACCAAGCATACTCCATCCAGAAAACGAGCGACGGAGGATACATCATTGTTGGCAATACCTGGACTATTAACGGGAATAATGACGCCTGGCTAATCAAGACTGATTCTTCGGGTAACGAAGCTTGGAATAAGACGGTTGAAGGACCAGGTGATGAATGGGATTCTTCAGGCCAACAAACCAGCGATGGTGGATATATTATCGTTGGCAAGACTAACTCGAATCATGCAAGCAAATTCGATCTCTGGCTAGCCAAGACCGACTCTAACGGCAACAAACTTTGGGACAAGACATTAAGTGCAGAAGTTAGTGCAGAAGTTAGTAGTTTCCCGTCCATCCAGCAGACGAAAGATGACGGTTATATAATCGCTAGCACAACCCCAGAGGTCTCGGTTGAATCGGCTGCTAGCCTAATTAAGACAGATATGGAAGGAAATGTGCTATGGAACAAAATATTTTCCTACCCAAGACCATCAATAAGTCACTGGGGTGATAGTGCTTCCTCAGTACAGCAGACGAACGACAATGGATACATTATTGTTGGCACGGCCTCGATTACACGTAAGGACGTAGAGAAGGTAGGGGAAAATAAGTACGATGATGATGTCTGGATAATCAAGACTGATTCTTCGGGTAACGAAGCTTGGAATAAGACTTTTGACTCTTTTAGCGGCTCAGAGGATCATGGGGATTCCATCCAGCAGACTAGTGATGGGGGCTATGTTCTAGCTGGACATGCCAGTGCACCAGGGTCGCGTACTTGGGTGATCAAGACCGATTCTTCAGGGAACATGGAATGGGACAAGAAAATTACCCAAAAAATCGGTAATTCCGATCAAATCAGCGGTATTAATCCATCCGCGATCCAGCAGACAAGCGATGGTGGATACAT
The DNA here is from genome assembly GCA_903871465.1 of uncultured Methanosarcinales archaeon. Taxonomy (GTDB): domain Archaea; phylum Halobacteriota; class Methanosarcinia; order Methanotrichales; family Methanotrichaceae; genus Methanothrix. The sequence goes on from CAIQHB010000059.1 coordinate 38,845, forward strand.
TACCGTTGGCTACAACAATTGGGGTGGTTTTTGGCTAGTCAAAATTGGTGGTAGCGAAGATGTCACTGGCACAGAGAACAACCAAATCCCCAGAACAGATACACAAAAGCAAGAAGCAAACGCAGAGAACGATTCAGGAAAAACTCAGTCTGGTACACAAGAGGAAGCAACGACAGTTAAGGCATCTGGGTTTGGCGGAATTCTCGCTGTTACAGCGTTACTTTTCAACTACATCTTGTGGAGAAAGGATTGATAGAGTCAAATTTGGGGCTTTTTCAATTGGCCCTGCCTCTAATTTCTTTGTTGTATGTATAACCTGCGATCCATCCCCACTTTTTTTCCGTTATGCTTTAAACGACTAGAAATTATTATAAGGACACATTCTGGAGTGAACCCCTCCAAGTGGACAATGAGTTAAGCAACATCAACTCATGGAGGGAAGCATATGGAAAAGCCGAGGCGGCGCTACGACCGAGCATTCAAGATATCAGTAGTAGCTGAACTTGAGAGTGGCAAACCCCCGCACATATAAGTGGGCTGCTACGCAAACTTTTTCATTAGGTATGTCTAAATAAGCGCTCATGGAGGACTGCCTATAAGAGCTAAGTCTATTGTCATTTTGATAGCTCTATTAGCATTATGTATGTTTGCTTTTGGAGCTGAATATACTGCAGCATATTGGTTTCAAAAAGGCAACGAGTTTTATAACAATGGGTATTATGAATTGGCGCTGGATTGCTATAATAAATCTATAGAGCTTGATCCACTAAATACCTCTACCTTGACCGCCATAGAGAGCGTCAATTTGGGCCTGTCCAAGATTAATAGCTCCCAATTCTATGACAAAGCCATTATGATAGATCCTACATCAGCTGGTGCATGGGCCGGTAAAGGCAATATTCTCCAGGAACAGGGCAAATACGACGAAGCCATAAAAGCATACAATAATGCTATTGCAATCGATCCAAATGATTCTTGTACCTTGTGGGACAAAGGGATGGCTCTTAACAACCAGGGCAAGTTCGATGATGCCATACAGGCTTTTGATAGAGGCATCCAAATAGATCCGAAAGATGACGAATTATGGGAGCAGAAAGTATGGGATCTTTATATTATGGGCAGGTATAATGAGTCTATCGCTGTCCTTGATAATGCTATCCAGATAGTTCCGGGTGATGCATCATACCTGAACTTTATGAAAGGCACGGTCTTTGAGTCCTCTGGCAGATACAACGAGGAAATTGCTGCTTTAAATGAATCAAATGGATCTTGGGACTCTGATAAAGGCGATGCATTCTACGGACTAGGCAAATACAGATCTGCTATTGAATCGTACAACAAATCTATTGAGCAGAATCAGTCGATTAGCGACAATTGGTATAAAATAGGTCTTTCCCTTCAGGCGCTTGGGCTCAATTCAGATGCCCAAGAAGCATTCACAAAGGCTAAAAGATTGGGATTGAGTGAGGCAGCGGCGCTTGTCGATAAGGGAAATGCATTGCGCTTATCTGGTAGGTACAACGAATCTATTGAAGCTTATAACAGAGCTATCGATCTAGATCCCAAATGTGGGGGCTGGTTTAGCAAAATCATATCTCTTAGAGCACTCCACCGTGATGTCGAGACTAATGCGGTTTTTCACCAAATGTTGACGGCGATTAACCCCATTTCTACAGAAATTTGTTGGCCTAACCTCCCGGGTCACCCCTCCGTTATCATCCCTACAAAATCTTCGCGTGATTGAGTTAATGAAGCTATTACGCTCTATAACCAGGCCAAATACAATGAGTCCATTCAAGCATTTGACAATGCCATCCAGATCTATCCATGCAATGGAAACGCTTGGTACTGGAATGCCTTAGCCCTCAAGTTGCTTAATCGCACTACGGAAGCCGATGACGCTTTTGCCAAGGCCAAGGAGCTAGGTATACTGGCCGAATCCCATCGGTTAGCAGTATGTATAACCTGTAAATCAATTCCTCTTTTTTCGGTATCTATTAAACCGCAAGACATTTTTATAAGGATACTTTCCGGCTCAAACTCCATGCCCTTGCGCTCCAAGTTTCACATTTTCGAAATCGATATCACTAAAATCAATTGACCAATATCAGCAACCACTCAAGGAAACTTGATTGCGATTCTCATAGTGACCAGAATGGGTAGTTGGTCCAAAACGCTTTTTGGGTTGTTGGGAAGATCTGCGAAGATAATATGGATAACTTGAGGTTAGTTTTAAGGAGGGAGGCAAAAGTCTTGAGGGGAAAATAGGAGGAGGAAAGAAATAAGAGTTTCGACTTTTGCCGGATACTATATAGTCAATTGCCGAGATATATAGTTTTCGATTTAGGCAAGACAAAGAAGGAATAGATTCTGAGGCAGCCCTGTAAGAGGCCAGAGTGCCGAAGGCGAGGTTGTGATAAATCAAGTTGCAAATCAGGTTCTAACCTAAAAAATATTAGACACTTCCGTGCAGCTTAATCGTCTATATATTTCTTGGAAAGTACATTGTTGGCTATGAGATGGGTGAGCGCGATAATAACAGCCTGCATAATAATGGTCTCCTTAAACACAGCATCTGCTCTGGGAGGAGACATCTCAGAACTGAAGAAACTTATCTCAACCAATGAAGATACACGCACGAATTCCCAAGACCTAGCGTTCTTTCTCGCCACCCATAACTACAACGCTGAACCCGAGGACAGTTATGTAGAGCTCAATCTCAACGACAAGATTTACAAACTCATCCCAAATGGCGATAAACCAGGGCTATGTGATATAATGTCTTAACTATGTGGTGGGAGTAATAATGCGATCAAAAATAAGGTCCAACGACATGGTCAAAACTCAGATTCTAAAAGCATGTAATCAGCAAGACAATTATGTAAGACTTCTATAACATAGCACCATAAAGATATTTATATGTTGAGCATATATCTCTGATGGATACATTAGCAATGAAGGGGATTATTATGCCTAAGGGTCGAAGGTTCGTCTTGCCATTAGTTATTTTGATAGCTCTCAGCTCTGCCTTTTTCTGGAACGCCTACGGTAAGACCACTACCGAGCAGCATCTGTTCGTAGAACCGGACGCTGGAAATAAGCCCGTCCTGGACGCACTAAACAATTCAAAACAATCTATCTGGATGGAGATTTATTTGCTCTCTGATAAAGGCGTCCTCCAGGCTCTTAAGGATGCCAGATCCCGAGGAGTCGACGTTCGAATACTGCTAGAGGAGCATCCGTTTGGAGGTTCAGGCAGCATTAAAGCCGTCCTTGATGAACTCAACAGGTCTAACATCTCTGTCAGACCGAGCAGCCCTGCCTTCCGCCTCACACATGAAAAGGGCATAGTGATCGATCAAAAGACAGCCTTGATCATGACCCTCAACCAGGATTTTTCGGCATTTAACAGTAATCGAGAGTTCGGCATAATCGATACTGACCCGGAGGACGTGTCAGAAGTGGCAAAGGTATTCGAAGACGATTGGGACCGAACCACTCCAAATCTAACCGATTCTAGGCTTGTCTGGAGCCCCGTCAACTCACGCCAGCGCATTCTTGGCTTGATAGACAGCGCCAAGCATACTCTTAGAATAGAGAACGAGGAGATGCAGGACAACCAAACGGAGGACCACTTGATAGCAGCCGCCTCAAAGGGTGTTGATGTCGAGGTCGTTATGTCACCGGGACAAACCGGAAAAGATGCCAACGCACCAGGGCTAAAGAAGATCGAAGTTGGCGGAGTAAAAGTCAATCTGGTTAAATCTCCCTATATCCACGCTAAAATCATAGTGGCAGATAATTCAACCGCTTTCGTAGGCTCTGAGAACTTCTCTCCTACATCCCTGGATCGTAACAGAGAGCTTGGAGTATTGACTCAGGACCCAGGGGTAATCAGCCAATTAACTACCAGCTTCAAAAAGGACTGGAACGAATACAAAGGGGTTAAACAGATCTCCACACAGACTACGAACCATAAATCTGTAGAGACAACGACGAATCATCGCCTTTTGTCTCAATCAAGACTACGCCATCTCCCCCAGAAGAACAAGCCTAAAAAACCAAATAAACTTCTGCCTTTATGGTCTTGGCTGCAAGCTGGCAGCTAACTTTTGCCAGAAAACATAACCAAGAACCATTTTTACAAATAGAAAGTACGATTAAGATACAAGTATGAAATAGTCCTGCGAATGCTCAGAAACCATCCAAGGCCCAAGAGTTACATGTAGAAACTGATACTATTTATTCTACCTCTGACATTAGTGCGATCGAGGAAATGGAAATGGGAAAAAAAACGCTTTTCGCTTTAGTGGCAATGGCTGCTTTTTGCGTGACAGCCCTGGCGCAGACGATGCCAATACAAATTTTTGAGAATTCTCAATCAGCTCCTTTGTGGAAACAAGATGGAGATGCCTTCAGCTCTCAGGGTCAATTTGAGGACGCGATAAAGTGCTACGATACCGCCCTTCAGATGGCGCCTTCGGACGCAGAAATATTGACTGGAAAAGGCTTCGCTCTCTGTGACCTGGGTAAGTTCAACGAGTCGTTGAAATGCATGGACAGAGCTATTGAGCTGGGCCCCAGGAAGCAAGCCGCCTGGAACAACAAGGGGACTGTTTTCGATGCCATGGGGAACTATGAAGAGGCCTTAAAGTGTCGCGAGATAGCTCTGAAGATAGATCCTGGTTACATAATGGGCTGGCTCAATAACGGCAGCACCCTTGCAACGATGGGCAGGTATGATGAAGCATTAAAGAGCTACGATGAGGCCGCCAGGCTAGACCCGAATTCTGAGGATGCATGGTACAACCGAGCGGTCGTACTGGGTAATATGAGCCGATTCGAGGAAGCGGTGCAGAGCAGCGATAGGGCTCTCGAGCTGAACCCTCGGGATGCTGAAGCCTGGTCGAACAAAGCCCGATTCTTAATTGCTCTTGAGAGATACGAATAAAGCATCCAGGCCTGTGACAAAGCTTTGGAGATAGATCCAAATTATGCTATGGCTTGGTCTAACAAAGGCAACGCCCTCTGTGGTCTTGGTAAGTATGACGAGGGTGTAAAGTGCTGTGAGAAGGCCATCGAGCTCTCTCCAGGAATTGGCCCAGCCTGGTCTGGCAAAGGAGTAGGACTGATCGGCCTGGGCCGGTACCAAGAGGCACTGGATGCCCTTGACAAGGCTACTGAGGTAGATCCAAACTGTGACATGAGTTGGCTCAACAGGGGTGTAGCTCTAAAGAATCTGGGTCGAAGTGAAGAGGCTCTTGCATCCTATGACCGCGCAATGGAACTTGATCCAGGATTGGCTGCAACCGCCTGGAGCAACAAGGCCAACGTCTTCTATGGCCAACGAAAGTATGACGAGGCCATTTCTAGTATGGACAAAGCCATTGAACTTGATTCTAATAGCTCAGATCTCTGGTATGGCAAGGGCGAAATATTGGCAGACGCTGGTAAAAACGAGGAGGCTCTGAAGTGCTATGATAAAGCCTTAGAGCTAAACCCAGGGCAAGCGATGGCCTGGAGTGGCAAGGCTTACGTGCTTTGTAACCTCAAAAGATATGATGAAGCTCTGCAGGCAGTTGGAAAAGCTATTGAACTTGATCCTCAGAATGCAGGCCTGTGGAATAACAAGAGCTTGGTTTTAGAGGCTCTGGGAAGAAAAGATGAGGCCAACGAATGTCACAATAAGACCATCGAACTTGGTCTTGAATCAGAAGAGGGAGACCGGCTTTTGTCCGTGGTTGGACAATAGGACCACACATTCATGTCTCCACTGGAAATAGAATAAAAGAAAGGTAGATAAAATTACGGAAAGTAGGACCCGGCCACAGACGTAGATATCCGGCCATGACAAAGAGCGAAACAAGACGGCCTAGGAGAAATGTCTTAAGCGCCGTGACTACAGGAACTGACCCGGAGAATTAACGACCATGTATTTAGGAGAAACTGATTCTCCGGGCTAATTTAGATATAATACAGTATGTGTATATTAAGGCTGTGGTATGTCTGATTATTGATCTACATCAAATGATTATTATCTAATTTGACTCATAGAATTGATGAGAATTGTGTTATGTCCTCCAGACTACAGGCTTAAGGCAACTCTCCTATTCTACCGTTTCCAAGGTCACGATAGCTCATTAATGGCGCATTCTTCAAACTTTTTTATGTAATCCGAGCCGAGCCCGTAAAATGCCCTACAATCGAGGATCTACCTCGTCCATGGGATTTACTACCTCCAAGTTGGGAAAAGATGAATGTCTCTTTTTCAGTGGAAAAGAGACATCGATATATAGCACCTCTGTCAAACAGGACCTCAGATGGACTCGATTAAGTACCTAGATAGTATAGGAATAAGTTCCCTGTTCTCTGTTGCAAAAGGTAGAGACAGACTGGTGCTCCTCTGCCTCTATGACCTGGGCTGCCGGGTGGGGGAGCTGGTCACCACTCGCATCTCAGACATAGATTTTCATAATGGGTTCGTCAGAATCCAGAGCAACAGGACCAAGACTCGTCACTTCCGGGCCTCCCGTGTGTGCCAGACCACTCTGCAGGCCATCCAGGAGAGCATTGAGCCTGGCCAGAAGTGGCTCCTTCCCGGCCGGAGCTCCGGACATCTGTGCACCAAGACGGTTCTCCGGACCATAGACCGACTGGCTGAGGAGGCCGGGATCCAGGAGGTCTCGCCCAGGGAGAAGCTTACCAGGAAGAAGGTCACGCCCCACATCCTGAGGCATAGTCATGTGGTTAATGCGCTGATGGCTGGCGTGCCCGTGCCGATGATCCAGAAGCAGGTGGGGCACAAGAGGCTGTCCACGACGGAGATCTATGCCACCGTGGCGCCGGCGCTGGTGAAGGAGGCATATGATCTGCACGGATTCGGGCCGAGCCCCATTTTATAAAAACTCATTAGACTCCAACTCCCTGATAGTGAGAGCAGCGAGCCCATAAAATCGATTATGCTAAATGAGATAAATGGGAGCTGCAGGCCTGGCCAGTCCTCAAGCCCAATAACTCCGACTTAATTGCCTCTCCTCCTTATGGCTGGCGTTCTGGAGGAAATAAGGACGAGTCAGGCTATAAGTCTTTTGGGAAGCTGAGGATGGATGAAACCGGATGATGTAGGACCTCATGAGAGATTGAATAATAAGGAGGGAGGCAAAAGTCAATTTGATGTAGGAGGGGAAAATAGCCATCGACTTTCGCCGAATACTAGATAGTCAATTGCCGAGATATATAGTTTTCGATCCTAGTTAAAAAAGACCATCTCTACCCAAAAGAAATCATCACGAGAATGAGATATCAAGTCCCAGGCAGGCCAGCGCCGATTCACAGCGCCCTTTTAGAGGAGCCGATCACGCGAAGTGATGGCCTGACCCTGCCCGAAGCTCGACTTAATAAGCCGGGCTCGAAGGCGGCACAAGCGCTGGAATCTCACACAGCGTCCGTTTTAAGAGAACCCTTTCTCATGGGGCCTCGTGTTCGCCCTCTCGCCGTTGGTTTGACTTGTGCCGCCTCATGCCCCGACCGTGTATTAGCGTGAGATCCGGCAGATTACTGCGCCTGTTACAGCGCGCAACTTTTTCAGCCCGCCGAAATTTTAGTCTCACAGGCTCGTAGCCAAATGCAGTGCCACGAAGGCATGCATCTCCTGTACCAAGGGATCAATACCCGTCAGCCTTTAGGAGCTAGCGGCATGTTGCTCCATGGTGAAGCAAATACCCCTTGTCATCAGAGCATCATCAGATACGTTAAGCCCACGGCACGCCCGCCACCCGATCATGGCATGAAGCGGCAAACTATCTATATAATCGTTATAGATATTTGTAGTTGGCGGTCGAGAGCCTCCCGAGCTGGAAAATCGACCAATAATAAAATGGGAGGGGGTTAGCTGAGCCGGCACAGCGTGCGGGCTCAAGAGGTAATCTTGGTCCTGGCGATGTACTTGATCAGCTCTGAGCCAATCCTGGCCTTCTTCTGAATCTGATTGGCCACATCGTCTGCGGATACGCCGCTGGCGGCCAGGGCGCGAATCTCCTCAAGCGTTGAGTCGTCCACGGTGAAGTACTCATCCAGGTCTTTCCTGTGGCCCCACACGTCGCCTTCCAGCATCTCCACGCCCTGCATCTCCAGGAATACCTGGATGGCATTTGACATGGTCTTGTGGTAGGATGGCGGGACCTGAACCATTCTCAGCCGGGGGCATCTTTGCATCAGGTTAAGGAAATCTACATTGCTGGCCCGGAATGCCAGGTGAACTGTCTTCTCATTTGGGTTCAAATTGGGGATCTCATTTCTGGCGCTAATTACTCTAAGTCTCATTTTTGCACTCCTGACCTTAAGATGTATTTCCTAATATTAATAGACACTTCCGCGTAATATCATCATTAAAATTATGGATTTAGCACTGAGCTGGAGCGAGGGGATTAATATCCAGTTCAACAATCTGAGAAGGGAGATTGGACAAGATTGGCTAAGAAGGCGAAGCATAGCGATGCCGTCATGACTGGCATACTCGTTACCAAGTTCAAGATGGGCCTGATTGGCGTCGAGGACCTGGCGGAGATGGCGGCGGATACTACCAGGGCGGAGAGGTGCTCGGCGGCGAAAAAGGTGCTGGTGGCGGTGAAGGATTCGCCTGATCTTCCATGCCAGCAGCCTGCTCTCCCGATATCAGGTCCTCTGCTTCAAAAACGCTAAAAACGGGGCTTCAAACCTCTTCCAGCTTCTCGACACCCACCTTCTTGACTATGGGCTTCCAGATCTTGTCAGGCATCCAGGCCGGAGCACTCTTGGGCTTGTCCATCTGCACCCGCTCGCCTGTGAATATATGCACCTTCTTCGTGCCCCGCTCCCGGAGTTTGATGTCCGTGTGGCCCCGATTGGCCGCCTTGAGGGCCGCCTGGCGGGGCGATTTGCCCGTGAAAACACCTATCTCATTGCCGTTCTCGTCCCGCAGGGCGAAGTTTCTCATCTCTTTCTCGGCCATAATATTTCCCTCCGTAAAAGCTCAGATAGCCATTGCACCTGAAATGATATCAACCTTGTTTTCCCTGCAACAGCGCCTGGGCATCTGCATGCATGCGGGAGAGCTTCTTGGTGATCGGGTGTTGAGGACCATATTCCTGCTCCGCCAGCCCTTTGATCCGCCAGATCTCGGAAAGAAGCTTGCAGATCTCCTTCTTTATGTACTTGCGATTTGCTCGGTCATGGCGGATGTGACTCAATCGCTCTGGAGCGAAGACAGAGAGAATGTGGCCGCAAGTTTTTGTCATTACTTTCGGCCCAGAGCGGTAGGCTTTTTGTGGAATAAGAATCCAATTTTTAAAAGTTATTTGCATTACTGAAAACACTTATCTATGCGCAATTATATCCTGAGTGGAGGAAAGTAAATTGGTATCTGGGATATCCGAGGGAGAACTTAGCTTCGACTCTTTCTTTAGGGGAGCAACGGGACAGGAAGTGGGATATACACCCTATCCATTTCAAAGGAGATTTGCGACCTCGGAAAGTCTCCCTGAGCTAATCGATATCCCTACGGGCATGGGCAAGACTGATGCCGTAATTCTGGGATGGTTATGGCGCAGGCGCTTCGATCCTCGGCCCGCGATCCGGGCGGCTACGCCGAGGCGGCTGGTCTACTGCCTGCCCATGCGGGTTCTAGTGGAGCAGACACAGGACAAGGCCGAGATGTGGCTGAAGAACCTGGGCCTCTTTTCAGAAAAGCCATGCGACAGCGAGCCTGTGGAGACTAGCAGAGGGAGCAAGTGGACTGAAAAAGCGGGCCAAGATAAAACTCGTATCGCCGTCACGGTGCTCATGGGAGGCGAATGCAAGGATGAATGGGATCTTTGCCCGGAGAGGGACGCCATCATCATCGGCACGCAGGACATGTTGCTCTCGAGGGCTCTCAATCGAGGCTACGGCATGAGCCGGTTCAAGTGGCCGATACACTTCGGTCTGCTTAATAACGACTGCCTATGGGTGATGGACGAGGTGCAGCTAATGGGCGTAGGCGTAGAGACGTCTGCGCAAATGCAAGCGTTTTGCAAGTCTTTTGGAACCATAAATACTGTTCAGTACATCTGGATGAGCGCCACTGTGGGAGACAAGCAGCTTGACACCGTGGACCATCCTCAACCCTCGGGCGGATGGCAGAAGCTGTCACTAGAGTCGGATGAAAAGGGGCTCACAGAGGTGCGAAAAAAGTTTGAGGCTCCAAAATCTTTGAAGAAAGCCAATCTGACGCTCTTCAAGGACAATGAAAAGAAATCCTATGCCAAGGAGCTGGCTGGTTTAATTAAATCGAAACATAGGAATGGAACGCTTACTCTCGTCGTAGTCAATCGCGTTGATCGCGCTCAAGATATCTACAAAGAGCTTCTTGAGCAAGGTCGCACTGAAAAAGACGCGACTGTCCTTCATTCTCGTTTCCGGGAAGGGGATCGAAAGGCACGAATGCGGCTTCTCGATGAGAAACATGACCGCATTATTGTAGCTACTCAGGTCGTTGAGGCTGGCGTGGATATTTCGGCTCACACACTCATCACCGAGCTTGCTCCTTGGCCCTCTCTTGTTCAGAGATTTGGGCGATGTAACCGGAGAGGCGAGTATAATGATGCAGAGATTGTATGGATTGATATCGATTCCGGCGAGGAAGCAAGCGGTCTTGTGCTGCCTTACGAATCTGAATCCCTTGAGATAGCCAGGAGTTTAATCAAGACCATTACGGATGCAGGGCCGATGTCATTGGCTCAAGCCTCCCTGAGCTATATTGAACCGGATGTCATCAGGGCCGTCGTGCGTAGGAAGGATTTCATTGACCTTTTCGATACCACACCCGACCTTACAGGAAATGACCTGGATGTCTCCCGTTTCATTCGGGAAGGAGAGGATAAGGATGTTCAGGTCTTCTGGAGAGATTTTCCAAAAGATAGACCTGCTGGATCGCTTGATCCGGCCAGGCGGGAAGAGCTTTGTTCGGTGTCCATCAGCATGATGAAAGAATACCTAAAGAAGCACGTCAGCTGGATTTGGGATCCTCTGGAAGAGCGCTGGAAGGGAGTTGGAGAAAAGGGCGAGGTAAAGAGCTGTCGTCCTGGGCAGGTATTGCTGCTGCATCCGGAAAATGGCGGTTATTCGCCCACCTTAGGGTGGACTGGCGAAGATGACAAAAACGGCACTTTGGTCGAGGTCATTTCTGCAAAAAACAAATGTCAAAACAGGGATGATCTGTCAATGAACGGAGATCAGCGATCCAGGATCGGCAGTTGGGTTACACTCAAGGATCATATCGATCATGTTCGCAATGAGGTGCTGTGTCTATCTGAATGCCTTGACCTTCCTCAAAATTACGAAAATGCGCTTCAGAATGCAGCTTTTTGGCACGATGTTGGGAAAGCGCACCCCGCCTTCCAGAACATGCTCCTGGCTGGCAAATCCGATGGGGAAAGCTGGAGGGCTGGCGGACCATGGGCAAAGTCAAAAGGCAATAACGGTAGAGCAAGATACTGGGTCGAATCGAACGATGGCAGAGTAATTGAAAGACCCTACTTCCGGCATGAGCTGGTTTCGGCCCTAGCCTGGCTGCAAACGCAGGAACGGAATGGAAAGGATGTGGACCTGGTAGCTTATTTGATTGCAGCCCATCATGGCAAGATTCGAATGTCGATACGATCTCTTGATCAAGAATATCGGCCAACAGATCCCAACCGGCTTTTTGCCAGAGGGGTATGGGATGGTGATCGTCTGGCACATGTAAACGGTATCCTAGAAGAGGATATTCTCTTAAATCTCTCGATCATGCAAATGGGCGAAGGAAGCTGGTTGGAAAGGATGACTGGACTTAGAGATAATTCCTGGATTGGTCCGTTTAGGCTGACATTATTGGAGAGCGTTCTCCGTATTGCCGATTGGAGAGCCTCAAGGATGGAAGAGGCTGAAACGGTGGTCCGATGAATGCTGAATCAAACGTCCTGGATCTCAAAGGCTGTGCACCTGTACCGCTCGCCCACTACCTAAAGGCGTTGGGGATCTTCAGGATTCTAGCCGAACAGGTTGAACCGGGTGCCAAAAGCTACTGGATAGGCGATTCTTTCCGGCTTAAAACTACAATAGATAGCGAATCTCTGAGAACATTCTTTTTGGAAAAATACAGTCCGACGCCGATCGTGGCTCCTTGGAATGGAGGCAGCGGATTTTACTTTCAGGAAGAGAAGCTCAAGGAAAAAGACCCTCTGACAGGAAAACGAAAGAAGACAGGACGCAGGATTCAGCCGACAGCGGCAACGAAAGCTGTGCAAGATATTCTGGATTCAACTACTGAGAGGCTTTCAGGTTATAGCGAGTCCCTCCGGATCATCAAGAACCTGATCGAAAAGATGGGACTAGAAGAAGCGCCGTCTAAGGAGAAAAAAGAGGAGCTTATCCTGGCAGTTAGAAATAATCTTCCGGATTCATCAATCGACTGGCTTGATGCATCCGTGATTTTGACAACTGAAAATGCAAGATTTCCTCCGCTCCTCGGTACAGGTGGAAACGACGGAAATTTGGATTTTAGCAGTAATTTCATGCAACGTCTCAAAGATGTCTTCGAATTTAGTGGTGGAAATCCGATGAGTTCCTCTGAGGCATGGCTTGATGGGGCGCTGTTTGCAGAAAACTCTGACGGCTTGGTCAGCGGAATTTCTATTGGTCAATTTTATCCAGGTGCTGTAGGCGGTCCCAATTCCGCACCGGGATTTGTCTCGGACTCGCCGGTAAATCCCTGGGATTACCTACTAATGATTGAAGGCGCATTATTTTTCGCATCTGCTACAGTCAAGCGGCTGCAAGCAAATATGCCTGGGGTTCTCAGTTATCCATTCAGCGTTCGCCTCTCGGGTGTAGGATACGGCAGCGCTTCTGAGAGTGATGAGAAAAGCGCAAGAGCAGAGATCTGGATGCCCTTCTGGGAGAAGCCCACGGGATTATCTGAACTGAAGGCCCTCATGAGTGAAGGGCGTGCTCAGGTGGGAACCAGGCCGGCCAGAAATGGAGTAGATTTTGCCAGGGCAGTTGCCTCTCTCGGAGTAGATAGAGGGCTAAAATCGTTCCAAAGATACGGTTTTCTGGAAAGAAATGGTCGCAACTTCTTTTCAGTTCCCCTTGAGCGGATCGTGGTAAGCCGCCAGATCCAGGTGGAGTTATTGAACGAGGTGGATAGCTGGCTGGATTCATTCCACGAAAAAGCTCGATCAGAGAAAGCGCCTGCATCTGTTGGACGCGCTCTGCACGTTCTCGAATCGTCCATTTTGGCTCTCTGCAAAGAGAGCAGCAATGATCAGGTCCAAACATGGCGTGTGCAGAATGTATTGATCGCCCTCGGAGGGTGCGAAAAAGTCATCGTCCGAAGCTCTCGCTGGGCAAAAGAGGCTTTCGTTAAGCCGGTAAATCCTCTTTCAAAAAATTGGCTTATCATGGCAGATGATCAATCCCCGGAATTTTTCCTGGCGGCAAGTCTAGCTTCTACCTTTGGCCATTACAAAGACCAGAAGGATCGCGATTTTACCATGTGGCTGCGCTCCCAAATGGAGCCCATCAATCACTGGAATGCTAGTTTATTTGATGATACTTTGGGAAGAGACGTCGTCTGGTCTGAGAGAGATCCCATCTCAGTAATGAACGATATAATTTCACGCCGAATCACGATGGCGGTTCGCTCCGGAGCAAATGGCTATCCAGATGATGCAAAAATTAAAGCAGATCTTGAGGATATTGCTGCATTTATAGAAGATCGGGTCAATTTAAGCCGAATGATGGATCTTCTCTGGGGTTTGATTTTAGTAGACTGGCCTTCTGTATCCAGGAATTTTATAAAAAGACAATTCGAATCAGATAACATATTCCCGTCTGCCAGCTATGGTCTTCTCAAGCTCTGCCTTGCAGGCGGGCCTGTATGCGATATAGAGGTTCCTCTCGTGCCCCAAATACACAGGATAGCCTCCATTGGCGATGGTTTTGGTTCGTTGCAGTTAGCTGAGAGACGTTTAAGAGGCAGCAATCTCCCTGTTGCTAAGATTAGTAGCAATATTTCGTCTAATTTAATGAAACGAATTGCAGCAGCACTGCTATTTTCCATTAATGAAAGTCAGATCGAGCATTTAGCAAGCAGTGTTCTAAGGCCGAGAGTCGTCCAGGAATAAAAGTTGATAAAAGTTGGATTGTGGAGATACTGAGATGGATCAAGATCTAGATATTTTGAGAGATGTACCGCGCATGCTTATTGAGGTCAACCTGAAGCCATTGCAGGGAACGAGGTTTCAGCCCACCGGATTTCCGGATCTTGGGGCAGCAACTTATCAGGCTGCCGATTCAACCTCGATGCTCCTCGTTGAATCGGCGCAGAGCATGGCCAACAGAATGGAAGCAGTCTGCTGGGACGAGGGCAATAACGATTGGACCGAAGCCCTGAAAGGACTACCTTACATTAGGGTAATTGACAAAAATGGTAAATTGTTAACCAACTCTATCCTCGAATCGCATAGGATCAATAGCCCCTACATACTCGAGTCGAAAGATCAAGCCTTCTTTGACAAACTTCGCACTGATTTGGGGGTTATGGGGACCGGACGGGTGAATCTTCAGCTTCTTGCAGAGACCCTATTGAAGTACGATGTTAATTCCCTACTGCATGGTGTTTTTCTAGCAAAGTCAAACTTGGCAGGCGGCCGTCTCAGGCTTCCAAGAGCCCTTTCAAGCTTTGTCGAAGCCAAAGATGCAAGTGTGGCCCCAAGTGGCGGAGTCAAAAAGGACGAAGTTAATCCCAAGGGTGAGGCAAAAAAGGGATTTGGTCATGTACCATTTCATAGAGACGAATATACCGGCAAGATAACTGCCTTTTTCAACCTCGATCTGTCCCAGATACGCGGTTATCGTCTCGGAAAGAACGTCGAAGATCTCCTCATAGTCCTTGCGATCTACAAAATCAGAAAACTTCTTAGTGAGGGACTTCGTTTCAGGACGGCCTGTGATCTTGAGATTGATGGAGGTATTTTAGTGAAGCGGCCCTCTGGATTCTCTCTTCCGTCTTTAAATGATGCTGAGAAGGCTTTGCCGAGCTTGATCGAGCACTGCAGATCCAGCTTTGCAGAGCCTGCGGTTACTACAGTAAAGTTCGAAGAGTGATGGTATGCTCGCCATCGAGATGAGGTTCCCTGCCGGAAAATATCACGCCACACCTTGGAACCGTCAGGTTAATGAAGGCGCAGTGGAGTGGCCGCCGTCGCCCTGGCGAATACAAAGAGCCCTAATTTCAACCTGGTACCACAAGTTGGTGGCAGAGATAGATGAGAATACAATCCGCAGAATTATCGAGAAGCTGAGCGCCACCCCACAGTTTTCCCTTCCTCAAGCCTCTTTGGGACATACCAGGCACTACATGCCACTTTACCGGGAGGCCACTACGATGGTTATCGATACTTTTGCTGCGATTGACAGCGAAAGCCGACTTATTATTGTATGGCCACAGGTCGATCTCTCCAGCGAAGAAAATTCAGCTCTCTTGATGCTAATCGACCGAATGGGATACCTAGGGAGAGCAGAGTCATGGGTTGAAGCCAGATTGGCAGAAGACTCTTCGGATCAGGTCAACTGCATTCCTTTGCAGGAGGGCGCAGTTCTGCCAGAGGGATTTGAAAGTGTTCAAACTCTCGTTGCAATGACTCCGCAAGAATATTTGAGATGGAGGGAGACAAAACTTGAAGCGCGAAAATCTCGAAAGCTTGCCGAGTTGCATGATACGGCTAAGACCAATGGAAAATCAGATGATACGGCAAAGCTGAAGAAAAAGGACCTTGAAAAGATAGAGCAAAGCCTTCCTATTGATCTTTTCAGTGCGCTTCATGCTGACACCGGCGATCTCAAAAAAGCAGGATGGAGCCAACCACCTGGAAGCGTCTGGGTCTTGTACAATAGGCCAAGAAGCTCATTTGAGGTGGCGCCCCGAGCAGGAAAAAGGGCATATTCTAGAAAGAAGCCAACCGTAGCTCGCTTTGCCGTGGCCAGCCAGGTATTACCAAGGCTTACAGATGCAATCAGTTTTGCCGAGAGAATTCATATGGCTCTGGTCAGCCGCTCCAATGGTTCATCTTTGTTTACCGGTTGCGACGAATCAGGCAACCCCCTCGAAGGACACGGGCATGCATTCATTCTGTGTGAATCCAGCTTGGGCTTAGGCAAAGGCATGAGAGGAGAGATTACTCACGTAGTCATTCACGCTCCTAGGGGATTCCAGCTGCAGGATCGGCAAGCACTAGACAGCCTAACTCGTGTCTGGGGCCATGGAGGACATGATGTTCAGCTTATTCTCCTCGGAGTCGGTCAACCGGAGGACTTCGCCGGACTGGATACGGCCAAGGGAGCCTGTCCTATTCTGGCAAAGTCTCAA
Source organism: uncultured Methanosarcinales archaeon (assembly GCA_903871465.1). Classification (GTDB taxonomy): domain Archaea; phylum Halobacteriota; class Methanosarcinia; order Methanotrichales; family Methanotrichaceae; genus Methanothrix. Next base: position 55,271 of record CAIQHB010000059.1, read on the forward strand.
AGCTGGGTCTCCAGGACGCCTTTTGTATCTACCAGACATCCCAAGGCCACGAAGACAGGAGTTCCCAAGGTTGATGGGAATGGTTTACAGATCGGAAGTCCGGAACATGAACTTAGAAGGCTGCTAATGCTCGCGGGATTTCTTTCGCCATCTTCCGTCGAAGCCGTTCCTTCCACAGATCTGGCGGGCCATGAGACAAGGTGGCTTAGCTTTAGGCGGCAGAGGAATCAAGGGAACGGAAGGAAAGTTGCCAGCGGGCTAGGCTATGGATTTCGCATTAAATTTCCAGACGTGGTCAGTGGTCCCATCGCTATCGGCTACGGTGCTCACTTCGGCCTGGGCCTCTTCGTCCCCGAATCGACTTGATCCGCCACATCTCTCTTGCAGTCGACAGCTCAGATGCCACACCCCTACCGTCTGGGAACGCCGACCGGCCGAATGGGCTCTTTCAAAGCGCGATTCTTTTTTTTGCAGCTGAGGTCCCCCTTCGTTCCAGGCACCGAAAACTCCTGCAATTTAAGCGAAAGATAAATTAATAGAGAGAGGTCTTTGCGAGAGGTTAGGTGGTTCCGGGAGGACCGGGGTGCGCTCGAAACACCTCTAAATAGCGAAAACTCCCGTGAAGACAGACGCAGTTTGAAAAGATACTACGTTAGTTGGTGAGCCTCTCGAAAACGGCCAATTTTTCGATATCTACAGAGGGCGAAAAATGGCCGCCATTTCCACGGTTGGAAAGTCGTGGCCCCATTGAAGCATATTATTAAAATGACGATACCAAGAGAGATGCGGTAATTTCCACGGCTAAAAAGTCGTGGCCCCATTGAAGCTAAACATAGTGGTAATGACGAGGCTTATGCCATATTATTTCCACGGCTAAAAAGTCGTGGCCCCATTGAAGCTGGACCACAATCAGATCACAGAAAGGCAGAGGCGGTATTTCTACGGCTGGAAAGTCGTGGCCCCATTGAAGCTGTCGCCAGGGAGGACGCGCTGGCCCGCTCTCGCCTTATTTCATAGCAGAAAATCTAATCCAATTGTATTATTGACGCGAGTGCAGGCATACTTGTTTTAGAATTTTAGATATTATATAAATAATAGATATCCTTATTGTTAAATCGAAGAAGAGAGTGCCTATCCCCTTTGATGACGCCCTGGTGAGCAGAACCAAGAACCTCATCGCGGCGCTCAGAACCACGGCGGAGCGAGGAAAGATGCCGCCCCCCCTGGAGCATAGCCCTAAATGCTTCCGATGCTCTTTGGCCGGCTCTTCAGAGATTCGTGAATTTTTGTTAAAAGCTGGCGAATATAGGCATTGAGTAAATCCGAAGGAGTGCGAAATAATTTCAGGCCCACACGTTCGAAGAAAATAAAGAAAAGTATATAAACCGGGCATGATATCTGAGTGTGAGGTGTCGGGATTATGACAGGAGTCCGGAAATGGGCCGCAATCGCTGTGGTCTTTATGATAGTGGCCATCACCCAGATGGCATTCGCGGCGGATCAGGACCCCAGCGTTCATCTGAAGCAATTGGGCAAGGATCTGCAAAATGTGACCGTAGATCTGAAAGATAAGCTCTCTCATTTTGATAAAGCAGGCTCAACGGTCACAACAGGAAAAGAGAATGTATCCGGAATGCAGTTGGATGTTACGACATACACGGATAAAAGTGGATATGTTCTTAAGATCTATGCAGCCCCGACCGGCAAAGATGCCATGGTCAAGTTAATCTCCCCAGCCAGTGGGCCGGTACTGACCATAACTAATAATCCTGATGGCACTGTTGCGAAGGAAGAGACATTCCAGCCCTTTGGATTGAAGAAGGAGACTGTCATTTACAATTCAGATGGTACCAAGACTATCATGGTGCAAGATGCATCTCTTGCCGCCAATAATACATTGACCTACCAGGAAGACAAGAATGGGAATGTAGTTCCCGGGTCAGAGACCATCAGCACTACGCCAGGTTTGCCGCCAGGGTCTGTATACTGCCAGGTTACTGGGCAATATCAAGAGGCTAAACCCAAGTGAAGAAGGCCGAAACTCAATTTTTTGGGATGTATTGTCCCTAGCTCTAAGGAGAGATTCTGTTGTCCAAATTTCTGCTGATTTCGTTGTTGCTCATGACCGTCTATAGCCCTTTAGCATTCGGTCAGATTTTGCCGAATGGATCTGATTTTGCCAGTTTAACAGGAAACTATTCCGACGGGGGCATTGACATCAATCGGGATGGAAAGTTCGAATATCTGAATGTTGACGTTGGTGTTCACATAGAATATCCTGGAGAATATAGCCTCAATGGATATCTATACGACCGCAATAACAAAGAAGTAATCTGGTCTGTGGATCACAGAAACTTTACTTATGGAGATCATACAATGCAGCTTGCCTTTGATGGCAAGACCATACAGAAGCGAGGGCTGAACGGACCGTATCGACTGGGTAATCTCTCCTTCACCTGGGGTTCGGCGACCACGGGGCTGATTCCGTGTGCGAGGCTCGATGATGCCTATGAGACAGGTTTCTACAACTCCAGCGATTTTGTAGATCCGGTTAGCAAAGACAAGATCCTCTCGGGATCTGGAAAAGGTGAGGTGCTCTTGACCCTGTCCATAGAAACCATTGTACCCACATTTTCTGGGAGATACATGTACG
>CAIQHB010000060.1 GCA_903871465.1 uncultured Methanosarcinales archaeon
ATTGTTAGAAAAGAAGTAGCGGCATGGGAAAAATTCAGGGACAACAAAAAAGCAAAGGTAAATTGGCATTTCACAACTAAAGATGCAAGGGTAAAACTATCTCGCCTTTATCCGACATTACAGAGCTGACGAGACACTAGTGCCTTCACTCATCTCTCAGCCGGACCTCCAGTGACATCAGATCCTCTGCCACCACGGTTCTCTCGAAGATGCACTTTGCCTCGTTCAAAAGAAGGGTCGTGTCTTCTGAATAGCGGGAGCTTATATGGGTTAAGACGAGCAGCCTCACATCGGCGCATCTGGCCACCTCTGCCGCTTCTCCGGCAGTGCTGTGTTTTGTCTCCCTCGCCCAATCTGCCATATCGTTGGCCAAAGCACAGTCGTGGATGAGAAGATCGGCTTCTAGGCTTGCGACTTCTACCGATTTGCAGGGCCTCGTGTCTCCTGTGTAGACGATCTTTCTGCCTGGTCGAGACGGGCCCATGACCTGTTGGGGCTGAATCGTCTTGCCGTCCACCTCGATCGTCTGGCCGTGCTGCAACTTTCCGAATAGCGGCCCGGGGGGTATTCCCAAGGATACAGCCTCGTCGCGGTTGAATCTGCCCAGGCGCCGGTCTTCTTCCAGAACATAGCCGAGGCTAGGCACACTGTGACGGGTCTCAATGGCCTCTACTTGGACGCCGTCCATCTTCAAGACATCTCCCGGTTTCAATTCGACTACCCTGACATCGAATTTTCTGGAGAAGTAACAGACTGCCTTGAAGCTCTCTACCAGGCGCTCGGTATGCATAGGACCGACTATAGTGATTGGCTCAACTCTACCCTGAAAGGCCATGGTCTCCAAAAGGCCGGGAATGCCCAGGATATGATCAGCATGCAGGTGTGTCAGGAAGATATAGTTCAAGCGCATCATGCCGGTTCTGGCGCGCATCATCTGTCTTTGAGTGCCTTCTCCACAATCGAAGAGCATCATCTCTCCCTCGCGGTTGATAAGGATGGCCGAGGGATTTCTCTCCGGCGTGGGTAGCGATCCGGCGGTTCCAAGAAAGGTCACATTAAGCATCTTTGGCCTCGCTGCATTTCTCGGGGAAAGATAACCTTACTCCATATCATCTTTTGCATGCAAAACCTTTATCAGATAAAAGAGAAGCCTCTCATACTGGTGTAGGTATGGATGCGATTACTATCATTGAGTGGCTTCAATCCCTGTTGATATTGGCGATCTTCCTCGGGATAATGGCGACGAGCTTCAAAGTCTGGCGCTGGAACTATATGACGCCGCCAAGGTAAGTACAGCCGAGAGAGGAGAATTATCCTCGCTATTTTTATCTCAATTATTTTGATTTTAATCGGCAAAGTCGACTATTGCTCTTATTGAGAAGCAATAATAAATGCCAAAAAAAATAAAATAACTCATCATTGCCAAACGGAAGAGGGTGCGCTGCCTGCAGGGGTCCCAACCACCGGTCTTGCGGCAGTCACCACGCCGTTTGTTGCCTGAACCAGGGACTGAGTGAAGACATATCCAGGAGCCTCTGCATTGACATGATAGACTCCCGTTGCTACATCAATAGCATAGTATCCACCGGATCCCGTAGCTGTTGAGAATCTCCCACCATCATTATTGGATACGGTTACCTTCACCCCGGGCATGCCCTGACCATTACGATCCAGCACCTGGCCGGTCAGGCTGAAGGATGTGGGATAGCTCCCGGAGTCAACGACGATGGATAGATTGTTGCTGTTCATTCCTGCAGAAATGAAGCTATAGACGTGCTCGCCAACATAATCCGCGTAAGCTCCGTTTATTTTATACCAGCCCGACGTGACATAGCCCTGGTTCAAGACTTGACGGTTGTAATCGTAGAGAAGGAAGCTGCCCTTACCGATCACCCTTGCCCAGAGCACATATGGCATTCCCAGATGCACTTTTGCCCGGCTCAAGAGCTGGGGACCTGCTTGCACATAGAGCTGATTGGAGAGCTTGATGCCTCCTTCGACCGTCAGCTCCTCAAGCGCCGGGTTCGCGGTACAAGGCTTAGCGCGAGTGAGACCGAGCCTGAGCCGTAGGGATCCCACTCCGGCCTTCCCAGTTCTGGAACGGCTCCCGGCCCATAAGGGTCCCAATCCGGTCTCTGGGCCCCGTAAGCCTCCAGATAATCCGGCACAATCGCGTTGGTTTGACCGCTTACAACAGGCGTTCCCATCCAGTCGTAGCTATTCTGATCGTAGCTCTTCGAATTGCCCATGCCCTGCGAGGATGCAGGTCCCGCCAAAAATAGGGCAAGTATTAATCCCATAGCTAAAATGTGAGTCTTCCCCATACTGAAATTCCCCGCAAATGGATCTATCAATCAGCACTTAAAGGTTATGGAAAATGAGGGACACGAATTGAAATAGTTGGAAAAAATGAAAGCAATTGAGAGACTATTCCGCTCTCAACGCTTCAATAGGATCAAGCTGTGCCGCCTTGTTGGCAGGATAGACGCCGGCGACTGTGGTCGTAAGCACGCCAAACAGGATACCGAGCAAGATCGATTGGGGAGTTATGGCAGAGGGCAGACCTGCCAGTGTGCCTATGGCCAAAGAGATCACCACCCCCATCACAATGCCGATCACGCTGCTTACCACGCCCAGAACTCCGGCCTCAAGCAGGTACTGCATGCGGATATCTCGCGTGGTCGCACCGAGAGCCTTCATAACACCTATTTCTCGAATTCTCTCTTTTACAGTGAGCATCATAACGTTGGCAATGCCGATTCCTCCCACAACCAGTGATATGGCGCCAATGCCTGCAAGCGCATACTTGATCATGGAGAGGATGCTCATGAGGGAGGATAGCATATCCCGGGCAGTAGTAGCATCATAAGCTTCATTCTTATGATATCTCAAAAGGACACTTTTTATCCTTGCTATGATATTATCGATCTCTGCCGGATCGTCAACTGTGACCTGGAAACTGCCATAATAGTAATTCTCCCTGCCCATCAGTTCCTTCATGGCCTTATGCGTTACGTACATCTGATTGTTTTGGCTGCTGCCCGGGCCCCCGAAAGAGGTCTGCTGCTGCTCTTTAAGAACTCCCACTACAGTGAAATCCATGTAACGGTCCTGATAGTAGAGCCTGATCTTGTTGCCCGGAGTAATCATCATACGAAATAGGCTCTGTGAGACGCTGCTGCCGATGATTATAGATTTGTAATCCGAGTCGGTGAGAAAACGGCCCAATCCGACTTTGCCCTTCAAATCATTCTCTTTCTTGGGTTCAACTCCCGTGATCCCGGCAGAGGCGTTCTTATCCCGGAAATGGACCACAACGTTAGCGGATGTCTCCGGCGCCACATTCGTCACTCCCACCACGTTCTCAATAGCTTTGGTGTCCTTATCATTGAACTTGGCCGGCTCCTGCGGAGTGCGGAAGCTTGGCTGACCGCCTCCAAAGTTGAAAGTGCCCGGAATTACGCGTATTACGTCCAGATTGAGAGTGGAAAATTGACTGGATACGCCTGAGTAGAGGCCCTCGCCCACCGAAAGCATCACCACTATGGCCATGACGCCTATTATTATGCCGAGGGATGACATGAGGGTCTTGAAGCGGTCGGCTTTGAAGCCGACGGCAATGAACTCCAACATATCTGATATCTTCATCTGCTCCTCCAAAATCTAGTGGGATCGATTCTCTTTATTCTCATTTATTCCCATTCTGAGACTTATTCGAAAGCTTCTTTCTGCGATACAGGTAGCCGCCCGCGATGAGTATGATCAGGGCCGCAATGCCTCCTGGCAACAGGTAATTGTTCTGCTTGGTAGTATCGAGAGGAGGATTGTACCTG
>CAIQHB010000061.1 GCA_903871465.1 uncultured Methanosarcinales archaeon
CCTATGATCGATCTTATAAAGCGCCTCGAAGAATACCGCCTTGAGCATCGCATCCCCCAAGAAGGGCTCGCCCAAATGCTTCAAGTGTCGTTTTCTGCTGTTAATCGTTGGTTCAACGGGCGGACTAAGCCCAATAAGACCCAGCGATATCACATTGAAAAATTGCTGAAGCAAAAGGATCGAGGGGACAAATGAAGGCTATCATTCTCGCCAGAGTTTCGACCGAAGAACAATTGACCGATGGGCAATCTATCCCGGCCCAATTGGAAAAGGCGCGGCAGTACGCTTCGCGCAAAGGCCTTGAAGTCAAAAGTGAATATCAATTCGACGAGTCCTCCCTCAAGGACCGCGGCACCAAGTTTGAGCAGGTGATCGAAGAGATCAAGAACTCGGAAGAACACATGGCCTTGATTGTTGAGACCATTGACCGCCTTCAAAGGAGCTTTAAAGAGTCCGTCCTATTCGATGATTTTCGAAAACAAGGTAAGCTCGAAATCCACTTTATCCGGGAAAACCTTGTGATCAACAAGACTTCGAACAGCTCCGAAATCCAAAGATGGGATCTAGGGGTTTTTCTGGCAAAAAGCTATGTCCTTCAGATCGGGGACAATGTGAAGCGCACCATCGAGCATAAGCTGCGGAATGGCGAATGGCCCGCCCGGGCGCCTTATGGATACTATAATTTTAAAAACGAGGACGGCAAGAGCTGCATCGCCCCGGCGCCTTACGAATCCAAGATCGTTGCCCAGATTTATGAATGGTATGGCTCAGAGGGCTATTCCATGGAGCAGATCCGGTTCAAGTTAAAGGACACCTTCGCGCTCGAAATGAGCAAGGGCAAGATCGATTTCATCATGAAGAACCCCTTCTATAGCGGGCAGATGCTATTTGATGGCAAGCTTCTCCCCCACATTTACCAGACGATCATTTCCCAACAGCTTTTCGATAAAGTCCAGAGCATTAAGGCGGGATTCAACAAGAAGCGTTTTAAATTCGCGGGATTGCCCTATCTTTACCGGGGCCTGCTAACCTGCGGCTGCTGTGGCCATGCCTTTACGCCTGAAAAGAAGACGAAGAAAAGCGGCAGAGAATATATCTATTACCATTGCACCCAATATTCAGGGAAACACGGCACCAAGTGGATCACGGAACAAGAAATAACCCGCCAATTCAGCGAGCTCGTCAAAAGCATGGTCATACCCGAGGCTATCGCGCTCGAAATTAGCCACACCCTTGAGGTGTCTCATAAAGTGACTGACGTCAATTACTATTTCTCTCTGGCGACAATTATAATTCCCGACTGACGACAATTATAATTCCCGATTGTCTTTGATACAAAAATAGTAGTAGCAGTAGTCTTTCTCTTTCCTTTTTTTGGTACTTTTTTTCCTTTCTCTTTGTGGATTCTGTGGATTCGTGAATTCAGGGGGAGCCTGTACCCCTCCAATTCCTTTCGGGGGCCTCCTGGGGCGTTTAAACGAAAGGAATCTGGGCAAAAGACATCGTTTCTCATGAATTCCCCTTTTCCTTCGGTTCCGTCTTTTTCTTGTTTTTTTGGGCTGATTCGATCCGGTAGCTCAGGAGATTGAGCTCCAGGATCACGCTGTGATGAACGATCCGGTCAACGGCGGCAGCCGTCATCATCTGGTCTTTGAAGATGTTGTCCCATTTTGAGAACGGGAGATTACTGGTGATCATGACGCTGCCGCGCTCATATCTCTCCGCCAGGAACGTAAATAACACCTCCATCTCCTCCTTGGCCTCCTGGACATAGCCGATGTCATCGATGATGATCCCGTCGAAGCCACCGAATTTCTTCAAGAGCTTTGCAAGCTTCAGCTCTTTTTTGGCCCTCAAGAGGTCCTGTAGCAGAATGGCGCAGGAGGTGAAGTAGATACGCCTGTCCTTTTTGATGAGCTCATGGCCGATCCCTGAGACCAGATGCGTCTTTCCGCTGCCAGGACTGCCAAAGACCAGGAGATTTTCGTGCCGGTCGAGAAATTCCCCGTCGATGAGTGCCTTGACCTGGTGGAGAACGCTGACAGGAAGACGCCTCATCTCAAAAGACTCCAGAGTCTTCTCAAGCGGCAGGCGAGACTCCTTGAGATAACGCGCGATTCGTTTTTGGCGGCGGCTTTCGCACTCTTGCCTCAAAACACCTAAGAGGAACTCTTCATAGCTTGTCGTCTCCTTCCGGGCCTCGTCGGCCATAGAGGAGTATGAATGGAGCACCTTTGACAGGCCCAACTCTTTGAGACGGCTCTCGAGCTCTTCTGATTGGCGTTTATGCATAGACCACCTCGCTTTCCAGGAGCGCATCGTATGCCGTCAGGGGGACCTCGTGCACGCTGACATCGGTGGCCGGCCGAATACGCGAACCGGATCGGATGATCTCTTCGATACCTTGTGCCGTAAAGGGCTCCTGTTCCGACAAGAGAGCGCCAATGGCCGCCTGCGTCACGCTCTCACCCTCACCAGAGGCGATCTTTAGGATCTTGAGGTATTCTTTGTCGGCTCTCATCGGATTTTGATGTTTTAGCGCATCGTAGGCGATCCTGAAGAGACTGGATGGGAACATGTCCGCCCTATACCGGTAGTTGGCAAACGCTCCGGGTTTGCGTATTAGCCAATCGATGATGTGGCGGTAATCGATCTTGTGGTTGCCGCGGCCGATCAGCCGGGGGATACACTCCAACATCTTTTGGGCATACCAGATCTCAATACGATCTGCGTAAATCCGGATCGCGACATCCTCGCCGATCAGCCGGCTGTGAACAGAGTAGACGTTTTCCAGAACACGAACGGTGCTGGAGGGGCTGACAGTCACGCCCAGAGGCGTGTAATCATCGAGCCTGCGGGCCGGAAGGCGCCCCATGACGGCCAGCTCTTCCTTGAGGCGGACCTCCCGTCCGAGGTTACATCGTCTGAGGAGATTTTTCAAAAAGCCTTCGTAAGTGCCGCGGCTCTCAAAATCACGGCTCCCCCGGAGAAGAAGCGCCTGTTCTACGGCTCTCTTGAGCCGGTGATGGCGTTGCTCAACATCGCCGTTCTCATTTCCCGAAGCGGGGTTGGTTTTCTCGGGTGTGACGCCATAATGCCTGAGAAGCCCATGATAGCGGGCCGTAAACTTCTCGGGGTTACAGTCTTTGTTGACGGCCGCGGTTAAACAGTCCGTTCTGTGCCTTCCGGGGACAGCACCGAGTTCCCAGATAGAGGTCTGGAATCCATAGGCGAGGGCCTCGAAGCACTCCGAATAACAGATCAAGGCGTGTTCCCAGTTGGAATAGGTTAAAACAAAGTGATACAGCAGGTGTTTCAGCAACTCCCCACGAATCGTAATCCCAAGATCGTCCATGTGCGTAAAATCTGAGGCGGACAGAACACCCGGGTAGTGGATTTGAGGGAAGAACACCTCTTTTGCCGGCCCTTCGATCGCTCGCCACTGCTTGATTCGTCGCTGCAGCGTCCTCAACTGGCCATCCTGATATTTTCCCTCCAGAGTCCTCTGGAGATGCTCAAAGATGGTCTTTGCTTCAAGCCCTGGGCTATTCTGAAGAAAATCTTTGATCTGAGGCCACTCTTGGCCGAAGGGATCCGTCCGGGTGCGCCATTCATGCGGGCTTATCAGCTGGCTTGGTAATTTTCTGCACTCGCGATACTTGAGAGCTGTTTTGGGATCCATTCCTGCCTTAGCCGCAACCGCGGCCTGTGTCGTTTCTTTGTTGATGAGCATGTGCAATCTCCTGACCTGTTTGTCTGTGACCATTCGAGCCTCCTTTGGGTTAGCTCGAGCAGTCTATGTGCGTTGCGACAATCGGGAATTATAATTGTCGTCAGTCGGGAATTATAATTGTCGTCAGTCGGGAATTATAATTGTCGTCAGTCGGGAATTATAATTGTCGTCAGTCGGGAATTATAATTGTCGCTGATCA
>CAIQHB010000062.1 GCA_903871465.1 uncultured Methanosarcinales archaeon
TATATTGTATTCTCCATTTCCCTTCTTAAACGTTAGATTTAGAATAATGGGTTTCAAAGACCATCCAGATTCATGCAAAATATTATAAGAGATGTTATATGGTTCGTCTTTAAATGCAAATGATTCATCTTTAATTATTTTTACATCAAATATTGGTGGTCTTGATTCGAATTTTAATGGAACTACCAAATCGGACCATTTCGAGCCATCTAGTCGCACAGTTGTGACGGCTTCAAAAATGCCAGTTTTATTTGATGTTAAATTATAACTATACTGTATATGCTCCCTTGGATTTAATCGTTTTATTTTGATATAAATAGTATTAGATTTAGAATCAAATGAATAATTTTCTTTCCATTCTTTGATCTTCTTCCGTTTCATGCTTGTATTAACTTCGAATACTGTACGATCGGATGCATTATCAAATTCATCTGAAATGGCAACAAATGGTTTGGATAAATCCATAATTAAATTTGGATCAACTTTTTCCTTAATTAAGATATCATTTAATGATCTTCCTACTCCTGCTATATCAACATTGAGACAATAGATCTTATTTAATAGATAAAACTCTTTATAATTAGGATTTACTTTCTTATCTACGTGTAAAAAAGTATCGCTTTCACCAACAAAGTTCGCATTTACTTCTTGGTTCTGAGATATTGGACCACTTTCTGGATTGGCCTGGGGACCAGTTGGTGAAGAAATAGATTGTGATGGTTTTAGATTTATTGTGTAACTTGGAGGTACTTTATAATATATCGATTCGTCACATAATCCGTGGGATACTACAGCGTAAGCACATATTATTGCAAACATTATAACTGAAATTTTCATCTCAATCCCCTTTTTTGTAGTACCAATTGTTTAAATCGTGCATTTCAGGTCCCAGTTCGGTTACAATTGGAGGTTTCCCTTCGGTTGTCCTGAAAAAACAACCTTTTCCGGTACTATTTGGACAAGCTAAATAATCATTTTCATTATATAATATTCTGGCTTCGTTGCTTATACTAATAGTATTGTCAAGTCCTTTTGACAAAACATAGGAATAGCCATCGTCTTTCAATATAGAATTTCTTTCAATATTATTATTATTTGAGTTTTCCAAGACAAATATTGGCAACGTACTGTTCAGTTTCCGTATTAATTGATTATCAGAGATGATGTTACCTATACTGCTATCATTGATTACGATGCCCCAACCTTCTGAGAAACAAATTTTATTATTTATAATTTTACAATTATTGCAATCCTTTAGGCATAGCCCAAATGTTGAGCCGTCAAAATAAAGGTCTTCGATAGTCACATTGTAGCAATGATTTAATATCAGATTAAATCCGGTTCCGTTTCCCCTTAAGCCAGCTTTAGCATTTGACTTGAGGATTTTATTCTTAACCCCAGCAATTTCGATCATGCCATCATGTTCTTCCATCAAGTCGAGCATTTTGCTCTTGGAATTTTCTACAAGATATTTTAAATCATCATTTTTCAAAATCGGCTGAGCGTCTTCAGTGGATTGATTTTCAAATCCCAAATCGCAAAGCTCTAATCCGTCGATAAATGCATCCGCGGTGGGTATGACATCTAGATAACTTATATCTTGGTTATATTCCAGAACCCATTTTAAGATAAAAAATGACTTCCCATTCTTGGGGAAATCCTGAAAGAACTCCTCTTCCCAATTCCCATTATAATCATAATTTTCTACAAATTTATCATCAATAAATAGAGATAATTTAAAAAATTCTGTGTTTGGTCCATCTATTTTCCACCAATACTTTAATCTGGGTGAATCGCCACTAATGAAGAGTGATGTAGTAACTACCTTGCGGGAATCAGGCTTTGCATGCCTGATCATCAAAGAGCTATTACCTTCTTCATGATCCTCTATGCTAGGCTTGAAACCGCCTTTGAAATATTTTAATATCGTATCGTTTTCAAATCCGAACTCTTTGCATCTTTGGCTGCATGCCAAATCGCTCACTAAATATAGAAACGCAATAGGTAAGATAAATAGAGTAATTATTTTGATCTTTGTTAATCTCTGCAGTACAATTATCCCTTCTGTCTATTTTTTTATTTGCATTTCTTTGAAATGTAGTTAGAAGCTAGTATTTAAGTTTTCTCAATTGTGATATAGAGATATTGAAAAATTTTTTTTATTAATTTATTTAAATATGTTTTATAACGAATGTGCTACAGTTTAGTTAGTACTGGAATGTTTGTTTTAAAACGCAATATCCCGCAGCTTGCTGCGACTGGGATAAAGGGCATAAGTATTCAACTTAGGCTTGTATCAGACCTACCTGGTTCCATTTTCATGCGGCGGCGCCTTGGATGCCACGCAGCTTGCTGCATATGGGTGCGCCGCCGCCGTTTCACTTTGACAGATCGGCTTAGAAACGACAAATCTTTGCCATATATCTTATTCATGCGCGAACGAAGCGATTCTTCAACGAATCCTTACTCATCACTGCCCATTAATTGATATAACACGGTCAAGTTTTATTGCTAAACGAGTTTATACAATATCTTCATGCCCTTGTTAAAGGGAGGCATTCCCGAAGTCAAGAGAACGACCCTCAATATATCGACAATCTCATCCTTGGTGCTGCCAAACTCCTTCATAGCGCTCATCATCTGCTTCTTTGTAGCAAGGTCGTCTGAAGCTGCAGCATTGATCCCCAGGGCAATGAGCTTCTAGGTCTTATGGTCTATGACTTTGCCGGTATATGCCAGCATTTTCTGCATGATTTCGGAAGCATTCAAACCTACAAGTTCTGCAAATATCACCAAATCATGCCTTGGACTCAATCCTGCAGGCTGCCATCTTGTACTCCGGGATCTTGGCAATGGGGTCAAGGGCGTCTGAGGTCAAGATGTTCGTGCCGTGGTAGTGGAAGGGCATGAAGACCATACCCGGCTTGACCTTCTCTGTGATCCGGACTCTGGCTTCCGCCTGACCTCGCCGCGTGATAACAACTATCATGTCTCCTGCATTGATTTTGAGCTCCACGGCATCCTGTGGATTCATCTCCACATACAGTTCCGGATCTCGCTCCTGCAATGATGCGCTTCTCAATGTCATGGAGCCGCTGTTATACTGCAGCACTATTCTGCCCGTCGTGAGCAGAATCGGAAACTCCGGGCTCGTGACCTCGCCGGCCGGCGTGTTTTGCACCGCGGATATCCTGGCCTTGCCGTCTGGTGTCGAGAACCTCTCTGTGTGCAAAATACCTGTGCCTGGATGCTTATCATCCGGACAGGGCCAACGCAGACCCCCAATCTTTGCGATTCTCGCTTTGGTCATGCCTCCGTATTGAGGGACCAGACGGTTGATCTCCTCCAATACCTCAGCTGCATTCTCATAAGGTAAGTTGAGGCCCATTCGGCTGGCTATCTGGCAGATGATCCACAGACCCTCCTTGGCCTCGCCCGGTGCCTCTGTGGCTTTGTTTATCCACTGCACACGCCGTTCCATGGAGGTGTAGCTGCCATCCTTCTCTGCCCAGGCTGCGGCCGGTAGTACCACGTCCGCCATTCTTGCCGTCGGAGTCATGAAGATCTCCTGCACAACCAGGAAATCCAAACTCTCCAAAGCCTGGCGGGTCTTCTTGACGTTGGCGTCACACACCACCGGATCTTCGCCGATTATATAGAGCGCCTTCAAGCGACCGTCTAATGCCGCATCATTCATCTCCGTAGAGGTCAAGCCCGGCCCGGGTGGAAGTTCTGTCACACCCCAGCCAGCTTTGAAGAACTCGATTGTCTTTGGATCTGCAGATTTCTTGTAACCGGGATAGAACTCCGGCATACCACCCATATCGCAGTTCCCCTGCACGTTGTTCTGACCGCGCATGGGCCAGACTCCTGCTCCCGGCCGCCCGATCTGGCCGCTGAGGAGAGCCAGAGTGGCACAGGTCTTGACGTTATCCGTTCCGCAGACGTGCTGGGTGATGCCCATGGAATAGAGTAGAGCGGATGCGGGCGACTTTGCATAAACCCTGGCAGCATTTGCGATCTCGCCGACGGTAATGCCCGTCTTTTCCGCCGCTTCCTCAAGGGAATAGTCCGACAGGCTCTCCTGGAGACCATCGAATCCAACCGTACGGGAGTTGATGAACTCCAAATCCGCCAGTCCCTCGTCTAGGATGACCTTCATCATACCCCTGAGAAGATCGATATCAGAGCCTGGATTTAAGCGAAGATGGATGTCCGCCATCCAGGAGGTCGAGGTGATCCTGGGGTCGGCTACAATCACTTTTGCCCCTTTGTCCTTGGCCTTTTGGGCCCAGCGGGAGACGATGGGGTGCGCCTCGGTGAAGTTGGTGCCGATGGCAAAGATGCACTTCGAGTTTTCCAGGTCCAGGAGATTGTTGGTCATGGCTCCGGCGCCAAAAGACGCTCCGAGGCCCACTACGGTAGGAGAATGGCAGAGCCTGGCGCAGTTGTCCACATTAGGCGAACCCAGGAGGCGGGCCATCTTCTGCATGAGGTAGTTCTCCTCGTTGTTGCAGCGGGAAGATGCCAGGAAGCCCAGGGATTTTGGCCCGTGCTTGCGGAGATTCCTGGAAAGCCCCTGGGCCACCAGGTCCAGAGCTTCATCCCAGGTGACACGAACAAACCCGTCGCCAACCTTTTTCAGGGGATACTTCAGCCGCTCTTCATGGTTCAGGATCTCCAGGAGAGCATTGCCTTTGGGACAGAGCGCCCCCTCGCAAGCGGGGTGATCGGTCATATATTCGATACCCTTGGCTATGCCCTTATCGACTTCCAGATAGAGGCCGCAGCCCACAGCGCAATAGGGACAGAGGGACGCAATTAGCTTTGTCGACATAACAAATCCTCTAAAAGATGGTTCGCGTTTGCATTTGCGTTTGACGGGAGGTTCTCTGGGGCTGATGTCAAAAGGCGACCAGAACATAATTCTTCCATCTCTGCCCTGGAACAAGCTCTTGGATTCGGTATCCTCTGAATTATCTCCACCATGAGTTGCACCTGTCAGAATGCTTATGCCGACCTGAGTTTAAGAATGTTTTGCATTATCATTAACAATACACGATTTTAGTAAACGAAGCTACTTAATGAAAAATTGTGTTAACGAATTGTTTCAGACAAAAAGGATAAAGAATATATTTATCTCTTGAAAGTCTTGGAGATTCTGGGGATACCAAAGAAAATCCGGGTGGTTATTATGCTGACGTTGGGCTACCCTGACGAGACGCATCTGGCTAGATCCAGAAAGAAGCTTGCAGATATAGTAGCATACGACGGATGGAAGAGCCAGGAAAGCAGGGGAATCGCATCTCAATGGCCTCTTCAACCAAGTGGCAGCCATCTGTTAGCGATTGTTGGATAAATTATCCTAAATCCGGAAAAACTTCATCATCCACAGGGACGGCAATCGTATTCCCCTCTTGCCTCTCTTTTATTGTGATCTGCGCCACTGAATGGCGGATTCCCTCAGGGATCTTAATGGTCTCAAAGGTTATCGGATCACGCATTCGGCTCTGGCTGAAGTTGGCAATGAATCTTTGGAGTCCGGCGTTCCATCTCTGCCCCTGTTTTAAGTAGAGGTCATAGCTGCCGTCTTCAATTCCGATCAAATTGAAAATGTCTCCCGTACGGATGTAAACCGCCGCATCCACGATCCCGGTTCCATTTACCGCCAGAACTGCCACAGCATCATCTGCCCCGTTGTTAATGATGTCAAGCTCGCCCCTGCCGTCCATCTTACTCTCTTTTATGACGGTTCCAGTCTCGGGCCTTAACTCCTGGGCAAGAACAGATGCAGAGCATAAGATCATCGCCGCAATAGCGAACAGAAACGTAATTTTCTTCTGCAAAAGATAAATTCCTCCTTGCTTGACCGTCTAATACATCGACCGGGCTTATATTAACTTTTTGAAAAGGTATTCTGGGTTAACAAAGCAGGCGATTTTGTTGCCCGAGAATCCCGTGTATTTTGCCCAAAAAATTTTATTGAAAATCGGCGCAGGAAGATAGCAAACAGATACAAAAAGAGCTCTGCCTCAGTTCAACATTCTGAGACGAATTTTTGGGCGAGAGACCCAAGCCAAAGGTCTCAAGCCGGGAAGGGCAAGCCCATCCCAATTCTACGGAAACGGGCCTCACCCCCCAGATTTTCGCTTTTCTCCGTGCTCCTGCGCCCCATATAAATAAGGGCCAGGCAGCCCAGCAGACAGAGCAGTCCCGCCATGATGAAGGTGGCATAAAAGCCCACCATGCTGGCCACAGCCGCGCCCGTTGCTCCAGTCGCTGCCGTGCCGAGGCCGGTAGAGGTAGAGTAGACGGACCACTGGAAGCTCTCCCGCCCCTTGTCCAGGTTAGCGGACCACAGACCGAGCCACGTCGGATAAGCAAGGCCGCTCCCCAGGCCGTAAATTATCTCCGCCAGGTAGATCTGGTAGATGCTGTTCGCAGTGATGTAGATTAGGGGAACGCCCGCCATAAGCAGAGTCCCCAGGATCAGCCACTTCGTCTTGCTTGAATGTTTGTCCACATAGTGTCCAAAGGGAAGCTGGACCATGGATTTGGTGAACAGGAAGAGAGCGCTCGCGAGTCCCGCTGAGAGCATGGTGCCTCCTGTCACACCACCACCGTTAATGTAAATGGCAAGTATGGGCTGTATCAGCCCGAATCCTGTGAGGACGAATATATCCGATAGCAGGAGCAGTTTCATTGTGCGGTTCATCATAGCGAGTCACCCCCGACTCTATATTTATTTATATTTATAATTCTATACGACGAGATAGACGACCCTTTGTGCAGTCATGATAAATAACACGAAATTTTTTGGTTAAGATCGCGTTAACATGCAATAGATTGCCAAATGTCTGAGCAAAGCTAAAATAAGGCCCGTTCTAAACCGGATTTTAGGGTGATGCAGTAAATAATGCCGTTTTGCTTCATCAACAATTAGTGGAGTGAAGTCCTATATAAACCTGAGCATTACTGAGAATCGTTCCTAGAGTCAAACTGCGTGCTGCCACCCCAACCCTAAAGTATGGGGTATGCCACGGGCCGCACGCTCTCACGCCCGGTTTTATGGAATCCAGAAATCGTCGAGTCTTCGTTGCCCTGATCTCCTTGATCCATACGATTGGAACTTCGCTTTCGGTTTCTCCTGGAATTCCCCAATATAGTGCTTGATTGTATTAGCAGTCACATTTCCTACGGATCGAAAGAACTTGCCACTTGACCATAGGTTTCCACCCCAATGGCGTTTCTTCAATTCAGGATGAAGCTTGAACAACCTAAGCGAACTGCCTCCTTTCAAATATTGAACGGCTTTTAATAGAGAAGTGCTCGGGTGGAATTCCAAGAACAAGTGAACATGATCCGCTACAATTTCCATGGCATGAATTTTGTAGCCTTGCTCCATGCAAATATTTTTGAGGATCAACTCGCAATCCTTTTTTACTTGCCTATTGTAGAATATTCTGTACGCATAACACATCCCAGCCATAGGTGGGTGGCACCACCTGTGGCTAAGGGGCCAGGTACAACCTCATTACAAAAAGAAGCAACGTTTTATCGATTTAAGAGAGCACAAAGAACGTGCGAGGGTTCACTTCATCCTGTTACGACTGCGTCGTAACTCCCGTTAACTCGGACCGACCTGGAGTCGGGGTATTCGTGACCCTCCGCGCTCCCGATGTAATAAAGTTTGAGCTAAGTGAAAGAGAGCTAGCAGGAATTCCAATAATTTTGCTTATAATTTACGAAAGTTATAAATGTTACTTAGCAGCAAAGACACGTAGTGTTGAAATGACCGCATCCCAATATGCAAAAGGATTGCTGCCCCAGCAAAGACGTGACAACATGAGCAAGTACGCAGATAATGTTTCAGGCGCGAGCGCTGGCCGTTTTCAATATTTTATCTCCGAATCACCATGGGAATATCGACCGATAAGTGCCCAAATTCAATGTGATGTCCTGGTCCATATAGGTGATGAGCGCAATGAGGCAATACATATACGTCATTGATTTAGCGGGGATCATTTACATGGCAGATATTCTGTCAGATAGTAATTCTGTCAAGTTCGAAATTGCACCAAGAATACAAATAGAGGGATTCAATGAATAAAATTCTTGTTATATTTTTAACTATGTTAATACTTATAACAGTGTCGTCCGCGAGCATAGACGTTAAGACGCTCAACACCAAAATCGCATCCGAGGGGCTGGCTTGGTCCGCGAAAGACACGAAGTTTTCTTCGCTGTCATTAGACGCCAAGAAATTGATGCTCGGATTAGGGGACGCGCCAAAAGTTAATCTCTCGACTATTAAATCTTCATCTGCTTCTTATGTGTACCCCTCGAAGTATGATCTTCGCAACGTCAATGGCTCCAATTTCTGCACAGGGATCCGGGACCAATCTGGCTGTGGATCTTGCGTGGCGTTCGCTACGGTAGCTACGGTCGAAAGCTCGTACGAGGTGTATAACAAGAATCCGTCGGCGAATCTCGACCTCTCCGAGTGGGATCTTTTCACTCGCGGAGGGTCGTGTAGCAGTGGCTGGCTATTCGTTCCTGCGTTGAATGCCCTCCAGAAATATGGTCTCTGCACGGAATCATGTTATCCATACTTAACGGATGAATTGCGGTGCGCGGGATACTCCTCCCAACTTGTTAAGATTGCATCCTGGAAGCAGTTAAATTCGCTCGACGAGATTAAATGGTGGATCGCAAATAAAGGTCCTGTTATCACCGGTATGGAAGTCTACGACGACTTCTTTAATTACGATAGTGGCATCTATTCCGCGGCGTATGGTGGATTCGTCGGCAACCATGCCGTGTCTGTAGTCGGATTTTCCGACGAAGGTAAGTACTGGATTTGCAAGAACTCATGGGGAACTTCTTGGGGAGAATCTGGATGGGTCCGAATATCTTATACCGCGGACACAGGCTTTGGTTCCTTCGGATTTTACGGCGTGGAGTTTGCTGGCAGTTCAACCCCACCAACTGTGCCATCTATACCATCTGGGCCGATCTCAGGCAATACAGGAACTTCTTATAGCTACTCTACATCGGCAACAGCTCCTGACGGAGATCAGGTTAAGTACACTTTTGACTGGGGGGATGGGACTACATCAACCACCGACTTAGTCAACTCAGGTACAAGTGCAAACGCTTCCCATAGTTGGAGTACGGCCGGAACATACCAGGTTAAAGCAATGGCTACAGATAGCAAGAGCGCAACCTCAGGATGGTCGAATCCACTAGCAGTCTCTATAACTGAGAAAGGGACTCCAACTGTGCCATCTATACCATCTGGGCCGATCTCAGGCAATAAAGGAACTTCTTATAGCTACTCTACATTGGCAACAGATCCTGACGGAGATCAGGTTAAGTACACTTTTGACTGGGGGGATGGGACTACATCAACCACTGACTTGGTCAACTCAGGTACAAGTGCAAGCGCTTCCCATAGTTGGAGTACGGCCAGAACATACCTGGTTAAAGCAAAGGCTACAGACAACAAAAGCGTAACCTCAGGATGGTCGAATACACTCACAGTCTCCATAACTTATCTGAATAGGGCTCCAACTGTGCCATCTATACCATCTGGGCCGATCTTGGGCAATACAGGAACTTCTTATAGCTACTCTACATTGGCAACAGATCCTGACGGAGATCTGGTTAAGTACACTTTTGACTGGGGCGATGGGACTACATCAACCACCAACTTTGTTAACTCTGGAAAAAGTGCAAGTGTGTTTCACAAATGGACGACGCTCGGAACATATCAGGTTAAAGCAATGGCAACGGACAGCAAAGGTGCATTCTCGGGATGGTCAAGCCCGATGACTCTCACCATAGTTGGTAATAGTCCACCCAACACACCGTCCATACCAACAGGTCCTATCTCTGGCAAAGTAAAGACTTTCTATAGTTACTCCACGTCAGCAACCGATCCAGATGGAAACCAAGTGAAGTACACTTTCGACTGGGGGGATGGAACGAGATCTGTAACCAATGTGGTCAACTCTGGAAAAAGTGCAAGTGCATATCACCAATGGACAACGTTGGGAACATATCAGGTTAAAGCAATGGCCACAGATAGCAAAGGTGCGTTCTCGGGATGGTCAAGCCCAATGACTTTCATCATCGCTGCTAATAGTCCACCTAACACGCCGTCCATGCCAACAGGTCCTATCTCTGGCAAAGTAAAGACTTTCTATAGTTACTCCACGTCAGCAACCGATCCGGATGGAGACCAAGTGAAGTACACTTTTGACTGGGGGGATGGAACAAAATCTGTAACCAGTGTGGTCAACTCTGGAAAAAGTGCAAGTGCGTATCACAAATGGACGACGTTGGGAACATATCAGGTTAAAGCAATGGCCACAGATAGCAAAGGTGCATTCTCGGGATGGTCAAGCCCGATGACCTTCACCATAGCTGCTAATAGTCCACCTAGCACGCCATCCTACCTCCAGATTACTCATCCAGCCAGATTTGAGACCCTGAAGCAGGCCAAGTACAATAAGGTTAAGACTACAAAAATGGCTGGTTTTATGGCTACGGGATGACCATTTGGAGAGATGGCGGCAAACCACGAAATGTCCACCACGTGAGCTGTGGGAGGCAGAAAACCTATGGGCTGAAGGCGACGACACCGGGACACATGCACCTGTAAAATCAAGTACGCTAATGAGATAAATGGAGCTGCTGGCCTGGGCAGTCTTCAAGCCCCATAACTCCGATTTAATTGCCTCTCCTCCTTATGGCTGGCGTTCTTGAAGGAATGAAGGACGAGTCAGGCTATAAGTCTTTGGGAAGCTGAGGATAGATGAAACCGGATGCTGTAGGTCCTCATGAAAGATGAATAATAAGGAGGGAGGCAAAAGTCAATTTGATGTAGGAGGGGAATAATAGCAATCGACTTTCGCCAATACAATATACGTCAATTGCCGAGATAAAAGGCTTTCGCTTCAAGTTGAGAAAAGATCATCTCCACCTAAAAGAAATCATCACGAGAATGAGATATCAAGTCTCAGGCAGGCCAGCACCGATCCACAGCGCCCTAATAGGCTGGAGCCAATCACGCGAAGTGATGGCCTGACCTTGCGCGAAGCTCGACTTTAATCAAACTGCGTGCTGCCACCCCACCCTAAAGGATGGAGTGCGCTTCGGGCCGCACGCCCTCACGCCCGGTTTTATGGAATCCAGAAATCACCGAGCTTTCCTTGCCCTGATCCCCTTGATCAGAATTATAGCAACTCTGTTTTCGGTTCCCAGAGAGTCCTTGTTGATTAAATCTAAGAAAATATAAGAACCGGGCGAGGGTTTCACTTCATCCCCCACCTGATGATCGAGATATTCGTGACCCTCCGCGCTCCCTAAATAATAAAATCGTCGGCCATTCAGGATATATCACGTGCTCGGCATTGCATTTGGATACGTGCATTTGTAGAGTCTACTTCTTTAGCGATCCTATGGTTGTCGGGATTGCCGAATAGGGAAAGATCTCAAATCCGCTGGGGAACTTGAAGCGTCTCTGGCCTAGCTCCTTATCCGCAGCTTTAAGGGCAGAGCTTTCACTTCCTGCCGCCTGGACTATTTTCAGGACGCGGTCCGAGGACTCCTCTTCTTCCACCTGCTCCTCCAAGTACCACTGCAAAAATCTCTTTGTCCCTTCGTCCGACTCGCTCTCGGCTACTCTAACCAGGGCATGGATGAGACCTGTCACCATTCGCTCATGATTCCAGACATGCTGGAATGCCTGCATGGGCGAGGCCCAGGAGAGCTGGGGAGCTTCCACCGCCATCATTTTGGCTCTTCCGCCGGAATTTGCCACATAGTCCAGCATCTTCATAGTATGCACCAGCTCTTCTCCCGCCTGGACCCTCATCCAGCTGGCAAAACCCGTCATGCCGGTGGACTCAAAATAGTAGGACATGGAGAGATAGAGGTATGAGGAATACAACTCTCTATTTGCCTGCGCATTCAGAGCTTCATTCATCTTTTCGCTGAGCATGGCAACACTCCTTGATACTCGTATCCGTATCCAACGATATTCATATTCACAATATTCATCCTCTGGCTATTCCATCTTCTTGAACAGCTCTTTTCCCACACCGCATTCCGGACATGTCCAGTCGCCGGGCAGGTCTTCGAAAGCTGTTCCTGGAGCGATGCTGGAGGCAGAATCTCCTTTCTTTGGATCGTAGATGTATCCACAGACTGTGCAGACGTACTTATCCATTTTTAAATCACCTTGGGTATGGTTTTTAACTCCAATCTAAATAAAATCTTCTAGCGTGGCTTTTATCTTTGCATCTCTCTCGGCGAGATTCGGCTTGATTTCAAGGTAGGCCTGGTCCAGGCGCGGCGCATCAATATCATAGAACTTGCCGAGGGGAATGGGCTTTTCAAGGCTGTCGTAGTTCCAGGAGCGGATGATCTTCTGGGCCTCTTCGAAGCTTGCAGTATCGTTTCCCTCGATTTCATAAGTCCTCTTGTTGTAGCTCTCGTACATGTTGAAGTAGGAGACACAGACCTGGAGAACATCCACGAAAGAGAAGCCCTTATGCAATATCGCTTCGCGGAAAATCTTTTGCAGATGCTCGATCCCATGCGTGTAGCCCCGGGCTATGAAAGAGGCTCCGCTGGCAAGCATCAGATCGGGCGGGTTCAAAGGACGCTCTCTTGACCCTGCGGGCGTGGACTTACCTTTGAAGCCCAGCGGCGACGTGGGTGTGTACTGGCCGGTGGTCAAACCGTAGACGCGGTTATCGTGCAGGATCAGGGTTATGTCGATGTTCCTTTTGGCCGCGAAAATGAGATGGTCCATCCCCTCGGCCAGGCTGTCGCCGTCTCCCGAGAAGCAGATAACCTTCAGATCGGGATTGGCAAGCTTTATAGCGGTGGCGGCAGGGAGCGCCCGTCCGTGGATGGAATAGAAGCTGTTCACGTTCATGTAATCCACGATCTTGGCGTGGCAGCCGATACCTGCAACCAGGACGACCTTCTCTATGGGGAATCCTTCCCCGTCGAGCTCTGCCAGAACGGTTCTCATAGCGCTGAGGATGGAGAAGTTTCCGCATCCCTTGCACCAGGTATTTTTGGCCTTTGTATTGAGATCTTGGGGATTCATGCCTGTATCCTCCCTGCCTCTATCTTCCCTGTCTGTATCTTACCTGCTCCTATCCTGTCGAGCTCAGAGTTCAGGTCATCCAGCGAAAACGGCCTTCCATCATACTTCAAAATTCGGTCATGAGTTTTGATGCCAAAGATGCTGCAAAGCCTCGCCAGCTGGGCAGTGGAGTTGCACTCGACATCGATCAATCTCTCGACGCCTTGCAAGGCATCCAACAGCTTCTTCTCCGGGAAAGGCCAGAGCACCAGGACCTGAATCACTTTGAGGCCCAATTTTTGCGAGGCCTCCATGCAGACGCCTTTGTTCGAACCCCAGCAGAGGAGGGCGGTTTTGCCTTTTTCATCTCCAAAGACCTTCACCGTCTCGTATCCTTCCAGATCTCGTGCCAGTGATTGGCCCTTTAGCTGACGTTTGTCAGACATCACTCTGGTTATTTGGGGGTCCTCTGTGGTTATGCCGGCATTATCGTGCGTGTAGCTATCAGACTTGATCACCTGCCCCTTTTGGGGTGGATAGGCCAGCGGTGAAACCCCTGTATCCGTGTAGCTATATCGGTTGTACAATCCCTGCCCGTCCCAGAGCACAGGCGAGGCCAGCTTCGCGTCGCCCGCAGCAGCTCGATCGAAGCTGTACTGGCTCTCGCTGACGATTTTGTCGGAGAGGACGAACGCCGGAACCTGGAACTTCCAGGCCATGTTCAGGGCCACACTGGACCAGTAGTAAGCGTCTTCGGCATCGCCGGGCGCCACCACGAACCTGGGAAATTCGCCCTGGCCGGCATTGAGAATGAAATGCAGATCGCCCTGCGCCGTGTAGGTGGGCAGGCCCGTGGACGGTCCCGTCCTCTGAGCCATGACGATCACCACAGGCATCTCAGCCATGCCGGCCAGGCTGAGCCCTTCGGTCATGAGGCAAAATCCGCCGCCTGATGTTCCCACGGCAGCTTTGACACCGGCGTAGGCGAACCCCTCTGCCATGAGCATAACGGCGATCTCGCTCTCAGGATGGACCACCTTGATGCCGAATTTCTCCGCCGATTTTGCCATGAAGTCCAGAATGCTTGAAGATGGAGTCATGGGATAGGCAACATAGGCTCCTAAACCCGCTTTGATGAGTCCGAGGCTGATGGCCTGGTTGCCGGTCATGATTGGGTGAGGCTCTTGATTCAGCTTATCCATGTGGCAGAATTCCTCCGCCTGATCATAGCCCCGGCGAGCGACATTTAGATTTTGCTCCAGCATCTTTGGAATATGTTTTTTCAAGACATCTTCCAAAACCAGCCAGTCGATGCCCACAACCTTGCAGAACGCACCCAGAATGCAGCTATTCTTCATGATCGGCAAGGCACCCGCCTCCAATAAGATCCGGGTGACGGGAATGCCGCAGCTCTTCTGCAAAATTCCATCCGCTTTCACCTTTTCGGCATCGTAAATAACAAAGGAGCTATCTTTGAGACGATCTTTGTGCTTCTCCACAGTCTCCTGGTTCAGAGCAATCAGAACATCGATCTGGTCCCGGTGGGCTCCGATTTTCTGCCTGGATGCTCTCACCAGAGAATAGTTATGCCCGCCTCTTATGAGTGAAGGGTAATCATAATACATGTAAATGCGATAGCCCAGGCGGTTGAAGAGCCAGGCCACGGTCAATCCCGCTTCGTTTATGCCGTCACCGGCGACGCCGCCTATGAGTGTAGAGAAGTCTTCCATCAATCCTCCATTCAAATTCTATATTGATTTTCCATTTTCCGGCAGAGCTGCATGGCGTTTATATCAGACAAAACCAGGTTCTATCTTAGCCTTATTTGTATATAAGCTTCTTGTGTTGCAAACATTTTAGATAATGGGCCGACTATTATTTTTCCTCAGCCGGAATAGATATTTTAAAGTAGTTTCCATTCCATACTCAGTTTAATGCAGAATGCTGAAACGAGGATAGAGAGCAAAAAAAAGAGCATGGTTTTTCCGATTGGACCCGGAATATCCATGCGGATGCTTGTCGGTGTAATTGCATTCTTAGCTTTGAACGCAATTGTCGCATCAGCTAAAGATACAGGATCTCCTCATCACCTGCTTCCGTCGCCCTGGCCATATCATGTTTTGCTGGTGACGACGGGCGTCGTGGTTATGCTGGGAGGAATGCTAACAGCAAGATACATGAAAAGAAAGAGCTGGTGGCTGAAGGCCCACAAGAGCCTGGCGATATCAGGAGCGCTCTTGACTATTTCCGGATTCATTGTAGCTGCCTATATGGTCTCGACCTACATGGGCACCTATCTGGTCATGGAGCCGCATGCTTATCTCGGAATTGCTGCATTGGCACTCGTCGTCTTTGCTCCCATCATGGGATTTATGCAATTTCGGATTAAAGATAAACGGATGCACATCATCCACAGATGGTCCGGTCGTCTGGCCATCGCTATGGTTTTGATCAATATTTGGGCCGGGTGGACGATGATCTGGGCGATGTGACCGGACGATTTTACAGTGAATAGGGTGATGCCTTTTGTCGATGAAAACGGTTCGGAGGAAGATTCCGGGATCTAAATCTACAAATACGCCAGTTTGAGTTATCGAGGAGAAAGGATGAAGGATGATATTGAGGATGTAACTGCAAACGCAGAGCTTGATTGCGTCGGTCTCTTCTGCCCCCTGCCTATCGCCAGGACCAAAGAGGAGATTGAGAATATCGAGGTCGGCCAGGTTTTGAAGGTGGAAGCTGACGATCCTGCCGCAGAAGAAGACATATCCCGCTGGGCAAAGCGGGTGGGCCATGAGGTAGTCAAGCTCGAGAAGTCTGAAAATATAATCACCTTCTGGATAAGAAGGAAAAAATGATGCTATGAAGTGAAAGATAAGACGATGGTGAATCAGGATGAGCAGGATACTTTATGTTCAGACCAGCGGCATCGAGACGCCGGAGAGGCTTTACGCGCCCTTCATACTGGGCACGACTGCCAGAGCTATGGAGGCGGAAGCCTCTATCTTTTTCATGATCAAGGGCATAACCGCCATGAAGAAGGGCGAGGCCGAGAAGATCAAGATTGGAAGCTTTCCCAGCCTGAAGGAAGTCATCGACCAGGCTCTGGCAGCTGGAGTTAAGATGTACATTTGTGAGCAGAGCACCCAGCTGCTGAATATCCCCAGGGGCGACTTCATAGTCGAGGCAAAGATTGCCGGGGCCGGAACCTTAAACGACCTGGCGCTGGATGCAGACTCGGTTATCAGCTTCTAATGGGTTAATGGATCTAGATGGAGCGATCTTCTCAATAGAAATTAGGACCGAAATTTTCTGGAGGCAAGAGGCATATGTGTGGAATTTACCTGGATTATCAGTCAGCGTCCCCGGTGGACCCCAGAGTTCATGAATTCATGGAGAGGTATCTGTCATGCGATTTCGGGAATCCTTCCGCCCTGCATTCTCGGGGTCTGGCCGCCAGAGCCGCCCTGGAGGAAGCGCGAACAAAGGTGGCGGAGTTGATCAATGCGGAAGGCCCGGAGAACATTATTTTCACCGGAGGTGTGACTGAGGCCAACAACCTGGCCGTTCGTGGGGTTGCTCAGAGGAACGCCGGAATTGGCAAGAAGCTGCTGGCCAGCAGCATTGAGCACATCTCCGTGCTCAATCCATTGAAGGGCTTGTTGAAAAGCGGCTATGAGCTCGCACTGGTGCCGGTAGATAGCACTGGCATCATCGATCTGGCCCAACTGGAGTCGCTGATCTCCAAAGAGACCATACTCACATCGGTGATGTATGCCAACAGCGATATTGGAACCATCGAGCCCATACGAGAAGTTAGCGACATGGTGCACGAACGGGGAATGTACCTGCATGTGGACGCGACCGCGGCCGCGGGCAAGATTCCCCTTGACGTGCAAAAGGAGGGCATTGACCTGCTCACCCTATCCTCTAACGATCTTTACGGGCCACAGGGCGCAGGGGCGCTCTATGTGAAACCCGGTGTCCGGATTCAGCCCGTTCTTTTCGGTGGCGGTCAGGAGCGCGGTCTCCGGGCAGGAACCGAGAACCTCTATGCCATTGCAGGCATGGGCGAGGCGGCCCGGCTGGCTAGCCTGGAAAAGGCCATAGAAAGCTCGCGTCTGCAGGCCATAAGGGATGGGCTGATAAAAGAGATCCTCACGATTGAGCAGTCGTATCTAACCGGCCACCCGACCCTGAGGCTCCCGCACCATGCAAGCTTCCGGTTCAGCAGAATCGAGGGTGAGAGCATCCTCTTGACCATGGATGCCATGTTCAACATTCAGGTGTCCACGGGATCGGCCTGCTCCTCTCGCACACTGGAGCCCTCTCATGTGCTCCTGGCCATAGGCTTAAAACATGAGCAGGCACATGGTTCCATGGTCATGACTCTCGGAAAAGAGAACAATCCCGACCAGATACCAGCAATCGTGAATGCCGTGAGAAAGACCGTAGATCGGCTTCGAGCATTATCTCCGCTTTAAACAGGTGAAATAGGAAATGGCACAGATAGGTTACTCCAAGAAAGTAATGGAACACTTCATGAACCCCAAGAATGTGGGGGTGATCGAGAACCCGGATGGCTACGGAAAAGTAGGCAACCCGGTCTGCGGCGATCTCATGGAGATATTCATCCGAGTTATGGACGATCGGATTGACGATATCAAATTCAGGACTTTCGGCTGCGGTTCGGCCATAGCCGTGAGCAGCATGGTCACAGAGATGGCGAAAGGCAAGACGCTGGATGAGGCCATGCTTATCACCCGTAAGGATGTGGCGGACGAGCTGGATGGATTGCCGCCGCAGAAGATGCACTGCTCAAACCTCGGAGCGGATGCCCTGCATGCCGCCATCAAGAACTACTGGGTGAAGATCGGGAAGATAAAGCCCGAAGAGGCGAAAGAGGAGGAAGAGAGCCACGAGGGCGAGGCGTGCGGGACCTGAAGTGACGGATGAAGGTGCGGTCTTCCCCAACCGATAACCTTTTTTGATGCCTGAAAGTCCGCCCTGCACTCGTGTGTGTACGATCGCGTGCATCCGCTCAGGTGGGCCCGAGTTGTAGCGCGCAGAAATGATCGCAATTTAGTCTGTGAATTATTGATTCTCGCCCGGAACCCGAGCAAAAGTAAGTCGACATGAATTGGTCTTGATATGGGTCGTATAGGATTGCCTTCTTGCTGCAAGCTGATCGCGACGCCTGTTGCATCTTGCTTATGGGGATAAAGTAATCAGGACTTGCTTTGTGCAGATTGGATGGAGAGAACGGGGCCGGAATTCGCTGCAACGAACCGAAGGCGTATGGTATCCGGAAGACGGGTGCTTATATTATACGGATGTTAGAATCAATATTCAGAATGGCTCTGTATGAAGTACTGAATGTATTAATTGCACCTATTATGATAATCTATTCATCTGATATATCTGACATCTGAAGGCAAGAAATTATGTTCTATGGCTCAGAGGATCATTATATAAATACAATACCGAATGGTAAGTTCCCTCTCGGGTAAAGACCAATCTTTTTATACTTCAAGATATGTATTAAGATCGGGAAATGTAGCAAGAGGGCGAATCAAAATTTTTGATACACGTGGTCTGCCAGTGCATAACATCCGTTCAGATGAAATAAGAGGATTGGGACGGAGGAGCTGATGAGGAAGCCTCTAATCGCACGCTTCAGCGGTGATTCTCTTTGATGTCAATAGTCAAAGGATCGGTCGGCACAATTATTGGCGAGACCAATCCATTAGCATTCAAGTTTCTCATAAGCAAAGAGGTCGGACGTGGCACTTATGTCAAAGCCAAGGCCGACGGAAAGGAGTGGATCCTGGCCCAGGTTGATGATATAAAAAGGTCCAACTCCGCTTATAGCGTAAACCAGCTCAACGACGCAGCCAGAAATTACGATTCAAGAGAGATGATGATAGCCGAGGCGAGAGTGATCGGCGTGGGTAGCCTCGGCAAAAACCACCTCCCCAATAGTCCTGCCCGGCCGGGAGACCCGGTATTCATCGCCGACGAAAAGCTCATCAAGGCAACTCTGGGCCTGGCCAAAGGCGATATGTACATCGGCATGTTGCGGGGTTATGATATCCGAGTGGAGATGGATGCCAATACTCTGGTGCAGAAGCACTGCAGCGTTTTGGCCAAAACGGGTTCAGGAAAATCCTATACCGCTGCTGTGATCCTGGAGGAGCTGCTGGAAAGAAAAGTGGCTCTGCTCGTCATCGATCCTCATGGCGAATATTCCTCCATGAAGGAGCCCAATAAGGTGGGCGACTTCAGCAGGTATAAGATCAAGCCGCGAGGCTACGATGTAACTGTATATACCCCGGGCGAGATGGCCATGAACCCCAGAGCTGACCGGCCTTTTCGTTTCAACGGGCTTAACCTCTCGGCTCGAGAGGTGGCGAAGATGATCCCCCACGATAGCAGCAGCAGCGGTCAGCTGGGTCTTCTCTATGAGGCCGTCAGTGCCCTGCGTGCGGAAACAGACGCCTATACCCTGGAGGATGTCATCGAGCAGGTTGTGCGCAGCAACTCCAAGGTAAAATGGAATTTAGTGGGTCAGCTGGAATCGCTCCTGGAACTGGGGCTCTTCTCGGGAACGGCGACGCCCTGTGACGAGATGCTGCGACCGGGAAAAGCGTCCGTCATAGATATGACCGGCATCACCCCCGAGCTGCAGGCCATGATTGTCTCTCGCCTCCTGACCGATGTCTTTGAGGCCCGAAAGCGCCGACTGATCTCGCCGGGAATGGTGGTGGTAGAGGAGGCTCATAACTACATCCCGGAGCGGGGCACAGGAAATGCCGCTTCCACCAGTATCGTGCGTACCATCGCTGCAGAAGGCAGAAAATTCGGCCTGGGTCTCATGATCATCAGCCAGAGGCCGGCTCGCGTGGACAAGAATGTCATCTCCCAGTGCAACACCCAGATCATCATGAGAGTCACCAATCCCAATGATCTCAAAGCTCTGAGCAAAGGCCTGGAAGGCATGACCTCAGACCTGGAAGAGGAGATCAAGCGGCTGCCGGCCGGCGTTGCCATGCTGGTAAGCAATGAGATCGAGCGGCCCATTACGGTCGATGTCCGGCCCAGAAAATCCCGGCATGGAGGCATAAGCACTGAGATTGTGTCCAAGGTGAAGGCAAGTGCCGCCAGCACCAAGGTCTTGAGGGTGCCGGAGAAGAGGACCGGGGCACCCGCTGGCTCAGCCGCTGCAAAGCCCAGCCGGGAGAAGAAAAGCCCAGGCGGCGGGTTACTGAAAAAGGTCTTTGGAGCGAGAAGGGCATAATTCGGGCCTTCTCGATAGTCTTTCAATTTTCTCTTGCCGATTTGTATTATGTAGTAAAATTTATCTCTTTTGCCTAAGATAGATAGGCGAATAGAGCAACTAACGACTCGAATAATTGTGGGGCTATCCGATCGGAATTTTCAGAAAGCATATTGAGAAAGTCGTGTTATGAGTGAGACTAATGAAGCTTAGAATATTGGTGCCGGCCATCATGGTAGCATTTGCGTTTTCAGCTCTTTATGTAACAGCCGTCCAGGCCGGGGAGATAAATATGAAGAATCTTGAAGTGAAATTGGGTTTCACGCGGGTTCCGGATGAGTGTACGTGTGAAGGAAAAGACATCTCGCCGCAAATTGTGATTCAGGGTCTTAATGCCACGTCCATGGCAATGATAGTCGATGACCCGGATGCGCCTGGGGGCACCTTTACTCACTGGATCATCTGGAATATTCCGCCAATGGCCATGATACCGGGAGCGATTCCCAGGAATGCTACAGTTAAAAAGCCTATCTCGGCCTTGCAGGGTACGACCTCTTTCGGAGAAGTCGGATATGGCGGCCCCTGTCCGCCTTCTGGAAAACCGCACCGGTATTTCTTCCGCGTCTTTGGGCTGGACAGGATGCTGGACCTCCAGCCGGGCGCCTCACGGCAGGATCTGGAGAAGGCAATGCTGGGCCATGTGCTGCAGCAGGGCGAGGCCATGGCCACCTATGGAAGGTGATTTCTCCAAAAATCCTTTCCCAAACACGAACGGTATTCTCTGCTAATGCCTTAAACAGCGGAAAATGGAGGCAAGAAGAAGGCCAGATTTGCCCCCAGTACGGGGACACATCTGGCTTATCCAATCAGCTCAGGCAGACAACTGCCCGAAACCACTTCTCTCCGGAGCTTTTATGCGTTTCTTCTGATAATTTTCTTCTGATACTTTTCTCCTAAGTTCTGATCAACCCACCGAGTTCAGGCTTATGAGAGTGGAGCTGCACCTCTCACAAGGCCTGTGATCAATGAGAATCCTTCACCGCCAGCCCCTGGATTTGCGGGCCTGATCTCAACGTTCCAATATCCTTTTGCAGGGCTACGCAGGTAATAGTAATCGTAGTTGGAGCTCATTAGGTGCAATACATTCTGATTGTCTCCCTTCAGAGGCAGAATGCTTCCATCCGGCTGAATCAGGACTACGGTGAAGGTACTGGTCTGCCAGGAGAGCCCGATCATCTCTGCTTGATCAGAGATCAAGAGATTGCTTTGGTATCCCGA
This sequence comes from uncultured Methanosarcinales archaeon, assembly GCA_903871465.1. Taxonomy (GTDB): domain Archaea; phylum Halobacteriota; class Methanosarcinia; order Methanotrichales; family Methanotrichaceae; genus Methanothrix. The sequence goes on from CAIQHB010000062.1 coordinate 21,660, forward strand.
GACTGCCTGGTTCCGTCCGAGCTCTCTCACAAATCGCAGAGATGATGCACTTGAATATGCGATTCCATTCTCCACCTCCAAAGTATCAAGAGCTGTAGCCTTGGCACCCCAGGGCAGAGTTATAGCCGTCCCGGCAGGAATTGTGTACGATTTGATAGGCTGATTGTAGAGCTCAGCATAGGGATAGGTGTAGGGATAGAGATAGGGATATGAGGGATATTGACAGAAACCATTAGTGCACGTTTTTCCATTTCCGCAGACCACAGGAGCATGTCTACAGCCCCGGACACTATCGCAATAGTCTACAGTGCAGGGATTGCCATCGTCGCAATTTCTGGATGTGTGCACGCAAGCGGATCCATTGTAGGAGTCCGTGGTGCAAGGTTTGCCATCATCACAGCTTGTCTGAATATGAAAGCACTTTCCTTCGAAGCAGTAATCGAAGGTGCTGGCATTTTTGTCGTCGCAATCCCTCTGAGTATGCACGCATGTCTTCCCATTGAAGATATCGATGGTACACGAATCGTTATCGTCGCAGTTGAGAATATGCCCGGCCATAAGTCCCTGATTCAAGGACCCGGATGTTCTGTTATTTCCGCTATCAATGAGGATGGGCTCATTAACGCAAGTTCCGGTTTCGCAGGAATCGAGAGTGCTGTCATTTCCATCATCGCAAATCCTCGGTCTATGAATGCAGGCTGCACCGTCGTAGCTATCTATGGTGCAGGGGTCGCCATCATCACAGATTATCCCGGTCGATACATTCTCTCTGTCACCTTGAGATTCGTTATGGGTAACATTTTTTTCAATGTAACTAATATAGGTTTCAGAAACACCTGACTCCCCGGGTTCTAAGGCACTGGCATTTCCGTTATCACCGCTTATTAGCGCATTTCCACAACCACAGGAGCCTGATGCATCTGCTACGCCGGCGTTCCCGTTAGCACAGATCAAAGGATCGTGGACACAGCCATTTGGGCCGCAGTAGTCAGTGGTGCAAGGATTTTTGTCGTCGCAGTTCACAGGATCATGGACACAGCCACTTGCACCGTAATAATCAGTGGTACATGGATTACCGTCGTTACAGCTTACAGCTGCATTAAAAACTGCTCCATTATTAGAAGGCATACTGATATTGGTATTAAAGTTCCCAATCTGTTCAGGTGTGCTGAAGTTAGCGTTCACTTCAAGTGGTTTCCATGTAGACAGACTTCCATCCCCGCAGCTCTTGGGGGCATGCAGACATTGGGTTCCATTGCAGTAGTCCTCAGTACAGGGATCTCTGCCATCGCATTCTCCACACTGCGCCGAAACGCAAAATGGAAATAGCAGCGCAGAGAGAACCAATACTGCGAGAGACCTGCAAAGCTTATCTTTGACATTATTTCTAACCACACTTTCACTCCCATGCAGAGCCGAGTAATCCTGTTTATTTCAGACTTTCGCTCTTTAGAGTATCATTCACGAAGTGGCGGATCTCTTGACACCAATTTTTTCCACATTCGCACTGCATGATTTCCCCGTCCGTAATAGTTCCTGACAATCTCTCTCTCCTGATAACCGGCCTTGCGGTAGAGCTCCAGAGCGCCTGGCTTATCCAGTGCGGCCTCCAGGCGAAAGGCCTTTGCACCCATTCCGGCAAGCTTTTTCTCCAGAGCCATCATGAGCTCGCTGCCTATGTTTTTTCTCCTGTATCCCGGATGGACATCCAGTGTATAAATGGCGCCATAGGTTCCGCTGGTATATCCCATGACAAAGCCCAATATCGTTTCCTCTGGCTCACAGGCCACAAGAGCCACAGAATAGCGGATGAGGTAGGCAAACATCCCTGGAGGGAAGGCAGTCTCCTCCGGGAAGCAGAGCCCTTCGATCTGGACGATCCGAGCCAGGTCCCCAGGCTCAGCTTTGCGGATCTTCATTTATTCTCGGGAACCGGTCTCGCTACCTGTCTCACCACATCGACATAGTTCCCAAAGACCTCAGGGATATCAATGGTCCCGATCACATCCACAATGCCGATGGCTGCTACAGCCCGTCCTTCTACTACTACGGGTGCTACTGATACCGGCACTCCCTGGTACGCCCCTTTCTCAGGAATGGCGCGAATGGCCGTGCCCGTCCTGAGGACCTCTTCCAGGACCGGGCCGCTGTAGTTATTATCCAGAACCCGGCCCGACTCCACCCGGACTCCCGGATATTTCGAGCTGCGCATAGTTACGGGAAGCCGAATGATTTCGTTTAGCGCAAGAGCGATAGCCGCCAGATCCTCAGACCTGGCTTCGTCAGATATCACGAGCCTGGACATGCAAGCAATATTGGCTTCGATATCAAATAAATGCTGCCCTTATCGAGAGTCGCGCATTGCTCGATCGTTTTCATCTCATTAAACCGAACGCGCTGTAAAAAGTCACAGAGCTTTCTGATAGGTCAGATCAGAACTTGGGGGGTAACATAAGCGAGTATGTCTGCAGAGAGGTTTTTAAAATTATTTCAGGTCCTGGAACCTTGAAAAAGGAGAAAACAAGACCAGGTTTTACATAATCTGTTGAGGATATCCAACCCATACAGCATCTGAAAAGCTCGCTATAGGTTATGTCGCAGGAATGCATAACCGTCTAATTTTTTGATCATATTTGATTGTCTTGGCGAAGGAAATATATAGAATGTAATATTAATGCGTACGATCGGTATTGATCGTTCAGGTGCATCAGGATAGCAAGCTATGAAATCTCGAAGAGGAAATCCGAACTTGCCACGGATTCAGGATCTTAAGAACGCAGAGCTTGAGCAAATACATTGTAGATCTAGCCTCAGCTTGCCAGTCGGCAAAGAGAATCTCACATGAATAAAACTTCAAAAAGGGATGATGTTCCTAAGGTATTGCCCACTTCTACGCGAAAGGCGGGCATGTCCATCGAGAACGACCCAAAGAAGCCTTTCTACATTGCGGGAATCGGCGGGTCGGCCGGTTCTCTGAAGGCGCTGGAAGAGTTCTTCCGCAATATGCCAGCCGACTCAGGAATAGCCTTTGTGATTGTCTCTCATCTCGATCCGACACATAAAGCTCTTCTGGCCGAGATTCTCCAGCGTGTCACCGTCATGAAGGTAATTCATGTGACCGATGGGATGAAAGTCCTGCCGAACATGGTCTACGTTATTCCACCTAATAGGGACATGTCCATAATGCATCGAACCCTGCAGCTTCTGGAGCCTTCCATGTCCAGGGGATTCCGGATGCCCATCGATTTCTTTTTCAGGCATCTGGCCGATGACCAGAGGGAGTTTGCCATCGGCATCATTCTCTCAGGAATGGGAACGGACGGCACCCTGGGCCTGAAAGCTATCAAAGAGAAGATGGGTTTGGTGATGGTGCAGGACGTAAACTCTGCCAAGTACGATGGAATGCCCCAGAGCGCCATCAATACGGGCCTCGCCGATTTTGTGGCTCCTGTGAATGAGCTGTCGTCCAAGCTGCTGAGCTATGCGAATCTCTCTCCCGATAAAATCAGAGAACAGCCGGTTTTGGAAAAGAAAGCAACAAGTGCAATGAACAAGATATTTGCCCTTCTCCGAGCTCAAACCGGAAATGACTTCAGCCTCTACAAGAAGAGCACTGTCAACCGTCGCGTTGAAAGGCGGATGAACGTTCATCAAATCGGCAATATAAACCAGTACGTATGCTACATATCTGAAAATTCGCATGAGATCGATCTGCTCTTCAAAGAGCTCCTCATCGGCGTGACCTGCTTTTTCAGGGAACCGGCTTCCTTCGAAGCCTTGAAAGACAAAATCAAATCACGTTTTCTGATGAGCAAGAAGGAAACAGACACCATCCGTGTCTGGGTGGTCGGCTGCTCGACAGGCGAGGAGGCTTACTCCATTGCCATCGTCTTCAGAGAATGCCTGGATGAAATGAAGATGGGAGGCAATTTCAAGGTCCAGATCTACGCCACAGACATTGACAAAGAGGCCATTGACATAGCTCGCACGGGAACTTACTCAACCAATATCGCCAAGGATGTATCCGAGGAGCGTTTGCAGCAGTTCTTCATAAAAGAAGATGGCGGTTTTCGAATTAGAAGCGAGATCCGGGAGACGATTGTCTTTGCTCAGCAGAACGTGCTCACTGACCCTCCATTCACCAGGCTGGATATGCTCTGTTGCCGAAATCTTCTCATTTACTTATGCTCTGGGACGCGAAAGAAGCTAATGCCGCTATTCCATTACTCCCTGAATCCCGGAGGCATTCTTCTCCTCGGCTCATCGGAATCCATCGGAGGCTTCATGGACCTCTTCTCTCCGAGGGACAACAAATGGAAGCTCTTCGAACGCCGGGAAGATCACATCGCCCGGAAGTCCCTGGCCGAATTCCCCAACTCGGCGCATCCCCATTTAGTTCAAATGCACGAAGCTGAAACAGAGCATAGAGGCTCAAGGGCCAGCATCATCGAGATGGCCCAGTCAATCATTCTCCAGAACATTGCTACCCCGGCTGTGCTCATCAATGACCAGGGCGATATACTCTACTTGACCCGGCAAACCGGGAAATATCTGGAACCGCCCGTCGGGAAAGCAAACATGAACATCTACGCTATGGCCCGCGAAGGGTTGAAGATGGAGCTGGGAA
>CAIQHB010000063.1 GCA_903871465.1 uncultured Methanosarcinales archaeon
GGTCGAATACAAATTTTGCAAGGATGCATCCGAAAAGACAGGAAGTCCTCGCGCAATCGCACAAAGCTTTACCAGAAGTGGGAATTCATTATTCATAATATATCTATGATTCCACTCAGCGCCGGTGTCAATCAAAAAAAAGCTTTAACTCTGGATGATAGGAACTGTATTCCCGAATGCTCCAATAAAGCACTCTTGGATTTCCGGACGGGGCGATTGCTTTTTAGAGCATTTCACAAGAACTCTGTAAACGTTTTTTTGTCTGTTGTCACGACCGAAAAACTGTGCACTAACCATTTTTGATGTCATGTGCACTCCGCCGTAGCGGTTGAGTCCTAATGTTTCGCCCTTACGTATCAATCTTTACACCTTAATTGTACTTCAGCCAAAGTTTGATGTGCTATGCGAAAGTCTGCGGATCCCGAAGACTGCCCTGAGTGAAGTCGCAGTGGTCGAAATGACCAACAGTGATAGGGTGTTTTGGACCTTAATGCTTCAAAAAATATTCTCAGACTGGGACTACAGTCTGTGGCGAAAGCCTAGATGCCCGCGACTTCAGTCGTGGGAGTAGTCACATTCAATTTTCAAAGTTTTGATATGAAAATGATTCACATCAACCTAAGCTGTCGCCGCTTTCGCCACTGAATATCTCAACAGAACCTTCTAGGAATACCTTCATATAGAAGTTCAAACACCCGATATCACACTTTGAACCCATAACATTGGAGGTAATTGAATGGCAGCAGGACAATACGGGGGACAATCTCCCATAATCATTCTCAAAGAAGGCAGCCAGAGAACGGCGGGCCGCGAAGCGCAGAAGTCGAACATCATGGCCGCCAAGGCGGTCGCAGGTGCCGTCCGAACGACCCTTGGCCCGAAGGGCATGGACAAGATGATGGTCGACAACCTTGGAGATGTAGTAATAACCAACGACGGAGTCACCATTCTCAAGGAGATGGATATCGAGCACCCCGCCGCCAAGATGATGGTGGAGATCGCCAAGACCCAGGATGCAGAGGTCGGAGACGGCACCACAACTGCCGTGGTCCTCGCTGGAGAATTGCTCAAGCAGGCCGAGGGGCTGCTGGATCAGGAGATCCATCCCACAGTTATTGCAGCAGGCTACAGGGCCGCTGCTGACAAATCCCTGGAGATTCTGAAGACCATCGCCGTAAGCGTCTCTGTAAATGATACAGAGTTCCTGAAAAAGATCGCCATCACCGCCATGACCGGCAAGGGTTCCGGCACTGCTCGAGACGAGCTGGCAGCGCTGGCTGTGGAAGCCGTAAAGGCGGTTGTGGATGAGGACGGGTCCGTGGATACCGACAACATCACCGTGGAGAAGAAAGTGGGCGGCAGCATAACCGATTCCGAGCTCGTACACGGCATGGTGATCGACAAGGACCGGCTCCATCCCAATATGCCAAAGAAAGTCACAGGCGCCAAGATCGCTATGCTCAATGCAGCCGTCGAGATCGAGAAGACCGAGGTCGACGCCAAGATCGAGATCACATCACCCGATCAGCTGCAGGCTTTCCTGGACCAGGAAGAGACCATGCTCAAGGGCATGGTGGACGCCATCATCAAGACAGGCGCTAACGTCGTCTTCTGTCAGAAAGGCATCGACGACCTGGCCCAGCACTTCCTGGCCAAGGCCGGCATCTACACCGTCCGCCGCGTCAAGAAGAGCGATATGGAGAAGCTCGCAAGAGCCACGGGCGGAAGGGTTGTCACCAGCATTCATGACCTGACTGAAAAAGACCTGGGAAAGGCAGGCCTCGTTGAGGAGAGAAAGATCGGCGACGAGAAGATGACCTTCGTCGAAGAGTGCGAGAACCCCAAGTCCGTGTCCATTATCCTCCGAGGCGGAACCGAGCACGTGGTCGATGAGCTGAACCGGGCCATGGAAGACGCGCTGCGGGTTGTAGGCGTTGTCGTCGAGGACAAGTTGCTGGTTCCAGGCGGCGGTGCCCCCGAGGTAGAGCTGGCCCTGCGTCTGCGGGAGTATGCCGCAACCGTGGGCGGTCGCGAGCAGCTGGCCATCGAGGCCTTCGCCGACTCCATGGAAGTCATACCCAAGACCCTGGCCGAGAACGCCGGGCTGGACCAGATAGATTCCCTGGTGGCTCTGCGCAGCCAGCATGAGAAGGGCGTAAAGAGTGCCGGCCTGGACATGGATACAGGCAAGCCCGTCGACATGCTGAAGCTGGGCGTTGTCGAGCCCCTGAGGGTCAAGACCCAGGCGATCAACTCCGCCGCCGAGGCTGCCGTCATGATCCTGCGCATCGATGACGTCATAGCCTCCAAGTCCGGAGGACCGGGCGGAATGCCCGGTGGAATGCCTGGCGGCATGCCGGGCGGTATGGGCGGTATGGGTGGAGAGGACTACTAATAACCTCTCTTTTTATCCATTTTTCTTTTCAAACCCGAGAGAGAACTCAAAGTTCCCTTATCTCGATAATCTCAATATTCGAATCCCTATACATCTACAATGCAAACTGTTTTGGGACTATCAGACCCGCAAAAGCAAAGTGTTTATTATCTTGCCAGATACATGGGCTGCGATGGAACGCAAGCTTTTGATGAAGGGCAAAGTCAAGGAAGCCTACGACCTCGGCGACCGATTAGAGTTTCGGTTTACGGACAACATCTCTGTCTTCGACAAGATCATCCCCAATCTTATTCCCTTTAAGGGTGAGACCCTCTGCCGGGAGGGCGTCTATTGGTTTGAGAGAGCTGCCAGAATGGGCATCAAGACCCACTTTTTAGAGTACCAGGCCCCGGCAGGCATGATCTGCAAAAAGGTGGACATACTTCAGCCGCAGCAGATTACTGATAAGTCCAAGAATTACCTGATTCCTCTGGAATGGATCTGTCGCTGGTATGTTGCGGGTTCTCTGTATGATCGAGCCTTGGAAGGGAAGGTTCAGGCCGAGTCTCTGGGCTTCTCCGCCGGACATAAGGTCGTCTACGGCGAGCCGCTTCCCGAGCCTTTCCTGGAGGTTTCTACGAAGCTCGAGAAGACAGATAGGCTGCTGAAGAAAGAAGAAGCCTTAAAGATCTCCGGGCTGAGCCCCCAGGAGTTCGAAGATGCCCGAGAGGTTGTGCTCAAAATCGATGAGGACATTGGCAAGAGCGTTGCTTCTCGCGGCCTCATACACGTAGACGGCAAAAAAGAGCTGGCCTTCGATACAGACCGGCAAATAATGGTGATCGATGTCTATGGAACGGCAGATGAGGATCGTTTCTGGGATAAAGCCTGCTACGAGAAGGGAGAGTTCGTTGACCTCTCCAAGGAGTATGTGCGCCAGTACTATCGCCAGACCGGCTACAAAGATCAGCTCTATGAGGCCCGGGACGCCGGCCGGGAGGATCTGCCCATACCGGCTCTTCCATCTGCCGTGGTGGAAGAGACGGGCAGGATCTACATTAAAATCTTCGAGTTGATCACGGGAGAGAAGTTCAAGCCTGCCGAGCATTGTTGAGAACCACATCGAATGTACATGGCCCGAAGGCATGAAAAATCGGAAAGGATTTAAGCCATTAGCCCCCCTTTCCCCAAAAGATGAGGAGGGAATCCGATCCTTCTCATAAATTAATTAGAGATGATGACATGAAGCGATTATTACTAGTTCTCGTATTGATCACCGTGGCCATCTCCGGTTGCACGGAGAAGAGCCCTAGTGGGACAACCAGGAGTGCGGAAGATCTTAAGACTTTGTCGATATCATCCGCAGAGAACCTGACCAGCTACAGCCTCAATAGCTCCGTGACTCAGACATTGGAGCTCAATGGAGGCGGGGCGAATGCAGCACCAGAGAACGTGACCAAAGTTACGGAAAGCGCTACTACCTCAGCCACCGTGAACCTATCAAGCTTACAGGCCCAGGCGAATGGCGCAACAAAGAGCCTGGTAGTGCAGCCGGGCTTCCCTGCGAACTCCAGCACTACACGGGCCGTTGTTTATCAATTAGGAAACTCGACCTACATGATGGATGAGGGCGGCAATTGGACCCATCTACTGGATCCGAGGTCCGCAAATGAGATCTGGGGACAGGGCAACAATAATCAGGTGAAGGCCATGGCCGAGACCTTCAACCAGTCGAAGGCAGAAGAGACCGGCTCAGAGACCATCAATGGCGAGGATGCTTACAAAGTGAATATAGTAACAGGAAGCGGAGATTACAATATCCTTTACAATACCGCCATAGGCATCGCCGCCAAGTTGACCCAGTATCCCATGTACATGCCGTCCGTCAATAGAACGGAGCTGAATGAGACGGGCAAGATTGAGAAGACGATCTGGATCTCAAAGGAGACCTACCTGCCTGTGAAGTACCAGAGCAAGACGGCATTCAGGATGACGCCCGCGGTCATAGGTGGCCTGAATTCCAGCACCGGCCAGATGGAGATGTTTAAGCAATCCATGAAGCTGCCTCCAGTCTCGGTCAGCATAGAGACGAGCGATCTGTATTATGACTTCAACAAGCCGGTGAACGTAATCCCACCAGCAGGGGCTCTTACAGCTCAGGTCGTACGTCCCACCCAGACCCAACCGCAAGTCGCCCAGCAAGCTTAAGCGTCTGCAATACTCATGCTAGAGCGAGCTCCATTGCAGCGGCTTTTCCTCCGGGAGAAGCCTGCGCTTGCCCTTTTGGCTGTAGGGGAGATGGAATCGGAGTCTGCGTATGCAGCGATGATTGCCAAGCACATAGACTCCACTTTTCCCCATACCTCCAGCATCCTATCCGAGCTGGAGGCTCAGGGGCTGGTCAAGTCCCGGCCGGAAGGCAGGATCAGGTACCTGGAACTGACCGAACGGGGCCGACGAATCGCCAGGGCCCTGCAGGAGCTTTCAGACCTGCTACAAAAGCCAGATGCGATGATGCAGAGGCTGGAGAGGCTCCAACAAAATGCATCGCGGGCAGATGTTCCTGGCCCGGAAACGGCGTTCCGCCTCGGACCAATGCGGCGGGATCTGGCAAAGCTCAAGGGCCTGGGGGATGCCACGCTACGAAAAGCTGCAGAAGAACTTGATGATAAGATTGCGGCTATTGTGCGGGGATGACGTTAAAAGCAATTTATAGAACTTTTTTTTGCGGCAACGCCAACAAGCTGAGAGGCTGCAGAGGATCGAGAGCGATCTGACGGAGATCAAGGCCAATATTCAGCCATAACTCGTGGTAAGCAATCATTAGACATCCACGGGGCTGTATTGACGGTCTCGCCTGGGCTTCGGGGCGGGCACACGCACGAGGCGAAGATATACTGGTTTTCCAGCCAGGATGCAACGCGGTCCTTACTCTCTTTCATGTCCGGGCAATCCGCTCCAAGATATGAAAAGCTTATGAAGCGTTTAGCCGAAATGTGAGCATTTAGAGTTTGTCAGTGTTTTTCAGGAGCCAAATTCTGACGTCATCGACCAGGCATTGGTAGTTGGCGATTCTCAGCAGCATTAGGATTATTATCTCTTCTTCTGCAGTGATGGCGCGCCCTTCGCAACTTAAAATCAAATTCAATATGATAAAGGTAAGATATCTACGGCTCTTCGCCATTTCCAGTGGCTAACCTCAGGCTATTTTGGTTTTTCCGTTGGTAGTTCGTCTCCGTGCGTACTCTGTGAACTTTGTGTCTCTGTGGTTGAAACGTCGTTAGCCACTGGTTTATGACCAATGGTCACGAACTACCACCACAGAGGCACAGAGCGCACGGAGGACTCACAGAGGGCTCTA
>CAIQHB010000064.1 GCA_903871465.1 uncultured Methanosarcinales archaeon
ATATCGCATTCTGGGCCAGGCTACCAGAAGGATGCAAGTTGGGAATGTTCTTGAATCGCATGGAGACTGAATTAAATGCTAGAAAAAGAATGTAAATATCGGAGTGGAGTATATAAAGTCCAAACATTCAGGACTACACACTTTTCCTATCGGAACCAAAAGCATTATACATCCACATTCCTCTTCTGGGCTGGTGAATTTCCTTTGGATAAGCTTGAGCTGGTGTTGAGGAATACTGAAGAGATAGTTACAGTGGATGAACTCAAGGGTTTGCTGGAGAGGCCACGGCGCCCGCGGGCCTATGTGGGTTACGAGACCAGCGGAAAGGTCCATCTGGGCCACATGCTGACGGCCAACAAGCTCCTGGACCTGCAGAAGTCCGGCTTTGACGTTGTGGTCCTTCTGGCCGATCTGCATGCCTTCCTCAATGAGAAGGGCACTCTGGAAGAGGTGCGCAAGACTGCAGACTACAACCGGGACTGTTTCATGGCCCTGGGGCTGGACCCGGATAGAACGGAGTTTGTCTACGGCACAGACTACCAGCTCAAGCCGGAGTATATGCTGAAGATTCTGCAGATAGCCAGGAACACCACGCTCAACCGGGCCAAGCGGAGCATGGATGAGGTCAGCAGAAGCGCGGAGAACCCCATGGTCTCGCAGATGATCTACCCGCTCATGCAGGCTATCGACATCGCCGACCTGCATATCGACCTGGCCGTAGGCGGCATTGATCAGCGCAAGATCCACATGCTCGCCCGTGAGGAGCTGCCGCGACTGGGGTTTCCGGCCCCGGTCTGCATGCATACGCCCCTGATTCCGGGTTTGAATGGCGAGAAGATGTCTTCCTCCAAGGGGAACAACATCGCTGTGGACGAGCCCGCTGCGGACGTGGAGAAGAAGATCAAGAGCGCCTTCTGCCCCGCAAAGGTGGTGGAGAACAACCCGGTCCTGGCCATCTGCAAGTACCACATCTTCCCCAGGATTGAGGCCGGGATGACCATCAAGAGGCCGGAGAAGTTCGGCGGGGATGTGAGCTATCTGACTTACGAACAGCTGGAGGCGGACTACGTGAGCGGGGCCATGCACCCGATGGATCTCAAAAAAGCCTGTGCAGAGTGCATGAATGAGATACTGGCGCCGGTGAGGGAGAAGATGGGGTAACTATTTCTTTTTAATCTTTTGACTGAATAGGCAACAATTGAATGTTAATTGTGCCGATTTCTGAATATATATTATTTGCCTCGCGATGGATTTAAGTATAGACTATATAATATATCCTAGAAATAGAATGCATAGAAATGATAAAAATTTGGGATGATTAATTTGGATGGCTCTGGCTCTGAAGAAACGCTAAGGCAGATGAGTGTTGCAGAGTTCGTACGGAGATTTAAACGTGAAATCCAGGAGTGCGAAGATAGCAGATTTGTTTTCTTTATCGGTGCTGGCTGTTCCATTTCCTCAGACATACCTGGTGCAAACGATCTCGTCAAGATGTGGCTCCGAAGCCTCAAGAAATTAAGAATTGGCGATGAAAATAATTACGAGCCATGGGCAAAAAAAGAGTTTGTTGATTACGATGAAAAATGCGCTGCTAACCATTATGGTAAAGTCATCGAGGAGCTTTTTTTAAATTCGGAGACCAGGCAGAGGGAGATTGAGCGGCTAACCGATGGGAAAGATCCTGGCTTTGGGTATGCTGTTTTGGCCAAGCTGATGGGGCATAAAGACTTTGGCAGTCATTGTAATGCAGTTCTGACTGTGAATTTCGACGACCTTATAGCTGATGCACTTTACTTGTATACAAATAAAAAGCCCTTGGTCATTGTCCATGAATCTTTAGTTGGTTTTGTAAGAAGCACTAGAAAACGTCCGCTAGTGCTGAAGCTTCATGGCGATTCCAGATTGGAACCCAAGAATACGGAGAGCGAAACCAATGAGCTAGCCGATAGTGTAAAAAAAGTCTTGAAGAACTTTCTGGCTGAAGCAGGATTAATCTTTATCGGCTACGGCGGGCATGACGAAAGCATTGCACACATATTGAATGAGCTACCGAAGAGTGCTTTGCCATGGGGAATTTACTGGATCAATAACGAAATACCTGAAACAAATATCGGAAAATGGCTCCGCGATAGAAAGGCCGTATGGGTAAAACATCTAGACTTTGATGAGTTGATGCTGCTTATATGGAAAGAGTTCGAATTAAGTCACCCCGACGAGAGACGATTCACAAGTTTGATTGAAACGTATAAGGGGACTTTTGAAAAGCTCAGGAATAAATTGGAGTTGCAGCCACAGGATGAAATAACAAAGGAATTGTCTGTTTCTCTTGATAAGGCTTTGAAGGATGCAGAACCCAATTGGTGGGGCAATCTAATGGAAGCCCAAAAATATGAAAAAACCGAACCAGACCGTGCCGAAAGTATATATGAAGCGGCCATCAAAAAATTTCCAGATAACGATACTCTTTTCCAAGCATTTGCTATCTTCCTTGAATATGTCAGAAAAAACTATGATAGAGCAGAAGAATATTATAAGATAGCTCTGGAAACAAACCCCAACAGTGCAACCCATCAGGGGAACTATGCTCTTTTCCTTCAAAAGATCAGAAGAGATTACGACAGAGCAGAAGAACACTATAAGAAAGCTATAGAATCTAACCCCACCCACGCAAATAATCTAGGAATCTATGCGTACTTCCTTGAAAAGATCAGGAAGGACTACAACAGAGCAGAAGAATCCTATAAAAAATCAATAGAATCTAACCCCAATGCAAATAATCTGGGAAACTATGCGGTCTTCCTTGAAAAGATCAGGAAAGACTACGACAGAGCAGAAGAATACTACAAGAAAGCTATAGAAGCGAACCCCACTAATGCAATTAATCTGGGAAACTATGCTGACTTCCTTGAAAAGATCAGGAAAGACTACGACAGAGCAGAAGAATACTACAAGAAAGCTATAGAAGCAGACCCCAACGATGCAAACAATCTGGGCAACTATGCTGACTTCCTTAAAAAGATCAGGAAAGACTACGACAGAGCAGAAGAACACTACAAGAAAGCTATAGAAGCAGACCCCAACGATGCAAACAATCTGGGCAACTATGCTGGATTCATGTTGGCTAAAGGCAATAATATTGGATTTGATTTGCTGCAAAGAGCTTTAGATTTCAATCAAGCCGATCCAAATGTTGCTCTTAACTTAGAGATGCTATTTTATAAATTCGCTCACATTCAGGATAATGATTCTCGAAGAGCGATCCTACCACAAATAAAAATACTTTTGTACGATGGAGTAAGATCACCAGGATGGGATTTCTCCGATAATGTAAAAGGAGCTATTGAAGACGGCCATTCCTGCCCTGAATTCCTATCTGCACTCTCGAAGGTCATTTCGGATGAAGAAGATATCAAGAGCCTGGATCGATTTGATGCCTGGACAAAATAAGAGGTGTGTTAGATGCCTGCAACCAGAATCGAGCCCGACAAGTGAACCGGCACCCCCTAGCGCGCAAGGCCACATGCATGCGGGCCATGGGCGAGCAGCCACGCATCCGAAGGCAGCGCACGAGAGTGCGTTGCGAGACTGGAAGGAAAGAATGAAATGCTATGACCTCATTGTTTTTAGAGAGGAAAAGCATGAGCGACCAGATGCAGCCTGTACGTGAAAAGATAATTGGTATCCTACGTAGGAATGATGTAAAGAAGGCATCTTTTTTCGGGTCTATCGTGAGGAGTGAGATGACCGAGGATAGCGACGTAGATCTATTGGTCGAATTTGAAGGTAAAAAGAGCCTTCTGGATCTTGCCCATTTGAAAAATGAGCTGGAAGATGCCATAAACAGAAGGGTAGATGTTCTGACTTACAAATCGCTGCACCCCCGTCTCAAAGAGAGAATTCTGGCCGAGCAAGTACCGATAATATGAAGAAAGATCCCGGCGTTTTCCTGGGGCACATCCTGGATAGCATCGAGCTAATCGAGAGCTATTCCAGGGGAAAGACCGAGTTGGATTTGATGGAATCGATGGGCTTGCAGGATCAAATCATCAGAAGGATTGAGATAATCGGGGAAGCGGTTAAGAATTTGCCAGAAGATCTGAGAAGGGATCATCCAGAAGTTCCCTGGAGAGACATGGCTGGAATGAGGGACATTGTCATCCATCAGTATTTTGGGGTCGATCTCGAGTTTGTCTGGCAGGCAGCAACAAAGGATTTTCCGGAACTGAAGGAGAAGATCCTGAAGATACAAGAAGATCTTGGCAAAGAGGCCAAGTGAACGAGAGGCGCCATCATTACGGCGGAGATCTACGATGACTGGATCAAGATCGGCAATCCATAAGCTGCCCTAGGGCATGGGCCCACCTGAGCACGCTTGTCCACATGCGAGCACACGGGCGCGGGCAGGCGCATGCGGGCGACACGGGGGCGAGCGTCCACGCACCCGAAGGCAGCGCACGATAGTGCGTTGCGAGACCGAAATTCTACTCATGCTAAAGATGAGTCGTCCAGGTTGAACTGAAAGAGCTATCGAGAAATAAGGCTTAATCCGGAAGTTCGAATTCGTTGAGCATTACCTCAACCTTGTGTTTGATGGCAGGAATTTCGTTCTTGACAACATCCCAAACGATCTCCCACTTCACTCCAAAGTAGTGATGGATCAGCTTATCCCTAAGCCCTGCAATCTTTCGCCACTCAACCTCTGGATATTTCTCCTTGAATTCCTTCGATAAATTCTTTGTCGCCTCGCCTATAACTTCGAGGCTTCGCAGACATGCTCTTTGTTTCTCCCTGTTTCTCATCAGATCTGAAAACTCGATGCAGGAACTGCTCTACTCTAGGAAGTTGATTTCCTCAAGGATGTGCCTCAAAAAAACTGAATCATCCTTGATCAGCCCAGACCACCTCGCTCTTTACATACGGAGCAATGTAAGGGCTTAAAGAATCGGGTGTGACCAGCTCTACTCTCCGATTGAAGAGATCCTCAAGATAGAAGGCCAGTTTCATGAAATTATCGAAAGTTGGCTTTTCAAACTCCACCATTATATCTACATCACTGCTATCCTTTTCATCCCCTCGAGCAAAGGAGCCAAATAGGCCGATCCTCTTGACGCTAAATCTCTCTTTTATCTCTTGTTCGTGCCGTCTCAAGATATCAATAATATTCATAATTGCATCATGCAAATGTTGGCAGGCAAAGATTAAAAACTTGCCTCTTTCGACCTCGGAAAATCTTTGGTCAGCATATTTTCCGCTAGAGTACTGCGCGGGAGCAGTTTCTGGGTATTAGGATTAAGCTTAAAGACACTCTGTCTGAGGCATCGGCCCTCCCTGCCGTGGCCCACAATCGAGCGCACGGACAGGGGCAGTCGCATGCGAGCGGACCCTGGGGCGAGCGGCTCCGAACCCGAAGGCAGCGTGTGAGACTGCGAAGCGAGACAGAAAGGACGGCACGGGAATAAATCTCAGCAGATTTGAATTGGCTCCCAACCCCGGAAACGCTACAAGTCATGGCGTCCAGAGTTCCAGCCAATCCACTCTCTCGAAATCCCGGTCGTTAGAGGCCAGAATGCTCAATCCTTCAATCTTCATTGTAGCAGCGTGAATAGCATCCGTCGCCAGAAGGCCATACTTCTGAGAAAATTCTAAGGCCAGATCTAAAGCATCTCCTTGGACCCCAACGATCCTAAGGTTCTCGATCTGCTCAATATTTTTGATGGCATCCCTGGCTGCGCTCAATTCCTTAATCACTTCAGGATTATCTTTGAGATATTTAATGACAAACTTGGCATCTATGTTGCGCTTCTCGAAAAGTTCTGCGATCATGACTCTGTGAAACACTTCATTGCATACAAAGACGGAAGTGACTCCCGAATACTTGCCAAAATTGATATCTTTTAGTAATTTGGTGCATGGGTACACATATTTCCAGTGCTCCAGAATCCTGTAAAGAAAAATATTTGCATCAATAAAGACTTTTGCCCCTGGCTGGAGTGCATTATGCATCAGAGCGGCCCCAGCTCAGGGCTTTCTATGATCTCATCGACAACATCTCTTTGGGAAATTTTGACCAGGCCACCTAATCGATCTACAGCATCCCTTTTAACTTCAATTTCGACCATATCACCCTCATTAAGGTCGAGCTTTTCTAATGGCCTTAGAACACTATTTTCATAGACTGCCTTAACGAGCATGAGATCACCCACTACAATTTCATTTACTGGATTAAATACCTACCTCTTTCAGGATTCAGAAGACAATCACGGTACCTTCTGGCCCAAAATTGAACGCAGTGAGGACTCTAACAGCCTGCCAGCTCGAAACGCTGCCGGATTCGAACCAGCCTACCGAGGCCCGACCCGATGGCCTCCTGCCCACCCGAGCGTGCGCTTGGCCCCCAGTGCGAGCGCATAGGTGCAGGCAGGCGCATGCAGGCAGGCCCTGGGGCGAGTGGCCCCGCACCGGAAGGCAGCGCACGAGAATGCGATGCGAGACCGGAAGGACGTGCGAGGGCAGCGAGCACTTTGCGTCCGGGATTTAATGAGCCAACGAAAACGAATCACCAGAATCAAGATGATAAGGATTGGCGGAAGTACTACTTGCCGCCATCTCTATCTTAATCTTCAGCCTGATCGAACTTGCCATTAGGCTTGCTGTCGGCTCTGTTTCACCATCTACTGGTTATGGTATACTAAAACATGTTCCGGTGAGGTATCATCATCACTCACCCCTGTACCGATTTAGCATGCCACCACCATCTCGGGTCTGCTAGAGGTCACAGGATTAATGATCCCTATCTCAAAGGAAGCTAGATCTCCCTCAAGCTTCCATTGGGCTTTAGCTTTCTCATTCTTCTCCAAAAATACCTTGCACTCTTTATTCTCTTCCCCAGGATCGACACCTATGCACGCCTTCCTCAGTTGCGAGTAGTCACCTGGGATCGCCCAGATTCCCTCGCCCTTGAGGAAGCTGTACTCAAGGCTATTCCTTGCAAACCTATTGAAATCCGAGTATTTCGCCTGTGGGTAGGTATGGGCGATAATCACGAACTGCTCAGTTAGGTCTGTTCTCAGCACCCCTGGGTCATCGCTGGCCAGGACGATTGGGATCCCACGACTCAGGTAGACTGGGAACGGGTGGTCTTCTCCCGAGACCTCCAGGATCACCTTGTTGCTCACAGGCATGATCTCGACCGCTACCTTGTCCTGAGCCATCTCAGATAAGGTCTTCTGGGAGCCAATCTCCCTCATGATATCCACTCCGTGGCCTATCCTTGACGCATGGCCAACCTCAACAGCCTCCTTGATGTGGAACCTGAGATCCTCAGGGGGAACCAGTCCCAGGTCAAGCTCTCCCGCGTGGAGGGCTATCTTCACATTAGGGTATTTTCCATGCAGGAACTGGATCATGCTCATCTGTAGGGAGTAGTCTTCCAGGGCGGTCAAGTTGTCCTCAGCACTCAGAAGATTGATGCCAACCACGAGAGGAGAGCTATTAGCCACCTCAAAAGCCAGGGCAAGCTGAGCGAAGACCTCTTGCTTCGGCTTGATCCTGGAGGCTGTGTACAGGTATTTGACTGTCACATTCCTGCCGGGATCGCCGGCCTTGAGGATCTTGATTGACCTCGCATCACTCTCATTCAGGCCGGTGCTGGCTTTCTTGGCGATTTCTTTAAGCCCTCCGGTGATGAGTTTATCATAGAAACGGGTGAAGTTTTCATCCCAACCGAATCGAGATCCCAGGAAAGCTGCATCAGAACCTCCGTACGCGCTCGTCATGAGCTCCAGATACGCCACGTTCTCCGAAGCTGCCCTCGAACGCAATTCTGCGACCAAGAGGCTCATATTGTTTGTTGCGCCACCAAAGCGGGCAAATGTGGAGAAGAATTGGTCGTGGCCGCTTACGTTTAGGAACTTCGAGTCCCTCATGGACCAGGCATCTACCAAATGGCTATAGAGCTGTGGGTCAGAATAAGCTTTGCTAACCTTTTTATTTGACCCTGTGCAAATTTTGGTAGTGCTGTAGTTGTTCAGATAAATGCACAGGCTATCCGAGGATGCCGCATCAATGAGACCTTCGGCATAAACTGCTCCAGTCAGGTGATTATGGAGGTCCCCTCCCTTTGGCATGGATAAAAAGAAAGCTCTCAGCTCCTCGGGGTTGTCTCTTATCCCCTCAAAGAAGGTACTGACTGCAATTTCCCTCGATATACCATCTGCCTCTTTTTCTTTTAGAGTGGAGCCCTGGGAAGTAGCGATAAACAAGACCAGAGCTATTAGGATCACAGCTTTAATGCTCATCAGTTCCAACACCCAAAATTTCTTAATTTTAAATCGCTTTCTATTATAAATAGTTGTTCTCCCTAAATTTGAACTACCACGGGAGAATTCTTCGAATTGCCTCTTTGATGGCTTGCAGTTGCAGAGCGCAGTGTAGAACTCCCATTAAGATAAGCGAGCCGAGGGGGAGGACAGCAAGGGCAGCGAGTCGTGCAGGATGAACCGGATGAAGCAAATCTGTACGAAAACGCAGGTCAGGAGTTACGTCTTTGGATCATCAGAAGAAACAGCATCGGTTCCAAGGAGGCCCAAAACCTTCTCTACATTCTTGCGGAAATCATCCAGGCTGCGATCGTTTCTCAGAGACATGTCAGCGGCGTCTATGGCTTCATACATGCCCCATCCCATCTCCCGGCTCTCCCGCTCTTTCAGGGCTGCAGCTCGGCAGTCTTGGGGACTGCGGATGATATCGGTATTGCTGTCACTCCTGGTACTGCTCCCTGGATCATCAGGACGGCCCCTGGTCGCCAGCCACTTCAAACGCGCTTCCGCCGGTGCATAGACCTCCACCAGATGAAACTCCTCAGCCTGGGCACGAAAGAAGTCCGCCTCGGCCTTCGAACGCAGACCGTCTACTACCACAACATCCTTTCCGGTAGCCATGACACGATCCAGGGTCCTCCTGGCAATAGCGTCAGGGCCGTCCTTTTCTCGCAAAGCATTGCCAATGCGCCCCAAATTCTGGTCGGTGGGCTCTAGGTTCTGTCTTGCTGCCTCCTCTCTTATGATATCCCCCATTACGACAACAGCCAGGCCATGATGTCTTGCGATCTTTGAGGCTTCGCCTTTGCCAGAGCCTGGCAGTCCCACAAAACCGATGATCTTCATTTCACATCACCCGAAAGGTCCAGTATAGCGTATTTGATTGTCTAAGTTGATTGTCTAAATTGATTGCCTAAGCTGATTGCCTAAGCTGATTGCCTAATTTGTCCATTTGATCTTGGGAGCGGCTCTCACCTGAACCTTGATACCCGTCCTGAAAGCTCCGGCCATTTCTTGCATCGCCTCCAGGGAGACTGGCTCAAACCAGGGTTCACCTTCTCGAGCATGCCCCTGCTGCAGGATCAGGCTCTCCAGGCGATTCTCTGGATACTTTGCTTTCAATTCCAAGAGCATTTCTGCAACTTCTGCAAGTTGGGGTCCGGAAGGCATCTCCGGAAAGACTGTGCTCCTTGTATCCAGTGCCACTCCCTGCTTGCAGCAGATATCGAGGCTCTCTCGAACGAACACCGCCGCTCCGCTCGAGCCCGTGGCTCTCTCGTAATCAGTCTCGACTAGTGCAGTTTTGAGATCGAGGAATACCTTGTCTACCAGATTCATCTCAAGTAGCCTCTCCAGCCGGTCCGGGTAGTAGCCTGAGGTCTCCAGGCCCGTGGCAAGATGCAGGCTCTTGGCGAGACGAAATAATCTGGCACAGGCGTCTGGTTGGTGGAGCGGCTCGCCTCCGGATAAAACAAAGGCATCGACGAAAGGCTTAGAGCTTGCTCTTTGTGATGCATCATCGAGGTCGATTTGCATAGAGAGTGGTACAGGGGTCCTGGCAGCCGACCGTGTGCCCTTAACCTGGGCTACAATGCGGGAAGCGATCACATGAAAAGCGACTCTGCTCTCTCCGGTCTGAAGCCTCTGATTATGGCAGTGGGGACAACGCAACGGGCAGCCTCGCAGGAAGACAACCAGGGCCGCGCGACCCAGCCAGTCAACGGTGGATAGTGGAACGATTCCACCCAGGTTGACCTTCAACCAATCATCCCTTTCCCTGAGGCAGATCGATATCGATCTGCATTCCCGCAAGCCTGGTCAACCTCTCTTTCAGCTCAGACTCGTCCAATCTTGCTTTTTCCTCCAGCGAGGTTTCATCCTTATGACTTTGATCCAGGGCTGCCTCAAGGCTTCGTATGCTCTTTCGACCTGAATTCATCAAATCCTTAAGATGCACTGCCTCTTTGCCGCTCTCGTCTAGCTGCTGGCGGAGATCTTTTATCTCCTTTTCCAGAGCCGAATATCTCGACCGGGCGTCTTCCAGCGATTTTTTCTTGATGAGCAGGTCTATATGATCGAGAACCTTTTCCTTCTTTCTGTCCTTCAATCCCAGGGCGGCGAGATGGGCCCGCAGCTCAGCTAGGGAGCCTGCAATATCTTTGTCCAAAACCTGGGAGGGTGACGACAAGAGCTGCTGGAAGATGTCTTTATGTTGCAGATTGAGCCTTTCGCTCGACCCCTGTTTCATGATTCTGCTCAATGCCTTGGTCAAAGGAGCAACAAGGTCTCTCAATTCATCTTCCGTCCGGGATAGATCTTCCTTTTTTTTCTCGAGAATTTTCTTCTGTTCTTCTGCCTTTCTTCCTTCCTGGCTGGCAGCCAACCTTTTCAAATCCTCATCCATTGCAGAGAACTGGGATCTGGTTCGGGTCAGAGATTCCTCATTTTCTAATATCTTCCTTTGCAGGTTATCGATACTGGAAAGTTCCTCCTGCAACCTGGCCACAAGCTCTCTGGAGTACCAGATCTCTTCGTGCAACTTTCTTCTCTTAGCAACCTCGCTCTCCAGGTCGACCAGAAGGCGGCTTAGTTCTGTCAGGTCAGAGTTGATGCTCTCCAGGCACTTGGGGAAGATCGCGCCGACGAACTGTTGCGCTCTCCCAAAGGTTGTTACCGTTCTCTCCAGTCCTTTGACGAGAGCCCAATGGTGCTGTGAGGCGGATTCAATGTCCCTTCTTTTGGGAGGCATCAACTTCTCGTTCATTGATTCCATCTGTTTGACAAGCTCGCCGCGAGCGGCAAGCCCTGCCCTCAGCAGTTTGGGTGGAGTGGATGGATCCGGCTCTGCAGATATCAAGGCGGATACATCCCCAGATAGGTCTTTGGCCACACCATCGAGACGATTGTAAATCCCACTCAGGCATTCCTCAAATCCGGAATCTCTTTCTCGATCCTCTAACCATGAATTTATTTCCAGGAGCGGCAGGCTCAGAGCCTTGCCCCTGACCTTCGACCCGGGAAAGATATTCTTGAGCCACTTCAAGGCAGTCTCTCCTGCACTTCATTTATCTCTTTATGTGCCTGCATCAAGTCTCTCTCTTTTCTGTCATGCCACTCGTATTCCTCATGTCTCTCCGATTTCTTAAGCTGAGAGAAGACTTTCTCGGCAATCTTCGGGCCAAGGAGACGAGCGATCTCGACCGGATCGACGGCTTTCAGCTTCTCTATGCTCGTTATGCCCGACAGATAGAGCTTCCTGGCCCGGACCCGTCCTATTCCCTTCAGATTCAAGAGGGCGAGCAGATCCTGGCCGGCTCCATAGTGGAGGCGCAACGCTAGCTGCTCTGCTTTAAAGGTAATGCCCAAATCGAGATGTTTGGACAATTCCGCCATGGAATGCATGAGCCATTCCGCAGTCTCGGCAGAACGACGTATGTCTCCAGGTCCGATGCGGTAGCGATCGCTTATCTGCTCTTCTTTCACCTCTCCTATCCAATCCAATAGCATGGCAGAGGTCTTAGCCTCGCGGAGCAGATAGTCATAGTTGTCTTCATCATTCAGCTCGCCCTGATGACGGTCTATGAACTCCTCCACCCAGCCGTCTGCAGCCTGAACGTAGAGCAACACCATATCAGGAGTCATGGTTAAAAGGTGAATGAGAGAGAGATCGTTGGGCCTTTTTTTAGACATTGACGGGTCTCTCGCGTTTATGATGCAGTCGTTATTGACATTTTCCGTCTTACTCTGCAGGTTTTCCAGCATAATGACGGCGCTTAAGGGATCGATATAGAGCTTGGAGACCAGAGAGCCGAGCCTGGTGGGAACAAGATCGCCCTCCGAGCTGTCCTCGATCATGTCGTTATCAGCCAGGAAAACGAGAACCTTCTCGAGAGTAACATCCAGATGCCATGGGTCCTGCTGATGGGCATAAAATGTGGTGGCGATGAATTCTTTCAGCTCCTGCTCGGTCTTAGCGAATCCGGCTGTGATGGTGGAGAGCATATGGGTGCGAAGAGCGCTTTCGCTGGCTAATTTTGACCAGATCTCCTCAGGAGTGCCCTTGATGTAGTGTTCCATCAGTTCAAGCACTTCGGCATCGTTCTTGGCGATGAGAAATGACTCGCCGTAAGGGTCAAGTCCCGGCCTTCCGGCGCGTCCTGCCATCTGGCGGTACTCGATAACGGGAATGGGAACCATGCCGGAACCATACTCATAGCGCCGGTAGCTCTTTATCAGAACCCGTCGAGCAGGAAGGTTCAGTCCAGCGGCCAGGGTCGGCGTGCTGGCGATGATCTTGATCTTATTATCCCTGAAGCCCTGCTCGACAAGCTTACGCTGCTCAGGCAGGAGTCCGGCATGGTGAAATGCCACGCCCCTGGAGACGCAGGAAGCCAGACGAATGCAGGTTTCGCTCTCCCCTGTAGCTAGAATGCTCTCCGAAAGAGCCTCAGTCGCAGGCTCCTTCTCAATCAGCTCGCAGAGCTTCGTGGCTGAAGCTTCCGCATTTTTGCGAGAGTTTTCAAAGATCAGGATCTGGGCTGCCTGGGAGAGTGTATCTTTGACCAGAGCCAGAGCTTCATCCTTCTTCGTCTCCAGCATCGCCTCTCCATCGGAGAATACGAGCCTTCCCTGGCAGATGATTCCCTCCCGAAGACTGATGGGCCGCCAGTCGCTGGATACCAGCTCCGCATCCAGCCAGTCCGCCAACTCCTGGGAATTGGCAACGGTGGCTGAAAGGCCGATGACCTGCAATCCGGGATTTAAGCGGCGCAGCTTAGTGATGGTCATCTCCAGAGTAGGGCCGCGGCCCACGTCATTCAAGAGATGGATCTCATCGACTACAAGAACGGTCAGGTCTCGCACCCAGGAGGCCCCGTTTCTCATGAGAGAGTCGGCCTTCTCAGAGGTGGCGATTATTATCTGGTTCTTACCCAGACGCTCGTCTCTCTTGTCAAAGTCGCCGGTGCTGATGCCGACAGAGACGCCCAAATCCCTGAACTTGCAAAAAGAATCGTACTTCTCTGAGGCCAGGGCGCGCAGAGGAACGATATAAAGGGAACGCTTTGCCTGAAGTGCAGCTTTGAGCATGGCGAGCTCAGCCAAAAAAGTCTTGCCGGAAGCAGTAGCCAGTGCCAAAAGCATGCTTTCACCCTCCAGCAGCCCCCTCTCTACCGCCTCGGCCTGAGGTGGATAAAGCTCTTTATATCCTCTATCTTCGTAAAGCTTGATGGCCTCATGGGGCAGCCAGCGCTCTAAATCCTTTATCTCCAGCATCGATATCCTCTGAACTCCTATCATGACACTTATCTTGAACTAGATATATTTGAGACTCTTTGATCAACCCGGGCTCCTCTAATCTTAAATACTACATGAAAGTAGTATCTGCGGGAATACATCCTGCACAGGAACCAAAAAAAGAATGACCGTCATCATATAAATGCATCTTCCATGGAGAGAACCTAATGTATGCCGATCGGATAAAGAATCTCCCGCCATATCTCTTTGCCGCAATCGATAAGGCGAAGCAGGAAGCAAGGGCGAGAGGTGTGGACGTGATTGACCTGAGCGTTGGCGATCCCGATTTGCCGACGCCAGCACATATCGTTGAGGCATTGAAGCAGGCGGCAGAGGATACATCAAATCATCAGTATCCTTCCTATGAAGGAAAGCTGACCTTTCGCACGGCGGTTGCGGACTGGTACAAGAGGACCTTCAATGTGGACCTGGACCCCAGGAATGAGGTTCTGACTCTGATCGGCTCCAAGGAGGGCATTGCCCATGCGCCCCTGGCATTCATCAATCCCGGAGATGTGGCATTAATACCGGATCCCGCCTATCCGGTCTACAGGACTGCCACAGCCTTTGCCGAAGGAGAAGCCGTGGTAATGCCTCTCTTGAAGGAGAACAGGTTCCTGCCGGACCTGGAGGCCATTCCAGCAGATGTCGCTCGTCGGGCCAAGATCATGTTTCTCAACTATCCCAACAACCCTATCGGGGCTACGGCTGACCGGAGCTTCTTCCGGGAACTGATCGACTTTGCCAGAGAATACAATATCATCGTAATGCACGATAATCCCTACTCGGAGATCTACTACGATGGTCATAGATCCCTCAGCCTTCTGGAGATAGATGGGGCAAAGGATGTGGCAGTAGAGTTTCATTCACTCTCCAAGACCTACAACATGACCGGCTGGAGGATCGGCTCCGTGGTCGGCAACAGTGAAGTCGTGGCAGGAATCGGCAAGATCAAGAGCAACATCGACTCCG
Source organism: uncultured Methanosarcinales archaeon (assembly GCA_903871465.1). Lineage (GTDB taxonomy): Archaea > Halobacteriota > Methanosarcinia > Methanotrichales > Methanotrichaceae > Methanothrix. The sequence continues at coordinate 14,586 of CAIQHB010000064.1, forward strand.
GCACCTTTGGAGCAGTGCAGGATGCGGGCATCGCTGCATTGCAGAGCCCGAAGGAGATAGTGGACGATATCCGCAAGATCTACCAGCACAGGATAGAGATTCTCTATCAGGCCTTGCAGGATCTGGGCCTGGAGCTGGAAAAGCCAAGGGCCACTCTCTACCTCTGGGCCTGGGTGGGCGGAAGCTCCATCGAGTATGCAGCGCAGCTGCTGGAAAAGACAAGCATTGTGGCTACGCCCGGACTGGGCTTCGGAAAATACGGCGAGGGCTACATCAGATTCTCCATTACCCAGCAAACGAAAAGAATAGAAGAGGCTGTGATGCGGCTGGAGAAGATGGGCCCGTGAGAGTTGCAGTTTCTCTCAAAATTCGGAGGGAGTTTAATTGCTAGAAAGTTATTCTGCAAAGGAATTCGAGGCTAAGTGGCAGAAGACCTGGGAAGAAAAGACGGTCTTCCAGCCTGAGCCCGATGAGCGCCAGAAGTTTTTCTTAACCATACCTTACCCTTATCTCAATGGAAATTTGCATGCCGGTCACACGCGCACGTTCACTATCGGTGATGCCGTGGCTCGCTACCGTCGCATGCGCGGCGACAATGTTCTCTTTCCCATGGCTTTTCACGCCACAGGGACGCCTATTGTCGGTCTCTCCGAACTCATCGCCCACAAGGACCCCCTCATCTGGGATGTTTACACAAAGCTGCACGGCATTCCTGAGGATGAGCTGAGCCTTCTTAACACGCCGGAAAAGATAGTGCTCTACTTCCGCCGCCAGGCCAAGGCGGCCATGCAGAGCATCGGCTACTCCATCGACTGGAGGCGGGAGTTCACCACCACCGATCCGGCTTACAGCAAGTTCATCGAGTGGCAGTATGGCATACTGAGACGGCTGGATTACATAGTCAAGGGCAGCCATCCGGTGCGCTGGTGTCCGCATGACCGGAATCCAGTCGAAGACCATGACATCCTCAAAGGCGAGGATGCCACCATCATGGACTTCACTCTGATCAAGTTCAGGATGCATGATCCGACCGGTGATGCAACTGGTGATATGATCTTGCCCTGCGCCACCCTGCGGCCGGAGACGGTCTATGGAGTGGTCAACCTCTGGCTCAACCCGGATGTGACCTATGTTCAGGCCAAAGTAAACGACGAGACCTGGATCGTCTCCAAAGAGGCGTACGAGAAGCTGACCTTTACCGACAGGAAGGTGGCCTTGGGAGCGGAGGTATCCGGAAAAGAGCTGATCGGCAGGACCGTCACAAATCCGCTTACTGGCACCGAGGTTCTCGTCCTGCCCGCCGCTTTTGTGGACCCGGACAACGGCTCGGGAATCGTCATGTCGGTTCCGGCTCATGCGCCTTATGATTATCTGGCCTTGAAGGATCTTTATGATAAAGATCTGTCTCTATACGGCATCACCAGTGACCTGCGCCAGATCAAGTTCATATCTTTGATTGAGTCGCCCGGATACGGAGAGTTTCCGGCGGTGGAAGTTGTGAACGAGCTGAAGGTGTCGGACCAGAACGATCCCAAGGCCGAGGAGGCAACGAAGCTCGTCTACAGGCGTGAGTTTCATAATGGCGTTCTGAAGGCCAATACAGGGAAGTATGCCGGCACGGCTGTCTCCAAGATCAAGGATGTCCTGCTTGCCGACCTGATTGAGAAAGGCATCGCCGAGGTCTTTTACGAGTTCTCAGAGAAGCCGGTCATCTGCCGCTGCGGTACAAAATGCGTCATCATGCTGGTGCGGGACCAGTGGTTCCTGGAGTACTCAGATCCGGAGTGGAAGGCCAACGTGCTCCGCTGTCTGGCAAACATGCGCATCATCCCGCCGGAGTTTCGGGTGGAGTTCGAGAACAAGATCGACTGGCTGAAGGACAAAGCCTGCGCCCGGCGTAAGGGTCTGGGCACGCATCTGCCCTGGGATAAGGAGTGGCTCATCGAGTCCCTGGGAGACAGCACCATCTACATGGCCTACTACATTCTGGCCAAGTATGTAAACGCGGGCATGAAGATCGACAATCTGCCGCCGGAGTTCTTCGAGTACATATTCATGAACAACGGAGATGCCGCCGCCGTGGCTGCCCAGACGGGCCTGCCGCAGGAGACAGTCCAAAAGATCCACGACGACTTTGCCTACTGGTATCCTGTGGACATCCGCACCTCAGGCAAGGATCTGGTGGCCAACCACCTGCTCTTCTTCCTCTACCATCATGTGGCCATATTCCCGGAGCGGCTCTGGCCCAAAGCCATTGCTGTGAACGGATTCGTCTCTCTGGAGGGCAAGAAGATGTCCAAGTCCAAGGGGCCGCTGCTGACGCTCCGTGAGGCCGTTGCTGAGAACGGGGCGGATGTGACGCGCCTCTACATTCTGGGCAACGCCGAGGGGACGGCAGATGTGGACTGGCGAAATGATGGAGTCGACGCCACCCACGCTCATATGGAGAGGTTCTACAACCTGGCCCGTGAGATTCTGGCCGACGAGAGCCTGGACGAAAATGCGGAAAAGACGCTGATCGATCGCTGGATGCTCTCCCGGTTGCAGAGGCGCATAGCTGAGGCCACGACTGCCATGGAGAACATCCAGACGCGGCGGGCGCTGCAGAGTGCCTTCTACCTGCTCTTCAACGACCTGCGCTGGTATCAGCGCCGGGGAGGAAAGAACCAGCTGCGTGCGGTCCTCTCTGCCTGGGTGCGCATGATGTCGCCCTTCACTCCACACGTTTGCGAAGAGCTGTGGGCGGCGGGCCTTGGAGAGGGCTATGCATCTCTGGCGGCCTGGCCTGTCGCCGATGAGGCTCTCATCGATGTTCAGGCTGAGAAGGCCGAGGATCTGCTGGAGCGGACCCTGAACGATGTGCAGGAGATTGTGAATGTTACCAGGGCCAAGCCCGTCAAGATCACGCTCTACACCACGCCCGAATGGAAGCGGGAGATGCTGCGGCTAGCCGTCGGCGCTGCCGAGGGCGGGAAGCTGGATATGAGCGCCCTCATGAAGGCAGCGATGGCGACGCCAGCCATTGCAGAGCACAAGAAGGATGCGCCAAAGTATGCTCAGAAGCTGGCCAAAGCGGCCCACTCGCTCTCTGCTGAGGCGCTGGGGCTGGACGAGTTCGAGACCCTGACGCGGGAGAAGGCTTACTTGCAGACGGCGCTGGGTGTGCCGGTGGAGGTCTTTTCAGCGGACGAGGCTGGAGAGGACCCCAAGGGCAAGAGCCGACAGGCGGAACCGGGGAGACCGGCGATATATATTGAATAAATTTTTCAAATAATCCTCTAATTTTTTGTGTGTTAAGGGAGCTACATATGCCATACTATAATCGCAATTCACATAACTCAACTACATTTATTTTGGGTGCAGGCTTTTCAAAAAACGCAGGAATACCTCTACAAAGCGAATTTTCAGATAGATTAATATCATATGATTCTGGTAACGACATTGACGAATTGATCACATACGCGATAAAGGATTATCTCAGACATACATTTAGTTGGGAGGATGGTTTGGATCTTCCTTCTTTGGAAGATATGTTTACATGTATTGACTTGTCTGCAGCTTCTGGTCATCACCTGGGCATTTCTTATACTCCCAAAAAGCTTCGAGCGCTAAGAAGAATGCTTATTTACAGAACGTTTTCAATTTTAGACAGAACCTTCAATTTTTCCACGGATATAGAAGAGCTGCTTAAAAACTTTTGTAATTTTAATAATCAAGATTTGACATGCAATTTTGTGCTACTCAATTGGGATATAGTCCTAGAAAAACATTTATCGAGACTGAAGGAAAATATAAAAATTAATTATTGCGCACAATGTTATGATTGGAACGATCCTAGCTTGCATTCGAAACCGGATGGAGTTCCCATTTGCAAAATGCACGGTTCCGGCAATTGGGTTTATTGCGACAACTGCAAATCAATGTTCTTTGACCTGGACGAAAAATTATCACTTCACTTAAAAGCTGGCCTTATCAAATCTGATTTTAGATTATTCGATGAAGGATTTACTGACAAAAAGTTTGATGCCGCTATATCTATTCCACCAAGGAGACGAGAATGCAGATTCTGCAAAAATGTAGTATCGCCTCACATCGAGACTTTTAGTTATAGAAAGTCTTTCAGAACGCCAGCTTATTCTTCCATATGGTATAATGCGGAAAATTTCTTGTCAGATTCGTCTCGTTGGATTTTCATTGGCTATTCACTTCCGGAGGCAGATTACGAATTCAAACATCTACTAAAATCTGCTCAATTAAAAATGTCACATCTCGGATCAGTTCGAAACAAGAGTATCGAAGTTGTTGCTCTAGATGATGAACAAGTGCATAAGAAATTTAAAAAATTTTTTGGATCAAAATTAAGTAGATTTTATAACGGGGGGCTTACTGATTTTATCTCCGATTCAAATTAAATATTGTTGAGCTATTAATCATGATATGAGACTCAAACTGAATCTGAGGAGGATGCTCTGCGTGCCCAAGCTCTCGAATTCATGCTAGCTTGCGAGGAAGAACGTGGAGTGATCGCCAGATCCGAGGATAAAACCCTCCGACAGAATCTAGTAGGTCAGCGATTAATATTGAGCAATAAGAATTTGCTTGTGCTGTGTGCCTCACGGGAAAGAGCTACCCGGCGGAGGTGAGGAGTCTGTGGTTTGTATTGGATTTCAGAAAGATGAGGTGAGGATGAGTTCCAATGCGCATGATTGCTGCCGTTGCGCAGGCAGGATGCGTCAGGGCAGGCATGATTTCATGGCCAGGGTTGTGGATGAAATCATTGTTATCAAGGAAGTTCCGGCCCTTATCTGCGATACCTGCCACGAGGTCGAATACACGCTGGAGGTATCAAGAGAGATCGATGTGATAATGAAGGATTTTTTCGCAGGACGTTTGCTGGCAAAGCCCCTGGCGGCGGGGGAGATCAGATTCATGCCCAAGCATGCAGACTCGACTGCTTGGGGTTCTCTTGCTTTAACAAACAAACACGCAAGCCGATGAGCACGGGAGGCCCGCAGGCCGACTCGCGGCACCCCGGAAGAATGCGGTGATGCTTTCCCTGCTTGCAACTACGAAGTCCAGTATGCAGTTGAATGACATTATATTATTACTAAGCGAATGAGATCTAACAACTTCTTCCGGAGTTCCGCGCGGTTAGACGCGCTAGGGTGACGGGGCCCACTCCAGGCCGTGGCGGCCCCCCTAACCCCGCGTCCGCGGGGAACAATCAATGAAGCTCTGCCCTTCAGGTTTGGACGTTTTTAAGAAGGTCTTGGGCAGGGTGCCTATCCGAACCGCCCACATGCCGTATGAGTAGGCCGGGAAAGATGCTGGCACGCCGAGGAGCTTGGACGAACTCCAATGGCACGGAATCTGGCCAACAGCCCAGTAATTGAGCGTAGAAGTATCTGGGGCACAGAACACAGATGCACACCCATGGACGCACGTGCAGGAAAAGACCATCCAGCGTCCAGCATCTCTTTTTTCAGAAACAGTCTCAAAGATAAACTTGGTTAAGGTTTTAGTGTCTTTGAAATATCTTTTGGCACCCATTGCAGCTTCTTTGGCATCCATGTCATCACTTGAAGTTCAAGATGAGCAACACATTTATCAATTTTACCAGTGATGCACAAGGCAAAATAAATTCAGCAATTCTGCACATAGGCTTGCCGAGGCGGCGTATTTCCTTGAGCGCGGAGACGACGAGGCGACATGGATTCGAGACGCTTTCCTGCGAGCACGCATACACGGGCGCAGGGTGCCTGTGGAGGACCGCTCAATTGGGTTGGACGGGAGTGGACACGAGGACAAGAGCAAGCGGGTGAAGAAGGGATGTTGATGATCTTTATTGAGCAATTTTAAGCATTTTTTATTCTTATCATGAATGAGTGATTACAGCGCTCTCTTTTAGAGGACGCAAACCAAAAGCATCATGGAATCCCATTGAATTATTTATTTTTTTTACTAATCCCTCATATGGCGGAAAGGCCCCCCCAAAACCTATGACTCTTCGTGCATCGGCAATCATCTCAAGTTGTTCCTTTGTCCAATTTGGCGAGATAAATTGGTTCTTTTTTAATGAGCTATTGGGTTCAAAACGCATAGGATACGCCACGCAACCAAGCTGCAATATGGTCCTTATTTTCATCAAGAAAATTTCTGGTGTGTCGTTGTATAGACGATTAACACTATCATAAAAATTATATAATGTATATATAAAGATATTTCTTCGCCTAACTCCATAATCTGATAATAATTCTACGGAATCCATTATGCTATTTTTATCCCCAACATAATCATAAGCCATCCTTAACATTGGTATTTTTAGGTCTGCCAACATTCTTGCCTTTTCGTCATCGATTAGTCTGGCATCTAATCCCTGGTTGAAATCCACTTTTATGCCGAGATCGTTTAAATCTTGAAGCACTTTTTTCCAATTAGGTGATGCAAAGAAATTATTATCCCAAAAAATTATTCTCTTGTGTCCAGGATAAACATAATTCTGTATGTCGGTTATGCATGGCCTTATCATTCCCTCAAGCTTTGGAACAACGCAAAAAGGACATTTACGTATGCAGCCTCGTGAAGAAAAAATAATTGATGCATCCCAATTCTCCCACTTTTTTACATTAAGTAAAATATCATACGCCGGCATATAATACTCTGCAAGATCATAGAGTCCAATATGAACGCCTGCATATGGATAAGTTGATCTTATGCGATCAGGCATTATTGATGCATAAATTCCACCGACTTCTACATTTGAATCTGGAAAACGATTATGATAAAATTCTATGGCTTTATGGACTGGTGCCCATGCATATGTAAAAAGAGATGTTATTAAAATTTTATCAGGATGAAAATTTAGATCATTATCAATGCCCCTTACAAATTTTATATTATTGCCTCTCGAACGATGAAAGGAGGCAAGTTTCATCAGACCAAGTGGTGGAAATTTTGAATAGTAGTCCGGTTCCACGAGCAAAATATTCATGGTTCATGATTCAAACTATCTAGTTATTAAATGTTTCGCCTATTATTAATAAAAGATAATTATAAGAATGCTGAGGACAAACTTATGGTTTATATTTTTCTGACTTTTCTATTAATCGGTAAATTAAGCCTATTGCTCCATACATCTCCGCTAGAATTTCGTATTTCTCTTCTTCATTTACATCTTCGAACCACCCCAAGGCTTCCGCACCTTTTTCATGTTTATAGGAGTTGACGAGGATATCATGGATCGCATAAATCATGACCCCAAGACGCAAGTTGCGGTTTCTAGAATGCTTGTCGGTTCTTTTATCAAAGATAATCAATGGGTCTTTATTCGATGGATTTACACTACTCCAGCCATATGCCTCCTTGCTCAAATCCCGAACTTCATTTATTTGTAACCCAGTTTTGCGTTTTAATATATCTACTATTGAATCAGTTACGCTCATCTCAGGATGCATTCTTCCTTTTGATGATGCTCTCTTGATACTATTTTTAACATCGGTCGGCAAACCATTGATAATTGAATCGAGTTCATCTTTCTTCTTCTTAAGCAAATCTTGGTTTGGCTGGGAGATTCTTGCATTCAAGTCTTCAACGGTTTTCCTATTCCTCTCAGATTCCTTATCTATTGTTGCTTTCATTTCTTTGAATGATGAATCTGTTGGAAATCCCCGTTTGGCCTCTAGCTGGCTTTTTGCTTTAGTCAATTGCTTCTTGGCTAATTTTATGTCTCCTGAATCCACATACTTTTGACTTCTTACAATCTGATTCAATGGATTTTTATTTGATTTATAATGATTTTGTTGCTCAAGTAGTCTAACAAATTCGCTTATTTCTTCTAAAAAGGGACCTACGGTTTGATTATTATATTCCAAGCTATTTCTAGCAGCAGTTTCTATCAATTCTGGAGATATTATATGTATTTCTCCATATTGCCAAGGATGATATGTCCCGGTATATTGATTTCTTACTAGATTTTCATCGTCGCCTAGCGTAAATCCCTTCTTCTTGAAGTAAATTCCCCTATTCGGTTCTTGTAAAGCCTTATTCTCCATATTTGAAAGAGCCCATCCTACGGCAACTAATTCCTCTTTGACTTTAAATTCTTTTTTAATTATATCTTTCAAGAAAATGTCACTTTCAAACGGCGGTCGATATATTTTTTCATCTTGGAATGTAATATTAGTTTTAATGTTTGAAATCTTATATTTATTAAGCCAGTCATTAATTTCTTTGGCGAAAGAAAACCGATTCTCGTTAAAGGGGGCAGGTACAACTCTTGATAGAAACTTTATTATCTTCTTTTCATTAAATATATTTCTCTGTGGCGGTAAAATAGACTCCAGTCGTATCATTGTATAGTGGTCATTCTCATAAGATTCATTCTTGCCGAGTGGTTGGTCTTCAATATCGCTTGTGGATGAAGACAAGATCGACAGAACTGGTTTATTGCTCCGACTTTCGCTCCTCAGTTTTTCATTATTTATTTCAATCCATAACTTATTATCATTTCTTTTCTTCGTGATTATTGCTATACTTTTGCTAGCGGAAACGCCGCTCCAGATTCCAATTCCCCTCCAGCCTACGTTATCCACAGATTTGTTGGAAACACCAATTCTTAAGGCATTTTTTAGATCCTCACGGTCCATTCCATCTCCATCGTCTTTTATAATTAGATCGTTTCCGCCATTTTCAAAATAGATACTTATATTTTCGGCGTTCGAATCTATCGCATTTTGTATATATTCTCTAAGGCAATTTAGATTTCCGTCATAGAGGCCAGATGTAATTGTTTCAATAAGCCTAGAACCTATGAATTCATTAGTGAATTGCATTATTCCACACTCTCGACTGTTCTAGTTTGAGTCACAACTCCTTTTTAAATTTTCCCCTTCGAAATATATATCAAGTATTTATTATTCATTTAGAATTCTGAATATGCCCCGCCATTAAATAAGAAAGGCTGATGTATTTGCCTTGCGCAGAATAGCGTTTCAAATGCGAATGATGCGGGAAGTTCTTAATTTAGACTAGCTTGCATGCTTATGCACGATTCTGTCTCCAATTTTGCAAGATGCTCCACTATCATTCTCCTACGCGCTCTCACGTTATGCACGCGTGCCCATGTGCGCTCGCTCGCAATGGAAGTGCTCCTCTGGATAAGCAGAATACTCTGCACCTAGCATGCCCCGGCGGTCCTGCCTAAGAGATAAGCCTATCCACCCAAAAGCCACTGGTAGCATGACTCCCGCGCGCACAGATGGCCCACCTCGCGCGTGAACACGGGTCCGCCCGCCCTGATAACAGCGCATCAAGCCCGGACGGCCCGGACCACAGGCAGTGGCCACGAGCGCAGCCCGGGGCAACAGCAGCAACCCGCGGTCGATGGGCTGCCCGGCACTGCTGCCGATAGTCCCGCAAGGATCACAATTTGCAGCTTGCAAAAGATCGCTCTGCTGAAAAGTCTCTGTGCGTCCTCTGTGCGCTCCGTGTCTCTGTGGTAAATTGTTGGTTGTTAAGTTATAATTATCACCCAATATTAATAACGAACCGAATGCATTGCTTTCCCAATCCTGCACCAGGAAAACTGCTTTTTCCAAAGGCAGGCACCACCTGGCCATCAGACCCGACCGGCCTCCTGCCCGCCTGGACGACATCGCCGCAAGCCCGGACGGCCCAGCTCACAGGCAACGGCCATGAGCCTGAGCCGGACACTAGGCAAGGCAGGTGGTGGGTCGGTATTTTTGCAGCAGAAAAGGTTTATTGGATGGGATGACAAATAATTGGATGACGGCTTAGCCATGAGTTGCGAAAAAATCACATACCGAATTCATGCAGTTCAACGGATGTTCGAGCGCAAGATCACGGCAGAAGAGGTTCGATACGTGCTGGAGACGGGAGAGGCGATCGAAGAATACCCTGATGATACACCCTATCCAAGTCGCCTGATCCTGGGATGCCATAAAGGTCGCCTCATTCATGTCGTCGCAGCAAATAATTTGAACAACCAGGAGATAATCATAATTACAGTCTACGAGCCAGATCCTTCTGAATGGGACCCGGATTGCAAGAAGAGGATTTCATGAAATGCGTTATCTGCAAAAAAGGATCTACTAAGCCAGGCACAACAACAGTTACTTTTGAGCGCGGTTGCCTGACAATGGTAGTGAAATGCGTGCCTGCTCAGGTTTGCCCGAATTGTGGAGAAGCATACATAAGTGAGTTGGTTACCGCCGAGTTGCTCAAGTATGCAGAAGAACGGGCCAAGACAGGAGCGCAAGTGGAGATTCGACAATACGTGGCTGCCTGATTCTCTTACCTTGCGATGCTGCTTTATTTCAAACTGCCAAGAAGCCCTCTTTAAGAGGTTCCCACGCGCGGATGCCCGCTCGTGCATGCTTGCGGGCCCACATGGACGACACGCCATGAGACCGGACGGCCCCAGGCGGCGGACACGAGCGCAGTCCGGGGCAACAGCAGCAACCACGATCGAGGGGGCTGCCCGGCGCTGCTGCCGATAATCCTCAAGGATTGCTAAAATGAGACTGCTGAAATATGCTGCATCTTGATTGCCATTGTTCAAAGATCTTCAAGCATCTCAATTATGGCATCATTTGAAATTCCATTCCAGATTGAGACATCTGCCAAGATATCGTTGAGCATGCCTTTTGCCAGTTCATCGTGCA
>CAIQHB010000065.1 GCA_903871465.1 uncultured Methanosarcinales archaeon
GCAGCCATAAGCGCTTCTTCATTTCTGCCGAGACCTACGAGAGTATAAGCTTTGCTGGTCCAAGCGTACGTATTTTTAGGATCCAATTCAATTGCTTTTTCTGCAGCCATAAGCGCTTCTTCATTTCTGCCGAGACTTGCAAGATCAGAAGCTTTGCTGGCCCAAACGGTCGCATCTTTAGGATCCAATTCAATTGCTTTTTCTGCAGCCATAAGCGCTTCTTCATTTCTGAAGAGAACTGCAAGAGTATAAGCTTTGCTGGCCCAAATGGTCGCATTTTTAGGATCCAATTCAATTGCCTTTTCTAAAGCCATAAGCGCTTCTTCATTTCTGCCGAGACTTGCGAGAGTATGAGCTCTGTTGACCCAGGCAATCGTTGTACCCGCGGGTTGAGGACTGTCCGGCGATGGCGTGAGCTCATTTATCGAAGGAGGTTGTTTCGGTGTGGAAATAGTAAATTCAATATCCCCGGAGTCATCACCGTCTACATTATGGTTGCCATCCTTTACTTTTATCTCTAGAGTATGCGATCCTATGTCGAAGTTCGATGTAATCCAGGACCAAGTGTGATCATAGGACCAATCCGTCTTCTGCTGACCTTCAAGTAAGAACTTGTATTGTATCGGATCTTTTTCCGGATCTAATGCCGCTCCAGTCCATTTTATCGTGGTTCCGGCTTCCTGTGGACTCATTTTATCTGGCATTAGACTAACAACCATTGGCGGCGAATTCACGTTCTCATGTGAAATAGAAAAATCTACGTTCTTGGAATCATCACCATCTGCATTATGGTTTCCATCTTTCACTTTAACCTCTATCGTATGAGATCGAACATCTGCACTTGATGTAATCCAGGACCAAGTGTGATCATAGGACCAATCCGTCTTCTGCTGACCATCAAGTAAGAACTTGTATTGTATCGGATCTTTTTCCAGATCTAATGCCGCTCCAGTCCATTTTATCGTGGTTCCGGCTTCCTGTGGACTCATTTTATCTGGCATTAGACTAACAACCATCGGCGACGAATTTACATCATCCGGAGAAGAACTCAAAGCATATGCAAAAACTACGAGAATTATAAATAATAAAATTATAAATGATTTTTTTAATTTTTTATCTATATCTTTTTGTTTTGTATAAAACGTGAGTGCGAGAGCTAAGATCCCAACAAATGCACTACACGTGATAATCAATTGCGAATTCATTTGAGTACAAATGCATAGATATATTATAGTACCGACTTAAACATTTTATCCCGATGGCAAAGTTATAGCGTGCGGGGTTCTCATTCCCCGCACGTAACCCCTCAATCAGAAACCGCATCCATAGTTTTATTTTATCTATTAACCGCATCCGCCAGGTTTCAAGAGATCTTCTGCCTTTTTCTGGATTTTTCCCAAATAATTTCCAACCAATTTTAGGTCTTCTATATTATCAAGATCTATGCTGGTTTTGCCCAAGATTGAATTAGCTATCGTCACAGCTTCCGATCCTGTTAATCTGGGATGGTTTAGCAGGTGGCGGATAATTCGAAGGATATCATCTTCATCTGTTTTTTTTAGGTAGTTAGGTGGTTTTGTTTTCTTTGTTTTAGTTAATTCATCTTCATATACCTGGTAAAACTCGCGGTATTTATTCCCGAGATCCGTTGCAGCCAGCCCCCTCGCATAATGCGATAGCTGCCTTAAATATCTTTCATCCTTTGAATTTATAACATCATTGATGCAGGCTAGATCGATAATTTCAGGCCCGTGTATAATGCCATCCCCAGTAATCTCTGCAAAGCCTTCGCCCTTGGAACTTGTCATAGTGGTAAGATAACCTGTGATGGTATGACTATGTATGCTAGACAAGCAATTTAAAATAATACGGCCCTTTCCCTCAGCCAAAAGTTGAGCCTCGCGTTTATTTGTGCTTTTAACTGTGATGGTAAAGCCCGTTATTTTGATGCCTTTTGTTCCGGCGATGTCAAGATTGCATGCATCAGTATCGAATTCCACGCTATTTATACGGCCTTTTATCTCTTTCTCTAAACAGGGCGATCCTAGGTTAAAATGAATCGTCCAGTCGGATAATTCTTCTGTCATATAATGTTGTCTGTCTCTCATCTATTATGAAAGTAATGCAGTACTACTCAATCAAATCTCTTCCACGATCATGAGAATGCGTTTTTGGTGTTAAGTTAGTTGTAGGTACCGCTTCAAGTAGCGGTTCTATTATAATAGCATTTTTGGACGTTGACTTACTCATAAATTGCGGTGTAGTCTTTGGCAACATGCTGAGGAGCACGGGGGTATAAGCCTTACTTCTCTATCTCAACAGGACCGCAAAGATCAAAATGTAATCCCCTAATAGACCTTGCAAAAGGAGGGATAGACATCAAAGCTAATTGGATTACCTGCATAATTATGGTCTTTACAGTATTAGCGGTAGGCTTTTCGGGTTGTGTAGATAAGCAATCTACTGAGACAACTAAGTCTACTGAGGCCGCACAGAACTCAGTGAAATTACCTTCTCAGTATATCTTACTAAACCGAAGTGCGGAATTGAAGGATTATATTGGTGAGTACACTAAAGCAGTGTCAGGGAAGACATTCCTTGTTATTGAAATGACTCTTGAAAATCATGGATACAAGACATTTAGCATTAATCCTAATTACTTTACCGTAGTCATAGATAGCGTTGCATATCCCTATGATTCGGCCACTTTCTTAACCCCATCACCATTAACTTCTGTTGCCCTTCTTGATGGCGGGAAGGCTTCAGGGTACCTTGTCTTCCAAATACCGGACGGGAAGACTCAATATAACATCGTCTATGTAGGGCAAGGGGATTATGAGTTCATCTACGGGAAGTTACCAACAGCTAAGACCGCTCAAGAGTCCAAGCCTAAGGTGCCTTCCAGGAACGTTACCTTTACCCTTAATGGAAAGCCTTACACATTTACCGGTGATGATTACTCATCAAGGGTAGACACTTCAAAGCCGGGTTATGTTACTCAGATAACCAGTGTTGAACCTACTGCATTTATAGAGATAAATATTAAAACGATTATCGGTGAGAGTCTTAAACCTGCAAACGAAGAGAAAGCTATCCAAGAGGCAACAGACGCCTATATAGATGCCCTTAAGAAGCGTATTGGCGGGGCTACTATAGATGAGAAACCCGCCTATGAAACAACCCTTGCAAATGGAAACAAAGTAACCGTTCAACAATTTAGAAATGTGCCTTTTTACCCTAATCGCAACGTTAACGTGTTTAGCTACATGCCAGATGATAAAACTATTGTGACAGTTTCATCATCTGAGAACAAACCAGAATTTGATGAAGTGATAGGGACCTTAAGCATAGGGGAAATTCAAAATTTATAGTAATCGGCTAATTGCCGATTATACTCTTTTAGGACTTTATTAGTCCTTAGGAACTTCGGCCCGCTTAATGGCTACTTCTAGCATCTCGCCGCCCTTCAGATGTCATTTGGGACATAGCGGAGAATTCGAAAGCTCATTTCCTTGGTGGCAGTTCTGGCGATGAGAGTTATATTAGATCTTGCTAGTAATAAGGGGCCGGGACCGGGATTCGAACCCAGCTCGAGGGATCCACAGTCCCTCAGGATAACCACTACCCTATCCCGGCACGCCAGGATTTGAGTCTACTGAGAGGAGATAAAACTTTCCCCGGCATAGGCTCTCCCAGTGACATCCACCACGAGAGAGACGAGATCCTCCAGGCGGTTGATGTAATATACCTGGCCAAGACTTGCCAGCGTTTCCTCTACATGCTTATCCTTGTAGGCCTGGTCGATGCAGAAGAGTACGAACTTCCCGGCCTCGGATGCTTTTTTAATGTCGTTCCATTCCTGGTAAAGGTTCTGGATATGCGTGTCCGTGATACAGAGAATCAGGCATCCCGGGCGGGCTTCCGCCAGCTCCAACACCGCCTTTCCCGGTATGTGGGTGCGTGCGCACAGGAACTCGACCAGGACATCCTCCACCGCGAAGAGATCTCTTGTCCAATCAGCCACCAGATATTTTTCACTGAAGTTTATGGCGGCAACTTCCGCCCCCTTGGCATGAGCATACTGGCAGGCTTTAAAGGCAGCCAGGGTTGCTTTATGGGTCTTTGTTCCGATCTTTGGTCCATCCATAGAGCGGCTGCTGTCCAGTACGATGAGCAGATCCGGCACGGCTTCGTGGCCCGGCGCCATCGGACCCGTCTCTTGCTCCCTCTTGTAGGTCGAGACTCCCGGAATGAGATACGGGCTCATGCTCAGGGAATAGGAAACGTCCAGCTCCTGGCATGGGTCGTCCAGCCTCCATTTGATAAATCCGGAGGGGTGGCTCTCAAAGCGAGATCGAGGAAGCTCTCGAATCTCTATATAGTAGCTCTGGTCTCGATACCATCTTTTCAGGTCTCCTTTCAGTCCCAGAACTGCGAGGGCCTCTTCATACCTCCCCGGATCAAGGCTTGCTGCACAGGCTACAGGCGCCGCATGCGCGCTCCCGTTCAGAATCTCCAGGCACCTAACCTGCCCGTGTCCCAATATGCCTGGCATGAATTGCTCCAGGATGCGTGCGGTCTCCTGGCACTGCCTCTTCCAGAGGCCCGTGTCCCTGATGCCTAACGAAAAAACCCTTAAGAGGAGATCCACCTCCGGACGTTGGCACGACGGCAGAGAGGCTCCCCAAAACTCCCTCAGGAAACCCAGGATCACTCTGTCCAAGGGCATAAGCTCCCAGCCCTGGCCCTGGCCCAGGCCCGCCAGCCTCTCCCAGCCCATGAGCACCTTCTTTTCGTCATCTGCGCTTCGCTCCAGCCGGAAAGAGTCAACAACTATATCCGAAAAGATATTTACCGCACATCGCGCACGAGCGCTTTCCGGCTGTGACTGGCCTTTTAATGCCGCCAGAGCAAGGGACCCGGCCACCTCCAGAGAACGAGGACAGAAGACGTAGTGGACGATGAGGTGGTCAAAGAGGTTCTCCAGATATAGGGGCCCAAGATTCAACGCCTGCGGGTTCAAAGTGATGCGATAATTCTGGAAAGGAAACTCGCCCGGCGTCTCAGATGTGCTCAGGCATGGTCGTGGAAGAAGCGGCCAGTGCCAGTTCTCACGGGACTTCTGCCAGACCCTAGTCCAATCCCAGGACTCCATCCGCAGCCTCTGGTCCAAAACCATTCGCCATAATTGTACCGCCTTTCATGCGCCATCCCGCTCTCTTTCCGGTCCGGCCCGCTACCACAATCTTGCCGCCGCTCATGAGAAGACCCAGATAGTCTCCCGCCTCGCCCCCAACACGCAAACTGCCCGAGTGCATCAGCCATCCTGCCCTCTCGCCGCAGCTTCCCCTGCATATAATTTTGCCTCCATTGTTGCCCAGACCCAGGGAATTGCCGGAATCGCCCTGAACTACTCCAAAGCCGCCACGCATGTTTTGGAAAGCATAATCCCCGACACTCCCGGCGATAATTCCTCCGCCGGACATCTCTTGACCCAGATAGTCGCCTGCCCCCAGGCGCACGAGAATTCTGCCGCCCTTCATCCTCTCCCCCACATGGTCTACTGCCACATGGTCTCTTGCTTCATCCAGTATAATGGTGCCAGAGGATAGCTCCAGTCCTGCGTAATCTCGGGCAGGAAGATGCAAGGGCTCAGGGCTGCGCTCGGCTGCAATGCTGGAGAGATACCCCCAGAGAAGCCGGTACGTTTTACCCGGATCGGAGTCTATGAGCCGGATGAGAGTGCTCATATCTCTGGGAACAAGCACCTCTACTGCATTGCGAGAGGGCTTCGTTCCCACCCGATCGGCCAGATCCTCCAGACTGAAGATCGTATCTCCCTGGCGCGTCTCCAGCCGGCGTCCCCTCGTCAATCCCTGATAGGCATCATCCATGAACTCTGCCAGCTTCATCTCATCTGCTCCAGAGAAGGAATGAAGTCCAGCCGGGCGATAGGATCGTCATAGGTCGAAAGCTCCTCCACAGCCTGGTCGATGGCAACCTTGCCTTCGATTGCCCGAGAGAAGAGCAGGTTCATATCAGCCCTCTCATTCATGGTGCGGTTTATGCTCTTTTCCACAAGCTCTGCCACATAAGCCAGCTTTCTTGCGCCAAAGTATGGTGGCCGTTCCAGAGCGGAACGTATGGGATTTGTGCGGTGCCAGATCACATAAGGAGCCACGGCCTTCAGAACTTCCAGATCGGCATCCCGGTCCAGGAGGAAGGCAAAGGCCCTGGTGAAGGCCCGCATATCCTGCCGCACGCGATCGGATAGACCCTCGTCCACCTGCCAGCAGATTGCCTCCGGATTGCCGAAAAAATGGCAACCGGAACATAGGCCCATTGATGGCTTTGTGCCAGAGAGCTGGGTTTTGTCAAACGCCGGTGCTCGCTCGCAGAGCGTAAAGTCCCTAACCAGACAGAGGATGGCGAGCTCAGCCTGACTGGTGAGAGCCTTCGCGGCTACGCAATCAGGCAGGATATTGAACTCGGCGGGTGTAAAATGCGGCAGATTCTCTGCTAAATCACGGACCTCCAGATCCCGTTCAGAAAGGGCAAGGCCCGCCAGGAAATCCGGCTGAGCAGCGGGCACACAGGCCGAGATGCGATCCAGCAGGGCCTCATCCAGGGGGTATGTTGCAGAGAATTCAGGGTTCATGGTTGCATAATAGCATGTGTCACCCGGCACCAGAACCTGTCCGGCATAGCTTATCTTCCTCTTCTGCAGTATCTCCAGGAAGAGGTTCTGCTTGCCGCTGGGGAAGCGGTTGATCTCGTTGATGAGTTTCCATTTCGATCTGGCCCATGAGGTCCAGAGTACTTCACAGGGTCCTGACGAGACGCGAGTCCACTGTCTGGGATCAAGAAAACCTACCATCTTCTCTTCCGTCTGCTCTGGGTGCCCTGTCACCATCAGATTCTCCACTTCGTCCAAACCCTTGGAGAGGAAAGAGGATCCCAGCAGGTTGACGAGCGTTGTCTTGTTGGCGCCCATGCCGCCATATAGCAACAGGGCACGATTACGTAGACATGCGTTGGCAAGGGAAAAGAAGAGTTGCATATTGACCTGATGCTTGCCGATGGCAAGATCCTTCTTGCCCATGTGCAGCCTGAGCTCTTCCAGGGATGCAATAAGTTCAACTATCTTTATGCGGGGGTCTGGCATAAAAAGGAGGCTACAATGCCTTCTATATTTAAGATAAGCGAGAGGATTCGGGAATGGATAGAGCGAAATGAAGAATAGCAAAAGTCAGTGATGTAGGAGGGATTAAAAGGCTCGACTTTTGCCATTTTAACTACGACACCCGACGAATATAAGCCTTTCGCCTAAGTCGATCAACGTATTATCTGGTCTTTGAAGCCATTGTGAGGCGACCATTGTAAAGAGGCCTTAGCATAGAGGGTCCTGCAATAATGGGAGGGGAGCAAAAGTCGATTTCGTAGGAGGGATTGTGACCTTCGACCTTTGCTTAAACAATGTACGGCATTAGACGAATATAAGCGCTTCGGTTAGGCGCACTGCCTCAAGAGGGGCAAAAGAATCATTAATTTGCCGCGAAAAGAGCAGAGTATGATCTACACGATTACCCTCAACCCGGCGCTAGACCGCACCATCTGGATTCAAAAGGTGCGCGACGACGTATCCAACCGCATATTGGAGGAGAAAAGCTTCGCGGGAGGCAAGAGCGTCGATGTCTCCAAGGTGCTCAAGAACCTGGGTGTGGACAATATAGCTCTGGGGTTCGTAGGAGGCTTTGCCGGTCGAGAGCTGGAAGGGAGATTGCTGAACGAGGGCATTGAGACCGACTTTGTGCGTGTCTCAGGTGAGACGCGCACTAACATCATCATCCATGAGACAGGTACGGGAAAGCAGCTGGCGTTCAATGCGCGCGGCCCGGAAATAAAACCGGACGAACTGATGCAGTTTATTGAGCAGATGGAGAGGCTGCCCTGTGGCGAGGTGGTCGCTATCGGGGGCAGTATTCCTCTCGGCGTCAGCCCCGAGATCTATCGCAAGATCATAAACCTGGTGAAGAGGTGCCAGGCCAGAGTGGTGCTGGATGTGGATGGCGAGGCTCTGCGCCAGGGAATCAAGGCTTTGCCCAATGTCATAAAGCCCAATATCCATGAGCTCTCCGAGCTGGCAGGGCGGGAGCTGAAAGATTTGGATGATGTAGTCAGTGCCGCAAGATCGATCAACCGGCAAGGCGTGGAGATCGTTCTCGTCTCCATGGGCGCAAAGGGTATACTCCTCGTCTCCGACGGCCAGCAATATCTGGCGGTTCCGCCCAACGTGAATGTGGAGAGCACCATAGGAGCCGGAGACTCATCCGTCGCCGGGTTCATCTTTGGCCTGGTGCAGGGGAAAGACTTGAAGCAATGTCTGATTTACGCTGTGGCTGCGGGGACCGCCACTACTCTGCGCCAAGGAACGGCTCTCTGCCAAAAAGATGATTTTGAGAGAATAGTACCCCAGGTCGTGCTAACCGATCTCCAGGAGAAGACATAAGGCGGGAAAAATGACAGCAAATATCGCAGTACCTCTGGATGTACCGGGCCAAAATCGCCAGAGGTACCGGGAAAACTATGGAAAGATCACAAAAGGTAGCGGCCGGCTGATGCTGTTTGCAGGAGATCAGAAAGCAGAGCACTTGAACGACGACTTCTTCGGCCAGGGAATAGACCCGGAGGATAATGATCCTGAGCATCTGTTTCAGATTGCGGCGATGGCGAACATTGGCGTCTTTGCTGCCCAGATCGGGCTCATAGCTCGATACGGCATGGACTATCACGACCTGACCTATCTGGTGAAGCTGAACTCCAAGACCAATCTAGTTAAGACCTCCCAGGCTGAGCCCCACAGTCCTCAATGGATAGACGTAAACCAGGTCGTCAACTTCAAAGATACCAGCAACCTGGACATTTTGGGCGTGGGCTACACCATCTACCTGGGAAGCGAGCATGAAGGTGAGATGCTTGCCCAGGCGGCGAGAATTGTCTTCCAGGCTCATCAAGCGGGTCTGGTGACAGTGCTCTGGATCTATCCGCGAGGAAAGGCCGTCAAAGACGAAAAGGATCCTCATCTGATCGCCGGTGCGGCAGGCGTGGCCGCCACTTTAGGAAGCGACTTCGTCAAGGTTAACTATCCAGAGAAGACAGGTCAGGATTCTTCATTGATCTTCCGGGAGGCGGTGCAGGCGGCTGGCCGCACCAAGGTGGTCTGCGCCGGAGGCGAGAGCACCATTGCTCGCACCTTCCTGCAGAGGCTGCACGACCAGATCCACATCAGCGGCGCGGCAGGAAACGCAACGGGCAGAAATATCCACCAGAGGCCGCTGGCAGAGGCGGTGCGATTATGTAATGCCGTTTATGCTGTAACCGTGGATAACGCCACTGTAGATGAGGCCTATGCTATATACAAGGGAGATTAGGCTTGCTGGAGAGATCGGCAAGGCTGGTTCTGCTCAGACATGGCGAGAGCCTCTGGAACCGGGAAGGAAGGTTCACGGGCTGGATGGATATCGACCTCTCGGAAAAGGGAACACGGGAGGCAGAAGTTGCGGGACGCCTTATGTGCGAAGCCGGCCTTGTCTTCGACATGGCTTATACCTCCGTCTTGAAAAGAGCAATCAGGACCCTCTGGATAGTCCTCGACGAGATGGACCTGATGTGGATTCCTACTCTCAAAAGCTGGCGGCTCAATGAACGCTTTTATGGCGATCTGCAGGGCCGTAGCAAGGCAGAGATGGAAGAGCGGTACGGCCTAGAGCAAGTCCTTCATTGGCGCAGGGGTTTTCGAGATCGTCCTCCATCAATGCCAGCGGGGGACGAGCGCTTCCAGGAATTTGATCCCAGGTACAGCGACCTGATAAGCGGTCAAATACCGAGATCTGAGTCTTTGCAGGATACACAAGACCGCATCATGCCCTTCTGGCGGGACCAAATTGCGCCCGAGCTGAAAAAGGGCAAGAATGTATTGGTAGTCTCGCACGGCAACACCATTCGCGCCCTGGTCAAGCATATTGAGAGCATCTCGGACCAGGATATCGAACTATTGGAGATACCAACAGCATTTCCCCTGGTCTATGAGCTGGATGATCGCCTTCGGACTAAGGGGCATCGCTATCTTGGCATCCCTGATGACCGGAGACCGCAAAGAGATGAGAGTACGAGATTATCAGAACAATCTTGATGCAGAAATATAGGAGGGAAAGGCAAAAAATGGCATACACGGTTGAAATCATATCCATGGAACGAAAAGAGGAGCTGGTCAATCGCTATAGCAGCGGGATACTCTACGAGATCAAGTCGGAGATTTATGGATGCTGCATCAAGCTCTTGACCGGCGTCCCAGCCGTCAAAGCTGCCTGGGAAGAGAGCTTCTATTCCGCATCCCAGAGCATTCGCTCCCACGGACGGCTTTATGTGTTGCAGGACGAGTCACTGGGAGAAAACCTGGTTTTCTACGACCCTCAATCAAAGACGGGTTTCCTGCTTAATATGGACTATTACGGCTGGATAAAATCCCTGGCTCTGAGCGTGGCCGGAGACATCCTGGAGGATGATCACGGTATCTACTCAGTGCATGGAGCGTGCCTCGATGCACGAGGTTTGGGGCTTTGCATCCTGGGTGGATCTGGTGCCGGCAAGACCACCCACACTTACGGACTCCTGCGCAACCCGAGAGTGCGCGTGGTTTCTGATGACTGGTTCTACGCAAGAATTTATGGAGACGACATCCTGGCCTACGGCTCAGAGAAGAATTTCTACATTCGCGCCGATCTGGCTGACATCTGGAAGGAGTTCTCAGGCCTCGTGGAGAAAGCTGTCTTCGACGAAAAGGGGCGCGCTGTGGTGGACCTGCGCCGGGTGATCGGCAAAGGACGCATTCTACCGCTCACAACTCTGGAAAATGTGATCCTGTTGAAGCGCGACGGCTCGCAAGATGGGATCGTGCGAGAACTGGAGGGTGAGGAGGCTCTAAGAATCATGGAAGCGAATAACTACTTCAATCCTCACCTGTTGGTGCATAGCGACTTCAAGCGCCGCCTGCGCAGCCGCTTCTTCCGGGCTCTGTTTGCCAGCGCCAGAGTGCACGAGGTCAATACCAGAGGCACGCCAGAGGAGAGCCAGAGGGCCATAAGAGATATTGTGGGGATCGATTAGATATTTTATAATCTGAAGGTCTTGTTGTCTGCCTGGGTTTAGACTCTAATCTCGAAATTCGCAAATGGTGAGGCGCCGAGACCGTTCGAAGCCATTGGCTCATAGCTACATGCTGAACTCCCGGAAGTTCGACAACAGGCACGACTGGAGGGCGATCGAGGCTTCGCCTGTCGAGTCCTAGATTCAGAGAGAGGTTACGATCCTTCTTGGTGAGAAGATCAGGGCCAATTCGTGGGTTGTCGGCGTGAAGGTTTTTGCAGACCACATCTGGCAGAAGGTCCTGTCAGGAGAATATCAGTCGTTCCGTATCGGGAGGCGCGTGCCGAGAGTTCGATTTGGGTGAGATGGAGATCGACTCTGCAGACCGACGAGGGCGGGGTCTCCAGAGCCCGGAAAGAGGACAAGCCGACTAACTCTAGAGTCTAGTCTAGACTCTTGAATCTAGACACTTCTCCATATCTGGCATAAATTAGGCTGAGACGAGCGAAGACGCCTGGCCTGGGGTCAAAGGCGCGCGACGCGACGAAAGCGCCCTGCGGGACCTTACGGCTTTTCGTCCCTGCGCCCCATCAGGATTACAAGCGGCATCAGTTCCCGCCGCCGAGTGTCATGCTCTTGGGGAGATTCTGCCAATGTTTTCACGTCTTACCATAGGCGATCCTAACTCCTACGAGTATGTATAACCTGCAAGGATTCATCCTTTCCTTGATTGGATCTATATAAATTGCCTCTGTCCATCTGACTATTCCAGTCTTTATGGAATGAATTTACGACAGTTGCCAACGATCGATTAACTTGCATCGCCTAAAAACAAAAAGCTGCTTTAGAAGCCAAAGCGCGCCATCAGACCTTATGAGGTCGGGATGGAAATATAGAAATACTTGCAGGTTTTTTGTCGGTTACCTAAGGGCGATATAGGGCAATACATACAACTTGGGGCCAGGTATGTTCATTTCAAGAGTTATCCATAATTTTCGGCTTGATTTTCTTACAAATATAAACGACTACTTCTGATAAATTGGGAGATATGGGGCATCGAAGCATATGCAGTATACGTCAAGGCTGCTCATCCTCTGTTGCACAAGGTTTATAGAGGCTATCTAATATATCTATGAAAACTCCCTAATTTCAAATAATTCATCAAGTAAATCAAACAGAAACATCGTATGTGAGCTGGATAAGATAATGACCCTTAATGCGGATATAGAGCAATCCTTACTTCAAAAGATCACGAAGTGCATCAGTAGCTCAAAGCTTGATACTTGCGTAACGGTAGCTGTACAATTGATAGGGTCGGAAGTTGCCCCAGAAGATGTTTGGGGTATACTTGAGTTAGCCCGAACAAGAATAATGCAGGCTCAATACGATTTTGGGTACGTTATCTCTCTTGCTGTAGCAAAAAGCCTACCGCAAGGCCAGGGACCTGTGAAACCTTATTACTATGCAGCAATTTCAGCACATAAGCTTGGAAAACTTAGCGAAGCCAAAGATTACTATCAAAAAACGATTGCATTAGAGCCGATATACCAAATAAGTGTGGTCGAAAATGGACGCTTGAAAATCATTCCATCGTTGGATAATAGAGAACTATCTCAGTTATATCACAATTTTGCAGTCCTATTTTATGAGTTGGGCGATGTAGCTCAGGCAGAAGAAGATTATCGAAATGCAATACATCACGATATAAATAATGCAGCTTCGCATAACGATCTTGCAAATATATTGGTGGGAAAGCTTGGCCAAGAAAATGAAGCGGAAGACCATTATCTAAAAGCGATAGCGTTAGGGCTTACAACTTCTTATTTTAATTACGCAAATTTGCTCTCTAAACTTGGAAGAATGACAGAAGCGGAGAGTAACTATAAAAGTGCAATAAAATTAACTCCCAACGATTCAAAACCCAACAATAATTATGCAATGTTGCTCGAAAAAAAGGGGAGGGAAAAAGAAGCCGAGACGCACTATAAGAAAGCTATCGAACTAGATCCCAAAAATATTGCAGCTCGTAACAATTATGCAAATCTCCTGAGGAGAAAACAAAGATTTTCTGAGGCAGAAAGCGAAATGAGAATTGCACTTGAGCTTGATCCTGATAATGCGTATTTATTAGGAACCTTTGGAGATATCCTAGCAGACGAGGGCAACTTGCAAGAGGCTGAGAGAATTCTCCGAAAGGCATTATTTGCGTTCAATTCGATAGAACAGAATGCCATTTCACAGACCCACAATAGCCTAGGATCTGTATATGGAGAATTAAAAGAATATAATAAAGCAAAAAGAGAATTCATTAGAGCAATCGGTTTCGATTACCAAAACGTTAAAGCAATCCGCAATCTCCGAAAAGTCAATTCACTATTAGGCGAAGAGTTAAAATCCTTTCCTAGTAAAATGTTCACGAACGTCAAATCAGTCACAATAGGCCCGACCGGAATTGGAATAACATTCGAACGCGAATCAATTAATCGAATGATACCATCTAAAATAGGGCCTACAATAGCTATTAACCTTGAAAGATAAAAATATACCTTATTGATTTTTCCGAAGGCCTATCTCAGAAAGGATTTCCTTCCTCCAGTTTGTATACTCTTCTTCAGATATTATTTCCTCCTGCCGCAAATTCCTAATTTGTAATAACTTTGGAACGGCATTATCTCTCGCCATTTGCCGCAGCCTAGTTTCTTGCTGTATCTGCATTTCATAAGCCTCCATTTGTTGATTTGTATAACTCTCTAAACATTTGATAGGAATAAAGAAAATAACAGCCGCGGTTATCACATAAGCTAAAAGTTGGTATAAACAAGAAGGCGGGTTAAAGTAAAAAACTGCAAGATAACCAATAAGTAGGGCTGCTATAAGAAGGAACCACAATCCTCCTGCTTTTTCGAGCATATTTTCAACCATCTTTAGTATCATCTCCTTCCGTCATAACATCTTTTCTCTTTAGATTTAGCTTTTACATCACTTTCATATATTTGGTGAAAATTATAGAAACTTACCAATGATCTGTAGCGAAAATCCATTCGTCAGAAACACAGAGTTCACAGAGAAAAAACACATGACTTAAAATCACACATGCGGATGAAAATAGACCTCGGGTAGGAGGCATTTTCGTACCACTTAGGGAGCTGCGCAAAGTGGATGCTCGGGCGGCCCTGCAGAAGGCCAGTAAGCAGAAGACGAGATCATGGCGAGCGTACTGGTAATCGCCAGGTTATACCAGATGTGGGTTCTGAATATGTGATTACGTGCGGGATGAGACCTCTGCACCACTTTCGGCATTGGAATATTTATATCACTTGTAGCCTCTTTGCCTGTAGACATAGATGAGTAAATTGGACGATAGGTCAGTGAGGATTTGCGCATGAGTTTTGCAAAGATCAAAGCAGGTGAGTATCCCCTAAGTAAGATCTTCAGTAATGAATTTGTCTTTAAAATCCCTTATTACCAACGGCCTTATGCATGGACTACGGAGGAAGCCAGAGAACTTTTAGAGGATCTCTTAGAATCTATCGATTCAACGGGTAGATCTCATGAAGAGTTGAACCAATATTTTTTAGGGAGCATCGTTCTGATAAAAGAAGATGACTCCAACGCTCAGGTGGTAGACGGACAACAACGTCTTGCAACTATAACCATTTTGCTTTCTGTACTTCGTGACCTCTGCAACAATGAGAAATATCTTTACGACTTAAATGATTATATTACCCAGAAAGGTAAAATAAGCCTAAAGTTGAAGGATACCTATCGTTTGACTTTAAGTGAACGAGATAAGGAGTTTTTCCAGAAGCACATCCAAACAAGTGGAAATATCGAGCAATTAATAAAGCTGACTAAGACGGATAAGGATAGTCAAAAAAATATTAGAGATAACGCAAAATTATTCTATAATATACTCAAGGGAAACGTGAAAGAAGGACTGAAGGGAAAAACAGAAGAAGAACGCGAACGCTTAATTGATTTCATTGCAGCCCAATGCTACATGGTTGTAGTGTCTACTCCTGATTCGGATTCCGCCTATCGAATTTTTTCGATATTAAATGACAGAGGGTTGAACCTTTCTCATGCAGACATTCTGAAATCTGAACTAATTGGGAAAATAAATGAAGAGCTACATGAAGATTATGCAAAAATGTGGGAGGATACGGAGGATAAATTAGGGAGAGCCGCATTTATTGATTTATTTCCATATATTCGCATGATAAAACATAGGAAGAAGCTGCGTAAAGACATACTGAATGAGTTTCGTGAGTACGTAATCAAACCTATTAATGATCCTAGAAAGGTAATCGAGGAAATTGTGAAATATGGAGACATCTACGAAGATATCAAGAAGCCCGCATATGAGAGCGATTTCGGCGCGGAAGCGATTAACGCAAAATTGAGATGGTTAAATCAGATTGATAATGCAGATTGGATTCCGCCAGCTATGAGGTATATGTCATTGCATAATGACGATCCACGAGAGCTAATCCGTTTCTTCAGCGATCTCGAACGCCTTGCGGCTGGATTAATGATCCTTCGCGCAGATGTGAATGAGCGAATAAGACGTTATGGTCGCATTTTAGAGGCGATAGAGAATAACCAGAACCTCTATGAGGAAACGCCCCCCTTAGATCCAGAACAATCTCTTTTACAGCTAACACCTAATGAACGCAAAGACATTATCGATAGGCTCAAAGGTGATCTGTACCTAGAGTCCCAATTCCGATTGTATGTGCTGCTCCGTCTTGATAGTGCCTTATCAGCGGGAGGGGTGCAGCATGATCGCACCGTAATCACAATTGAACATGTTCTACCTCAAAACCCTAAACAAGGTCAATGGACATGTTTCCCTAATCCAGAACGCTGTGTTCATAAGTTAGGTAATCTAGTGCTTCTGACGCGAAAGAAGAACCCAGAAGCCAGTAATTATGAGTTCAATGAAAAGAAGAGCAAATATTTTTATGGCAAGAGTGGGGTTACATCATTTGATTTGACAAAACAGGTAATACTTGAGACATCGTGGACTCCGGAAGTTGTAAAGAGGCGACAAGGAGAACTACTCGATAAATTAAAAGAGATTTGGAGATTGTGAAGGCTTACTAAGTAAATATATACAACCTCCTCGCTTCTTCACATCATTTTACGGGATTTTAGAACCGAAACCTGATTTATAATTATAAATAACATTTCAACCTCGATCTCCTTGATAGTACGCGACGAATCTTAGTTTTGCTTTTCGGTTTGAATGATACAGGAGATCCGGTATCTGTAGATTGTAAACAAGATTTGTCAAACTTATAGGAACATGTTAGCCGTAGTACGATTAAGGTCGATTCGGTTTGCCGTATAAGGCAGTACATATAAAATTTGTAAGTTCTGGGCACACAACCTCAAGCTCTAGATTCTCTGCCTCACAGCTACACCCCAAGGCAGAACTGTCGCTGTACACCTCGACGAAGCCCGTAACTGCCTCAAGTGACTCATCCGCCAGACACCCTCTGCGCAGGGGTTAAATAATTGCGAATGTACTAGGGTATTGTAGGAAAAAAGATACGCTGTCGATTTTCAAGGCCGATGTGGAGAGGCGCTTGGTTTACCGCTTGATCGCCAAAGCCCGATACCGTATATACTCAGGGCGACGTGATAAGCGCCGAGACCGTTCGAAGCCATTGGCTTATAGCTACATGCATAGCTCCCGGAAGTTCGACAACAGGCAAGACTGGAGGGCGGTCGATGCTGCACCTGTCGAGTCCAGGATTCAGAAGAGAGAGGCCACGATCCTTCTTGGTGAGAAGATCAAGGCCAATTCGTGGGTTGTCGGCGTAAAGGTCTTTGCAGGCCACATCTGGCAGAAGGTTCTGTCCGGAGAATATCAGACCTTCAGTATCGGGGGGCCTGTGTGGCGTGTCTCGAGAGTGAGATTTGGGTGAGATGGAGATCGACTCTGGAGGGCTGGGTCTCTGGGGTTCTGAGAGAGGATGGGAGGGCAACTCTAGAGTCTATAATCTAGACAGTAAAGTATAGAGCCTAGACTCTTGAATCTAGACACTTCTGCATGTCTGGCTGGGATGTGACTGAGACGAGCGAAGACGCCTGGACTGGGGTCAAGTCCGGGCGGTGCGACGAAAACGCCCTGCGGATCCTCTTTCCTTCTTCAGC
Source organism: uncultured Methanosarcinales archaeon (assembly GCA_903871465.1). GTDB lineage: Archaea > Halobacteriota > Methanosarcinia > Methanotrichales > Methanotrichaceae > Methanothrix. The sequence continues at coordinate 17,308 of CAIQHB010000065.1, forward strand.
CAAACCAGAGGATCGATCGAACTCTCTCTCAACGCGTGGATGGAGAAAGATAGACTGCGAATTGCTAAGCCTGAGACTAAATGTATTTTGTATGTTAGGGCATTGCTCTATTTACAACTGGTTGTATGGCATCCCTCGATTCACTCCATTGAACTTGCTGTGATCTTTTCGTAAACCGATCTGTATATTGCCCATTATATCCTAACGACTCCAATAAGATCAATTCAATATAAGCAAGCCCAAGACTTGCTGCCTCACCCATAACACTCACGGGTACTTGTACGATCTTCTTGATATTGTCTCTCTTAGGATGCATAAAACTGTTCCTTAGATACACAATAGCCTTTGGGCCATCAATTTGCGTCCCATCTTTAATATTTAGCTCACAGTATTTTTTTAACTTTTCAAGTTCAAATGGAATCTCTGTTGATATTCTCTTTTTTGTTAAAATTCTTCTAATTTTAATATCTTTATCTTCTTTATACGGCCCCTCTGGGGCATATAATGCAACGAGAAGTTCTAAGGCCAGTTGAGTCATTATAACTGAAATATCAGGTGCTTCATATCCATTTGCCCCGGTATAAAAACTGATTACATTTATTAATTCGAGGTGTTCTGGGAGGCTCATGAATTTATCGAATGCCTTACTCAATTCAGCGATATCGAATGTATTGCACCAATAAATGGGAGTTGTGCGCCAGGGCATAACCATTGGGAGATCCCACTTATACCAAGAAATATCATCGTTCAACCAACCAACTGGTAAGAAATGACCGCACCAAGCTCCTCTCATAAACGAAATATATGTTTCTAAAGAACGTAATATCTTCGAAGCTTGATCAAAGTCAAATCGTTCTTTATTCAATTGTTCTATGTAAGCAACATGAGTTAAGGCGAAACCACTTTGTAAAGACATTACCCTGACCAAATCTTTAATATTATTTGCAGGTTCAAGTCTTATATCCCAATTGGATGTCTTTAGCTGTAGCTTCATATCAAAAAAATTTGGAACACTAGCTAAGATTAAATCGCACTCCTTTGATCCGTTAACAAAGAAGTTCTGCTTTGCCTTGAATATCGCTCTGTAACCCGTTTCATTTATCGCTCTGAAAACTTCCACTGGAATTCCACTAACTTTGCGAAGCGGAATATCTAATAAGCATTGTTTTCCATCTACAATCGGAGGCTGCGTCTCTGGTAGTTTGATAACGCAATATTGAGTTGGAGGCCACATCGCCTCTATTCTTGCATTTTCAAATGCATATGTATTGTCGTTTTGATGTAATTCTATCCTACCTTGAAGCAACAGAATATTTTCATTAGGGACTGTTGTACCATATAATGATTTAGCTTTCACTTTAAGACCCCAATTACTTTCATATTTTTTGTAGGCCCATTAATCTTCGTACTTATAAGCCATTGCACGTTATGGAGATCGACTTCATCGAGTTCGTTTCGCGTGGAGCGAACCGGAAGAAGTACTTCCTTGTGAAGGAGGACAGACCGTTGAAAGAAGACATTCTCAAATCGATACTGGAAAATGACGATGGCGAGGTCTCAAGTATCGTGAAAGAGGCTAGATTTGGGAGGCGAGGCGGGCCGGGGTTCTGGAAGCAGGGCAAAGCCGCTAAAGGCCTACAGGGACGAGCTGCCAGAGGACGCCCTGAAGATCCTGGCCAAGGACGAACCGGTGGAGAAGAACGACTCCAAGAACGAAGGAGAGGGGACAGAAGGCCCTGCAGAAAACCCGTCCAAAGAGGCCATCGCCAAGATGATCCTCGCGACTCAGGCCATAGTAAAGCAGCTCCTGGAGGAGAATTCGTAACAAAAAAGAGGCCCGGGAAGCCAGGCAGATCGTCAAGAATCTGAAGGATCGGCAGGTTCTGAAAGGCCTTATGGAGCATTGCTGCAGATCGGACTTATTGGAACATCCTCTGACTCCATTGCACAGTCATCGAAGGTGTACAGTTGCGGACGATCTACAAGGAACCTCTGCCATTCAGCCCTTCTGGCTGCCGCAACTCTTCCTTTGATGCTATTTAGATCCTGCTTCATCTTATTACTCACCTCGAAGTGGTGCACTTTTTTTGATTTTCGCCAATGCGCGCTTTGAGGAAGCCCGCCGACAATAGGATCGATGTAAATCGGAAGGAATGGATCTTATAAGCTTGAACCGGACCCGCTGTTTTAGGGAGAAGCCAAAGCTCTGAGGCAGGCAGAGAACATATTTGGATATTCAATTGAGAGATGAATCATCTCGACCAGAATCTCACCCTCTGGGGACCAATCTATGTGCAAACGCTTGAGCACATAGCCCTTACTACATAACACTCTTTGTATATCTAAGTTTCGATCCATTAATTATATTTTTCAGTCCTGACGGTTTCGGGACTAAACACTTCGAGCGCAACTTCCAGATAAGTCTTTTATCCTGGCCTGCGGATCATTCAGCTCATGCCATCCCTTTCCGTCCATGTCGGCGGCCTTGACCTCTGTAACCCGGTCCTGCTGGCGGCAGGAATACTGGGCACCACCGGCGCGTCCCTCTGCCGTGCCGCAGAGGCAGGTGCAGGCGGCGTGGTCACCAAATCGCTGGGCTCAGTCCCTAGAGCTGGCCATCCCGGCCCGACCATTGTGCAGGTGGAGTGCGGCCTCTTGAATGCCATGGGCCTTCCCAATCCCTCTTACAGAGATTTCCAGGACGAGATAGAGACTGCAAGGAAAGGCGGAGTCCCTGTCATTGCCAGCATCTTCGGCTCCAGCGCCGAGGAGTTTGCCCAAATCGCCCGCGGCCTGAGGGCCGATGCCTTTGAGCTCAACCTCTCCTGCCCCCATGCAGAAAAATATGGGAGCGAGCTTGGCCGTTATCCCGATCTTGTGGAGGCAGTGACTGGAGCCGTGAAGGCCGCTTCGAGCGTTCCCATATGGGTGAAGCTCACCCCGAACACGGCCGATATCCTGGAGCTGGGACTGGCTGCGCAGCGGGGCGGAGCAGATGCCGTGGTGGCCATAAACACATTGAAGGCCATGGCCATCGATATAGAGACCGGCTATCCCATCCTCGGCAACCGCTTCGGCGGCCTATCCGGCCAGGCCATAAAGCCCGTGGCCGTTCGATCGGTCTATGACCTCAGCTCCCGCCTGGAGATCCCGGTGATAGGCGTAGGTGGCATCACCACATGGGAGGATGCAGTGGAGATGATCATGGCCGGAGCCTCCTGTATTCAGGTGGGCACGGCATTGATGAAAGGGTATGGCGTCTTCGAGGAGATCATATCAGGCCTCTCTCGCTACCTGGAAAGAAAATCGATGACTTTGGAGGATTTGTGCGGCATGGCCGGGAGGCGCTCATGAGACCGTTAAACTCTATTATTCAAGAAGTGATATCCGAAGCTCCCGAGGTCAGGACCTTCCGCCTGGATAGGAACCTCGATCCGGCGCCGGGGCAGTACGTCATGGTCTGGATACGGGGTGTGGATGAGGTTCCCATGAGCTTCTCCGGCCCTGACACCATCACAGTGCAGTCGGTTGGCGTTGCCACACAGGCGCTCTTTCAATTTAGCGCGGGCGACAGCCTGGGCCTGCGCGGCCCATTGGGCAACGGCTTCATTCTGCGAGGCAAGAATATCTTGCTCATAGGCGGAGGCGTGGGAACGGCACCGCTTGCATTCCTTGGCGAGCAGGCCCGGAGCCAGGGGCTTGAGGTCGCATCCTTGCTCGGCTTCCGCTCCAGAGATGACCTCATCTTCGAAACCAGGTTTGAGGCACTGGGTGACACTTATATTACGACCGATGACGGCTCCGTAGGCATTCACGGTCGCGTGGCTGAAGGGTTGAAAGGTCTTAATCTGTCCGAGTACGATCAGATCTACATCTGCGGCCCGGAGATGATGATGTGGGATATAATCTCCAAAACCCGGGAGCATGCGGGGAAGACCCAGGCCTGCATCAACCGCTATTTCAAGTGCGCTGCAGGCATCTGCGGCTCCTGCTGCCTGGATCCGGATGGTGTGCGCGTCTGCGTGGAAGGCCCGGTGATCATGGCCGATCGCCTGCTGGAGAGTGAATTCGGCAGGTACCGGCGAGGCCCCTCCGGCGGCAAAGGGCTTTGCAAAGGATAAAAGAAAAAAAGAAAAGCACTAAAGTATCGTTACCGTTTGGAGCTAAATGATAGTCAGATTTAAAAAAGATGGCGTTATCCGCGGCGGATCGTACAGCATTGAGAACGGCATCGTCTCCGGTGGTGAGGTGTTGGCCCTGGAGGATGTCGAGCTATTGGCTCCCTGCCAGCCGACAAAGATCGTGTGCGTGGGCCTGAATTATGTGGAACACGCCCGAGAGCTGAAGATGCCGCTTCCCGAAGAGCCTATCATCTTTCTCAAGCCGCCTTCGGCGATCTTGGGTCCAGCTGGGCAGATCGTCTATCCTCCTTCCAGCCAGCAGGTGGACTATGAGGGAGAGCTGGGTGTGGTAATAGGAAAACGCTGCAAAGATGTCCCTGCCAATGAGGCTGAGAAATACATCCTGGGTTACACCTGTTTCAATGATGTCACCGCCCGCGATCTGCAGCGTAAGGACGGCCAGTGGACGCGAGCCAAGAGTTTCGACACCTTTGCCTCCTTTGGCCCCTGGATTGCCACGATTTATCCCTTTCAGGTAGATATACAGACACGAGTAAACGATCGGATCGTCCAGAAGTCAAACACATCCGACATGATATTCGACGTTTCAGAATTGGTGGAGTTCATAAGCGGTGTCATGACTCTGTTGCCGGGAGACGTAATCGCCACAGGAACGCCGCCAGGTGTGGGACAACTGCAAAAAGGCGATGTGGTGGAAGTGGAGATTGCAGGGATTGGGGTGCTCAAAAATTCGGTGATATAAAAGCCAAAGGATTTATAGAAAGCCCAACCAAGGCATCGACCGGACGGTATCAAGTCGCCGGTAATGCCTGTTATATCTGAGAGAGACAGGATTCTTAATGGCCGCAAACTATAGTCTGATTGCAGTTCAGATCGGAGATGCTTTGAAGTATGAGAAAAGCATTAACGAGATCGATCGAATAGCAGGTGCTATCTTTCCATTCCGTTGTGAGAACTTTCCGAACAATTCCATTACTTCATCTCGCGCAAAGTTGGTTTATAATTGGATTCTATCGTTGGCAAGGCAGAGAATGGAAGAGGACGAACGTAATAGGCTCCTAAGATCGTTTTGCGACCAGTTGAGTGGGGAAGGTGACCTCCGCGCCAAAGTGCATTCGATCCTCCAAGCGGCAAGCGTTCCATTAGGTGAAGAGAACAAAGACAAAAAGGAATTTCTCCAACGAGGTTTTCATAGTGAAGTTGTCAAGCACTGTCAAGTGCTGTTTGTACAGGGCAACTACTTCCACGCGGTTTTTGAGGCGTGTAAGGTATACAACAAATTAGTTGGCGAAAAAGCTCTCAGCTCAAAGGACGGCGAACCTCTTATGATGGATGTATGGGGTTGGCAGAACGGAGTTTTAAAAGTTACTGCCTGTCAAACCGAGACGGACAAAAACGTGCAGGACGGAATCAAATTCCTTTCAGCAGGTCTCATGAGGGCCATGCGGAACCCAACAGCTCATGAACCGGCACTGCACTGGCCGATAACCAAAGAAGACTGTTTAGATATGCTCAACTTCGTATCCTTCCTGCTTCGGCAACTCGACAAAGCAGTGTACTATAATAAGGAGATTAGATAACAAGGCAACCTCAGGGACTGGACTTTAGAGCTATCATTCAACTATAATCGAAAAAAAAGTTAAGAACGGCCTCCGTCCGATAATCGTCGCCCGACCGTCATTACAGAATCTTGAAGGCCTCTTCTGCAGTCTTACCCTTGTTAACAATGGCGGCGATAGCCATTGTCATCTTCACGGGATCGTCTGCCTGGAATACGTTCCTGCCGATGGCAACTCCGCGTGCTCCAGCCTCCAGAGCACCCTCGATCATCTGCAGGAACTCCATGTCCGTATTGGTCTTGGGCCCTCCTGCGATAACCACAGGCACCGGGCATCCGTCCACCACGCGCCGGAAGGATTCGACGTCCCCTGTGTAGTTGGTCTTGATAATATCGGCGCCTAGCTCCGCTCCGGCGCGGGCCGCATGGGCCACAACCTCTACATCATTGGGATTGGCGATGCCTTTGCCGCGCGGGTACATCATGGCCACAAGGGGCATGCCCCAGAAGTCGCAGCGTTCGCTTACACAGCCAAGGATGCTGAGCTGGTCGGACTCGGTCTCGGAACCGATGTTGATATGAACGGAGACTGCGTCCGCGCCCATCTTCAGGCACTCTTCGACCTGGCAGACCTGAACTTTATTGTTGGGATCGGGACCCAAAGACGTAGAAGCGCTCATGTGCACAATCAGGCCAACATCTCGACCGTAGCCGCGATGCCCGTGCCTGACCATTCCCTTCTGCTGAAGCACTGCATTGGCTCCGCCTTTGGCTACCTTATTCACCATCTCCGGCAGATCAACGAGTCCCTTGATGGGGCCGACTGATATGCCGTGGTCCAGTGGAATTATGACCGTATTTCCGCTGTCTCTGTCCATTATCCTCTCAATTCGAACTCTCTTGCCAATTTCGCTCAAATCTTACCATCCCACAAATGCTAACATGTATCACGGTAGCACGTAGCATATTTAAGGATTGCGATATAGGATGCCATTATATTGACTATGGCGATAGTGACGGTGATAAAAGAGAAAACGCTATTTGTCCCAGGAAAGAGAATCTGGGACGCTGTATCAAAAGAAATAGAAATAGTTAAGGAGCAAAATCAGCTGCACCCGCAATCTTCATCGTGGCTGCAATTGCTATGGTCATGGTCACAACTGCTGTGATCATGCTCGCAGCTATCGCTATTGGCGCATGAACCGCAGGCGGAGACTTCATCCTCGGGACCTCGGATTATGAAACCTGTTCCTCGATCGTCATCCACGTAGTCTATAATGGTCTCTCTAAGAAGTTCTGTCTCCTTGGGGCTCATATAGATCTTCACGCCCCGGCTCTCGAAAACGATATCATCCTTCTCCTGATCGCCCAGTGCCAGGCCGTAGTTCGCGCCTGTTGAATCTATTGCCGCCAGGAACATCCTGATCACTTTTCCTTCCACCAGGCTGCTTTTGATCATATTTGCCGCTGCTTCGGTAATCTCAATCATGAATAGCACTCCAGATCATATCTCCACAAAACTCGTATTTAAGAAATACTATGCGTCTTCCCAACCCGAAGTTCCGCCAGGCGTCGATAGTAGCATCTATTCTATAGGCAGCGCTCGATCGACCTTCCGGCAGAAGCCCTGGAACTGGAGGATTTATCATCGAGGAGAAATATGTGATTTGTCATGGGCGTTGATTTGGGAGATCTTCTGCAGAGAAAGACGATCGAGATAAAGGATCTCTCCGGCCTATGGGTGGCGATAGATGCCTTCAACACCCTCTATCAGTTCCTGAGCATCATCCGCCAGAAGGACGGCACACCACTCATGGACAGCCAGGGAAGGGTGACTTCGCATCTCTCAGGCCTGTTGTACCGCACTACGAATTTGATTGAAGCAGGCGTAAAGGTGGCCTTTGTCTTCGATGGATTGGCACCTTCTTTCAAGAAGGAAACGCTAGCGGAGAGGTCCGAAATAAGGGAAAAGGCGAAAGTAGCCTGGGAAGAGGCACGCGCATCCGGAGAAGATGGATTTAAGTATGCTCAAGCTGCGTCACGCATCAACTCCGAGATACTTGAGGATGGCAGGAGGCTTATACAGTCCATGGGGCTTCCCGTAATTCAGGCTCCGTCCGAAGGCGAAGCGCAAGCGGCTCATATGGCAGCCCGCGGGGACGTGGATGTGGTGGGCAGCCAGGACTATGACTCGCTCCTCTTCGGAGCCCCCAAAGTGGTTCGTAACCTGGCTATTACCGGCAAGAGAAAGCTGCCACGAAAAAACATCTATGTCGAGGTAGAGCCGGAGACTATCAACCTGGATGAGGCGCTGGCAAATTTAGGCATCACTCATAAGCAGCTCGTGGAGATCGGCATCATGTGCGGGACCGACTACAATGCAGGCTTAACCCGCGTCGGCCCCAAGACGGCTTTGAAGCTGATCCGGGAGAAAGGAGATCTGGAATCAATCCTGGCCGAGCGGGATGAAGTGATCGAAAACTTCGCCGAGATCAGAGAGTTCTTCCTGCATCCAGATGTCATAGACGATTATAAAATTGTGATGAAAAAGCCACGCGTGGATGAGATCGTCACCTTTCTGGTCGAAGAGAGGGATTTTGACCAGGAGAGGGTGGAGAAAACGGCCCATAGGCTGGAGGAGGTTTACAGGAGTGGGCAGAGCACTCTTGACCGCTGGTTCTAATAATTCCAGTTCTGGCGATTTTGGATATGACCTTGATCTGGGCAGGGCTGTGGAGATGATGCGAAAGTGCGGCGCTACGCGCGTCGGCTTGCAGGCACCGGAGGGGCTGAAGAGGGCTATGCCTGCTATCGCCAAACAGATCGCAAGAGAGACGGGAGCCGAGGTCATCATCTCCGGAGACCCCTGCTTTGGCGCCTGTGATGTGGACCTGAATCTCTGCGAGGAAGTGGACCTGATGCTCCACCTGGGACATGCTGAGCTAGGCCAGGAGCCCAATAACGTCATCTTTCTGGAAGCCCGGATGAGAGAGGATCTGAGAGAAGCTGTGGAGAAGGCAGCCCAGATCCTTAAGGCACCGAGGGTGGGCGTCACCACCACCATTCAGCATGTGCACAATCTTGGCCAGGCGCTCGATGTCCTGAAAGAGCATGGCATCGAAGGCGTGCTGGGTCCGGCAGGAGGAAGGGTGAAGTACCCCGGGCAGGTTTTGGGCTGCAGCTACAGCACTGTCAGGGCCCTGGATGTGGATGAGTATCTCTTCATAGGAACAGGGCAGTTTCATCCCCTGGGAATCGCTCTAGCCACGGGCAAGCGAGTAGTAGTGGCAGATCCCGTTACAGGTGAAGTCTCGGAGATCGATACCGATCCCATGCTCCGCAGGCGCTTTGGAGCCATCACTCGTGCTGGGGAGGCAAAGCGATTTGCCGTCCTTGTCTCCAAGAAGCCCGGCCAAAAAAGGATGGAACTGGCACGGCGGCTCATGCACCTTGGCGAAGCCCGTGGACTGGAGATGTTTCTAGTTTATCTGGACAACATTGAGCCCGACCGGCTGCTCAACCTGGGAGCGGAGGCGGCAGTCTCCACGGCCTGCCCCAGGGTGGCCCTGGATGATGCAGCCAAGTACAGGATACCCATACTCACGCCTCCGGAGTTCGAGGTGCTGCTCGGAGAGCGTCGGTGGGAGGAGTATGAGTTCGATGAGATCGAATGACGCAAAAGAACAAGCCAAAACTGATTCGAGAACGAATTGAACTTAAGCCGTGACCTGAAGAGTACATATGATAATACTGAATCCGGGAGAGTCTATTGCCGCCATGGGGACGGAGCTTCCAGGGAAAGCACCCGTCATGCCTTCATGCGGGGTTGAGAGAACAGGAATCTGCGAATGCTTCAAATCTGATGGTTTTTGCCATAGCGCAGAGTCTGAGACACCCAATCCTTACATACCTTAAAGATCAATTATTACGAAGAGAGGTTTTGGAGAAATGAAAACGCGCTTAGAGGTCAGAAAAAACAGTCCACTTCCATCTCTGGATCAAATCATGCAAGACCTTCGTGCACATTTGCCGCAGCTTCGTGAAGAATACAACATCCGCTATGTCTGGCTCTTCGGATCATTTGTGCGAGGCAAGCAGCATAGACGCAGCGACCTTGATGTATTGGTGGAGTTTGAAGAAGCCCCAACTCTTCCCAAATTCATCTCTCTGGAGTATAGATTGCGCGAAATCACCGGCATTAGAGTCGATCTCGTATCTATTCGATCCCTGAGGGGCGAGATAGGTGAGCGCATCTTGCATGAAAAGGTTGCACTGTGAAGTCTGAGCGAATGAGATTGTCTGGAAGACGGCCAGAGAGTTCGCACTTAAAATCCGGTTGGCAATCACAACAATAATTAAACGTGAAAGATCGAGATCGATAGAGCAGCATTAGGCTGCAAGAAGGCAAAGCCGAAGTTGCAGGTGCCGCCGCCGGGGGTGCGCGCTCGGACGTGGGGAGGAGATCGTTTACGACAGAGAGAGACTGGAGACGATGAGGCAGCATTTAAAGGTCAGAGGCCTGAACGGCTCCCTATGCGGATTCGATTCAGCGACCGCAACTTTTGAGATGCTACCAAAAATAATATCTTAAGCCTTGACTACTATAGTCTTAGCTACGGAGTCCCCTAATCTTTGCTTCTTGTCGGAACGCCAAATCAGTATCGCTCCGACTAAATAAAACGCGATGGCATCGAGGAACCTAAGAACATTCCTTATTAAAGCCTGCTTCATATTGATTTTCCCGCCATCTTCATTGACTACTTTTATTTTTGTAATCATCTTGCCTATTGTCTGCCCTCTGGAACCTTCCATGTAGACGTAATATACAAGGAAAAAGGCAATCCATGATAGGCCACCCAATAATGGGATTATCGAATTCTGTGAGAAATTCAATTCGATTGATATGATTAGCATTCCTACAATCCAGCTTATGACGAAGTCAATTAATATTGATGCCGCCCTAATGCCTATTCCTTGATACTGGAAACCTGCCGCGAGATTCTGCAGTTCTCGCTCCATTTCATCTGCCATAATTTTCAATCACCATTAGCATAATCGAATTACCTGAGAGAAGTCATTTGCTATCATTTTCCTATTATGCATGTCATTCTATTTAATATTTTTGCAAGTTTTTTGATGAGCCACTAGCATAAATCAAACTGCGTGCGGCTATCCCGCCCTAAAGGATGGGGCATGGCTTCTGACCGCACACCCATGGTTTTCCGGAATTCAGAAATCATCGAGTCTTCGTTGCCCGGAACACTTTATCTGCACAATACGCTAGATGTCTGGGACATTCAGACGGGAGAGATGCTAAGTACGCTGGAAGGGCATTCTGATGGAATTTATTCAGTTGCAATTGCCAAGGACGAATGGACAGTACCTGAATCGGCCTTCAAACACGTAAAGAAAAGGCGCGATATAGGGCTTCCAGCCAGGTCCGGCATTAGCCCTCTTCATCAATATGATTGATATCCGGGCAGCATCTTCGATATTTCGGCCATATTCTAAGCCCTCGCCTTCTGCTGCCGGACAAAGTAGTCCCAGTTCCAGGGTTCATCGAGAACCTTAACCTCAACCTGGCGAATACCATGCAGACCTTCCACACGTCGCCGGACCTGTTCGGTGAGATGGCTCACCATGGGGCAAACCTGAGAGGTCAGCACCATGTCCACCTCTACCGTATCGTCGTCTAACATGATTATATCTTTGATCAGGCCCAGGTCTACGATATCAATACCCACCTCGGGATCGAGCACGTCCCGCAAAGCCTCTCGGATCTCATCTTCCCGTACCATCTGGGCCGTAA
>CAIQHB010000066.1 GCA_903871465.1 uncultured Methanosarcinales archaeon
ATATCGCATTCTGGGCCAGGCTACCAGAAGGATGCAAGTTGGGAATGTTCTTGAATCGCATGGAGACTGAATTAAATGCTAGAAAAAGAATGTAAATATCGGAGTGGAGTATATAAAGTCCAAACATTCAGGACTACACACCCCCATCTTTCAGGGGAAAAATTTATATCTTTATCGCCACTCCTTTAATTTGAGCGGGTAATTCTAGTTTTTAAAATCCACACTGAACCCCCACTCTCCTACCCGCTCACTTAATAAATTAATGGAGATTGCATTCAGTCAGAGGATAGTTGTTCAATTGACACGTCATCAAAAGATCTATTAATGCCGGGGTACTAAAGTTCTTAGAATGAACTCCTCTCTACAATTGGGAAAGATAATGGGGATACCCATTCGGCTGCACTGGACTTTTCTCCTGGTCATCCCTTTAATTGCCTGGTCCTTTGCTTCTATCAGCCAGCAAGGTTATGGCATGACTTATGGTTTGGGAAGCATCGAACCCGTCAGCCTTAGATGGACCTATTCCCTGATCTTTGCCGTAGTGCTTTTCGCCTGCGTGGCTCTGCATGAGCTGGGCCATTCCTATATCGCCCATAAGAACGGCATAATCATACGGAGCATAACGCTCTACTTCTTTGGCGGAGTCAGCGCAGTTGAAGAGATTCCCCGCAATCCACGCCTGGAGTTGCAGATGGCTTTCGCCGGGCCGGCAGTCAGCGGCGTCATCGGATTGATCTCGACTCTTTTGGCTTCTCTGCTTCCAGAAAGCAGTAATGCCGCCATCATGCTCTGGACCCTGGGACTTATGAACATCATACTCATGGTCTTCAATCTTATCCCTGCCTTTCCCATGGACGGCGGCCGGCTTTTGCGGGCCTGGCTTGCCACCCGCATGCCGTACATAAGAGCTACCAGAAATGCGGCAGGTATAGGAAAGATATTCGCGATCCTGATGTTTGTGCTCGGCCTGTTCTCCTTCAACTTCATGCTGCTATTTGTGGCGTTTTTCGTCTACGTCGGGGCCTCGGAAGAGGAGAAGGCAACCGAGATAATTGTCAGCCTGGAGGGCATCAAAGTCAGAGATATTATGTCCGCCCAGGTGCGCACCATCGGCCCGGATATGACACTCAGGGTGCTGAAGGAGCTGATGTTCAAGGAAAAGCATAGAGGCTACCCAGTTATGACAGGCGATGAAATGCTGGGAATTGTCACCTTAACCGACCTGCAGAGCGTTCCGGATGAGCAGCTTGACCATACCGTCGTCGAAAAGGTAATGGCAAGAAAGTTATATGTGATTGCACCTGTGGAAGAGGCATCAACTGCCATGAAGATGATGAACGAGAAGCAAATTCGTCGTTTGCCTGTGATGGACAACGGCCGGCTGGTGGGCATTGTCTCCAGGGAGGACCTGGTCAGGGCCCTTGAGCTAAGCTCCGGGCAGGATATGAAGAGGTAATCGATTTGGAGAACTTGGAAGAAAAGAAAGAAGATGCAGTGCTTCCCTGCCAGATAGTGGAGCCGATAGCGTCCGGGAGCCTGACAGAAGGCGAATCTCATGAGATAATCATAGTAGGAACGGCACATGTATCCGAGAAGAGCGTCCAGGAAGTAGTAAGCAAAATAGAGGAGATCAGGCCCGATATCGTGGCTGTAGAGCTCTGTCCTGCCCGATACAGAGCTCTGACGGGCCAGGAAGAGGAGAAAGAGATCAAGATCAGTGAGCTGTTGAGTGGCGGAAGGCTCTCTTTCTTCCTGGTGCAGTTGTTCCTGGCCTATATCCAGCGAAAGATCGGCGATGAGATGGGGGTCAAGCCGGGCTCGGAGATGCTGGCTGCCATTGAGGCGGCGAAGAGAACGGGCGCACGCGTCGCTCTCGTGGACAGGGATGTGGGCATAACCATTCAACGCTTCTGGGCGGCTATGGGATTTTGGGGTAAGATCAAGCTGATCGGTTCCTTGATCCCGGCAGCCATCGGTTGGGGCGATGAAGAGATTGATATCGATAGCATCACCCAGGAGGACATAGTCTCCCAGTTAATCGGAGAATTTCGCAAGATCTCACCGGGAGCCGCGAATGCGCTCGTCGATGAGCGGGACGCCTACCTGGCCAGGAACCTGATTTTGCTCTCTAAACAGGGCAGAGTGCTCGCCGTTGTGGGGGCAGGACATAGAGAGGGCATCACTAAACATCTGGCACATCCTGAAGATATTCCTGCCATAGAGGGCTTGAACGAGAAGCCGGGCAAGAAGAGGATAACCTTCGCCAAGGTATTCGGAGTACTTATAAGCCTCCTCGTCCTGGCGATTGTCGCACTGGTTCTAATAGTCGCCCAATCCAGCCATAACGGTCTCCAGGCAGCTGTTATCTGGTTCTTTGTCACGGGAGGGTTATCTGCTCTTGGCGTTCTGCTGGCCGGAGGTCACCCGCTCTCCGCGCTGACAGCGCTCATGGTGGCATGGCTTACGACTCTCATTCCTTTCATAGCAGCAGGTTGGTTTGCCGGGATGGTCGAGGCCTGGAAGATCAAACCAACCGTGGCAGATCTGAAACGCCTGGCTCAAGCCGATAGCTTCAAGCAGATGATGCAAAACCGCCTCGGCAAGGTCATATTGGTGACCGCATTATCAAATTTAGGTGCCATGGCCGGAGTGTTCATTGCCGCTATCATCTTTCAGAGAATGGGGCTTATCGATCCGCATCAGATGTGGAGCCTGGCAAAGGGGATTGTGACGGGGATAATATCACGAATAGTCATATAAAAAAGGATTCGCGATCAGTCTACCGCTCAGAGACGATGGTTATTCCTGCTTCCTTGATCTTGTTCTTGCGGGCCACATTGAGCAGCATGGGAGTCAGGCTTTCCACCAGAGAAGAGGCCTCCAGAGGGCCCGCTTTTAGCGGCCGCAGCATCTTTATATCCCCTGTCAGGCCCACGACGAGATCTACGGCCCCGGCATCGTCACCGCATATGAGAACGTCGGCCTTAAGCACCCGGTCCCTGGCTTGCAGAGCCGCAGCGCATATGGTATGGAACGCAGAGACTATCCTCATGCCCTCCGGAAGCAGAGACTTCGCCCGCATGGCCGCGCTGCCTTCGGTGGGCGGATTGAACTGGAAGAACTTGCCGTTGTAGCTCATGGGGACTACGGGAGAGACTACAAGCTGGCTGTTGTAGGAGGCAGAGAGATCCGAGGTCGCTGAATTCAGATGTTCATAGGGCACGCAAAGCACGACGGCATCAGCCACGGCAACTGCGCTGCCGTTATCGGTGCCCCAGACATTCCCCTTGGGCCCGGCCAGCTCCAGGATCGCATTGGCACTTTCCTGGGCCTTATCGGCAGAACGCGAACCTATAATTATCTCGTGATTTTGCATAAATCGTACAGCAAAGCCTGTCCCAATATCGCCGGTTCCGCCAACAAGAGCAATCTTCATGGCAAGGGCAATATCTCACACTTATTTTATAGTTTTGCGCTTCAAGCCAAAGCCAGGTTAAAACTGATATAAATAGATTTAAATAATTTGCTAAAACGTAACAAGGGATGGCACGAGATGCGAAAGGGAGTAGCAATGAAGGGGGTAATAAACGTCATCCCGTGCCGCGATTTCCTGCATTATCATATCATAATGCAGCTATCACTATTAGGTCACTTCTCCTTTATTAAGTTTTAGGTGGAAAAAAGGGTCTAACTTTTTATAATTTTTAAAAAATCAAGCTGGCTTTAAGGCCACTTCGACCTCCTGAAGGGTGGCGTCTGTCTTTATGCCCAGCCCATTAAAATGGGTGCGAGAAGCCTGGCGGCCATTCAATCGCAGCCTTTCCACAATATCGTCTATCTTGCCGGGGGTGATGTTTAGCCTCTCGCAGATACTATGATGGTCATAGTACATGGGCGCCTCCACCTCGCTCGCGCAGGTACGAAGGAGCTTTTCGGCCCTCGGGCTCAAGCCCTGGCAGGCGAGGGCCATATGGATAATATCAGGCTCTTGTATACGGCCTAGCCATAGGGGCCCTGCCAATGTGGTCGCTGCACGACAATGGCCGCAAACACCTTTTGGATATGGATCACTGAGCAGGACAAAGCCGCCGCAACTCCTGCAGTGCTCGACATATCCCAGGGATTTCAGGCATTTGTCGGCAGCTTTTGCGCCTTTGATCACGCGAAGGTAAGTACGCACATAGTGGTCGGTAACGTGGGTTAGCATGGGAACCGGGCTCTTATCCAGCCGCGCGAGCTCCCTTGCCGCCAGGCCGAGCAGGACTCTGGCCCCCATCTCCCGGTGATAGTCCGTGCGCAAAGGCATTGTCATGTACTTGCGTATCCCGCTCTTGAGGTGAGCACCGCATAGAGGAGCCGTATCAGTGGCGGTGATGAATAGATAGTTGAGAGCGGATCTGCTGGCAGCAGGAAGATAAGGAGAGGGCGAGCCGAAGGGGTCCAGGTCCACCGCCTGAAAGTGCTGCTCATGCAGGAGGATATTGGCATTGCGGCAAGAAACGGTGCAGGCAAGATCGTTTTCGGCCACATTTTTCACAAGAAGCTCGTAGGCCTGAGGGCTAACGTCGTTCAATGCAACGTTCTCTACACCCGCCTCTCTCGCCACCCGCAGCCCGCGAATGCCGCTGGCAGACATGGCGTCCAGATACTCGGTCAGGCCCAAGGCCCGGCTCATCGTCACGCCGATATCCCGATTGAGCATCATCTTGGGATTGTAGAAGGCCCCCTCGGTCTCGAAGGTGATGGCACCTTCCGTGTGTTGAGTCATTTAATTCAAAAACACCGGGCAGAGGATATAATTCTTCCCGTTTGCATCAGCGGCCTCAGGTTTCAGAAACTGGCCAGCTGACTTAGAAATCCGGCTCCTTTTGGAACGGCGGAATAGTCACATCGAACGGTCTTGATTCCGGCCATTTTGGTGGGAGGCCTGACGCGTGGGAGGATATAACCATGACACCATTCACCTTTCTGGTGAGTGGGATCACTTCAGGGGCCGGCCCAAACGTGGCGTATTTCCTCACCGCATCCCTGAGCGCCGCAAATCCCAGATCGCCCCCCCGGTTGGGACGAATAAGTGGCCGGTAGTCGAAGGACTTCGATTCGGGACCCGGCAGAGAATAGGGCTTATCGCCGATGCCGTCTCCATTCATATCAAGGCCTCGGTAGTCGCTGTAGTAGTTGCCGATGGTTGTGTTCCAGACATTGAGGCTGGTATTCTCATAGGCATTGATATCGTTGTTAAAGAAGTTGTTCCCGAAGATGAGGTTGTTCCTATTCTCGTTGAGCCTTATACCGTGCGAATTTTCCGAGGCGTTATTGCCGTAGACGGCATTGAACTGGCAACCCCGGGAGACCTCCAGGCCGTTGAAGTTTCTTTTAGCAGTGTTTCTGATCAGAATGTTATAGCTGCAGTTCTCTTGCAGGCTGAAGCCTATTCCAAAGCCCTTCACGATCTCGCTTCTGGTGTTATCCAGAGCCGAATTATCCGTGATGTTGTTGTAGTTCGACGAGGATGTTACCAGGAATCCATAGTAATTATGATCGGCTCGGTTTCTCATCAACTGGTTGTGCGACGCATTCCAGAGTGAGAGCCCGAATGTGTTTGTGGAGATGACATTATCCTGAACCGTGCACCCATCTGTCGCCTTCAAGAGGATTCCGCCATTGGTGTTGTTTACGATGCTGTTATTGTCAAGCACTGTATCGCGGGACTGTTCGATATCAATGGCATATTTTTTACAGGTGGTAATTTTGCAGCCCTCCACTTTTGAGGCGATGCAACCGGTGAGAGATACACCAGTATCGCAGCCGTCCATAGTAGTATTTTGAAGAAGGAGATTGTTCACATTCTCAGCAAGGACACCCACCTGGGATCCGAAGATGGCGGAGTTTTCGAGCCTGAAGTCGTTGCCGCGGACAATTATGGCGGCATTGGGCTCGTCGAGACGCTGTCCCGCTGCGGCCAGGGGATTTTGCATATAGTAGTTGAACTTGGCATTGGTATCCTTGCCCACTCCCTGAACCCTGAATCCGGAGATAGTAACGCCATCGCTGTTTACTTTTATGGCAGGCATCTGCATACCGGCATGAAGCATCGGCCCGCCCTGCCCCACAATAGTCAGAGGTCTGTCAACATCGAAGTTGCCATGGTCTCCTGGGCCCACGATTATTATGTCTCCTGCCCCGGCTGAGCTTATGGCCGTTTGGATATCCTCGCCCGCCTGGATAGTTCTTCCTGATGCAACCACAAATAGATTGGAATTGCTGAGCAATAACGCTAGAAGCGCAATTGACGCCAGGGCCCGCGCCCGTACCCATGCCTTCTGATCAGGTTTAGTGCCTGAAGTGGCGCATACCCGTGAAGACCATGGCCATGTCATGTTCATTGGCGGCATCTATCACCTCTGCATCCCGGATGGACCCGCCGGGATGAATTACCGCAGTCGCTCCCGCCTGGAAGGTTTGATCCAGGCCGTCCCGGAAGGGAAAGAACGAATCCGTGGCAGCCACTGTTCCTCGGGTGGACAGGCCGTGCTCTTCTGCCTTCTCCGCCCCAAAGCGGGCTGAATCCACGCGGCTCACCTGCCCCGATCCTATGCCGATGGTCTGGTTCTCAGTGGTGTAGACCAGGGCGTTGGACTTCACGTACTTGGCAATCTTCCAGGCAAATCGAAGGGCTCGGGTTTCAGAATCCGTAGGAGCGCGTTTGGTTACGACCTTCCATACCAACAGGTCACCAGTATCATAATCCTGGAGCATCATGCCGCCGAATATGCTCTTTTGGTAATAGCCTCGATAGAGCTCATTCTTCCTTTGCAGCATATCTCCTATGTCCAGAACTCTGCGATTGGGCTTCTTCTCCGTTAGCAAAGACAACGCGTCGGGCTCAAACCCTGGTGCCAGCAGGACCTCTACGAAGCTGTCGCCGATGGCCCTTGCCGTCTCTATGTCCACCGTTTGGTTGAAGCCTATGACTCCTCCGAACGCGGACTTTGGATCGGTGGCAAAGGAGAGCCGGTAGCTATCTGCCTGAGCCTCGCCATAGGCCACACCGCAGGGATTGGCATGCTTCACGATGATCGAAAGCGGCTTCTGGACAGGGACTCCATCGCACTCCGATAGGTCGATCAGCATCTCCAGCACCGTTTCCGCATCGACCATATTATTGTAGGACATCTCCCGACCGTTGAGCTTGCGGGCTTTCGTCAGGCCCAGGTCGTTCTCTTTCTGATATAGTGCCGCCTTCTGGTGCCAGTTCTCTCCATACCGCAGATCCTGCACCTTCTCATAGGCTGCTGCCACATAGCGAGGCAGACCATCCCCGGACTGCAAGACGGCCAGCCGTTGGGCGTCGCTCTGCAGGCACCTGTAGAGGGCGTACGCCTCCAGGTCGTTCTTTGTCTTTGACGAAAGGCCGCCGCTCTCTCTGATCTCTTCCAGAACCACGGTGCTCCGCACGCCATCCAGAAGAACCGCACATCCGTTGCCCAGGGCCTGGCGCAACGACCCGGAGCCGTTTTGAGTCTCAACGTAACCAGGATCGCATACAATCAGGCTATCCTTGCCATCATCCTCGAAAGAAAAGTGATCACGAATACAAATCTGCAGGCCAAGCTGCTCCAAGCCGGAAAGAATGGAATCTGCCACCTCGGTCTGACCTGTCAGGACGACGATTTGTTTGATCTTCATCGAACCTCTGGACTTTCGTCGCTGGCGCTATTTTAACTTGTTGCCAAAACGGTCGCCTTGGAATTAGATGGCTCTCATCCCATCATATCCACATCCTCCGGCAACAAGCTTTAAGCCCCCAGGAGGCATCTATGGAATGATGGACCAATGCCCGGCGGTCGAGCCCCATCCTCTTGGCTGCATCATCCGCTTTGAAGTCGTGCCCGGATCTTCCCGGCTGGCTGTGCCTTCCGGCTTCAACCCCTGGCGGCGATCTCTGGAGGCCCGGTTGACGGAGGAGGCTAGCAAAGGAAAAGCCAATCGGCAGCTTGTGTCGGAGCTAGCAAGAGTTTTGAGCATATCCGAGTCTGATATAGAACTATTGAGCGGGCACAAAAACTCGAGGAAGGTTCTGCTGGTAAAGGGCGTGGAAAAGGATAAGGCCATCTCGATCTTGAGGTCGATATTGATGCTTAAAGTCGGATAGATGGATAAGCATGACAGAACCGGAATTGAGCTGGTGAATACAATGGTTTGGGGAAGAGCGTCCGAAGAGTGTCGTCCCAAAAAGACCTATGATCTGGAGGCCCTGGAAGAGCTGATAGCCGCCCTCCTGGAGGCATCAAGTCTTGGTGCTGCGATCATTGTGGAAGGAAGGCATGACGAGCTGGCCTTGCGGGCCCTGGGCCTCTCCGGGCCGGTGATGATGGCCTCGCACCGGCGGGCTCTGGATCTGGCAGAGGAGGCCGCCCGAAGCTTCTCAACTATCGTCCTCTTAACCGACTGGGACAGCAAAGGCGATGAGATGGCCAGGAACATCGAGCACCACCTGCGCTCCATGGGCTCACGCCCTGACTCCGACATGCGCAGCCGTCTCAAGAAGCTGGTCAAAAAGGAGATAAAGGACGTGGAAAGCCTGAGCCATTATATGGAGAGGATGAGGGAGCTGTATGGTCCTTAGAATCGCAGTCACGGGTCACCCGGGCATCGGCAAAACCACACTGGTGCAGAAAGTAGCGGCGTTGTCGGGCGTGCATGTGGGCGGCGTTTTAGCCCGTGATAAGCGCTACAAAGATCGGCGCATCGGATTTGAGCTGCTCGATCTCGGCTCCGGGGCCACGGGAATGCTGGCCGACGAGACAGGAGACGGGCCGCAATTGGGAAAGTACCGGGTCCGTCTGGATGACCTGGATCAGGTAGGTGCGAAGGCCGTAGAAAGCGCCCTGAACTCGGACCTCATCATCGTGGATGAGATAGGGCCCATGGAGCTATCCAGCCGCAGGTTCATCCTGGCGGTGGAGAAGGCGATCGCCTCGCCAAAACCCATGCTGGTGGTGCTGCACGAGTGGTCTAACCACAGGCTGGCCAAGAAGATTCGCGGCTCGTTCCAGGTAATAACCGTGACAGAGGAGAACCGGGATGCTCTGGTGGAGGAGATTGCGAAGGAGATCAAGGGGAAAAGATAGGGATTTGGGGACCTACATAAGCCCATGAACTATCTCATTTCATTCTGTATCTCTACAATTTTTGCCTTCAGCTCCGGCAGCTCAATACTAACTACATCCCAGGTAGATTCTAGGTCTACGCCAAAGTATTGATGAATGTGGATATCCCTCATTCCCGCCATCTTTCTCCATGGAACTTCAGGATGCTCGTCTCTCAATCATCAGGAAGATTCTTCACCGCCTCACCGATTATTTCAATTCTCCGGATAATCATATCTTGCAGAGATGTTGAGGCTATAAAGTCCTCCAAGGTCTTTCCATCCGAGTAGCTTTCAATTAGGCAGATGCTCTCCCGAATATGATGTACGAAGATCCTTGGATCTTTCTTCATAGTATCGGAACCAGGCTCTGCGAGAATCCGATCTTTAAGCAGGGATGCAGCGATCTGTATGTGAGAAGATCTACTCGCCTTTCCAGAGCATCCTCAAGATCGAGCTTCAAGCCGGCGAGGTCGTGCAGGCTCTTTCGACCTTCGAATTCAACAAGGATATCCATGTCGCTTTCATCGGTCATCTCTCCTCTCACGATGGAACCAAAGAAAGCGGCGCGCCGGATCCCGTTCTGCTGCAAAATCTCTAGCACGGTCTCGCGTGCGGCTCGTATCTGCTCGTTAATAAATCTCCAGATTTTCAAACGAATGGACTCAAAGCATAAGCTTAAGCTTACCCTTAATGGATTCCTTTAGTGAGAAAAATTTATCGGTAAGAGCCAATATCAAGAATGCGCAAACAGAATGGCTGAGAAAACACAGGACCCGCAGATTCATAATTGTTCCCCGCGGACGCGGGGTTAGGGGGGCCTGCACGGCCTTGAGTGCGCCCTCGTCACCCCAGCGCGTCTAACCGCGCGGGACCCGGAAGAAGAAGCGGGATCAATTTTTTGCGGGCTAGATGAAAGATACGCCAATGTCATTCAACTGCAGACGGGACAGTGTAGGTGCAAACGAGAACGGCTTTCCTCTTTTCTTCCGGAGTGCCGCGAGTCGGCCCTGCTGGCCTCCCGCGCTATGGTGGGGGCGCGGCTTATGGCCGCGGCCGGCCGAGCGACGGCGGTTAAGCTGCAGACTAGTCGGGAAGGCTAATGTCTGGACGGATCCACGACTTTCACGGGCGTTGGCAGTCCACTCCCGCTGTTAATGGCAAATTGACTCCCTGGATCTGATGTTTTTAGCCTAAGATATCGTTACAACCAGCCGGCTCGACCAGATAGATGTGGCTCCTTTGCTATCCGTTGCCATGACTCTAATCCGATGCGTCCCTGTCTTGCCCCAGGTATGAGATGAGCTTGCACTTGCGCCCGATTTGACCGACCTTGTCACGGAGGTTACCCCGTCGCCCCAGTCGAAGGTGTACTTCAACATATCTCCATCAGGATCGGTAGCAGACGTTGTATATCTATATGTTCTTCCTATTTTTCCGGAGCTAGTACCAGATGGCATGTTCGGCATATTGGGGGGATTGTTAACTGCGGTGTCCGCCGTCGACGAGCTCGATGATACTGACGATGCATCAGCATTTGGGACGCTCTGATCGACATCGTTACAGGGACAACCGCCAAAAGCAATACCGACGCCGAAAATTAGAGCGATCAGCATCATGAGCAAATACTTACTCAGACTCCTATGAACACATATACTCGAACACATACCCAAACCACTCCATATCACAAACTCGCTTATCTTCCACAATATTTATGTCTATTCATATTCTTATAAAGGAGTGTAGTCCTGAATGTTTCGAGACAATACAAGCCACGGCAAGAGCAAGAAAGATTATAAACAAGGGCGACGGAGTTACCAGTAGATGGCAGACGAGGCAGGAGATTTCGAGGCACGCCGGGAAAAGCTGAAAGAACTGGAGCGCCTATTGCAGCAGGGAGAAGTGCCAATGTTACGACGTCGTGAGGCCGAGGGATTTAAGGACCTTCCATTCCTGATGTTGAATGGAGCGCATTACGAATCATGCCTCCCAGGGACGGTTCATGCCCAAAAAGGACTGGATGCTGCATTCTCCCTTGACAAAGCTTGTGAAATATCTCCCAATCAGATTCAGATCAAGATTCCCGGAAGGAAAGCAGTCTGTTTTGCAGACATAAGTGACGCCGAAACAGTCGGCACAATGACAGAAAAGATTGCCGAGAGTCTGGGAGTCGACAAGCGAAATTGGGGCTTTTATGCGATGGAGCCCAAAAAGCAACTCGAATTTCTCCCCAACAGCGCAAAATTATCTGAGATCAAGATCGACCACAATCGGAATTTGCATTTCCTTCCAAGAACGGCTATCAGATAAAGTAATGGGTCGAATCCAATTAGCGAATTACGTATCCCATTGGAATTTTGCATTCGCATCCCCATTCAGAGGAAGCCGGCGTCTCCATATCGAAATGATGACGCCTGCATCATATAAAATCTGCTTCAGACTTTGAACCCGAGTTCCTTGGCTTTGGCGAAGGCATTGGATGCATCAGATTTTTGACCTAGTTTCTTGAGGGCAAGCCCTTTGTGATTCCATGCAAGCGCTGATTGAGGATCGATACGGATCGCCTTATCATAATCCGCGATAGCGTCATGGTACAGACCAAGTTTATATAAAGCGCTGCCTTTGTTGACCCAGGCACTTGCATACTCTGGATCTAGCTCCAGGGCCTTATCGTAAGACTTGATGGCTTCATCGTAATTTCTGAGGGCAAAGAATTCATTTCCATCTTTGTTCCAGTCCTCCTTGGTTGCCTGCCCACGAGAAGCTCTCTTTAAGAATTCATCATGCTCCTTGGACTGTTTCTCTTCGGCCAAGCCCATAACTAAGATGGCAAAACCAGCAATTTCAGGTAGAACCCATATGTAATATGTATTACTAGTATTCGTATAAAAATTTGAATATAGCGCATAAAGCACACCACCTGCAAAAAGTACTGCGCCAAATACTATTTTATCATTCATAATGACCATATCGAATTTCATGCTGATAATTCCTTCGATGCCGTAATCGAAGAATAGGATCGTCGTCTATCAAGCCAAATTCGTAGCAGTGGAATATGTGACCAAATCGACTCCTGGAAGAGAGTCTGAGAAAAGAAATTCTGTAACCAACGGAATCTGGCGAAAATGTATTATCCATTTTATCAGATGAACCATAAGGGTTATATTCTCGGAAGTATTAATTCGTTGATCGTCGAAAAGCACAAGCAAACATTGTCGACACGTCAGGGACGAGATCGGCTTTGCTTTGCCTTTATTGCAATGAGGCTGATGTTTTGATGAAGCGAATTTGCAGGTCAAAGAAGCCCGGGAAACTTATCCGGATCTGCAAAAAAACACATCAATCAGATCCAATATTGCTTTTGACCATTGACATTTCCTGCCGGCAACCGCCTGGCCGTAATCTTGATGCTCAGGGAGGGGTTGAGTGATCAATATCGTAACGTCTGAAGGCTTCGTATCCGAAGAACTTCTGGGCCTGACCGAATACTATAGTTGTATTCTCAGCAATACAGAATTGCTCCAAAAGGAGTGCGAGTTCAGATCAAAAAAACTTGGCTTAATCCTGGATTTCATCAGAGCCATCGAGATCCCGGAGAGCCTTGAAAGCGAATTGACGACGGCCATCATTAAATCATGGAGGCTGGAGATACCGGAAACGACTCTTATTCATCTAGAGAATGAGCAGAGAAATATGATGGGATCCATTAACTGCATTAAAAATGTTGTCCGTTGGATGGAGAGACATAAAGCCTCCCCAAATTCATTGCAGCTCAATTTTAGAGTGCTATCGAATCTCCCTCTAACGCCGTCGGATCTTCAGCCAATGGATGCTCCAAGGATCTATAATCTGATCAGCCGTGTTATGGACTGTTGTACTTCATTTATGGAGGATGGGCTCAATCACCGACACGATGCCAGCTCGCTCTGACCTCACTATTTCTCTATTTTGCCTATCAAATCATGTAAGGGTTTGGACCCGCCACCTAGAATTATTCCGCTAACAATAACATCGAACCAATGTGGTATGCAGGTAATACCAACCAAGGCAAATAGTCCGATGAAAAAATAGCTAAAAATTATTCCAAGGCCGGACGCCGCCGCCCATAACCTAGATTGCCTTGCAGACTCCAGACAATCTTGCCTATCCATTGATTTTTCGAGTTCTTCTTTCTCAGATTCAAGAAGGCCGAATGGGACAGTCTTAAGACTCTCTTTTATCCCGTAATCCCTCTGCTCTATCTCTTTTTTGAGCTTTGCTATTTTATTCGTATCCTTGAAGAGAGGACGGATATTGCTGATCAATTCAACGATTCGTTCGATAAATTGGGTAATAAAATATATAACTACAAATATTGTTACACCCTGGACAACATTTCTTGCGTTTTCACTGGAGACCATTCCATTTTCGTGGTACATAGGGAAATATTTCCAACACAAGAACATCGCTACTGGAATTGCTATGTAGACAACTATTGCCGTAACGTAGATATCGTAATCCCCACAGACATCACCCTTCAGCGATTCCAGGAACTTATTCCACCTATCATCATCTATCCACAGATATATGAGTCCGGCCATAAATACTACGATAATACCTAAAAGGATGTACGCAATCCATGGACCAGTGCCCTTATTCTCTTTTCCCACCAGTTTGAAGCTGTCCTGCGTGATCCAATCAGACATATTCGCATTCAAAGCCTTCCACTCAACCAATGCAGTATTATTGCTCCGCATGGTTACAAGAACGTAGCCTGAATCGGTATCGTTATGGAAATCCCCCCTCACAGAACCGTCTTTATAATCCGGCATCCATTTTTTTTGCGGTGCTCCACAAGATCCGATGACCATCTGGGAAATATTGTTGCCTGAGCTGTCAGGAATGTGGGCACGATCGTAAAGATGATCATGCCCGCAGAAATAGATCTGACATCCGGCTTGGCCGATGCTGTTCCAGAATCGGCTGCGATTCGCCGAGTAGTAGGCCAGGCAATCCGGATGATTGATCTTAAAAGCAGGTTCGTGACCAAAGACGAAGACGAATGGCTTTGTGTTGCTCTTCAGCTGATCATCAAGCCATTTCTGGTTGACTCTGTGGGGCGTGGCATAATCGTCAAGTCCCACAAAGAAGGCGTTCTCATGAGGGATACTGTACGTAAAATTCACTTCGCC
Organism: uncultured Methanosarcinales archaeon; assembly: GCA_903871465.1. Lineage (GTDB taxonomy): Archaea > Halobacteriota > Methanosarcinia > Methanotrichales > Methanotrichaceae > Methanothrix. The sequence continues at coordinate 14,323 of CAIQHB010000066.1, forward strand.
CACAGGTCCGTTAGATGGATTTCCAATACCAAGCGTCTTATTAAATCCAAAAGTTCTATTAAACGCGCTTATCAATTTAGAGTCTGGAATAATATTGTAGGGAGGAACTTCGCTTCCGTTCGAATAATCTACTGGACCAACTTCATGATTGCCCCGCACAGCATATATGCGAATATTATTTTTGTACACCGGGCCCATCGCCCTGGCCCAGTTGCTGAATTGACCCTCATATGTGGTATTGCCATGAGCCCACCATCCATTGATCATATCGCCTGGAACCAACACCAGATCGCAATGCTCCTTGACTATCTCCTCTGCCAGAGCTTTTGTGATAATGTCATTGATGCCCGACTTTCCTGTGGTATTTATATCGTCGCCCCTGGTATCGCATAGTACGGCAAATTTCCAGCCATTATTTTCAGAGGTGCTGAACGGCACAGACACAGCTCCGAATAATATCATTAAAAAGGATAGTAGCGCGATGAAGAGCACCGTATTTGATTTCATATTATTTTCATGGTATTCATTATAGATTAATAAAGTTTCCATGTTCCAAATTACATATTGCATATATCTGTTTCCTGATACATTTATGGACATGATTGCAGACAATATATTAGCTATGAGCGAGGGATGCCTGAATGCATGTAGCGACCTTATTGGAATCTCTCGTTTAACAAAAATAATTAGACGGATTAAAAGTCTAGTGGAACTCTGGGTCCAGGATGGAAAAGGCCATCTTTTTGTGCAACGAAATTGGATAATTAAAAAAATAGAAATGAAAGATACTATGTCGTAAATCTATACGCGATAGTGTTTGCCTCAATGGAATTGGGTGAAGTTGTGCTCTTAAACCTATTTGACACAGGGGTTATGCTCATGGGGTTCTTTATGGCAACTCCGGTACTGCCCAGGCTCGTCGCATTAGTCGCATTAGTCTCATTTGAGACGTTTGACTGACTTGAGATATTCCTGGTCAAACTCCCAAGGAGAAGGACTTTTCCAGCAGTTCCGCCTACCTGTACCGATTCCGCCAAGCTAATAAACATTAAGAGTATCGTACGTGTTTAGCTCCCACTTAAGTCTCTGAAAAATTCCCTCAGAATTCATTTGGACCAGAAAAATTAAGTAATATAATGTCAATATTCTTTAATTGGGATTATGGACGAAGGAGAGATAATTAAGCAGCTTCGAGAAC
>CAIQHB010000067.1 GCA_903871465.1 uncultured Methanosarcinales archaeon
CCGAAAAGGCATTAAGATATCTGACAATGAATTAAAAGAAATAAACCTAACAATTGAGAAATTTCATGACGAATGGAATTATACAATTAAGCCAAAATAAAATATGTGAATATACCTAAGTTATTTCGTTACGAACTCTAAGCAAGCTCAAGCCTTTCTCAACAAAAATTACATAGATATCGTAATTTCCCTTACTTGCTGAAGAATATTTTAGCTTGTAACGCTCAACTTCTAGTGGCACCCATTCCTTCATGGTCTGAATCCGGATATATGGCGGATTCCCAACCACTGTATCGAACCCACCTCGCTTAAAGACATCAGGGAACTCTTTCTCCCAGTCAAATGGATTAATCCGATCAATCTCCTCCTTCGTAAGACCTGAATTATCCGTTAGGATGTCCCAGCCGATCAACGAATTGCCGCACTTGATATTGTTGCCCAGGTCGGGCAGCGCCCTCTCCTGGAAGAGCTTAAGCTGCTTGGAAATCGTCTCATCATTCTCTCCTTCCAAGACCTTCAGCAAAAGAGAGAGCTTCGTCACTTCCACGGCCTGGCGGTCGATGTCCACCCCGTAAATATTATTCAGCAAGATCCTCTTGCGTTCTGCTGTGGTCAGCCTCCATTCTCCACCCCGGCCCTGAAAGATGGGCAGCTCGATATCCTTCTTTCGGCCCTTCTTGCCGGTCTCAACCACCGGAATCACCCGCCTTATCTCAGGAGACGAAGGCATAAGGCCGTTCTGCAACAATGGCACGAGATTCTGAGTATACCAGTCTCTATGCAAATCCATCAAGTACTGGTAGGCCACAATTAGGAAGGAACCAGAGCCACAGGCTGGATCTAAAACACTGATTGGCACCACTTCCGGCGGCGTCTTACCTTTCAGCGTTGGGCCTAACGTGTTCTTTACGATGTAATCCACAATGTAGGCCGGTGTGTACTTGACTCCGCCTGCCTTCTTTACTTCGGGCTTGTCCTCCACCACGGCGTGGTGGCCTTCGGTGAGCCGTATCACTTTGCCCAAAAACTGCTCGTAGACCTGGCCCAGGATCTCAGCCGGAAGCACTGAAAACTCATAAGGGCTGTCTGGATAGTAAAGCCTCTTGATGATCTCCTTCAGGGGCTTATCATCGATGTTCAAGCTCAGAGTCAGGGTGTCGGGACTCTCCCGGCCCGGTTCCTTCTCAAAGTGGAATATTCCAGAGTTATAGCGCTCATCCGCCCGTCGGAAGAATTCACAAAGCCGGGGATAGACTCGCTCACCATTGAGCAGATCCTGCAGACGCATGGACCTCTCTATGCCCCGGTCTTCGCATATTCGCAAGAATACAATCCGATCGACTATTGCCTGAACTGCATAATTGAGATCTTTAGTGCTGAGTTCAGTGTTTCGCAGGGCGATGTTTCGGGCAAGGATCTCTCTCCAACCGGCGATCTCTTCCAGGAAGACGACATCAACCGCAGTCGTACCTCTTTTGCTCTTCTTATCTGCTGCAAACCTGTCGAAGGACCCCTTCATAACGGCATTCTTGGAGAATATATCGGCAATCTCATCCCAGCGGGTCAGATAGTCCTTGTAATTCAAGTAAAGAATCCTGGCGTTGGAGGCTTTATCCATTTTATCTGGTTTTACACTACAATCGTAGACAGCGAACTCCTCAAAGTCGGTGAGAATCGATAATGGCAACTTCATTGTCCAAGCATAGCGGCGGAGCTGGAAGGCAGGATGGATGTCATCCTTGATGTCCACGGAAGGCTTTTTGGCCTCCAGGAAGAACTTACGCTGGCCGCCAATACGAAAAGAGTAATCTGGGGCTTTGGTGGTGGTTCCTACCTTTACCGCATCCTCATGGATAACGTCCTTGTAAGCCTCAGCAAATCCTTGCTCGTTATCTGTGTCCCATCCCAGGGCCTTGAAGAAAGGATCAACGAATTCTCTTCTAACTTGAGTCTCGTTATAATGCCCGGATTTATAGGACTCAAGGTTACTCTCGAATCTTTTCACA
>CAIQHB010000068.1 GCA_903871465.1 uncultured Methanosarcinales archaeon
CCGAAAAGGCATTAAGATATCTGACAATGAATTAAAAGAAATAAACCTAACAATTGAGAAATTTCATGACGAATGGAATTATACAATTAAGCCAAAATAAAATATGTGAATATACCTAAGTTATTTCGTTACGAACTCTAACTGCCTGACTACCCAAGGGCATCTACAGGGACAGGAGCCAAAAGCTTAGAGCCTACCCCGCCTCATTATCCCCAGGAGCAGAGAGGCCATATCCTGTGCCAGTTCTAGCTCATCCTTATCTATGTCCCCCTTTTTGATTTGGAGAGCATCAGTCCTTAGCTGTGCTTCCTGCCGTCCTCGCTCTACCTTCTCAAAAATGTATTTATTAAGTTGATATCCTGGCAGCTTTTGCCAGTTCCTTCCAGTTATCCAAATCTTTTTCTGTGGGCAAGTAGATAAGGAATTGCCGGTTGTAGTGTGACGGTCTTGGCATGGATGAGATATTGAATGGCCGAGTATGATAAAAGTATTAGTATATAGGCGGAATCAATCTTATGATCGACAAAAATCAATTAAAAAAAAGGGAATCCGAATCCATATTTCAGACCTACGGCCGCCAGGATGTAGTCCTTGTGCGCGGCAGCCGGGCCCGGGTCTGGGATTCCGACGGCAAAGAGTACCTGGACTTCGTGGCTGGCATCGCCGTGAACAACGTGGGCCACTGCCACCCTCGCGTCGTCGAGGCCATATGTCAGCAGGCGGCCAGGCTTATCCACACCTCCAACCTCTACTACACGGAAAATCAGGTCCTACTGGCGGAAGAGCTGAAGAGGCTCACCGGCATGAAGAGGGCATACTTTTGCAACTCAGGTGCGGAGAGCGTGGAGGCCGCTCTGAAGCTGACCCGCCGGGCCACCGGCAAATCAAAGATCGTAGCTGCCGAACGCGCTTTCCACGGGCGCACCCTGGGAGCGTTGGGACTTACCTACAAACCCATCTACCGCGAGCCGTTCCAGCCTTTGAGCGAGGCCGCATTCATTCCCTACAACGATGTCGAGGCACTGAAGTCTGCCGTAACCCGCGAGACTGCAGCCATCATCCTGGAGCCGGTGCAGGGCGAAGCCGGAGTCTACGTGCCCGATGCAGACTATCTGAAGTCCGCCCGCCAGATCTGCGATGATGCCGGGGCACAGCTCATCTTCGACGAGGTGCAGACGGGCTTTGGGCGCACCGGAAAGTGGTTCGGCAAAGATCATTCAGGAGTTCAGCCGGATATAATCACGCTGGCTAAAGCCATTGGAGGAGGCCTGCCCATGGGCGCTATGCTGGCTGGCGAGAGCGTCTCGGAAGCCTTCCAGAAAGGCGACCACGGATCCACCTTTGCCGGAGGCCCGTTGATCAGCGCGGCAGCTCTGGCGACGATTGAGGTTATCAAGAGGGAGTTGCTGGTACAAAGGTCTGAGGAGCTGGGCCGGTACCTCCGTAACGCACTCGAGCGGCTCGAGCCTCGCGAGATTCGCGGCCAGGGATTGATGGTAGGACTGGATCTGGACGCCGACTGCAAAATGCTCGTTGAGAAGGCCCTGCAAGAAGGCGTTCTGATCAACAACACCGGCGAGCACACCCTGCGCCTCATTCCGCCCCTGGTGGTTACAAAAGAAGAGATCGACAGAGTGGTGACGGTCATTGGGGAATTGCTCTAACTCTCAGCGGTTGAGGCCGTGCCTGAGGCAGCTCAAGCCATACGTCGCGGGCAAGGGCTTCACTGAAGTCTCCCGCAAATATGGTCTATTGCCGGAAGAGATTGTGAAGCTGGGCAGCAACGAGAACCCCTACGGGCCCAGCCCCAAAGTGGCCGAGGCCCTGCAGAACATCTCTCCCGAGAGATACCCTGAGCCGGAGGAGCTGATGGCAGATCTCGCCGGATACACCGGCTTTCCCGAGGAGATGATAGTGATCGGGGCCGGCATGGACGGTGTCATGGACACTCTAACCCGGCTCTTTCTGGAAAAGGGAGATCGAACTTTCATACCCACCCCTACCTTCAGCTACTACGAGATCCTGACCGTCTTATGCGGCGCCTCGCCCGTCTTCTCGCCTCGCGGGATTGATTTCGAAGTACCAATGAATATACCGGCAGAGACGAAGATGGCCTTCATCTGCTCTCCCAACAATCCCACCGGAAACGTCACACGAGAAGAAGAATTGAGGGCATTGCTGGAGAGCACGGATGCCATTGTGTTCCTGGATGAGGCCTATGTGGAGTTCGCGGAGCAGAGCCTCTTGAAGCTCGTGACAGAGTATGACAACCTGGTGGTAGGCCGCACGCTGTCCAAAGCCTTCGGGCTGGCGGGCATGCGCCTGGGATATGCTGTGGCACCCCAGTGGATCGCGGACCAATATAAGAGAGCCGCCCCGCCATTCTTCGGCATAACCTGCGCCTCGGTCGCGGCTGGTGTTGCCGCCCTGTCGGACGAACCGTTCATGCATAATTCCGTAGAAAAGATTCGAATAGAGCGGGAGCGTTTGCAAAAGGAGATAGATTCGCATCCCTCGCAGGCCAACTTCCTTTACCTGGAGACAGAAGAGGCTTCCAATTCGTTTGTGGAAAAATTCCAGGCCCGTGGCATCATCATTCGCGACTGTCGCTCCTTCCGGGGAGCGGGCGAGCGCCACGCGCGCGTGACCGTGGGAACGCCATCTGAGAACGATCGCTTCCTTTCCGCCTACCGCGAGATATGCAGATAGCTCTCACCGGCACACCCGGCACAGGCAAGACCACAGTGGCCGGGCTTCTGCCCTACAGGGTCATCGATATCAATGCCCTGGTTAGAGGCGGCATGAACCTGGGGCGAGATCCGGAAAGGGGTTGCCTGGATGCGGATATGGACGCTCTGGAGCAGCGCCTCAAGGAGCTCGATTCCGACGAGATCTCTATCCTGGAAGGCCACTTCTCTCATCACTTCGCAGACTGGTCGGTAGTCCTCAGACTCGCGCCCTCTGACCTTCGGCCCCGGCTGGAGGCGCGAGGCTACTCTCCGGAGAAGATTCGGGAAAACCTGGAGGCTGAAGCGCTGGACGTTATTCTGGTGGAATCCGTCGAGTTTTGCCGTCGGGTGGATGAGATAGACACCACTGGAAAGACTGCACCTCAAGTGGCGGAATTGGTGGCAAGAATTATAAAGGACGAACTGGAGCTGCCTCCCGGCCAGGTGGATTGGCTAATCGACTTCTTTGGCTGGAAGATCGATTAGAGTCGGAGCGTTTAGGGGTTTATTATAATAGCGCTAATATTATTTCTCGTGCTGGATATACATACACATCGGACCGTTGCCAAATGTCGCGGCTAGTTCCGGGGATTTACCGGCAAGAGAACATGGTTATCCGTCATTCTATGTTAGTTTTGGGTTACGCTTGTCAAAAATACGACCCGAAGATCGTCTCTACTGTCGTTGTGGGGTGGCCCTCTTCCGGGCGGATCGGTATTGTCTTACTTTCTTCGATTCTTTCTTCATTGCCTGGGCCGCTTGCTTTGCAGCCTTCTTTTCAACTTCCGTCATTTTCATAATATATCTGGTCCGGTTCTATCTGTCTCCATCTGTCATTTCTTGCATGCACCTTTCTATATATTAGGTATCTTTTCTAAAGGCGGCCATGTCGATCGATTGGCGCTTGACGCATCCAATAGGTAGCCGACACGGGACGCTGCCTTTTCCAGAAAAGAGAGCGTGAGCGAATTATTTTCATCATTGCGGGCCACAACTATTGCACCTTTCGCCTGGACGCCGCATATTATTGGCGCTGATATCCAGTTGAGAGGTGAGTTCGCAGGAGATTTGTGGACATGGGCGAGGCCTAGAAGGTGACTTGATTCATTGCCTGCGATGAACTCAATCATCACCTCCACCAATCCGTGCAAAGCTCGCAGTACCAGGCCATTTTCCTCTTGCAGGAACACGCCACCGACATCCGCTCCACCCAATCCTGCAATAACATGGGCCAGGGCATTTGCCAGATTCTTGTCAGTATCGCCGGTTGAGCCCATAAATGCCTCCGTTATGCCTTCCATGGCCTCTAGTTCCCGGTTGGCCCTCATGATCTCGATCTCCAGTTCTTTTCTCTGGGTAATATCCAGGAGATTGCCGAGGATTGCCCTCTGTCCTTCATGCTCGATGAGGACGCTCCTAAATTCGATCCAGCGGCTCGTTCCATCTTTGCGCTGCACCTTCGACTCATAAACCGGAACCTCTGACTGCTGGCCACGCTCCAGACGGCTGACGCACTGCATATCGTCAGGCTTAACAAGCTGCCAAAAGGGCATGCCCAGGAGGCTCTCTGCAGCGCAGCCGAATATATCACCAAGCTTGGGATTGACCAGCTTGAAGGCTCCATCCTGGAGTATATAAATACCAGCCAGTGCATTCTCCACTATATTTCTATGAATTCTCTCCGATCTCTCGATGCATTCACGCATCTCTCTTTCATTTGCCTTGAACCTGGCCTCTTGAGTCAGGTTCTCAAAGACATAAGGAAGGCTCTTGAAGCTCTCCAGGCTCTTGACCACATATTTTGTGGCCCTGTTCTCGAAGGCCACGACTGCCATCTCAGTTGTGCCGTGACCTGAAACCATGACCACCGGAATATCCGGATCCAATTTACGGATCTTAACCAGAACATCAAGCCCTCCGATACCGGGCAAAACCAGGTCTACGGAGATGAGATCATAAGCTGCATTGGCGATCATCTCCAGCCCCTCCTCACCAGTAGTCGCAAAGTCGAGAAAGAATTCATCATGCCTTCTAAAGCCCATCTTTATGAGCTCGGCATGTTCTGGATCATCTTCAATGATGAGAATGCGATAAGGCCCTGCCATCGGAAATCTGTCCTGCTCGGTTAAACATAACATTGATCTGTATATTTCTATCTTTCTACTAACGGCTTAATGGCCATCATCCGCAGTGCATACGACAATTCGATATTAAAAAATAATTTCAAATTATAGCTATGTAGATGCCATCAGCGCCATAGGTTTAATAGCCATCAGGGGCATAAACCAGGTAAGATGAAACTCATAGTTGCTCTCATCCTTTTGCTTATGGTATCCTCCGTCCAGGCCAGGACCCTCATCGTCGATCCCCGCGGATCGGGTGATGCCACAAATCTTCCTTACGCGATATCCCTGGCGAGTTCCGGAGATTCGATCCAAATCCTGCCCGGCAATTATAGCGATGCTATTGTGGACCGCAGCCTCAACATATCAGGCATTGGGCGGGTAATCCTGAAAGGATCTTTAGTTGTAACTGCTCCCGGTTGTAAGGTCTCCAACATTACAATAAACACCAGTGGGAAAGACCCTGCCGTCAGTCTCCGGTCGCGAGACAATCAACTCATCCGCTGCACGATTGCAGGGGCCGCGATCGCATTGAGAGCATTGGGCGAGAATAATACCGTACTCGATAACCAGATCAAATCACCAACGGGCTTTGAGATCTACAGCAGCGGAAATAAGGTTCTGAACAGCACACTCCAGTGTGATATTGGAATCAAGATAAATCGCACCTCGAAGAACCAGATATCAGGATGTCGGATCATAGGCCAGCAGGGTGTACTGATAGAAGAATCAAGCCAGAACATAGTCACGAATAATACATTTTCAGGAAGCGGATTCGGTTTGGTGCTCACAAGATCCGGGGATAACGAACTATCCCGAAATAATTTTTCCGGAACCTATGTGAGCGGCCTGGATTTATCGGATTCAAGCCGCAATAATCTCTCGCAAAACATCATAACAGGCGGCAAGATCGGCATCAGCCTGAGAGGCACAAAATACTGCAATGTGACCGCGAATGTATGTTCAAAAAACGAGAGGGCAGGAATCTATAGCGACGGATCTTATCAGAATCTTGTGGCGGAAAATGATCTGTCTGGAAACGGAAACGGCATTCTTCTATCCGGTTCTGCCGAAAATAGGCTGGAGTTCAATCATGCATCAGAAAATACCTATGGCATCTCTCTGCGCGGCTCGATAAAAAATGTCCTGAGAGGGAACACTTTGCAGGGAAACAATTACAATCTGCGTGTAGAGACGGGGGAGGGCATAGCAAGCGCCACGAGCCATGATTTCTACGTGCAAGATATAGACGAAACAAACACTGCCGACAACAAACCGATCTGCTATCTGGTAGGAAAAACCAATCTCACTGTTCCCCTCAACTGCGGCTTCCTGGGACTCATATCTTGCCGGGACATTAGGGCCGGGAACCTTACCATACATAACAGCAGCACAGGCTTGCTGCTGGTCAACTCCAGCAATTGTCGCATCCAAGATAGCCGCGTCTATTGGGCTGAAAACGGTCTTTTCCTGCTGGACAGCAAGGCCTGCACTATTTTGGGATGCAGCGTCTGGGATTGCAGCATCGGCTTTGAAGCCAGAGATTCGGCCGCCATACAGTTCGTAAATAATCAGGCCCGCAATTGCTCTGCAGAGGGTTTTCGAGCCGACGATGCCGTGAGCCTGCTGCTGCTAAAATGCCGCATGACGGCATCGAATAGCGGCATCTCCTTTTATGGGTCCCGTCTTTGCAGGATTCAAAACTGCAGCACAAGCCGGAATTTGGAGGACGGCATACAGCTAACTACATCTCACGGGTGCTCACTCCAGGGAAACGTTGCCTTATCCAATGACGGAGGCATATCCCTCACCGGCAGCAATGCCTGCACTCTGGAAGCAAACAACGCGAGTCTAAACAAAAATGACGGCATCTCTATGGAGCAGCTCAGCGATGCCGATGTTCTGAGCAACATCGCTATGGGCAACGGTCAGGGTATCTATGTCCAATCATCCAAGAAATTGAGAATAACTGGAAACCTTCTTCGCCAGAACAGCCGCTTCGGACTACGTATGAGCAGCACCACCAGCTGTAACATAACCGAGAACGACATCTACGAAAATCAGATAGCGGGCATCAATTTAGTGGACTGCACTGATAATCTCATCTATCACAACATCCTCAGGGATAACCGCATCCAGAATGCTGCCGATAATGGGCAAAACCATTGGGATAACGGCCCATTGTCGGGAGGCAACTATTGGGACGATCATAAGGTCTCCGGCAATCCCGGTGATGTGCCGCGCCAGATTCCCGGCGATGGTCAGGATCGTTATCCCTTCCAGGACCCTGGCGGGTGGCACTGATGGATCAAATAGATCTGGAGCTTCTGAAGGTCGCTCAGGACGGGGTGAAGCTGACACCGCGGCCCTACCGGGAATGGGGGGAGACGCTTGGCATCACCGAAGAGGAGGTCATAGACCGCCTCCGTGCTCTGGAACAGGAGGGCGTAGTTCGCAGGTTCGCGGCCACCATCGGCCACCGGGCCCTCGGTATAGTGGCCAACGCCATGATTGCCTGGATAGTGCCCTCAGATCGCGTGGTGGCGACGGGAGAGCTCTTTGCCGCGTCTATGGAGGTCACCCACTGCTACGAGAGGGCGAAGGCCATTGACTGGCCTTACAATATCTATACGATGGTCCACTCCAGAAGCCGGGAAGATTGCCTGAGGATAGCAGATCAATTATCCCATCAATCAGGGATAAGGGACTATACGGTTCTCTTCAGCGAGCGGGAGTACAAGAAGATCAGCGCCAGGATCTGAGGGCCGTCTCGGAAGGAAGTCTTATGGCCGGGCCAAAGGAGAGCAAAAGCAGATCAAGAAGGTCATTAATACCACTATTTCTCGATCTGGAAGGAAAGCTGGTGGTAATTTTCGGCGGTGGGAAAGTAGGCGAACGAAAAGCCCGGCTTTTTTCAGACTATGGACCCGTTAAAGTTGTCAGCCGGGACTTCACGGACGATCTTTGGGCCATGGGCGGGAAGCTGGAGCTTGTGGTGTGTGACCTCACCACAGGATTTGAGAAATACCTGGAGGGAGCCTTCATTGCCATTCCCGCCACGAGCGATTCCGAATTGAACAGAGCCATTGAAGTGGAGGCGTCCCGAAGGGGGATACTTGTGAACAGAGTAGAGGGCACCGGGAACGTGGTTGTCCCTTCCCGGATAAGGAGAGGCTCGATCACCATCGCCATCTCCACTGAAAACCCGGGCCTCACCAAGTACCTCCGACTCCGGCTTGAACGGGAGCTGACCGAGAATTACCAGGAGATGGCGCGACTGCTCTCTCAGATAAGGCCGGAGCTGAGAGAGTCCATTCCCAAGCAAGAGGATCGAGCCCGCGTAATCTGGAGCATATTGGAGGACGAGGAGATCTGGAGACAACTTGGTGCTTCCTATGAAAAGGCCTATATGAGAGCCCGCTTACATGCATGCCAGGATGAGCGAGATAGCCTCGATGCTGGTGACGCACCGCAAAGCCTCCATCGACGAGATTGAGCGGGCCTGGCACGGAGATGTAGAGACCATCCTCAGATGGGTAGGATCTCAGGATAGGGTAGAGGAATGCGCCGTGCTAAAGACCTGCAACCGCGTCGAGATTTATGTAGTCAGTCCGCGCGGCGAGAAGGTGCTTTTCGACCTGGCCAAGAAGGCGCGCGTCTCCTCTCGGATTATCGATTTTCATGATCATGACGAGTCGTTGCGGCATTTGTTGCGTCTGGCCTCGGGCCTTGAATCCATGATCATCGGCGAGGACCAGATCCTCGGTCAGATGAAGGAGCTGACCCAGATGGCGGCGAGGGCGGGGACGACGGGATGGATGCTGGAGTCCGCCTTCAAGAAAGCAATTCAGGTAGGCAAACGAGTGCGCAGGGAGACCCGTATCAATGAGAGATCTGTATCAGTGGGCTCCGCCGCCGTGGACCTGGCGGAAGATATTCTGGGGGATTTGACGGGACGATCGGTTTTGGTGATTGGCGCAGGAGAAACTGGAGAGCTCATATCCCGGGCGCTGAAAGCCAGAGATATCGGCTCGCTTACGGTCACTAACAGGACGCTCGGTTCCGCAGAGAGTTTGGCTGCGCGCCTGGGTGGAAATGCAGTGCCCTTTGAGGAGATGCCGATCATCCTCAAGAAAGCTGATGTAGTGATCAGTGCCACATCTGCGCCGCACTACATCCTGCTCAAAGATGACATCGAGAAGGCTATGGCTGAACGAAGTGAAAAGCTGCTGATAATAGACATCGCCAATCCGAGAGACGTGGACCTGGCTGCTGCCGAGGTTCCGAATGTCGAGCTGCATAACATTGACAGCCTGAAGAACATAAGCTCGGAGAATATGAAGCAGAGGATGGCGGACGCGGCCGCGGTAGAGGCCATCATTGCCGAAGAGCTGGATCTTCTCAAAGCCAAATACAAGCGAAAAGAAGCCGAGGATCTGCTGGCCAGGCTTTACTCCCTGGCTGAGACCATCAAGGACCAGGAGGTCAAGAAGGCTATGAATAAGCTCTCGGCCCGGCATACATTGGGCGAGATCGAGCAGCAGGTGCTGAGAGATATGAGTCATTCCATTGTGAACAAGCTCCTCTCCGAGCCGACGAAAGCTCTCAAGAGCGCTGCAGAACGTGGGGATGTAGAGGTTCTAAAATCTCTCCATGAACTATTCGGGCTGGAGGAAAAGATATGAAAAGAATGAGACGGCTGAGAAACCCCGGCATTCGAGAGATGGTCGCGGAAACCGATCTTAATCTTGGAGATTTGATACAGCCGATCTTCGTGGATGAGCGGATATCCGGGCCAAGAGGCATTGTTGCCATGCCCGGCCAGTTCCGGCAGAGCCTGGAAAGCCTGGCAACGGAGGCCGCTGTCCTGGAAGACCTGGGCGTTCCAGCCGTTCTTCTTTTTGGCCTGCCCGCCCAGAAGGATGAGATGGGATCAGGAGCCTACGATTCGAATGGAGTGATTCAGAAGGCAGTGCGGACCGTCAAGGAGGCCACAGATCTGGTGGTGATAACCGACCTGTGCCTGTGCGAGTACACCAATCACGGTCACTGCGGCCTGATCCGGGGCGAGGTGGTCTTGAATGATGAGACGCTCCCTTTGCTCGGGGAAGTCGCCGTAAGCCATGCTGAAGCGGGAGCTGACGTCGTCGCGCCCAGCGGCATGATGGACCATATGGTGCAGGCCATTCGGGCTGCTCTGGATGTTGACGGATACACGGACACGCCCATTCTCTCTTACGCCGCCAAGTACGCATCCACCTTTTACGGCCCCTTCCGCGAGGCGGCAGAGTCGGGTTTCGCGTTTGGCGACCGCAAAGGTTACCAGATGAATCCCGCCAACTCAGCGGAAGCCCTCTGGGAGGTGCAGCTGGACATCGAGGAGGGAGCAGATATGGTCATGATCAAGCCTGCTTTGCCTTACCTGGATATACTGCGCGCCGTGAAGGACATGTTCGGCATGCCCACCGCCGCATATCAGGTCTCAGGCGAGTATTCCATGATCATGGCAGCAGCCGAGCAGGGATGGCTGGATGAGAGGGCCGCCTTCCTGGAGGCGTTGATGTGCATAAAGAGAGCGGGTGCGGATATGATCGTAACCTATTGGGCAAAAGAGTATGCGAAATTGTATGAAAAGTGATTATTAAACGTCGGACTTCGGTCCGGGAATAACGCTGCAAATTCCCACAGTTACCTATTTACATTAATAACGTCAATAATTTGCAGAGGTGTTCCGTAATGAAATGGAATGTAATAATTATGGCATCGATTATACTCCTATGCACAGCGGCATTGGGGCAAATGAACTCGTATTCCACAAGCACACCAGGAGGCGCACCTACACCGAGCACTCCAACCAGTCCTGAATCCCTGGGACTGCAGGCGCCAACTGATCTCACAACCTCGGGACAGACTCCCAGCTTGCAGGAAAGAAGCAAAGGTCTCATGAGTGCGAGCGAGGGAGCAGCTTATGCATCCGCACCCAGTGGGTTGAAATCTACGGCCAGCAGCCCGATCTACAACCAGGTGATCGTTCCCTCTGGCGGCTACGTGCAAAATAGCCTTTACATCTCTTATGCCCCGCAAACCGTGGCAAGCTGTGATCTGTATGCTAATTTGCCTTTATGGATGAAGACATCGAAAACGGGCAACATCTGGTTTTATGAATGGTATCCCAGTGGAGCGCTCGATACTCAGTATGCTGGAAATGTATACTCACCAGGCTGGTACAAGAGATGGTTCATCGCAGACGTTCCCGGTTGGCACATCCTGCAGTACTACTGCAACGGCTGGAGCAACTACATCTATATCTATGTAAACGGTCCCAGCGGTTACTGGGTGAGCCCTAATCCGAGCCCCAGCCCATCGCCATATCCCTATCCCTATACAAATGGCCACATAACCTATACATATCCCTCGACCGGCCATACTTACAACCCCTATATCTATAAGTGAACAAACCTGAGAGAAAGTAATCTTGGGTTTTTCTTTTTTAGAAGGGTCTTGATGCTAATAGCAATGGTCCGCTTTATTCAGTGACACCCTAAGGTTCCAATCATCTGCAGAACGGCAGCTCTACTGAATGCTGCGATCAATTCCGTTGTCGAGGGCTCGATGAGCGGCTGCGCCAATTTATCGTTCTTTATCAATCCGGCTTTGATGGCGAACTCAAATATATACGGATAATACATACGAGCGGATGCGGTCTCTCCAATAACCTCGATATAACAGCTGGTCTCAGCATTCTGGGGCTTTATCCGGCCATGATCCAATGGTTCCATACAGCCTTCATAAAATATTTTCAGGGCCTCTGTGAAGCTATCGGCTGTTGCCGTCTCTATTTCATTCAATCCGACGATATGATACATAATTGCACCCTTTCTGCTTGTCCCGTGGCATAGCCTATTGCTTTGCCCTGGCGGGGCTCTATTAATGGCTAAGCAGATGAGGATTGTGGTTTTGCTTGTACTTTGACAATACGCTTGATCTAACACAGTGCTTATTGGATTCACTGATCGGGGCATAATCAATGAAGATATCGCTTCCAGATCAATGGTTGCCGAATAGGTGAAGTCAGAATCCTCTTTTTCCAGGATTTGGATTTACATTTTCAATAATATTCATGTGTTGGCATATTTGGTCATATATCTTAAATTCTAGTGGTTTGTTCGTTCGTTTCTACATGAAAACGTTCCAATTTCTCTATCAGATCCAATCCTTTTGACGTCGTTTTGTGAACGATTCCAGAACCCGCCGAGTTTACCTCAATCAACCCCTCGTCTATTAAGCTCAAATACGATATCACTTTCATCGTATTGGGGCTGTCTTTATGACTTATGCTTGTTCCTCTCGCGCCATTTGCACATGCCTTTAGAATCCGGGCTTTGACCATGTCGTTGGACCTTATTTTTGATCTCATTGTTCTCTCCTCCTTACTGTAAAAGCATTTTCTCCCTCACCCATCTCATAGTAAGTATTGTACTCTTCAAGAATAATATAGACGATTCCGTACATTCTTAGTACAGATCTGGATGATTAGTATTGGGATCTAGTCTCCTTCAGCTCTGGCAATGCCGAATTCACAGATCTTATGGTTGAGACTCCTGGTGATCCGCCTTTCTCCATCGATCTTATGGCCTGTCTGCATTCTATACTCCACAAATTTTATATCTAATTATAATGATTATATCCGGGAGGAATTCTCCTTGCCGGAAAACGCCTTATCAGCCACTTCGAAGAAGAGCATCACCATCATCAAGGCCGGGAGCCACTGGATCTTCAAGCACTTCTTTGATGATACGGAAAGCTTTCGGGAGCTTGCTGATTACTATGACAAAGACGGCTACCGTTTCGTCCTCAAGACCCCGGGCGAACGGAATCTGGTCCAAAAGCTGCTGGAGCAAAGGGGATTCGACGTGGAGCTGGTGGAAAATTCAAGAGGGTATGTCGTCAAATTGAGCCACAAGAGCAAGTATGCCGGGGTGCTGAAGAACTCATTGGCTCAGATCGAAACCTCTGAGTGGCGCGTTTTCCTTATGAAAGACCGGAATGCGGTGAAGGAGGCCATCCGGCAAGGGGCAAAACTGGTGGAGGTAGATGTGCAATTCTGAACCGGATCTTTATATGGCTCCGGCAAGGCTTTCGCATAGTGAGATTCTTTTGTCTCTTCGCTAGTATCAAGTGGCCAAAGGAATGCTCAAGTCCTCTGTGAATTTCTCTGTGAACTCGTGAGCCCAGTGGTTAAAACGTCGCGAGCACGCTGGTTTCTCTCGGTACAGCTAGGGATCTATTCTCATTTATACGCTATGGGGCGGCACCACCTGGCGGATGCAGAGGGCCGCGAGCAGGCAGAAAATCCCTAGGTACAGAAAGACCAGGAAGAAGTTATCCCCGGTCCTGTCCAGCAGGTATCCGGAAAGCGTCGGCCCGAGAGGCCCGGCGACGAAGCCATAGGCGGCAAAGGTGAGGCCGAAGATAGCCCCGAAGTGTCCCGGGCCGAAGCAGTCTGCCACCAGTGGAGCCGAGACGGAGAATAGTGTCCCGAAAGAAAATCCCACTACCGCCGCCAGGAGCGCGCAGGATGTCAGCCCGGTCGCCCAGGGAAGGATAAAATAGGCCAGGCCCGCTGCCAGAAAGGCCAGGCTCATTATCCTGGTTCGTCCTATCTTATCCGAGTAGTATCCGCTCACCAGGCGGCCTGTGCCATTGGTCAGGTTGAAGGCGGTCAGGATGAGAATGGCAGACTCCAGTGGAAAGCCCCGGAACAGTCCGTAGCCGGTGGAGAGAACCGTCATGGAGACGCCTGCCGCTCCTGCCAGTGTCCAGGTGATCCAGAGAAACCAGAAGCTTCGCGTGTGTAGACTCTCGTGCACTGTCAGAGATCTTCCTGGCTTCTTGATGTCGGCCGGCTTCTTCGAGGTGCGGTCTACGGCAAAGGAAGCTATCTCCTCCTCGTCCGGTGCCCTGGTAAAATACGCGCCTGCCAGACCAACGATCAATGTGAGAAGGGCAAGAGTCAGGTTCATGGGCAGGTAGCCAAGAGTTGCCAGCATCTTTCCAAAAACAGGTGCCATAATGGCGGCAGCCAGTCCAAAGACCATGCTGACGATGCCAGCAACAAGCCCCTTCTTCTCCGGGTACCACAACTGCACCAGCGTCAGGGTGGGAATGTAGACGAAGCTGGAGGCAAGCCCATTGAGAAAAGCCCAGGCGTAGACCATATAAATCGAAGTTGCATAGGCAGCGACAACAGAGCTGCAGGCGGTGAGAATGATGCCGAGAATGATCATTTTCCTGGTGCCGTAATGCTCCTGCCAGCGGCCCACAAGGAACATAAAAATGCCCACTGCAGCAAGCATAAAAAAGATTGTCAAGCCGGTGGCGGCTCTCCCGACATGAAACATCTCCTGCCAGATAGGAGCCATCACTCCCGGAAAGCCGAAGGTGAGTGCGCCCGGCCAGAAGATGGCGATGCATGAGCCGAGGACGGCAAGAAGAGCAGTATGTTTCCCGGGCAATTCAAGTCAATCTCCTAATTTCTCGTGATGTGAGCTAGCACGAGACATACATTTGGCTTTCGCTCTCGTTCCGATGATCTTGAAATACTCTTTGATCGTCCTGGATAATAACCAAAAAAGAAGGATTCAGGCAAGGATTTGGTCCAGGTGAACCTCACCTTTCAAAGATCAACATATGCTGCAGCATTTCCAAGCTCTTCTTGTATCCTCAGGAGCTGGTTGTACTTTGCCGTTCTCTCACCGCGGGCCGGGGCCCCAGTTTTCAGCAGTTCCACGCCCAGGGCAACAGCCACATCAGCCAGAGAAGAATCCTCGGTTTCCGCAGATCTGTGGCTGGCCATAATCTTGAATCCCGCTCGGAAGGCCATCCTAGCCGTATCAAAAGCCTCAGAGACAGAGCCGATTTGGTTGAGTTTGAGCAGTAGAGCATTGCTTGAATGCATTTCTATGCCCTTCTTCAGCCTTATGGGGTTGGTCACGTAAATATCATCTCCCACGATGATAGTATCGGGCAGCCTGGCGGTGATCCTGGCGAAATCCTCGTAGGCTTCTTCCTCTAATGGATCTTCTATCAGGATGATTGGGTAGGTAGCCACAAGATCGGCATAATAATCTATCATCTCATCTGGGGAGAGGTTCTTCCCGTCAATATAATATGCGCCACCCTTATAGAAGCTTGAAGCAGCCGGATCCAGGCCGATTTTAATCTCTTCGCTGTAGCCAGTTAGATCCAGAGCGCCCAGGATTGCATCCAAAGCATCCCTGGTCTTTGATAGTGGCGGAGCATATCCTCCCTCAAAGCCCACGTTAGTGGCACCAAGACCATATTTGCCCTGGAGAATCTTGCCCAAAGCATGATAGGTCTCTACAGCCATTCGCAGGCCCTCGCTGAAGCTCTTTGCGCCAACGGGCTCGATCATGAACTCCTGGATGGAGAGTTCATTTCCGGCATGTTTGCCGCCGTTGAGGACATTAAATGAAGGAACGGGCAACCTGGACGTGCTGACGCCTCCGAGATACCTGTAGAGGGGCATACCCAAAGACGAGGCCGCAGCCTTGGCCACACCAAGAGATACTCCCAAGATAGCATTGGCACCAAGATTTCCCTTGTTCGGAGTGCCATCAAGTTCTATCATCAGCTTATCTATTTCAGATTGAGCTATAGCATTCATCCCAATTATCTTCGGAGCTATCAATTCATTGACGTTCTTGACAGCCTTAAGGACGCCCTTGCCACTGTATCTATTCCCACCATCCCTTAGCTCCAGAGCCTCGTGGACTCCGGTGGATGCGCCGCTGGGAACTGCCGCTCTGCCGAATCCGCAGCATGTCCAAACATCGACCTCAATGGTCGGATTTCCTCGCGAGTCCAAGATCTCCCTGGCCTGAATCTTCTCGATTTCCAAAGACATATTTAACTCACCTCAAAATGTTTTTTAGGATACGCACGGCTACCTTGATCGTAATACGGCAAAAGGAGCAGGCTAGCCATTTTGGCGGCTCTAGGCCTCGTTGGGGTTTTGATGGGTTGGTTATCCCATAGAAGACGTTGATCACCATTCAATACGTCGCTCGCCAATTTGACCAGAGCGTTTGAATACTGATGTCCTGCCAATATTATCCTCTGCCCCTACCATTTTCTTGGTAGTGGTCATCAGCCTCATTGGCAGTTTGAGCATCTCGCCCAGGCGGACCCCATCGCCTAAAATACAAACTGAGATAAGACCAATTGAGTAATAAGAGTTTCCATTACACCAATCAAGGCAAAGGATTAATCATTAATGATGGCTTGATTAGTTCTAAAGGATGGACTTCATGGTCGAAGGGACTAAGAACGGTTGTATTTTCTGCGACATTATTGAAGACAAAGCACCTTGCTGCAAGATCTATGAGGATGAATTCTCTTTAGCCATACTGGATATCAACCCCTTCTCGAAAGGGCACTGCCTTGTCATTCCCAAGAGACATGTACCATGGTGGCATGAGCTTTCTCCGGAAGAGAATGCCAGCCTCTTCGGGGTGGCAAAGATCGTAGCCGAGAAGATGATGAAGGCCTTGACCCCCGACTTTGTCTGTATGTATGCTCGCGGCAGGAGAATACCTCATACCCACATCTTCCTGGTTCCTACCTACAGCGGAGATGTGCTGGATAGATTCTTCAACGCACTGGAACTGTTCCAGGAGTCGCCTCCTGCGCTTACCGCTTTGCGAGAGAAAAATTCCCTGGAAGAGACAGCAAAGCTTCTCAGGGCAACGGAATAAAGGAAATCGTATTGCTGCCCCTCAGCTCTTCTTAATCCTTCTTTGGATTATGAGGCTATTTCGCGATCATAACCGAGCATTTGGCATTCCTCACCACGTCCTCGGACACCCCGCCCAGAAGGAACCTTTGAACCTTGCCGTAGGCCTTGCTGCCCATGACAATCAAGTCCGCTCCGATCTCATTTGCATACGAGAGGATCTTGCCGGAAGGGTCTCCGTGGAGCACACGAGATTCGATATGCAGGTCGTGCCCCCTAAGATATTCATCTATCAGCCTCTTATGGTTCTCTTGAAACTCTTTTTCGCTGATGCGCACATCCTCCATCCCGATATCTGCCTCAGAGGCTATCAGCTTCGGGAGGGCGACAACGCTGATTACATGGACCTCCGCGGAGGAGGCATTTGCTATCGCAGAAGCTCTAGCCATGACCATCTCAGAGTAGTCTGAGGTATCCACAGCGACTACTATCCTCCTAATTCCATAATCCTCAACGTGTTCCATCTTCTTTGTTCCTCCATTATTAATTAGGATCTTATCATATATGATGGTGATCCGTCAATGGTATTCGCAAATGAATTATCAATTTTTTATTGCGTCCTGGTCGGCACAAACCTCTTGGCAATGAGAGTCGGAACTACAGCGCTAAGGATTACGGCGGTCACGGCAATGGAGAACTGTGTCTGATCAAGAAAACCCAGATCCCGCCCTAGAGTGGCAGTTATCGTTCCTACGGTAAGCCCTGTGGAAAGGAGCATGGTGGAGAAGATCGGAGCCTCTGGAATCCACTTCTTATTGAAGTAGTACGTTCCGATGAACTTGGATAGCATCTTGGCACCCAGCAATCCTAAGATTATGCCTACATTCTGCACAATTGCAGGCAGGGAGATGAGCATGCCGGCTCTCACGAAGAACGCCGGCGACAGGAGTGAAAATGTCACGGATCGAGTCTTAGAGAGTATATCGGTGTAGCTATGAATGCAGTTCGCGAACACGAGACCCAGGACGAAGGCACCAAAGACAGCATGAAGTTTGCCGGCGTCCGCGATGAAAGAGACGCCGAGCATGGCGGCAAATATGAATCTGAGTTCCAGTTCCACCGCCCTCTTTCCGTAGCTGTCCACCAGAAACTCCAGCATCCTTGGCAGCACCAGAATCATGAAGGCTATTATGACCAGGAAAGCAATGGTGTACAGGTTGAAGCTGGGTGACATCAGGTTGATTCCGATCAGGGTTAGTATATCGTTCACAAAGGTAGCTGCTATTATCAGCTTGCTGGCCTTCAGGTCCAGCAGTTCGTACTCCAGCAGCACGGAATAAACCACTGCCACCGATGTGGTTGTCAAGGCAAGGCTTGCTGCCAGCCTGGCCAAGAAAGACCAATCTGTAAAAGCGGACAAGAAGATTATCTCGCCTATCAAGGGCACGACGAAGGCCATGGTGCCTATGGTGAAGCTTTTCTTGGCGTTATTTCTCAATAGATAGAGATCTACTTCTGCCCCAGCCAGAAAAGTCAGCATCAAGCCGCCAAATGTTGCCAGGAAATCGAGCCACGGCTCTATCCCGACTCCGAGAAAACTGCCAAGAAGTATTCCCGCCCCAGCCTCAAGGATCGAAGAGGAGATGCGCAGCCTGATGCTCAAAATGCCGGTTACTACTACAACCGCTGCGATCAACGCAGTCGAATAAAGATCTACTGCCACCTACAGTCACTCCAACTATATTCTGGTAGGTGTCATCAGCCCCCTTGGGCGATTCAGGCATTTATTCCTGGGCGGACCCCATCGCCAAGCAGATGCCAATCGCCTATCGAGGTTATAAGAATTTCCGGTTCAATTTATGATGATAAATAAGCCCATCGAAAATCTTTAATCTGATCCCAGCACACCATAATAATGGTGGTGATGGAGTCCACCCTAACCGCCTCATGGCTGATGACTCCTAGTCAGGAGGAACGTCATGCCAGACTTAAAGGCCCTTATCCGGTATATCAATGATAGGCAGATTAAAGAAATTGGTGGAAGCGGCTACTCATTTGTAAGAGAACTTCCGCCAACCATCCGGGACACATTTTTTGCCATGGCTTGCCTCAAAATGCTAGAGGCAGCCTCGCCAGATGATGAAATAATAAATTTCCTTTCCGAGTACGACAAATTCGATTTTAATGGGGCTTACTATGCCATGAAGTGCTTGAGATTGGCAGGAGCAAAGGTAGACTTTCAAAGTGGAACGCTATGGTGGAGCTACAAAGGAGCGGAACAGGAAAGACCCTGCCTAGTTCCAACCACGCCTCTAATTTGCTATTTCAAATACGAATTATATGGGATGTATGGTTCGAGCATATTTTCGTCGTCTTTGAGCGTAGTTCTTAAGCGCATAGAGCTGGGTGCTGACAATATAGATAGCGGTTTGGTGAGCTTGACCCTCGCGCTTCTCGATATGAGCCGTCGCCAGGATGTCATGAGCACTTATATGGCCGTAGAGATTCTGAAAGCTATGGAAAAGAGAAGCTATCCTATCGCCTTGCCTTCCTCATATATCGAGCAAATTTCAGACTTCTTGAAACGCTGCACAACCAGAAAGGGATATGTGGGAAATCCTACTGCCAGCTCAGTGACCCTTGAGAGCACATATGCAGGTCACAAGATCGCACAATATGTCAAAATTCCTGATCCCTTAGGCATTGCATCTTTCATAAACTCCCTTCAGAATGAGAATGGCGGTTTTAGAGGGTCACAGTTCGGCGGCATATCTACACTGGAATCGTGCTATCTCGCCTTGAGCACTATTTCGGATGTCTTCTGAGTGGAGATGAGGATCTGCAATGAGGATGAAGATACTTATTTCGACAATGCACTGAATCAGCCTTACGCTATGTCCTGCATACGCGAGAATAGGTGAGAAATGGGTAATGAGTGAGGGGCCCGGGCTCCTCACTACCAAGACAAAATTCATAACGAAGATCTATTTCTTCGCCGTCTTCTTGTCATTCACCACGCATACAGGTCCTCTGATGTAGACATACCAGTAGAGTGCCGCCACGAAGAATGCCGCTCCCACGATGTTACCCAGTGTCACGGGGATCAGATTAGTGATGAATAAATTGTACCATCCGGAACCTCCGGCAAGGTTCGCAGTGGCTACGTTGGCTGTGGCAAGTTTTGCGGCAATGGCCGGATTGTTAACAACAAAGATGCCCAGGGGAATGAAGAACATATTGGCTACGTTATGTTCGAAGCCGATGGTCACGAAGGCCATGATGGGGAACCAGCAGGCGAATATCTTGCTGATCACATCTTCCGAGCTTATAGCCAGCCATACCGCCAGGCAGACCAGCCAATTGCAGCCTATTCCTCGCAGGAATGCTGTGCCAAAGTCCAGGCCGCATTTGGTATTGGCCACAGTGACAGCCCAGCTCGCCCAGGGGAGGTTATCGAAGAACCCGCACTGATATGCCAGAAAATAGGCCACAAATATCGATCCTAAGAAATTTCCTATAAGGACTAACGACCAGTTCTTAAGAAGACCCTTAACGGAGGCCTCGCCATTGAGGACACTGATGGGCGCGAACATGCAGTTTCCTGTGAAGAGTTCAGAGCCGCCGATTACTACCAGCATGAGTCCCACGGGGAATACTGCGCCCGCTGCGAACTTTACAAGGCCAGTCGGCAGAGCGATCTTCCAGATTGCGCCATCCGCTACGGTGATGGTGCCGTTGGACAGGCCTCCTGCCACTATCTCGCTCAGCAAGGCTCCGAAGGCGATGTAGGCTCCGGCGAGAAAGCCCAGCACCAGGAGCTTTTGCGTTGTGGTGTTGCATTTCGTGCATCCGGCAGCAATCGCTGCCTTGGCGATATCAGCGGGGACTTTGAATGCCATATTCTCCCTCCATAAGACGGGCAGCCTTTGGAATTTTTGCGATTGAAGCTTTTGGGTCTGGATATCCAATCGCTTTGCTTTAAAGGCGGCCCGCAGGTTGGCCACTCGTCCTAGCGGAATCGTGTAAAAAGATTGCGGTTGCGATCAGCAGAATTATGAAAAGTTATGAAGAATTATGAAATATTGTGAAGAATTATGAACTAGTTTAAGGATACATTGTAAAATTAGAGGATTCCTATAAACCCATCTTACCTTTTAATATGAAAAGCTTTATATACTAATATAACTATTACATAATATGGATTCTTTTACTACTTGGATGTTACGAGGGCTTAGTGAAAAGCAAGGAACGTCTCGGTTGTTA